>UQGA01000012.1 GCA_900540495.1 uncultured Eubacteriales bacterium | reverse complement strand
GGTCCACGTTTCTTTTTGGGATGAAAGCCTTGCTTGCTGCTTGCAAACTATTGATATTACTGGATTTCCACAGATCCTTTAATGACACTCGGACCATGCGGAGTGTCATTTGGGGTGCTCCGATTTATTATTGCTGATTTGTAAATCCCAGCTATCTGATCCCCTAAGGTTTTGGCAACAATGGTGTTTTTGTTAGAAATCCTGTATTTATGCAGACTCGCAGGTTATCCGTTTTCAAATATAAACTGGACAAGAAAACCAAAAAATGTAAAATAGAAAATGAAAAAACGGTGCAATCTGAACCCCGTCGTCTCATTATTCGTCCAAAGTATCTGGGCGCCGATGCGGCCTGTTGTATCCTTGTTTGCAGTCCGGGTCGGCGGGCCCAAGCGCCCAAATCGAAACGATTAACAACAGTTTATGGAAAGCAGGTTGAATCGATGGCCATTCCAAAGTATGATGAAATGTATCGCGTACTCCTAGATTGTCTGGCGGATATGCAGCCGCACGGAAGCCGGGAAGTCCGGGACGCCATAGCCGTTCGGCTTTCCGTCAGCGAGGCGGAGCGGCAGGAGCTGCTTCCCAGCGGTCGGCAGGCCGTCTTTGACAATCGCGTCGGCTGGACCCGTACCTATCTAAAAAAAGCCGGACTGTTGACAAGCCCCAGGCGCGGGATTTTGCAGCTCACGGAGCTGGGGAAGCGGGTTCTCGAATCCAATCCGCCAAGCATTGACAATGCTTTCCTGGAGCAATTTGATTCCTTTCGACAGTTCATACGCGCCGATTCCGCGCCGTCAAAGGCGCTCCCGCCGGCAAACGCGGACGGGCAGTCGCCGCAGGATATCTTTGACCGTGCTTTCCGCCAGATCAACCACGCGCTGGCCGACGAGCTTCTTTCGGAAATCGCCAAGCAGCCCCCCGCCTTTTTTGAGCGGCTCGTTGTCCGGCTGCTGCGCAGCATGGGGTACGGCGGTTCCGTAGAAGACGCCGGGATGGTTGTGGGCCAGTCCGGGGACGAGGGGATCGACGGCATTATTCGGGAGGACAAGCTGGGATTCAGCCTGATCTATATTCAGGCCAAGCGCCGGGATCGAACAACGTCGATCGGAAGGCCGGAAATACAGAAGTTCGTAGGGGCGCTGGCCGGGCAGGGCGCCGGCAAGGGGCTCTTCATCACCACGGCGCAGTTCACCAGGGAAGCCGTCGCCTATGCCGAGAAGCAGCACACAACCAAGATCGTCCTGGTGGACGGGGATTTGCTTGCAAAGCTGATGATCGCATACGATCTGTCCACCCGGGCGGTCTATCGGATTAAACAGCTCGACAGCGATTATTTCAACGGGGATCTGGACTAAGCGGCGCGCCGCACGCCGCACGCTGCACTGCCTGCCGCCGCCCTCTGCCACCACGGGCGCAGGCGGGCCGCGGCGGCACTGCGGGACGTCAGGCCCTGCGCCAGAGCAGGAGATTGTCCTCGAACACGACCGTCAGCCGCCCCTCGTCCTTCAGCCAGGCGAGATAGGATCGAACGGTGCTGCCGACAAGCGCATACTGTTCAAAGCTCATGCGCAGATCGTAGGCGACAAACAGCCGTTGCAGGATATGCTCAAAGCAACGCGGCTCATCGCAGATAGCCACGATCCGATCGGCGATCTGGCGCACCTTGTCGATGTTGTACTGCGCCAGGCCGGCGATATCCGCGGTGGCCTCGGCATGGGACGGGACGAACGAGCGCGCCTTCATGCCCATGACCCTTTCAAGCGTCTGGACATAGGCGCCGACATCATAGATAAAGCCAATCCCGTATTTGTCCAGCGTCTCGCGGCTGGACAGGCAATCGGCGAGGAACACCACGTCGTCCGGCGTGCGAAAGCCCACCATGCTGAAAAAGTGTCCGGGCAGATCGAACATTTCAAACCCGACCGGCAGGTCGTCCGCCGTCAGATACGCCGCGTCGCTCTCCTGCGCCAGCAGGAACTTGTGTCTGAGATCGTTGCACGGATAACCGCCGTACAGAAAAGAGGGCTCCAGAATGGGGTGCCGGACAAACGCGCACTCGATGTCCGGGGCATATACGCGGCAACCCGTCTGCCCCTGCAGATACCGGCTGCCGCCGATGTGGTCGGCGTTGGAGTGCGTGTGGTAGATCGCCGTGAGCTTCCAGCCGTTTGCGTCGAGCAACTGCCGGATTTTGCGCCCCGCATCTCTGTCGTTCCCGCTGTCGATCAGGCAGACCTCCCGCTCGTTCAGCCTGACAAGGCCGATCTTTGCCGGGCTCTGAATATAATAGGTCTCTCCGGCTACCCGGATCAGTTCGTACATGCCCTTCCTCCTTTCCTGATTGGGAATCCGCAAGGCTGGCGCCCGCATCGGAAGCGGGGAAGCGCCTGCAGGGGAATCGTTCCGGATCGATCCCGGCGTCAGCCCCGGTTTCGCGCCTCGTAGGCGAGCAGGCCGCGCAGGAGAATGGCGGCGTGGTCGAAAGCGATGCCGCCGGGCTCCGTCACGTCGATCGCCCAGGTGCGTCCAAACGGCGTGTCGTGCGGCACGGCATGGAGCCGGGGTGCGAGGGGCGCCACGCCTTCGGCCGCGAGCGTCAGCGTGACATCCGGCAACGCGCCCGTGCGGGTGAGAGAGAACCAGCGGGCGTCGGCCGCATCGTCATCCGCCCGTACGGACGAGAGGTTGCCGGGTCCGACAAGCGCCAGATACGCCTGCGAAATCGTCCACGCCCGCGGATCGCGTCCCGGCCGGCTGCACAGCATGAGCGGAAAGAGCGGCAAGCCGGATACATGCGTTTCCTCCTGCAGCTCCCTTGCGGCAGCCTCGTCCACGCTCTCCTGCGGGCCGGCGAAGCCGCCCGGCAGCGCCCAACAGCCGAGGAACGGGTGACCGCCGCGGCGGACCAGGAGCACCTCCACGCCTGCAACCGTCTCCGAAAGCAGCATGATATCCGCCGTGACGGACGGCCGCGGATATCGATCGGCCCGATAGGTCCGCAAAAATTCCTCTTCGGTACGCCCTTGCTTGTCGCGCAACTCGTCCATGATCGATCGCGTCCCTTCCTTTGCTCTTGATTAGAGTATACCGCCCGCCGCGCCCTCTTGCAATCCCCGCGGCTCTTGCGCCGCCGCACGGGCGGAATTATAATGGAATTAAAGACCATCCGGGGGTGAGGACGCTTGGCAAAATACATGATGGCGCTCGACGCGGGAACGACGAGCAACCGCTGCATCCTGTTTGACAGACAGGGCCGGATGTGCAGCGTGGCGCAACGGGAATTTCCGCAGTACTACCCCGCGCCGGGCTATGTGGAGCACGATGCGCGGGAGATCTGGGATACGCAGCTTGCGGTGGCGCGCGAAGCCATGGAGCGCATCGGCGCTGCACCGGCCGACATCGCCGCCGTCGGCATAACCAATCAGCGCGAGACCACCATCGTTTGGGACAGGCGTACCGGCGAACCCATCGCCCCCGCCATCGTCTGGCAGTGCCGCCGCACCGCCGCCTACTGCGACGCGCTCCGCGTGGCCGGCCTGTCGGACCCGATTCGCGCCAAGACCGGGTTGCTGCTCGACGCCTATTTTTCCGCCACCAAGTTGCGCTGGCTGCTGGAAAACGTGCCGGGCGCGCGCGCGCGCGCCGAGCGGGGCGAGCTGCTCTTCGGCACGGTCGATACCTGGCTCGTCTACCGCCTGACCGGCGGCCGCGTACATGCGACCGATTACTCCAACGCCTCGCGCACGATGCTGTTCAACATCCACTCGCTCCAATGGGACGACGACCTTTTACGGGAGATGGGCATCCCGCGCTGTATGCTCCCGGAGGTCCGCCCCTCTGCCGGCTCGTTCGGCGAGACCGACCCGCAGTGGTTCGGTGCGCCAATTCCCATCGCCGGCGTGGCTGGCGACCAGCAGGCGGCGCTGTTCGGGCAAACCTGCTTTGCGCCCGGCGAGGCAAAGAACACCTACGGTACGGGCTGCTTTTTGCTCATGAACACGGGAGAAACGCCCACCGCTTCCCCGAACGGGCTGGTGACGACAATCGCCTGGGGGATCGACGGGCGCGTGCAGTATGCGCTGGAGGGGTCCGTTTTCATTGCGGGCGCCGCCATCCAGTGGCTGCGCGACGAGATGGGCCTCATCGGTTCGGCCGCCGAGTCGGAAACGTGCGCGCGCCGTGTGCCGGATACGGCCGGCTGTTTTGTGGTGCCCGCATTCGTAGGGCTCGGCGCGCCGCACTGGGATCAGTACGCGCGTGGCTGCATCGTGGGATTGACGCGCGGCGTTACGCGCGACCATATCGTGCGCGCCACGCTCGAATCACTCGCATATCAGACGGCCGACGTGCTGCGCGTCATGGAGGAGGATGCGCACATCCGCCTGTGCGCGCTGCGCGTGGACGGCGGCGCATGTGCGAACGACTTTTTGATGCAGTTCCAGGCGGATATCATCGGCGCGCCGGTGCTGCGCCCCGCCTGTGCGGAAACGACGGCGCTCGGCGCGGCCTATCTGGCCGGTCTCGCCGTTGGGTTCTGGAGCGGCCAAAACGCGCTCAGGCAGAACATGGGGACGCCCCGCGTGTTTGAGCCGGCCATGGGGGACGCGGAACGGAGCGAACGTCTGTACGGCTGGAACAAGGCCGTGCGCTGTTCGTTCGGCTGGGCGCACGCATAACGGATCGGAAAGCGAGGACACATGGAACCGGTACTGGATGTGATCATCGTCGGCGGCGGTGTGATCGGATGCGCGGTGGCGCGGGAATTGTCCCGGCGGCGGGCGGACGTGCTGTTGCTGGAAAAAACCGCGGATATCTGCAACGGCCAGAGCAAGGCCAATACCGCCATCGTGCATGGCGGATACGACGCGCTGCCCGGCACGAACAAGGCGCGCTTCAACGTGCGCGGCAACCGGCTGTTTCCGGAGGTATGCGGCGAGCTCGAGGTTCCGTTTATCCGAAACGGCTCGCTTGTCATCTCCTTTTCGCCGGGCGACCGTCCCGCGCTCGAGGCGCTGCTCGCGCGCGGCAGGGCCAACGGCGTGACCGGGCTGTCCATCCTTTCGCGGGACGAACTGCACCGCCGCGAGCCGCACATCGGCCGGGAGGCTTGCGAGGCGCTGCTCGTGGAGGCGGGCGGCATCTGCTGCCCCTACGAGCTGACGCAGGCCTACGCCGAGAATGCGGCGGCCAACGGCGTCCGTTTCCTGCGCAACGCACCCGTAACGGGCGTTTGGCGCATGTCGGACGGCAACTGGCGCGTGGACAGCGGGGCGGGCGTGTTCTTCTCCCGCGCCGTGGTCAACTGCGCCGGCGTCCACTCGGACGAGCTGCACAACATGGTGTCGGGCGACCCCATCTCCATCATCCCGCGGCGCGGCGAATACTATCTGCTGGACAAAACGCTTTCCGGCTGCTTTCAGTCCACCGTATTCCAGCTTCCCACACGGATGGGCAAGGGCGTCGTCGTCACGCCCACGGTGGACGGGACCCTGCTCGTCGGCCCGACGGCGGACGACATCCCGGACCGGGAGGATACGCGCACAACCGCAGAGGGGTTAGCGCGCGTGCTCGAGCGCGCCCGGCGCACATGGAACGATCTGCCCGTGCGCAACGCGATCACAACGTTTGCCGGATTGCGCGCGCACTGTGACCGCGACGATTTCGTGCTGGGGGAGGCGCCGGATGCGGAACGGTTTTTCGACGCGGTGGGCATCGAATCGCCCGGGCTTTCCAGCGCGCCTGCCATCGGCAGGGAGCTTGCCGCTGAGATTGCGGATCGGTTGTCGCTGCCGGCGAATCCCGCCTTCGACCCGATCCGCCATGCCATTGTCAAATTCCGCGCCCTTGACGATGCGGCGCGCGCGCGGCTCATCGCTGCCGATCCGGACTACGGCCGCATCGTCTGCCGGTGTGAAATGGTCACGGAAGCGGAGATCCGCGAGGCGATCCGCCGGCCGGTGGGCGCGCGCACCGTGGACGGCGTCAAGCGCCGCACGCGCGCCGGCATGGGCCGGTGCCAGGCCGGGTTCTGCACGCCACGCACGATCGAGATCCTGTCCGAAGAGCTGGGCATCCCGCCGACGGAGGTGACCAAGTGCGGCGGGGACTCCCGCCTGCTCGTGGGCGAACTGTTTGAAGGGGTTGAAAAGGAGGGAGCGCCGCATGCGTGAAGTGGCACTGGCCGTCATCGGCGGCGGCCCCGCCGGGCTTGCCGCGGCGCTCGCCGCGCGGGAGGCGGGTTGTGACGATATCCTGATCCTCGAACGCGAGGAGACGCTCGGCGGTATCCTGCGCCAGTGCATCCACAACGGCTTCGGTCTGCACACGTTCTCCGAAGAACTGACCGGGCCGGAATACGCGCAGCGCTATATCGACCGGGTGACGGCGGCGCGCCTCCCGTACGCCTGCGGCACGACGGTGCTCGCCCTCACGCCGGACCGGACGATCACCTGCGTATCGCGCAGCGAGGGGCTGTTTCACGTTCATGCCGGCGCCGTGGTGCTCGCCATGGGGTGCCGGGAACGGCCGCGGGGTGCGCTCGCCATCCCGGGTTGGCGCTGCGCGGGCGTCTACACCGCCGGCACGGCGCAGCGGCTCGTCAATCTGGAGGGGCTCCTGCCCGGAAAGCGCGTGGTGATTCTCGGCAGCGGCGACATCGGCCTCATCATGGCGCGCCGCATGACCTGCATGGGCGCGAAGGTCGAAGCGTGCGTCGAGCTGATGCCCTATTCCTCCGGCCTCAAGCGCAACATCGTGCAGTGCCTGGACGACTTTGACATCCCACTGTTGCTCAGCCATACGGTCGTGGACATCCACGGGCGCGAGCGGGTCTCGGGCGTGACAATCGCGCGCGTCGGCGGCGACCTGCGCCCCATCGGCGGTACCGAGCGCGACATCGCCTGCGATACGCTGCTGCTTTCGGTGGGTTTGATCCCGGAAAACGAGCTCTCCACGATGGCGGGCGTCGCGCTCTCGCCGGATACCGGCGGAGCAGCCGTGGACGACCGGCTGGCAACAAGCGTTCCGGGCGTGTTCGCCTGCGGGAACGTGCTGCATGTGCACGACCTTGTGGACTTTGTGTCCGCGGAAGCGGCCCTTGCCGGCCGCAACGCCGCCCGCTTTGCCGCCGGATCGCTGCCAGCCGGCTCCGAGCGGATGACCGTGCGCATGGGCCACGGCGTCACCGCCGCCGTGCCGCAGCAGATCACGCGCGCGCCGGAGGCGGACGTGCAACTGATGTTCCGTCCGCGCGGCGTCTACCGCAACGCCTCCATCGTCGCCCGTGCGGGCGATATCATCCTGCAGGGAAAACGCGCGCGCATCCTTGCCCCCGGCGAAATGGCAACCCTGACGCTGCCAAGGGCGGCGCTTGCGGCGCTCGGCAACGACGTTTCGTCCATCGAGATCGAGGTGATGGAAGCATGAAAAAAGAGCTGACCTGCATCGGCTGCCCGATGGGATGCCGGATAACGGCCGAGATGGAAGGCGACAGCGTGCTGCGCGTGGAGGGCTTCACCTGCCGCGTGGGGGAACGCTATGCGCGCGAGGAACTGACAAATCCCAGGCGCGTGGTGACGGCGCTCTGCCCCGTGGCCGGATCGCGTGTTCCGCTCGCCGTCAAGACCAGCCGCCCAGTCGACAAGCGGCTGATCTTCGACTGCCTGGCAGCCATCGCCGCCCATACGGCGCAACCGCCGATCCGCATGGGGGATGTGATCATCCGCAGCGTATGCGGTACGGACGCGGACGTCATCGCCACACAGCACAGGCCGGCATAGCGTAGCGGCGGGCCAGAAACCCGCCGCTTTTTCGCTGCCTGTTTTTGACAGAATCGCCGCATGCCGTTCAATGCGCCCCTTCCCCTTCCAGCCATTTCTGCTGTGCGCCGCGCCATCGGCGGTAGACGGCCGCAGCCGCCCAGTCGCGCGGAACGAGGCGGCCAATCGCACAGACGGCCCGGTTCAACGCGCCCGGGACATATCGCGCACGGCCGCGCAGCGCGAGCGTAACCGTCCTGTGCGCCACGCGCTCCAGCGGAATCGTCGTCAGATCGCCAAGGACGCCCTGTGCGTCGATGGCGGCGACGGCCTCGTCGTTGGTGGCCAGGCCCGCGGGGCACAGCGCCAGCACATCCACCCGTTGCCCCTTCAGCTCGCGCCGCAGGGCGGTGGCCAGGTCCAGCAAAAAGCGCTTGGACGCCGCATAGGTGGCCTTGAGCGGCATGGGGAACAGAGACGCCATGCTCGATACAAATACGAGTGAAAAGCGCCCGCCCTGTCTGCGCCGCTCCAATATGGCATGGGTAATGCGCAGGGTGGCGGCGTCGTTGAGCGTCACGACGCGCACGAGCGCCTCGCGCTCCCGTCTCAAAAAGGCACCCTCGCAGTCCATGCCCGCCACATTGAGCAGCATGTCGAACCACATATGGCTGCCATCGAGCGCGCGCAGCATCGCGTCCACGCCCGCGCTGTCGGTCAGGTCGCATGCCTGCGCCGTCACAGCGGTTCCGAACCGGCGTTCCAGCCCCGTCTGGATACAGCGCAGGGCGGCGTCATTCACATCGGTCAGGAACAGGCGGTAACCCCGGCGGGCGCATTCCACGGCCAGCGCGCGCCCCAGCCCGCCGGCCGCGCCGGTAATCGCCACATTCATGCGCACGCCTCCCCATACTGCACGCCGCAAAGCCGCTCGCTCAGCGCGAACAGCCGGCCGGCATTTTCGTCGGTCACCTGGCCGCTGTATCGTTTTGCGCCGTTGAGATCGTGGTACAGCCCGTCCGGCGGCGCGCCCGCCCGGCACAGGCGTGCAAAGATCTGCGCGGGCACGGACGGCGACACGCCGGCGCGCCGGCGCAGGCGCCAGACCATGCGCACCACGCCGCCAGCCTTGCAGCCGATCTCCGTGTTCACAAGTCCCGGGTCAACGGCGTACGCGCGCAGGCCGGACGATGCAAAACGCCCGTTGAGTCCTCTGGCAAACAACAGTTGGCACAGTTTCGACTGTTTGTAGGCCAAGAGCGGATTGTAGCCGTTGCAGAGCATCACGTCCTCCCAGTGTACGCGCACGCCCCTGTGCGACTGGCTGCAGGTCATGATGACGCAACCGCCGGCCTGCAACAACCGGGGCAGCAGCTCGTGTGTGAGCAGAAACCCGGACAGATAGTTGAGCGCGAACTGCTGCTCAAAGCCGTCCTCCGTCGTCATATACCTTGCGCGCGCACAGCCGGCATTGTTGATCAGCGCATACAGGGCGCCGTCGCCCGTCCGATCCAAATCGTCGCGCAGCAGGGCGGCAAGGCGCATCACCTCGCGCCGCTGCATCAGATCCGCAGCATAGAACGAGACGGACGCCTCCGGCATCGCATCGCGGAGCTTCCGTTCGGCACAGGCGCATCGCTCCGGCGTATGGCCGACGCCGATGATCCGAAAGCCCAGCCCCGCCAGCAGATACGCCGTTTCCAGCCCGATGCCGGACGTGGCGCCGGTCATCACGATCGTTTTCATGCCGGCGCCCTCCCTACGCAATATACCCGAACCAGCCCCAGGCATGCCAGAATTCCACAGCGCCGGCGCTGAACGCCGCAACGAGCATGGCGGCGATGCAGAGCGAAGCGAACGCCGCCAGGGCAACCAGCGTCACGCAGCGCAGGCGGCGCTTCGCACGCGGTTGAAAGTTGGGATGGCAGGCCAGCGGCGGCAACGTCGCCCGGCCGGTAGCGGCGGCCATCGTGTTGCGGTGGAAGCGGCCGTAAGCCCGCGTCAGTTGGCGCAAAAAGGCCAAGAAATAGACGCAGCCAGCCGCCGCCAGCGCCGCCAGCGCCGCGCCGAATACGGCCGCGCAGCCGGCCGGCATGGGCGTCACCGCCTGCCAGGGGCCAAAGCCGCCGATCATACAGACGGCAAGCGCCAGCGCGCCGAGCGACAGGCAGGCCAGCGCGACGCCCCAGGCCGCCAGCAGCAGGAAAAACACGCCGGCCGCAAAACCCGTTGCGATCAGTTCCACTATGGCTGCCGCCCGCCGCGGCGCTTTGCAGTCGCCGCGGCGCCGCAAAATTGCGCGGCAAGCGCCGCCGGGTCGCCAAGCTTTGCGGCAATTTCCTCCTCGGCAAAGCCATCGGCCAGCCGGAAAGCAAAGTGTTGTTCGTACTCCTCGACGATGTCCGCTACGTCGGCAACGCCGTTATGCGTCAGCTCACGGGAAAACCGTTCCAGAAATTCATGCTTCGTCATCGTTCTTCTCCTCCAGCAACGTTCTGATTGCATGCGCAAACCGCAGATATTCCGCCCGATCCCGCTCAAAGGTTTCGCGGCCGAGCCGCGTCAGGGAATAATATTTGCGCGGCGGCCCCCCGCTCTCCTCCTGCAGATAGGTCGTCAGCAGGCCGTCGCTCTTGAGCTTGCGTAAAATGGGATAAACCGTGCCGTCCGCAATGTCGATCCGCCGGGACAGGCAGTCCGATATCTCATAACCGTAGCGGTCCTTCTCCCGCAGCAGCGACAGTACGCAAAGCTCCAGCACGCCCTTTTTGTATTGCGAATTCATAAGCAGCGGCCCTCCTTCCCGCACGGCGAGCGCCCCACGCGCTCGTTTTCTGTTCACTATTGAATTATATTCAGTAGTGATGGTTTTGTCAAGACGGTTTGTAATAAATTTTACGGTTGTTTTGGGAGCGTCTGGAAAGCAATGGGATATGGGCATGGAAGATCGAAGAGGGCCGGTCGCAGCGCCGCGCAGCCCCTCATCGAAGGGCGTTGACCGCCGGGCGACGGTATCCGCCGTAAGGCCGGTCGCAGTACCACGCGGTCCTCCGCCGAAGGGCGCAGCCCCTCATCGAAGGGCGTTGACCGCCGGACAACGGTATCCGGCGCAAGGCCGGTCGCAGCGCCGCGCAGCTCCCCCGTCGAAGGGCGTTGACCGCCGGACGACGGTATCCGGCGTAAGGCCGGTCGCATGACAACGCAGGCAGGGCGCGCACGCGGGCGGAAACCGGGGCGATCGGCGCTGCGAGAGCGGGCTGCGCACGGGACCCCGGCGCAAGCGACCGGCCGTCCAAAACGTCTGCGATGGATTGCGGCGCACGCGGAGGATGGTTGAGCCGGCAACGGAGTTGCGGCGCGAATGGTCGTAGGGCAGCCGCGCATGGAACATAAAAAGACGGAACGCCACCGGCAGGGGAACCGTGAAGAAGGCCGGAATTGTGCCGCGGGGCCTGCGCGCCCCGCGCTTATGGTACGATGGGCAAAAAAGGCGGCCCGCCGCTGCGGCAGGCCGCCGGTTGACGCGGAAACCGCGCTACATGTCGCTCAGATATGCGGCGCCGTAGATGCCCGCATCGTTGCCGAGGGCGGCCCGACGAATGGGTGGCATGCCGAGGAGGTCGCTCGCGAACGTGTACTGTCGGGCGCGCGCTGCAAGCGGCACGAGCAGGTGTTCGCGCTGATTGGATAACCCCCCGCCGATGAGCACCACCTCCGGCCGGAACACGTTGATGAGGCTTCCAAGCCCGGCGGCCAGATAATTGAGATAGGTATCCACGACTGCCGCGGCCGCTTCATCGCCCGCTTTGGCGCACTCAAAAGCCGTCCGGCCGTCCACGCCGCCCTGCTCCTGAGCGAAGGCGTGCATGGCCGATGCGGAATGGCGGGCCATCGCCTCCTCGGTCTGCCGGATGAGCGCCGTCACGGAGGCATACGCCTCCAGGCATCCGTTGATGCCGCAGCTACAGGGCGCTCCGTCAAAGCAGAGTTGCACATGGCCAAGCTCGGCGCCCATGCCGTTGCCGCCGGTGAACAGCTTTCCGTTCACGATGATGCCGCCGCCAACGCCGGTGCCAAGCGTGAGCATGAGCACGTTGGAAAGCCCGCTTGCCGCGCCCGCCACCGTTTCGCCGACGACGGCGCAGTTGGCATCGTTGCCGACAAAAACGGGGATGGAAAAATGCCGTTGCAGCTCCGCGGTAATGGGAACGTTGTGCCAGCCAAGGTTGCCGGCAAACACGTGAATGCCGCGTGCAAGATCGATCAGCCCCGGCATGCCGAAGCCCACGCAGGGAAAATCCCCCATATCGAGGCCAGCCTGCGCGGCGGCCTGTTTGGCGGCGGCCGCCATATCCGCCACGACCGTCTCGAACGGCCGATCTGCCCCCGTAGGCAGGCTGACGTGGCAGACCATGCGCTTTTTCTCATCGACGACGCCCGCCTTGATCGTCGTACCGCCCAGATCCACCCCGAGCCGATAGGCCATACCATCCCTCCTCCGTCCTGCGGCGCCGCCGCTTTTATCCGTATACAGTATAGCATGAACCCCCGGCGTGGACAAGCCGCTCCCGCGCTTTTGCCCCCCATGGCGCAAATTTTGGCATTACCAATCGCGCAGCTTGCAATTCTCTGCAACGGCGTTTATAATTTTGTCAGGTACCATTATTTAGAAATCCGATCAGGAGGCGCATCATGTCAGTCGAACGCTATGTGGATATCCTCCCCGAAGTCCAGGAAGCCGTCGCGGAAAACCGGCCGGTCGTCGCGCTGGAAAGCACCATCTTGAGCCATGGAATGCCCTACCCGGAGAACCTTGCCTTTGCCCGGCAGGCGGACGCCATCATTCGTGAGGAAGGCGCCGTGCCGGCCACCATGGCGATCGTTGGCGGCCGCGTCAAGGCGGGCCTGACGATGGATGAACTGGAGCTGCTGTGCCGCGCCGAAAATGTCGGCAAGGTCAGCCGCCGCGACATGGCCACCTATGTCGCCACCGGCCGCAACGGTGCGACCACCGTTGCGACCACAATGATCTGCGCCGCGATGGCGGGCGTGCGGGTGTTCGCCACCGGCGGCATCGGCGGCGTGCATCGCCACGGCGAGGTGACGATGGACGTGTCGGCCGATCTGCAAGAGCTGGCGCACACGCCGGTGGCGGTCGTCTGCGCCGGCGCCAAACAGATCCTCGATATCGGCCGCACGCTCGAATACCTGGAGACGATGGGCGTGCCGGTCATCGGCTACCGGACGGCGGAATTCCCGGCGTTCTACTGCCGCAGCAGCGGGTTCCCGCTCGACTACGCTGCAAAGGACGAGGCGGAGATCGCCGCCATCATCCATGCCAAGCAGACGCTGGGGCTGGCCGGCGGCGTGCTCATCGGCAATCCGATTCCCGAGGAATACGGCATGGACAACACCTATATGGAAAACATCATCGAAGAGGCGCTGGCCGCCGCGGAGGCGGAAGGCGTACGGGGCAAGAACATCACGCCGTTCCTGCTCGCGCGTGTGAAGGAACTGACGGGCGGCACTTCGTTCGACGCGAACGTCCAGCTTGCGCTCAACAACGCGCGCGTGGCGTCCCGCATTGCAAAGGAGCTCTGCGCGCTCGACAACTAAACGGCGCCCGCCGGCAGAGAAAACCGGAGGACCGTCCGGGCCGTGACGGCCGGCGGTCCTCCGCCTGTTTCCCGAAATTGGCATGCCCGACCGGCAGCCTTACAGCAGGCTCTGCTGTTCCATGAAGCTCATGTCGAGCAGGCGCTTGCTCACGCGCTGTTCAAACATATTGCTGATGGGCGCGCGGTCGTGAATGATCTTGACCGCCTGCGCGAACATCGGGGCGGCCGAAATCGTGCGCAGTTTGGTGGACAGGTGCGCGTCGTGGCATTCAAGCGTATCGGTTGCAACGAGCATCTCGATGGGGCTCTTCTCGATCTTTTCGAGGCCCGAGGCGCTGAGCACGTTGTGGGAAAGCGCCGCAAAGATGCGCTTGGCGCCCTTGTCCCTCAGGCAATAGGCGATATCCACAAGCGTGCCGCCGGAAATGGAGAAATCGTCCACAACCAGACAGTTCTTCCCTTCGACCTCGCCGATGACCTCGAGCACCTTGGCGTTTTCGTCATGCCCATAGCGGGTCTTGTCGCCGATGGCGACGGGCCGCCGCAGCTCGGTAGCAAACTCACGGGCACGTTTGGCAGATCCGGCGTCCGGCGAGACGACGACCAGATCGTCGTCTACGATGCCCTGCCGCCGGATATATTCGCAAAGAAGCGGTTTTGCATACAGATGGTCAACCGGCTTTTTGAAGAATCCCTGCACCTGCGGCGCATGCAGATCCATCGTGACGACGCGGTCCACGCCCACGGCCTCGATGCAGTCCGCGCATACGCGCGCCCGGATGGACACACGGGGCTCATCCTTTTTGTCGCCTTTGGCATAGGAAAAGTACGGGATAATAGCGGTCACGGAATTGGCGCTGGCGCGCTTGAACGCGTCGATCCAAAACAGCAGCTCGGTAAACTCGTCGTTGGGCTCGTGGCCAATGGGCTGCACGATGTAAACGTCCTTGTCCCGGATGGACTCGTTCACACGAACGAAGATGTTGCCTTCGGAGAATTTGATGGTCGTCGCGTCGCCGAGCTGCGTGCCCAGATACGCGCACATCTTTCTCGCAAAGGACTGACCGGTTCTTCCTGCGAAGATCTTGATAATGCCTGCGCCTGTATACATGTAGCGTCCTTTCTTCTGTGGTAGGAGTTAAGCTTATTATAGCAGACGGGGCAAGCCGGGGCAACCGTACCGGTCGATTTTATGTGATTTTTGCTGCGGGTCCGCCGTTCGTCCGCCGCGGTCGCTCAATCGCTGGGGATCAGGTTGAGCAGGTCCTCTTCGTTGGCGACATTCGTATATGCGTCCGGCACGTCGCCCACGATGATGTTCTCCGCCACGGGAGCCTCCGCCTCAACGGTCAGCGTATGCGACTCCCCCGGCAGGATCACGCGCACCGAGGCCGTCAGGCGCAGAATGACGCGGTGCAGCGTCTGGTTGATCCCCGCCGAGCGGAATTCGCTTTCAAACGAAGCGTTTACCGCGCCGGCAGGCGTGAAGTACAGCGTAATCCGCGGGCCGATGCCGGAGAGCAGCGGAATGCCGGAGAGCGTGCCGAGCGGCACGGAGATCCCCTGCTCGCCAAGGGCGGCGATACGGCTCTGCGCCTCGTTGGCGCAGTCGGCAGAAAGCGTATTCAGCCTGGTGCTGTTGGCCTGCAGCAGATACACCTTGCCGTTGGTCTCATAGACGTTGACGAGCGACCCGTAGCCGTCGCCCTCTTCCGCGCGCAGCACCTCGAGGATCGCGTCGTTCATGGCGCGCGCGGCGGCGGCCTGCACGCGCGAAGCGGACAGGCCGACGAGTACGGGGCGCAGATTGATATTGATGAATACGAGAACGCCCGCCGACAGCACGAGCAGCAGCGACAGTATAACGAAGAGCCGTTTCCTCCTGCGCTTCATGCGATCCCCTCCATCGGCAATATATGCACGCGGCGGAGATTTGGTGCAGGGGTCAGAGCCGTTCGAGCAGCGCCGCGCGCGTGCGCTCCAGCGCCGGATCGTCCGTCCAGGCGCAGCCGAGGCGCGCAGCCGGGCGTCGGTCGCCATGAAAATCGCTGCCGCATGTGACCAGCAGGCCGTGCTGCGCCGCAAGGCTCAGAAACAGCCGCGTCTGGCCCGGGGTGGAGGTCGAATAGTACGCCTCGATCCCGGCAATGCCGAGCGCGCAAAGCTCCCGGACGATTGCATGCACGTCGCCCTTGAGATGGCATGGGTGCGCCAGCACCGGGATGCCGCCGGCGCCGCGCAACAGCGCGATTACGCGCTCCGGTGTGGGGCGCTGAACCGTTGCAAACGCGGGCGCGCCCTGCCCGATATAGCGGTTGAACGCGTCGGCTATGCCTGTGGCAAAGCCGCCCTCCACGAGCGCAAGCGCGATGTGCATCCGGGTCGTCACCCCTGCGGACGCGGCCAGAAACGGGCGCACGTCCACCCCCATTTCAAGCAGCTTTTCGAGGATGCGGGCGTTGCGCACCTCGCGGCGCTCCCGCGCGGCCGCCAGTTCGCGCTGCAGCGCCGGGTCGTCCACGTCCACGCCGAGGCCAAGGATGTGCAGCTCCTGATCGAACTCGTTATCCATCTCCACGCCCGGCACAACCCGGACGCCATATTCGCGTCCCGCGGCAACGGCTTCCGCCACGCCCCGGACGCAGTCGTGGTCGGTCAGCGCGAGCATCGACACGCCTGCTTCGGCCGCGCAGCGCACGAGCGCCGCAGGCGTGCGGTCGCCGTCGGAACAGCGGCTGTGCGTATGCAGGTCCATGCATCCGGTGGGCAAAATCCCCCTGGCTTCCATCCCTGTTTTCAAAATTGATCCCCTCCCGTTTTCCTGCCGAATCCGCCGGCAGGCAACCGAAAGCGGGACGGATCGCCCGTCCCGCAGTCTGAACACGCCGGATTATTCGTCGCGCGTCGCAGGCGTTTCCTCCGTCTGTGCCGGCTCCGCCGCTTCGGCCGACGGCTCCGGCTGTGTCCGTTCCGGCTCCGCCGCTTCGGCGACCGACGCGCCTTCGCCGTCCTTCGCGCCGTCGGCAGACGCCGCTTTATCGCTCCGGCCGAGCACCTGCTCCGCATCCGCGCCGTTGTACACGGCGGCAAACTCGTCGCCGGTCACGCGTTCGTACCGGATGAGCATGTCTGCCACGCGGTCGAGCGCCTCCAAATCGGAGGCAATCGCCTGTTCCGCGCGCTCGAACTGCGCCGCGAGGATCTTCTGCACCGCATCGTCCACACGGGCGGCAAGCGCCTCGGAATAGTTGCGCTCGTGCCCCCATTCCAGGCCGACGAACACCTCGGTCTGGCCGCCGAGGAAGATCGGCCCGATCTCTTCGCTCATGCCGTATTCGGTGACCATGCGGTGCGCGATTTCGCTGGCATGCTGCAGATCGCTGTGCGCGCCGGTACTGATATCGCCCAAGCGCAGCTTCTCCGCCACGCGCCCGCCGAGGGCCGCCGCGATGGAATCCTCCAGCTTGCTGCGCGTCACATACGTCTTGTCCTCCTTGGGCAGATACATCGTATAGCCGCCCGCAAGGCCGCGCGGCACAATGCTGACCTCGTGCACCGGGTCGCAATTCTTAAGTTTGAGCGCGACAATGGCGTGTCCGGCCTCGTGATAGGCGGTCAGGCGTTTATCAAGCTCGGTGATCACGCGGCTGCGCTTCTCCGGGCCCATGATCACGCGGGTGATCGCCTCCTCCAGTTCCGGCATATCGACGGTCTTGTGGTGTGCGCGCGCCGCCAGAATGGCCGCCTCATTGAGCACGTTCTCAAGATCGGCCCCGGTAAAGCCGGGCGTACGCTGCGCCAGTACGCTGAGCTTGACGCCCTCGGCAAGCGGCTTGTTGCGCGCATGCACGCGCAGGATGTCCTCGCGGCCCTTGACATCCGGATAGTTGACGGTGACCTGCCGGTCAAACCGGCCGGGGCGGAGCAGCGCCGGGTCGAGGATGTCCGGCCGGTTGGTTGCGGCAATGACGATAATCCCCTCGTTGGGCGCAAAGCCATCCATCTCGACAAGGAGCTGATTGAGCGTCTGTTCGCGCTCGTCGTGACCGCCGCCCATGCCCGCGCCGCGATGGCGGCCCACCGCGTCGATCTCGTCGATGAATACGATGGCGGGCGAGCTGCGCTTGGCCGTCTGGAACAGGTCGCGCACGCGCGACGCACCGACGCCCACGAACATCTCCACAAAGTCGGACCCGGAGATGGAGAAGAACGGCACCTTGGCCTCCCCCGCCACCGCCTTGGCCAGCAGCGTCTTGCCCGTGCCCGGCGGGCCGATGAGCAGCACGCCCTTGGGAATGCGCGCGCCGATGCTGCTGAAGCGATCCGGATCGCGCAGGAATTCCACGATCTCGCGCAACTCCTCCTTCTCCTCGTCGGCGCCGGCCACGTCCTCAAAGGTGGTCTTGCTCATATCGTTCGTCTGCAGGCGCGCGCGCGAACGGCCGAAGTTCATCATCTGCTTGCCCCCGCCCTGCTGCCGTATGATGAAATAGTACAGCACGCCGACGCCCACGAGCATCAACAGATAGGGCAGGATGACCGTCCAGATCGACTCCTCCACAAGGCGCGACTCGTAGGCAAAGGAATAATCGAGGCTCGAAACCTCGTCCACGCTCGAAAACGTGTCGCTGCGCGCAGCATAGACGATGGCCGCCATGTCCGCGCGAAACGTCGTTTCCGACGGAATGATGACATGGAAATCCGCGTTGTTCGGCAGATCCTTTGCCTCCGCCAGACTATCGGTATACAGGCCGTAAACATCCCGGTACTGGATCAGGATCGCCTTGATCCTGCTTCCGGAGGCGTCTCCGTTTTCGGTGCGCCGCACCAGATCGAGGAATTGGGTGTTATAATCCAGTTCTTCCGGCTGCTGCCCGGAAAGGTTGAAGCCGCTCGCCATCCAGACGACTACGGCTGCAATGGTCAGCCAGACGAGCAACGTTGCAATTTTCTTTCTGTTCAAACGTGTATCCTCCTGTTACGGCGCGCCCTGCGCGCCGACCCCTTCGCTAAAAAATCAGGCGGCCCGCCGCGCCTATGCGCCGTAGACCTCCGGTTTGAGCACGCCCACGTACGGCAGGTTGCGATACAGCCCCATATAGTCGAGGCCATAGCCGACCACAAACCGGTTGGGGATGATGAACCCGCAGTAATCGGGCGTAATATCGCACTCGCGCCGCTCCGGCTTGTCGAGCAGGCAGCATACGCGCACAGAGGCCGGCTTGCGTTCCTGCAACAGGCGCAGCAGATAGGTAAGCGTCAAGCCGCTGTCCATGATATCCTCCGCAATGATCACGTGTTTGCCGGTGATGCTCGTGTCCACATCCTTGGTAATGCGCACAATGCCGGAGGTCTTCTGGGCATCCCCATAGCTCGAAATGCCCATGAAATCCATCTTCATATGCAGATCCATCGCACGCGCCAGATCCGCATAGAACACGACTGCTCCTTTCAGGATGCCGATCATGACGACTTCCTTGCCGCGATAATCCTCCGCAAGCTGCGCGCCCAGCTCCTTAACACGGGCGCGGATGGTCTCCTCATCCAAAAGGATTTCCGCTATGTCCTGTTCCATGCGCCTGTACTCAGCCATTGTCTCTGCCCTCCTGATAAATCATATGCAATATCCGCTTCGTCTGCGGCGTGATCCGCAGGCGTTCCGAAACGGTGTATCCCGGCATCCAGAGCACCTCGGCGCCGCTGCACAAAAGCGGGATATCCCGCAGGAAGCGGGGCAGCTTTCGATCCGTCATCACGTCCGACAATTTGCGCATGCCTGGCGCGCCCAGCGGATGGAAGCGGTCGCCCGGCCGACGCGTGCGCGCCACCGCATCCGATGGGAGCGCATCAAGGTCGATACAGGCTTCGTTGGCGCCGTCCGGCCGTCCGCACCCGTCCACCGCAGCATAAAAGCTGCCCGCCGGCGTGTGCGTCACGCCCGGCACGGCGAGCGGAACCGAAAAAGCAAGGGGCGCCGGCAATGCGCCCACGTGCAGCGCGACCGCGTCCACCCATGCCGCACGGCCGCCGCGCAGTTCGATCTTTGTGCCCGTTTGCGCCGCCAGCAGCGCGTCAAGCCGTGCCACGTCCCGCTGCTCCACATCGCCGTCCTGCGCCTCCAGCAGCAGGGCCTTGCAAACACGACTGCGCACGGCAACATCCAGCGCGCGCAGGGCCGCGCGGTCATACCCGCCGTCTTGCGTGCGCGCCGCCGCAAGCGCCGCGCCGGCAAGCGCGGCAAGGCAATCCTCGTCCTGTCGGAGCAACGCCGCCGTGGCGGCAAGGCGCTCTACGGCATGCGGGTTGAACGAAAGCAGCTTCGGCAACAGTTCGTGGCGGACGCGATTGCGCGTCATCTCGTCGGAGCCGTTCGTCTCATCCGTACAAAAGGCAAGGCCGTTCGCCCGGGCATAGTCCTCAATCTCCGCCCGCAGCACATGCAGCAACGGCCGGACGATATCGTCCGCGCGCAGGCGCATGCCGCACAGCCCCGAAAGCCCACTGCCGCGCAACAGATGCAGCAGCAGGGTTTCCGCCTGGTCGTCCATATGATGGCCAACCGCAATGCAGTCCGCCCCGGCTGCACGTGCCGCGGCGCGCAGGAACCGATACCGCTCCCGTCGCGCCGCCGTCTCGATCGAAAGGCCCTCCTGCTTCGCCACCAGGCGCACATCGGCGCGCGCAACGGTGAGCGGCACGCCCCATCGGGCACAGAGTTCCGTGCAAAACGCTTCGTCGGCATCGGCCTTAGCGCCGCGCAACCCGTGATGCAGATGCGCCGCCGCAATGCGCGCGACGCGGCCCTCGCGCTGCGCCGCGCACAGCAGATGCAACAACACGACCGAGTCAGCCCCGCCGGAGAGCGCCGCAAGCACCGTATGCTGCGGCAACACCCCGCATTCGTCAAGCATCAGCTGCATGCCGATAAAACTCCATCATGTATAGATATTCCTATATTACCCGCATCCGCAGGATTTGACAAGAGCCATTGCAAAAAATCAGCCGGTTCGTTGCAGATTCTTCAAAATCCTGCCCGCGTGCTGACGTTTTTTTTGCATGGGCGGCTTTACTTCCCGCCGCCGCTCCCGTTATAATGAAGAAAGCGGATGAGGGAAGGAGGCGCGGGCATGGCCGGCATACATGACGGACATCGGGAACGGCTCCGGCAACGGTTTTCGGAACACGGGCCGGACGTCTTTGCCGACCATGAGCTGCTGGAGCTGTTGCTCACCTATGCCATCCCGCGGCGCGATACGAATGAAACGGCGCACAAACTGCTGCAACGCTTCGGCTCGCTTGCCGGCGTATTCGCCGCCGACGCAGCGTCGTTGCAGACGGTGGACGGCGTCGGCCCGGCGGCCGCGCAGCTATTGCAGCTCGAAGCGGCAATCCGGCGCCGCATCGCGCTGAGCGGCGTGCCGCACCGCAACGGAAAGCCGCTGCTGAACGCGCCGCACCGCGCCGCCCGCTATGCGGAACTGCTCCTTTCCCAGGAAACGGACGAGCGCATGTACGCGCTGTGCCTGAACGCACAGCGCGCGCTGCTGTGCGCAGTGGCCGTGGGCAGCGGCTCGGTCAGTGAATTGACCGTCTACCCGCGCACGATCGTGGAGCTGGCCATCCTGCGCCACGCCCATGGCATCATTCTGGCGCACAACCATCCGTCCGGCGACCCGTTGCCCTCCCAACCCGACATCGAAACCACCGAAGCGATCCGCGCCGCGCTGCAAAGCGTACACGTCGGCCTGCTCGACCATATCATCGTGGGCGACGGATATCTGTACAGCTTCTCCGCGCAAGCCGTGCTGCGCCTTGCCGGCGACAGGGCCGAGGTGCTCAGCACGGAGGATTACGGCCTCTCCCGCGCGCAGCAGGTCGCCGCAGCGCGGATCGTATCGGAGGAGTACGGCCGGACATGACGGCAAACGCGCTACGGCGGCCGAGTCCTCAAACCCGGCCGCCGCTTTCGTCTTTATTTGCCTTGCCGTATCGCCGCGCTATTCGATGAGATAGGTCACGATCACATCCGCGGACACGACGATGGAACTGCTCTCAAAGTCCACGCCAATGAGCTTGCTCTCGTCATACGGCTGCTCCACCACGCCGATCACCTCGCCGAGCACGACGCCGGACGCCTCCGCAAGCACGCTCCCCTTTTCATGCGCATCCGCCATTGCGGCGGCCAGCGCCTCGCGGTAGGCGCTGGAGGCCTCCGTGATGCTGTACGTCACGGCATAGGTCTGCGATGCGCCCGCATCGATGACGGTGGTGAGGATGGTGTTGAGGTCGCTTACGCGGCGCACGATCACCGTGACCGTATCGCTCGCCAGATAATCCACGATCTCGCCGCCCTCCTCGTCGCGCCGCGCCTCGATCTCAATGCCGGCGGCGCTGATATCGGCGCGGGCCACATCAAAGCCGAGCGCCGCTTCATAGATCAACTGCAGGCGCTCCTGGCACTGGGCGGAGGCGCTCTCCGCCGTATCGCCCGTGACGGACACGCCGACGCGAATCGTGGCAAAGTCCGGTTCCGCAATGACCTCGCCGCTGCCGGTCACCTCGATGCTGTGCTCCGGCTCCGGCCAGGTCTGGCGCAGGATATACGTCTGCGCGTCACCGCGCGGCGTGGGGATATTCTGAATTTCCTCCTGCTCCTTGCAGCCGGTGAACGCCGCGAGCGGCAACACCAGCAGCAGGGCGAAAAGCATCTTCCGTTTCATGCAGCGCCTCCATAAAGCGTGTCCCGACGGATCAGTTGACCCGGTTGATCGGCGCGCCGTTCAAAAACGCGCGCAGGTTTTCCGCCGCAAGCCGGAGCAACCGCTGGCGCGTTTCCCGCGGCGCCCAGGCGATGTGCGGCGTGAGAATACAATTTTTCGCCGCAAGCAGCGGATCGTTGCGCGAGATCGGCTCCCGCTCGGCCACGTCCGCCGCATAGGCGCGCAACTTGCCGCGCTCAAGCGCATCGGCCACATCCTGCGCGACGCACAGCGTGCCGCGCGCGGTGTTGAGCAGGATGGCGCCGTCCTTCATCTGTGCGATTGTCGCGGCGTTGATAATTCCCCTCGTCTCCGGCGTTGCCGGGCAGTGGAGGGAGAGCACGTCGCTCTCGGCAAACAGCCCATCAAGCGATACGCGCTCGCCGATAAACGCCGGATGCTCGCCACGGCTGTAACCGATGACGCGCATGCCGAACGCCGCCGCCGCGCCGGCCACCCGGCAGCCGATCTCGCCGCAGCCAAGGATGCCGAACGTCTTGCCCGACAGCTCGATGAGCGGCGCATCCCAGAAGCAGAAATCCGGGCTGTGCGTCCAGCGACCCCGATGCACCTCGCGGTCGTGCAATGTGACCAGCGAACAGATCTCCAGCAACAGCGCAAACGTATGCTGCACCACCGCGTCCGTGCTGTAAGAGGGGACGTTGCACACGACGATACCGCGGCGCGTGGCGGCGGCCAGATCGACCACGTCATAGCCGGTGGACAGCAGGCCGATCATCCTGAGGTTCCGCGCACGTTCGAGCGCCGCCTCGTCAATGGCGGTCTTGTTGGTGAAGACAACGTCCGCGCCGATGAGCCGCTGCGCCGTAAACTCCGCCGGCGTACGGTCATACACGGACAGCGTGCCAAACGCGCGCAGGCAGTCCCAGCTCAAATCGCCGGGGTTGACCGCGTGGCCGTCCAAAATGACAATCTGCATAGTTCCCTCCAAAGCGGCCCTGCCGCTCTTTTGCCTCCCCCACAGTATACCCCATGCGCCCGACGCTGGCAAGCAAAACCGCGCGGGACGCGCCGGACCGGACGGAACCACTTTCGTTTGCATCGCGGCCGCAAGTGCGGTATAATAAATTGAGTAACTATGGAAGGAACTCGCTTATGGCGAAAAAAACCGGTTCCAAACCGGCCAAGGCGCCGGCCAATAAGAAGTCGTCCGGCGGTAAACGAAAGGCTGCGTCGCAGCGCAGCGCAGGGCAGGAGGAAGCGCGGCGCAAGCGCGAGGTGCGCGGCGTGCTGTACATCGCGTTCGGCGTGCTGCTCGGCGTGTACCTGTTCGTCTCCGGCACGGGCGTTCTGGGCGAATTCCTGAGCCGCCTGCTGTTCGGGCTGTGCGGCTGGTTCGCCTATGTGCTGCCAGCGGTCTGTATCGGCGCCGGCATACTTTCCATCGCCGGACGCAACGGCAGCGGCGGCAGCGGGACGGGGTGGCTCGTCACCGGCGTCATCGCCGCGTTGACGCTGGCGGAAACCGCGCGCGGCGCCGTCTACAAGGGTTCGCCCTATATCGCCTATCTCGCCGCCGCCTACGAGGCCGGCGGCACGTTCCCGCATCGGGGCGGCGGCGTCATCGGCGCGCTGCTGTGCTATCCGCTGCAGCAGCTGGGCGGCGGCGCGCTGGCCTATGTCGTAACCATCGCCACGCTCCTGATCGTCATCCTCATGGTCACGCGGCTCTCCTTGCGCGATATGTCCGCGCGCGTCAACCGCAGTGTGCATACGGCGGTGGAGCGCGTGCGCACTGCCGAACAGCGGCGCATGCCGGTCTACGACCTGCAGCAGCAGAAGAATGCCGACAATTCCGAAAGCCCGGAGAAGCCGGAAAAGCGCACGCGTCGCGGCCGCCGCACCGACGGCGACCTGTCCGACTTCAACGCCTTTGCGGCCGATCTGCCCGTTTCGGCCGCCGACCGGCGCGTGAAAAACGCGCCCGCCGAAGCAGTGCAGGATGAGCTGACCTATCTGAATGAAACCTCCCTGCAGGCGCGGCCCGTGCGCAAGATTGCACCGGCCGCCGCTGCGGAACAGCCGGCGCCCCCGCCGCCATTGCCACAGGGCGATGCGATCTGGGAGGACCTTGAGCCGGCAGAGGATTACCCGTTCACCGTGGAGCCGGTCAAGCCCGCGCGCGACGCTGCGGCGTCCGCCCGCGTGACCGAGCCGCCGGTTGCCGCGCCGCGCAAGGCCGTGGTCATCGAACAGCCGACGCAGCCGGACCCCTCCCTCCCGGAGATCCAGCCCGCGCCGCCGGTATATGTGCCGCCCTCCTTTTCCCTGCTCAATGCGCCGTCCGTCTCCTACGGGCGCGGCGGTGAGAATCCGGCCGAAACGGGCAAGCTGCTCGTGGAAACGCTGGCCAGCTTCAACATCGCCACAAAGCTCGTAAACGTGACCGTCGGCCCCGTGATCACCCGCTTTGAACTGCAGCCCGCGCCCGGCGTGCGGGTAAACCGCATCACGGTATTATCCAACGATATCGCGCTGGCGCTCGCCGCGCCGCGCGTTCGCATCGAGGCGCCCATCCCGGGCAAGGCGGCCGTCGGCGTGGAGATCCCGAACAAGAACGCCGTCACGGTCGTGTTGCGCGACATCATCGAGAGCCGCGAGTTCCAGAACGCCACCTCCCCCATCACCATGGCGCTCGGCAAGGATACCGGCGGCAAGGTCATCACGGCGGATCTTGGGAAGATGCCGCACATGCTCATCGCCGGCTCGACCGGTTCCGGCAAGAGCGTGTGCATCAACGATCTCATCATCTCGATGGTCTACAAATCCTCTCCCGCCGACCTCAGGCTGATCCTGATCGACCCGAAGGTGGTGGAACTTTCCGTGTTCTGCACCCTGCCGCACCTGCTCGTCCCCGTGGTGACGGAGCCGAAAAAGGCGGCCGGCGCCCTGCGCTGGGCGGTCAACGAGATGACGTTGCGTTACAAGAAGTTTTCCGAGGCCGGCGCGCGCGACCTGGCCCGCTACAACGAGGTGCAGCAGGACCCGGCAAAGCGGCTGCCGCGGCTTGTGGTCATCATCGACGAGCTGGCCGACCTGATGATGGTCGCGCCGGACGACGTGGAGGACAGCATTTGCCGCATTGCACAGCTCGGCCGTGCGTCCGGCATCCATCTGATCGTCGCAACGCAGCGGCCCTCGGCCGATATCATCACCGGCCTCATCAAGGCGAACATTCCTTCCCGCTGTGCGTTTGCGGTGAGTTCCGGCATCGACTCGCGCATCATTCTGGACGCCACGGGCGCGGAAAAGCTGCTCGGCCGCGGCGACATGCTGTTCCATCCGAACGGTTCCAACAAGCCGATCCGCCTGCAGTGCGCTTTCGTATCCGACGAGGAGGTCGAGCGCGTTGTGCGCTACTTTGCCGACCAGCAGCAACAGCCGCAGTTCGACGAGCAGGTGGTGTCCGACCTGGCCAATGCCGCCAGGGGCGGTCCGTCCGGCGGCGCTTTCGGCGAGGGCAAGCAGGAGGACGACCTGCTGGGCGAGGCGCTGCGCGTCGTGCTCGAAAGCGGGCAGGCATCCATATCCATGATCCAGCGCCGGTTGCGCGTGGGCTATGCGCGCGCCGCCCGCCTGATCGATATCATGGAGCAGCACGGCTATGTTTCCGGGTTCGACGGCAGCAAGCCTCGTCGCGTGCTCATCAAGCGCAGCGAATTTGAGGCGCTCTTTGGCGACGGCGCGCCGCCGCAGGAAACGGTTGACGAAGCGCCGCCCCCCGAGGAGGAAGCATGAGCAGCATCGGCGTCGTTTCGCTCGGCTGCATGAAAAATCTGGTGGATACCGAGCGAATGCTGGGCCTGCTGCGCGCCGCCGGGCACCGGTTCGTTTCCGCCCCGGCGGAGGCCGAGGTGTTGATTGTGAACACCTGCGGCTTTATCGAAGCGGCCAAGCAGGAATCCATCAACACCATTCTGGAGTTGGCCGCCATGAAGCGCACCGGCCGCTGCCGGCTGCTGGTGGCGACCGGCTGCCTGACGCAGCGCTACCGCGAGGAGCTGAGCGAAGCCCTCCCGGAAATCGATCTGATGATCGGTGTGCGCGAATACGACCGTTTGCCCGCGCTGCTGGCGGATGCGCTCGGGCAGCCGGCGCCCGCTCCCGTCTGCGGCGCACCGCGCGTATTGACCACGCCGCCATACCGCGCCTTTCTGCGCGTGGGCGACGGCTGCAGCAACCGCTGCGCCTACTGCGCGATCCCGCTCATCCGCGGCCCGCTGCAGAGCGAGCCTATCGAATCGCTGCTGGATGAGGCGAAACGCCTGTCCGACGGCGGCGTGACGGAGCTCACCGTCATCGCGCAGGATACGTCCGGCTATGGGACGGATCGGTATGGCAGGCCGCGCCTCATGGAGCTGCTCCGCCGTCTTACCGAAATCGACGCGCTGCACTGGGTGCGCGTGCTCTATACCTATCCCGATACGGTGACGCCGGCGCTCATCGACGAGATCCGCGAAAACGAAAAGCTCGTCAACTATCTCGACATGCCGCTGCAGCACGTCAACGACGCCATGCTGGCGGCCATGCACCGCCGCGGATCACAGGCGCATATCCGGCGCGTGCTCGAACACGTCGAGCGGATGGCGCCGGATTTCATCCTGCGCACAACCATGATGGTTGGTTTTCCGGGCGAAACGGACGCGCAATTTGAAGAGCTCCTGGCCTTTTTGCGCGACCATCCGTTCGACCGGGTCGGCGCTTTCGCCTTTTCTCCGGAGGAGGGGACTCCCGCCGCAGGCATGCCCGGCCAGATCCCGGACGAGGTGAAACAGGCGCGGCTTGATGCGCTCATGACCCAGCAGCGCGGCATTTCCCGCCGGCGGGGGCAGCGCCGCGTCGGGCAGGAGGCGGAGGTGCTCATCGAAGGGGTGGACGCACACGGCGCGTTCGGCCGCTCGTACGCCGAGGCGCCGGATGTAGACGGGCGCATCCTGTTGCCGGGGGTGAACGCCGTGCCCGGCACCTACCGCCTTGTGCGCCTGACGCACGCACGGGACTACGACATGATCGGAGAGCTGCTATGAATCTGCCGAACCGCCTGACGCTGCTGCGCATGTGCCTTGTGCCCGTGTTTGTGGCCTGCTTCTATCTCGACGCCGTGCTGCCATGGTGGAATGTGCTTGCCGCCGTGGTCTTCACCATCGCGGCGCTGACCGACCTGTTCGACGGCTGGTATGCGCGCAGGTACGGCCTCGTTACGGACTTTGGCAAGCTGCTCGACCCGATGGCCGACAAGCTCCTCGTATGCGGCGCCTTCATCATGCTCACGGGTACGGGCGATATCGCGCCGCTGCTGACGTTCATTTTCGTCGGGCGGGAGTTCATCATCAGCGCGTTCCGGCTCGTTGCGGCCGAAAACGGCACGGTGATCGCTGCCGGCCGGATCGGCAAGAGCAAGACGCTGCTGCAATGCATCGCGGTGGTGCTGATCCTGCTCGACAACCCCGTATTTTGCCGGATCGGCATACCGATGGACCGCATCGTGCTCTACGCTGCGCTGGTACTGACGGTCTGGTCGCTCGTCGATTATCTCTACAAAAACCGGAAGGTGGTGCATCGCGCATGATCGCAGAGATCGTATCCGTCGGCACGGAGCTGCTCATGGGGCAGGTTGTCAACACCGACGCACAGTTTATCGCCCGGCATCTGGCGCCGCTCGGATATCAGGCGTTCTATCAGGTCACCGTGGGCGACAACCCCGCCCGCCTGACCGGGGCCGTGCGCGAGGCGCTTGCGCGCGCGGACGTGGTGCTGTTCACCGGCGGTCTCGGACCCACTGACGACGACCTGACCAAGGAAACCGTGGCTGCCGCGCTGAACATCCCGCTCGATCCCGTGCCGGAGGAGGAGGCGCGCCTACGCGCCTATTTTACCTCCATCGGCCGCGAGATGACGCCCAACAACCTCAAGCAGGCGCGCTTCCCGCGCGGCGGCATCATCCTCCCCAACCCGAACGGCACGGCGCCCGGCTGCATCATGGAAGCCGGCGGCAAGGCGGCCATCCTGCTGCCCGGCCCGCCGCGCGAGCTGTATCCCATGTTTACCAACCATGTGCTGCCCTACCTGGAGCGTCGCAGCGGCGTGCGCCTCTACTCGCGCGAGCTGCGCTTTTTCGGCATGGGGGAATCGGAACTGACCTATCGCATCCGCGACATCATCTCCGCGCAGACCAACCCGACCGTTGCCCCCTACGTCAAGACCGGCGAGGTCACGCTCCGCATCACCGCCCAATGCCGCGACGAGGCGGAGGGGAAACGGCTTGTCGCCCCCATGATCGAGGAAATCGCCCGGCGGCTTGGCCCCGTCCTGTACAGCACCGACGGCGAACCGTTGCCGGCGCTTTGCGTGCGCCTGCTCTGCGAACGCGGCGAAACGCTGGCCGTCGCCGAGAGCTGCACGGGCGGGCAGCTCGCCTCCGCCATCGTGGACGTGCCCGGCTGTTCGGCATGCTTTCTCGAGGGCGACGTCACCTATGCAAACGACGCGAAAGTACGCCGGCTGGGCGTTTCGCCGCAAACGCTCGCTACACAGGGCGCCGTCAGCGCCGCCTGCGCGCGGGAGATGGCAGAGGGTATGCGCACCGCCGCCGGTGCAACATATGCACTTGCTACGACCGGCATTGCCGGGCCGGACGGCGGTACGCCGGACAAGCCGGTGGGCCTGGTTTATGCGGCGCTCTCCGCAGCCGGGTGTACGCAGGTGGCGGAACTGCGCCTGAGCGGCGACCGTGCGCGCGTAAGAACCCTTGCCGTCCTGCATGCGCTCGATCTTCTGCGGCGGCAGTTGCTCGGCCTGCCGGCCGCGCAATCAATAGTGCTTGAAACGAACGAATGTTCGTGATATACTTTTAACGTCGGCTGTTTTGGCTATTTCGGGAGGAAGGGACGGTATCACGCATGGGCATGGAAAAGGAAAAAGCGCTGGAAATCGCGCTCGGTCAAATCGAAAAACAGTTTGGCAAGGGTGCGATCATGAAGCTTGGCGACGCTGGCGCTAAAATCGCCGTGTCCGTCGTTTCCACCGGCTGCATCGAACTCGACTATGCGCTTGGCGTCGGCGGCATCCCCCGCGGCAGGATCGTGGAGATCTACGGGCCGGAATCCTCCGGCAAGACCACCATTGCGCTGCACGTGGTCGCCCAGGCTCAAAAGGAGGGGGGTACCGCCGCGTTCATCGACGCGGAGCATGCGCTCGACCCCGTCTATGCGGAAAGCCTCGGCGTGCGGGTGGACGACCTGTACGTTTCGCAGCCCGACACGGGCGAGCAGGCGCTGGAGATTACCGAAGCGCTTGTACGCAGCGGGGCAATCGACATAGTGGTCGTGGACTCCGTGGCCGCCCTCGTGCCAAAGGCGGAAATCGAAGGCGATATGGGCGATTCCCACGTCGGTTTGCAGGCGCGGCTCATGTCGCAGGCGCTGCGCAAACTGGCGGGCGCCATCTCTAAGTCCAATACCATCGTCATCTTCATCAATCAACTGCGCGAAAAGGTCGGCGTTGTCTACGGCAATCCGGAGACGACCACCGGCGGCAAGGCGCTCAAGTTCTATGCCTCCATCCGGCTGGACGTGCGGCGTGGCGACCCGATCAAGAACGGCACCGAAATCGTCGGCAACCGCACGCGCGTCAAGGTCGTCAAGAACAAGGTGGCGCCGCCGTTCAAGACCGCCGAATTCGACATGATCTATGGCGAGGGCATCTCGCGCGAAGGGTCGCTGCTCGATATGGCGGTGGCGCATCGCATCATCATCAAGTCCGGCGCATGGTTCTCCTATGGGGAGATGCGCATGGCGCAGGGGCGCGACAACGCACGCCTCTTCCTCAAGGACAACCCGGAGCTGGCCGCCGAGATCGATGCGAAGGTTCGCGCAGAGCTCGAGGCCGAGCGCGCAAAGGCGCAGGCCGAAGCCGAAGCCCGGCGTCAGGCCCGCACGGGCGCGCCTGCGGACGCCCCCCTCGACCGGTAACGGAAGGCGGTTCCGCTCAGAGCGTCCCCCCTCCCCTGCCGCTATCCGCCCGCGCCCGGCATCCCGCCCGCGGGCGTTTTTTACCGGTAAGCCCTCGATGCACCGCTGCTGCGGCATCGGCCCATCATCATTCTGGAGGAGCGTGATCGTCCTGCATATCGGCGAACTTTCCGACACCTTCTACCCCATCGTGGACGGCGTCGGCCGCGTGGTCAACAACTATGCCAACTACATCGCACAAAAGGGCCACGAATGCTACGTCATCGCCCCGATGGCCGACACCGGCTATCGCGGCGGGTATCCGTTTGAGCTCGTGGATTTTTCCGCACGCAACGTGCCGCTGCAAAAGCAGTATCAGACCGGCATCCCGCTTTTTGACGCGCATTATGGCGCGCGCATCGGCATGATCCCGCTCGACATCGTGCATGCACACAGCCCGTTCATCGCCGGGCAGGAGGCACTGCGCCTGTCCCGCCGGCGCGATATCCCCCTGATCGGTACATTTCACTCCAAGTATTACGACGACTTCTACAAGATCGTAAAACAGGAGGTGCTGGCAGACCTCGGCGTCAAATACGTCGTATCCTTCTACGAAAAGTGCGACGAGGTGTGGACGGTCAGCCGCAACTCGGCCGACACGCTGCGCGAATACGGCTATCGGGGCGATATCGTCATCATGCCGAACGGCACGCCGGACAATGCGCCCCGGCCGGAGAACCTGGCCGCCGCGCGCGCGCGCTTCCAACTGCCGGAGGACGTGCCGGTACTTTTCTACTGCGGCCAGCTCAACTGGAAGAAAAATATCCTGCACATCCTCGAGGCCGCCAGAATGCTGCAGCAGGAGGGCGTGGCCTTCCGGCTGGTGCTGGCCGGGCAGGGGCCGGACGAACGCGCCATCCGCGAAAAGGCGGAAACGTTCGGGCTTACGGCACGCACGGTGTTCACCGGCCATCTCCACGAGGACGACCTGCTCAACGGACTGTATCAGGCTGCGTCGCTGTTCGTGTTCCCGTCGCTGTACGATACGTCCGGCATGGTCGTACATGAGGCGGCGGCCATGCACACGGCAAGCGTCGTCACACGCGGCGGCGCGCCTGCTGAATCCGTTGTGGACGGGGAAAGCGGTCTGCTCTGCGACGACAGCGCCGAAAGCCTGTTCGCCGTCCTCCGGCAGGCGCTTGCCGCGCCGCCGGAATGGCTGCATGCGCTCGGCGAGCGCGCCCACAAGGCGCTGTATTTGCCGTGGGACCGGGTCATCGACCAGGCGCTCGGGCGCTATGAACGGCTGATCGCGCAGAAAAAGCGCGGACAGCTCTGACGAAAGCGTAACCGGTGTCGGGAGGCAAACGAGGCGGCGCATGCCATGCGCCGCCTCGATCCGTTTTGTTTGCCCCGCCCCTCAGTGCTCGGCACGGAAGAGAATCATTTCCGCCGCAATGCTGACCGCTATCTCCTCCGGGGTTTCGGCCTTGATCGGCAGACCGATCGGCGCGTGTACCCGCGCAGCAAACTCATCGCCGTCCACGCCGGCGGCCGCCAGACGCTCGCGCGCCATGGCGAGCTTGCGGCGGCTGCCGATGCAGCCGATATACCCCGGCCGCTTTTGCAGCAGTTGCCCGAGGATGGCAAAATCCGTCTCATGGTTGCTGGCCATGACCACGGCGTAGTCGTTGCTGCCGAACGCCAGCCGCCCGGCGGCCGCCACCGGGTCCTCCAGCAGGCGCTCGCGCGCGCAGGAAAAGCCTTCGCCCATGAGCAGCGTCTCGCGCGCATCGATGACGGTCAGATCAAACCCCACCCGCACCAGCTCCGGCGCAAGGCAGCGCGCCACGTGGCCCGCGCCGAACAGGTACACGCGCACTGCCCCGGCGATCGGTTCTGTCAGCAGCGCCGCGCCGTCCGGCTGTTCAACGCAGCTAGCCGCGCGCCCATGCGGCGCGCACCAGGCGCAGGGGGACGACGCCGTATGCAGCGCAAGTCCCGCCACGCGGCCGTCCACGATGCGGCGCACGAGAAACGCCGGCTCGCCGCCGCCGGCAAGGGCAGCCGCACGTGCAAAAAACGCGGCGTCATCGGGGCCGAGCGGCTGGAACAGCACCGTGACCCGGCCGCCGCAGCAGCAGCCGTCGCCCGCCTCGTCCGGCATGTTGGAAAAGGTTTTGACCAGGCTTTCCCCGCCCGGCAACAGGGAACGCGCCACGGCAAGCGCGCCAAACTCCACGGCGCCGCCGCCGACCGTGCCGGAAAACCCGTCCGCAAACACGGCCATTGCCGCCCCGGTCGTGCGGGGCACGCTGCCCGCCGTTTTCAACACCGTAGCAAGCACCGCGCGCTCGCCACGCCGCAGCCGTTCCGATAGAATTCCACACAACTGGCGCATGATACCTGCCCTCCGATCTTCCCGCCCTGTGACGGGCCTTCCTATACGGCGAGCGGCTGCATGGCCGCCGCCTCCTGTGCATCCAGATCCAGCGAGGCGAGGAACGCCTCCGTCTGCTCGGCGGCCCGGCCGGTAAACGCTACCGGATCGAGCATGGCGCGAATCTGCGCGCCGTCGAGCGGGAACGCCGGATCGGCGGCAAGCCGGTCGAGCAGGTCGCACGGTTCGCCCTCCTTCATCCGCTGCGCCGCCGCCATCGAATGCCGGCGGATGACCTCGTGCAGCGCCTGCCGGTCGCCCCCGCGCCGCACGCCCTCCATGAGCAGATTCTCCGTGGCAAGAAACGGCAGATATTCCATCATGGCGCGTGCAACGACGCGCTCGTTGACGCGCAGGCCCCCCGCCACATCCGCCATGGCGCGCAGCGCCGCATCGGTTGCAAGGAACGCCTCCGGCAAAGAGACGCGGCGGTTGGCGGAATCGTCCAGCGTGCGTTCAAACCACTGTACGCTCGCGGTCATCGGCGCGTTCGCGGCGCCGGCCATGACAAGGCGCGCAAGCGAACAGATGCGCTCCGAGCGCATGGGGTTGCGCTTGTAGGCCATGGCCGAAGAGCCGATCTGGTTCTCGCCGAAGGGCTCCTCCACCTGCCGGTCGTGTTGCAGCAGGCGGACGTCGGTGGCAAAGCGGTGCGCGCTCTGTGCGACGGAGGAGAGCGCCGCAAGAATCCGGCTGTCGAGTTTGCGCGGGTACGTCTGTCCGCAGACGGCATAGCAGCGGTCAAAGCCAAAAGCAGCGGCAAGGCGGCGATTCATCTCATCGACCTTCCCGCCGTCGCCGTCAAAAAGCTCCAGAAAGCTGGCCTCCGTTCCGGTCGTGCCCCGACAGCCGAGGAAGCGCATGGATGCGAGCACCGCGTCCAGCTCCTCCAGGTCGAGCAGGAGATCCTGCATCCAGAGGCACGCGCGCTTGCCCACCGTCACGGGCTGTGCGGGCTGAAAATGCGTATAGCCGAGCGTCGGCAGCGAACGGTACCGCCAGGCAAACGCCTTGAGCGCGCGCAGCACCGCGACCATCTCCGCTCGGATGAGGCGCAGCGCGTCCCGGTAAAGGATCAAATCCGCATTGTCGGTGACATAGCAGCTCGTCGCCCCCAGATGGATGATGCCGGCTGCGCCAGGACAGCAAAGGCCATAGGCGTAGACATGCGCCATCACGTCGTGCCGCACCTCGCGCTCGCGCGCTTCCACGGCGGCATAATCGATCTCGTCGTCGATGTGGGCGGCAAGCTCGTCCACCTGCGCCTCCGTCACCGGCAGGCCCAGGGCGTGCTCGGCGCGCGCCAGCTCCGTCCAGAGCCTGCGCCACGTCCGGAACCGCGTATCGGGCGAGAACAGGCGCTGCATCCGCTCGCCGGCATAGCGCGCACAGAGGGGGTTTTCGTACCGGTCCTTCATGGCGGCCACCGTCAGCGAAGGATGATCGCATCGCGGTCGGCGCCCACGGACACATACCGCACGGGCGCGCCGATGCGCTCCTCCACGAACGTTACGTAGTCCTGCGCAGCCTTGGGCAATGCGGAAAAGCTACGCGCGCCGCCGATATCGCAGCCCCAGCCCGGCAGGTATTCGTACACGGGCTCTGCCGCCGGCAGTGCGGCCGGATACGGGAAATCCTCCGTTTCCACGCCGTCGATCCGATAGCGCGTACAAACGGGGATGCGCTCCATATAGGAGAGGATGTCAAGCTTTGTGAGCGCAATGGCCGTGGCGGCCTGCATGACGACGCCGTAGCGTGTGGCGACCAGATCGAGCGGCCCGACGCGGCGGGGGCGGCCCGTTGCCGCGCCATACTCCGCGCCCGCCTCCCGCAGGCGATCAGCCTCCTCGCCGAACCATTCCGCCGTGAAAGGGCCTTCCCCCACGCAGGTGGAATACGCCTTGACCACGCCGATCACTTCGTCCAGCTTCGTCCCGGGCGCGCCGGCGCCCACGGGCGCATAGGCAGCCACCGGCGAAGAGGACGAGGTATACGGATAGATGCCAAAGTCGATGTCCCTGAGCGCGCCGAGCTGCGCCTCAAAGAGCACACGCTTGCCCGCGCGCTGGGCTTCGCGCAGGTATTTCCCCACGTCGCAGATGTACGGGCGGAGCTTTTCGCCATAGGTGCGCGCCCAGTCGAGCATGTCCGAAAACCGGTACGGCGTCGCGCCGTACACATGCTCGATGGTCAGATTTTTCCACTCCAGCACGCCGCGCAGGCGCTGCTCAAAATAGTCCGGATAGAACAGGTCCCCCAGCATGATGGTCTTTTTCTGATACTTGTCGCTGTAGACCGGCGCAATGCCGCGCTTGGTGGAGCCGTATTTGGCGTCCTTGAGGCGCGCCTCCTCCAGCGCATCCTGATCGCGGTGGAACGGGAACACGATGGGCGCCCGGTCGCTGACAAGCAGGTTGTCCGGCCCGATATGCACGCCCTTTGCGCGCACGTCCTCCATCTCCTCAATCAGCCGCTCGATGTCCACCACCACGCCATTGCCCAGCAGGTTGACCGTGCCACGATGAAAGATCCCGGAGGGCAACAGGTGCAGCGCAAACTTCCCGTATTCGTTGATGACGGTATGGCCGGCGTTGTTGCCGCCCTGATAGCGCACGACGATGTCGTAATCCCGCGCGATCAGATCGACCATGCGCCCCTTTCCCTCGTCGCCCCAGTTGATGCCGACAATCGCACAGTTGCTCATGCTGTTCCTCCTCTAATTCCCGGTGTTTTCGTACAGGTTCCCGCCCGTTGCGTCGATGGCGACGATGACGGGCATCTGCTCCACGCGCAGGCGATACACGGCCTCCGCGCCAAGATCCAAAAAGGCGACCGGCTCGCAGGCGCGCACGCAGGATGCGATCAGCATCCCCGCGCCGCCCGTGGCCGCAAAATATACGGCGCGGCCCCGCATGGCCGCCACGACCGCCGCCCCGAGCGGTCCCTTGCCGATGAGTGCGTTGACGCCGTACGCCAGTACGGCGGGGGTATAGGCGTCCATGCGCGCGCCCGTCGTCGGTCCGCACGGGCCGATGACCTCCCCCGGCGCAGCGGGACAGGGGCCCGCATAATAGATGCAGCAACCCGGCGGTACGGGAAGCGGCTCGCCGCGCGCCAGCAGCGCCGCAAAGCGGCGATGCGCGGCGTCCCGGGCGGTATACAGCTCGCCGCTGAGCAACACCGTGTCGCCCGCCCGCAGGCGGCGCACATCCGCCATGGAGAGCGGCAGATCGATCGAAAGCGCGGCCATCAGAGCGTCCTTTCCGCGTGGCGGCACGCATGGCATTGCAGGTTGACGGCCACCGGCAGCCCCGCGATGTGCGTGGGCGTCGCCGCGGCATGCACGGCGAGCGCCGTCGTCCTTCCGCCGAGGCCCATCGGCCCGATCCCCGTCGCGTTGATCCGGTCGAGCGCCTCGCGCTCGAGCGCCGCGACGTCCGGCTCCGGCGACGGTTCGCCGAGCGGGCGCAACAACTGCCGCTTGGCCAGCAGGCACGCCTGTTCCATCGTTCCGCCGATGCCTACCCCGGCCACGACCGGCGGGCAGGCGCACGCCCCGGCGCGCACGACCGTCTCCACGACGGCGTCCAACACGCCCTGCCGCCCTGCCGACGGCGTGAGCAGGAACAACCGCCCCATGTTTTCGCTGCCGAACCCTTTGGGCGCGACATGAACGCACACCCGGTCGCCCGGGACGAAAGCGATATGCACGACCGCGGGCGTGTTGTCCCCGGTGTTGACGCGCGTGAGCGGATGCAGCACGGATTTGCGCAGATAGCCCTCGTCATAGCCCTGCGCCACGCCCTCGTTTACGGCGGCATACACGTCCCCGTCGATATGCGCGTCGCAGCCGATATCCAAAAAGACAACCGCCATGCCCGTATCCTGGCAGCAGGGCCGCATGGCCTCCCGCGCAAGGCGCGCGTTTTCGACCAACTGCGCGAGCACGGCCTGCGCCGTGCTGCCCGCCGCCTCGCCGTCGCGCGCTTCGCGCAACCGGGCGACCACCGCTTCCGGCAACACGCAGCACGCCTCGACACACAGCTCGCGCACCGCCTCCCGCACGGCGGCGGCGCTGATGATCCGCATGGCGATCCCCTCCGTTTCCGTAACGATTATACCACAGCGCCGGCGCGATTCATAGCCTGAAAAGCGCATGGCAGCAACGGCACGGGCCCCGGCCATGCCGGAGCCCGCTGGCTGCGCGTTAAGCGCGGAACATGCGGCGCGCGCTCACATGTCGAGGCTCTCCGTCGTGCGGGGGAATGGCAGGGCGTCGCGGATGTTGGACACGCCGGTGACGTACATCAGCATGCGCTCAAACCCGAGCCCGTATCCGGCATGCGGCACGCCGCCATAACGCCTGAGGTCGAGATACCAGCCGTATTGCGAACGGTCGAGCCCCAGCTCGTCGATGCGCTTCTCGAGCAGGTCGAGCCGCTCCTCGCGCTGACTGCCGCCGATGATCTCGCCCACGCCCGGCACCAGCAAGTCCGACGCCGCGACGGTCTTGCCATCGTCGTTCAGACGCATGTAGAACGCCTTGATGTCCTTGGGATAATCGGTCACGAACACGGGGCGGCCGAACACGCGCTCGGTAAGATACCGTTCGTGCTCGGTCTGCAAATCGGCGCCCCAGACGGCCGGGTATTCGAACGAAACATCCGCCTTCTCCAGCAGCGACACGGCTTCGGTGTAGGTGATGCGGGCAAACTCGTTGTGCTCCACGTTGTCCAGCCGTTCCAGAAGCCCCTTGTCCACAAACCTTGCAAAGAACTCCATCTCCGCCGGGCAACGCTCGCGCACCGCATGGATCAGGTGTTTGACCATGGCCTCGGCCGTGTCGAGATAACCGGTCAGGTCGCAGAAGGCCATCTCCGGCTCGATCATCCAGAACTCGGCCGCATGCCGCGGCGTAAAGCTGCGCTCGGCCCGGAACGTGGGGCCGAACGTATAGATGTCGCCGAAGGCCATCGCGTACGCCTCGCCGTAAAGCTGGCCGCTCACGGTCAGATTGACGGGCTTGCAGAAGAAGTCCTTCCGATAATCGACCTCCCCGTCCGGCGTGCGCGGCGCCTCTCCCACGGGCAGCGTGGTGACCTGGAACATCTCGCCGGCGCCCTCGCAGTCCGAGCCGGTGAGAATCGGCGTATGCACATACACGAAACCCCGCTCCTGGAAAAACTCGTGCACGGCGGCTGCCAGCACGGAGCGCACGCGGAACACCGCCTGGAACATGTTCGTCCGCGGCCGCAGATGCTGGATGGTACGCAGATACTCGAGCGTGTGGCGCTTCTTCTGCAGCGGATAATCGCTCGGGCAGGCGCCAATGATGCGAATGGCATCGGCGCGAATCTCGAACGGCTGCGGCGCATCCGGCGTCAAGCACAGCTCGCCCTCGACCGCAATGGCGCAGCCGGTGGTGATCCCCTTGCCCAGGCCGCGCGCATCGTTTTCATATACGACCTGCACGGGCTTGAACGCCGAACCGTCCGTCAGCTCAATAAAGCCCACCGTCTTGCCCTCGCGCGCGGTGCGCACCCAACCGCACACCTCGACCGGGCCGGCATACCGTTCCGGCGCCTGCTGCAACTGCCGTAATTTCAACATGGGAACTCCCTCTCCGTCCTGCTGGCCCGGCGCGCAGGGCGCGGGGCCGAATTTGACATTAGTATAGCACAACGCGGCGCGCGTGAACAGACCGTGCGCAATTTTTGCGGTTGGTCGGGGGTTTGGGGGTGCGGTGGGTTGTGTTTTGTGGGGATAAAAAAGCGGGTGCGCGGCGGGGTGGGCGCGCGGCGGGTTGTGTTTTGGGGGGCTGTGGGCGGCGGGGCGGCGACGGGACGGCGTGGGGAAAGCGGCGGCATTGGGGGAGAGTTGCAGCGCGCAGGCATATTGGCGCGGCGCAGCGCATAGGTAACAGGTACCGCCGTGCGCATGCGCCGGCCGCGCCATCTTCTGCTTTGGGAGGACCTTTCCATGCCAGCTATCACCGCCTGCCCCGCCATGCCCGATTTTGCCGCGTCCGCCCCTTCCCCAGTCCCCGGGGCTCCCCCGCCGTGCGCGACGCCGCCGGCCGCAACCAATCCCGCCGCTGCCGACGCCACGCCGTCCCCCGGCAGGCCGGGGACGGGAGAGCTCCTGCTGCGCGTCTGCGCAAAAACGCCGGGCACACGCGACTGCCGCGCGGCGCTGCTGCTCGACGGGGCGCTGCTGGGCACCTCGCCCTCCACGGCAACCATCCCGGCGGACGGCGAACGGTTGCTGACCGCGCTGCCGCTGGGCGGCGCGGCCCCCGGTTACGGCTGCTACGGCATCACGCGCGCGCTGCGCTTTGTCGCGGGCGCGCCGTGCGGCGGCGCCCCCGACGTGGATCTGTACGACTGGGGCGGCGGCGTGTTTGAAGCGGTGCTGCATCTGCCGTCCCTCTGCCCGGCGCCGCGGCGCATATTCCCGTTCACCGTCGCCAGACTGCCATGGGAACTGCCGGGCACGCGCGAGCGGCTGCTCGCCGTGCTGTACAGCGACGACGGGCTGTGGCTGACCGTGGAAAACGGCGCGCGCGTGCTGTGCGGCTATCCGATGGAGGGCGACGCCGAAGGCGAACTGTACACCACCATGCGCTGCCTCGTGGCTGTCACGCGAGACGGCGAGCGGCAGGAGGCGCTCGTGCTCGGGCCGGACAGGCGGGAGCGGCTGCGGATTCTGGCCGACCGCATCGACGTCGCCGACGGCTGCATCACCGCAACGGATGCCCTGCCCACGCAGCGCGGGCATGAACGGCGCACGCGCTACCTGTGCCGCGACACCGAGTGGGAAGCCGAAACGCCGGAGACCGGGTTCTTTACGCATGCGCCGCGCCCGGCTGCCTCCGCCGCGCTGGCGATGCTCGAGGCGCTGCAATGCGGCGCGCCAGACGAGGCACTTTCGTTCCTTTCCCCCGTCCTGCGCGACGGGCTTGACGGGGCGGCGCTCACGGAATTTTTCGGCGCCTTTTCCGGTGTGCGCCCTTACTTTACCGCCGTGCCGGAACGGGTTGTGCTCGGTCTGACGGATGCGTGTGAGGCCGGCGTGACTCGCTGCCGCCGCTTTTCGTTTTCCATGGACGCGCAGGGAAGGATCGATGACATCGAGGAAGACTGACCCGCAGCAGCAGAATCTTGGATAATTTGCAAAACTTTTTACAGAGCGTCGTTTTTTGACGTGCGTTGTGCTATACTATATCTATGTTTGGTTTATATTATGGTTCAAGCGACAGCATCTATTTCTTCGCCCTGCTCGTCATCCTGCTGGCCAGCCTTGCCGCACAGGGCGCCGTACAACGCACGTTCAACCGCTATGCCGGAACGCCTACGCAACGCGGCATGAGCGCCGAACAGGTCGCCGCAGCGCTGCTGGCACGCAGCGGCAGCAGCGTACGCATCGAACCCGTATCCGGCAAACTCACCGACCATTTCAATCCGAAGACCGGGACTGTGGGGCTGAGCCAGGCGGTATACGGGTCCTCCTCCATATCCGCGGTGGCGGTCGCCGCGCACGAGATCGGGCACGTGATGCAATATGAGGAGCACTACGCCCCCATCCGCTTCCGCAACGCGATCCTGCCGGTGGCCAACCTCGGCTCGATCCTCGCGCCGTACATCGTGATCGTGGGGCTCATCATGAGCAGCTTCAATCTGGCGATGCTCGGCGTCGTTCTCTTCGGCGCGATGCTGCTGTTCCAGGTGGTCACGCTGCCGGTGGAGCTCAACGCCTCCCGCCGCGCGTTGCGCATGCTGGAGGACGGAGGCTATGTCACGTATGAGGAATCCGACATGGCCCGCCGCGTGTTGCGCGCCGCAGCCATGACCTATGTGCTGGCCGCCGTTGCTTCGCTCGTCAACTTTTTGCGCCTGCTGTCGCTGGCCAGCAGGACGCGCAGCCGCAACTGACGCGGCAATACGGGGTTTATATGCGGCCGGCCCCGGATGCGGGCCGGCCGCCGCCGCATTTTTTCAGGGCGGTAAAACCGCATTTCCCCGAAACGCCGGGCGTTGACAAACCTCCGGTTTCGTAATAGATTAATAGGGTATGGATTGATGGAGGTTATAAAACATGTCAGACAGATACGACCCGCAGGCAATCGAAGCAAAGTGGCAGAAAATCTGGGCGGACAGTCATTGCTTTGAGGCGGAAGCCTCGCACGACAAGCCGAAGTTCTACGGTCTGATCGAATTCCCCTATCCCTCCGGCCAGGGGTTGCATGTGGGACATCCGCGCAGCAACACGGCCATCGACATCATCTGCCGCAAGCGCCGTATGGAGGGGTTTAACGTCCTTTTCCCCATCGGCTGGGACGCCTTCGGCCTGCCGACGGAAAATTACGCCATCAAAACCGGCGTTCACCCGGCCAAGGTTACGCACGACAACATCAATCGCTTCCGCGAGCAGCTCCAGCGGCTCGGCTTTTCGTTCGATTACACGCGCGAGGTCAACACGACCGACCCGGATTACTATAAGTGGACGCAGTGGATCTTCCTCAAGTTCTTTGAAAAAGGGCTGGCCTACAAGGCGGAAATCCCGATCAACTTCTGCACCAGCTGCAAGGTGGGCCTTGCCAACGAAGAGGTCGTGGACGGCGTTTGCGAACGCTGCGGCGGACCGGTCGTGCAGAAGGTGCGCTCGCAATGGATGCTGCGCATCACCGACTACGCGCAAAAACTGCTGGACGGGCTGGAGGAGGTCAATTTTATCGACCGCGTCAAGACGCAGCAGCAGAACTGGATCGGCCGCAGCGAGGGCGCCGAGGTGCAATTCCGCCTTGCGGGCGTGGACGAATCGCTCACGGTGTACACCACGCGCGCTGACACGCTCTTTGGCGCCACGTACATGGTCATCTCCCCGGAGCACCCGCTCATCGACCGGTATGCCGACCGCATCGAGAACCATGCGGCGGTCGCGGCCTACCGTGCAGCCGCCGCGCGCAAGAGCGATTTTGAGCGCAGCGAGCTGAACAAGGAGAAGACGGGCGTGGAGCTCCTTGGCCTGCGCGCGATCAACCCGGTTACGGGAGACGAAATCCCGATCTGGGTCAGCGACTATGTGCTCATGAGCTACGGCACCGGCGCAATCATGGCCGTGCCGGCGCACGACACGCGCGACTGGGAATTTGCAAAGAAGTTCGGCCTGCCGATCATCGAAGTCGTGGCTGGCGGCAATGTGGAAGAGGCGGCCTACACCGAGTGCCACACCGGCGTCATGGTCAATTCCGGCTTCCTCACGGGCAAGACGGTCGAGGAGGCCATCCCCGCGATGATCGACTATCTGGAAAAGAACGGCCTCGGCCGCCGGAAGGTCAATTACAAGCTGCGCGACTGGGTCTTCACCCGGCAGCGCTATTGGGGCGAGCCGATCCCGCTGGTACACTGCGAGCACTGCGGCTGGGTTCCGCTGCCGTATGATCAGCTCCCGCTGCGGTTGCCGGAGATCCCCGATTATACGCCGAGCGACGACGGCTCCAGCGCGCTCTCGCGCGCAACGGAGTGGATGCACACCACCTGCCCCAAATGCGGCGCGCCCGCCATCCGGGAAACGGACACCATGCCCAACTGGGCCGGCTCGAGCTGGTACTTCCTGCGCTATTGCGACCCGCACAACGACAAGGCGTTCGCCGACTATGACGAACTCAAATACTGGATGCCGGTCGACTGGTACAACGGCGGTATGGAGCATACCACGCTCCATCTGCTGTACAGCCGCTTCTGGCACCGCTTCCTGTACGACTGCGGACTGGTCCCCTGCCCGGAACCGTATATGAAGCGCACGAGCCATGGCCTCGTGCTCGGCGAGAACGGCGAGAAGATGTCCAAGTCCCGCGGCAACGTCGTCAACCCCGATACGATCGTGGACGAACTCGGCGCAGATTCCTTCCGCCTGTATGAGATGTTCATGGGCGCGTTCGACCAGCCGATCCCGTGGAACACGAGCGGCGCGCGCGGTTGCCGCCGCTTCCTGGAGCGGGTCTGGAAACTGCAGGACATGATTGCGGGCGAGGGCGACACCGACGCCGACCAGCGCCGCAGCGTACACGCCTGCATCAAGAAGGTCGGCGAGGACTACGAGCGGATGAAGTACAACACGGCCATCGCGGCCATGATGTCGCTCGTCAACGACTTCTACGCCAAGGGCCGCCTTACGCGGGACGAGCTGCACACGCTGCTGCTGCTGCTCAACCCTGTCGCCCCGCACATCACCGAGGAGATGAACGAACGGCTGGGCTTTGCGCCGCTGCACCACAGCGCCTGGCCTGCCTACGATGAAAGCGCGCTGGCCGCTGCCACGGTGGAATACGGCGTGCAGGTCAACGGCAAGGTGCGCGCCCGCATCGACCTCCCGGCCGGCCTCGACAAAGACGGCGTGGAGCAGGCGGCGCTCGCTTCCCCCGAGGTACAGCCGTTCCTCGCGGGCAAGACCGTGCGCAAGGTCATCGTCGTGCGCAACATCGTCAACATCGTGGCCGGGTAAGGCAAAACTATAAAGAATCATGCGCGCCGGGATTCCCCGTCCCGGCGCGCATATGATGTTTCGCACTGCGGGCGCTCGCGCCGCGTCCCGCCCTCGCCGCTACCGCGCGCCGCACGCCTCGGCGCGCCTCCCGCCATCGTAAACGAGATAGCGCCGCCACACCGCGGCGGGCAGCTCCGACGCGCGCAGAAGCGCCTCCGCGTGCACGCCGTCCGCAGCCGCAAGGCGCAGCGACATGCCGCAGCTCTCCGACACGCAGCGCAACGTCGGCATGACGCGTACGGGCAATTCCTCCTTCAGGACCTGCTCGGCGCGTACGGCATAGTTGTAGGAGTCGAATGCGAGCATGCAGTAGTCCGCCCGCTCAGCCAAGGCTGATCACCCGACCGGCCCGGAGCAGCCGTCCCTGGATCTCATACATGTTGCTGATCGTGCCGATGCGCAGCCGCTCGGTCATGCCGTAAGCATTCAGGCACGTGCCGCACACCAGGATCTCCGCGCCGCGCGCCGCAAGCGCGGCGAGCGACTCGATGATCTGCTCGTCCTCCACGGGAAGCTGCACGCCGCCGTTCATGAACAGGATGCTCGCCGGCACGGTGTCGCCCTCCGCCAGCGTCAGGAAAAACATGCGCATGAGGTTGCGCCCAAGCGCGGCGTTGCCGCTGCCGATCCCCTCGCGCCCGACAAACAGCGCGAGCGATTCGTTTGCGGGCGCCGGTACGGTTTCGCACGCCGTGCATGCGCACGCCGCCGCATCGCCGCCCGTCAGGAAAACGGCAAAGCCGCCCTCCTGTTCCTCCGTGCGCACGGCGCAGCCGTTGGCCGCGGCCAGACGGCGAAGATTCTCCACCGCCACCGCATTGTCCACGAGCACCATCACGTCCCGTTCGCCCGCGTCGAGCGCCTTCTTCGCCAGCACCACCGGCAACGGGCAAGCCTTCCCCTTCGCATCGATCCGATACATCTCCCTTTACGCCTCCTCAAACAGCTTGGTGGACAGATATCTCTCGCCGGTATCCGGCAACAGCGCGACGATATGCCGCCCCGCCATCTCCTCCCGCGCGGCCACGCGTGCAGCAGCGGCGACCGCCGCGCCCGCGGAAATACCGCAAAGCAGGCCCTCCTCGCGCGCCAGCGCCCGCGCCGTCGCAAACGCATCCGCATCCGTCACGGTGAGTATCTCGTCAATAACCGAACGGTCGAGCGTACCGGGTACAAAATTTGCGCCGATCCCCTGGATCCCGTGCAGGCCCGCGCGCCCTTCGCTCAGCAGCGGCGAGGCCGCCGGCTCCACCGCAACGACCTGCACCGACGGGTCCTGCCGCTTCAGGTAACGGCCAACGCCGGTCAACGTGCCGCCGGTGCCGACGCTGGCGACAAACGCCGCGACCGCGCCGTCGGTATCGCGCCAGATCTCCGGCCCGGTCGTGCGCTCGTGCGCAAGCGGATTGGCCGGGTTTTCAAACTGCGCGGGCGTCCAGCTGCCGGGGATTTCCCGGCAGAGGGCCTCGGCCCTCTTCACCGCGCCGGCCATGCCCTCCTCCGCCGGCGTAAGCACCAGTTCCGCGCCGAACGCGGCGAGCAGCCTGCGGCGTTCCACGCTCATCGACGCCGGCATGGTGAGGATCACGCGATAGCCGCGCACCGCCGCCACAAGCGCCAGCCCCACGCCCGTATTGCCGCTGGTCGGCTCCACGAGCGTCGCGCCCGGCCCGATCAGCCCGCGCGCCTCCGCGTCATCCAGCATGGCGACGGCAATGCGATCCTTCGCGCTGCCGCCGGGATTTGACGCCTCCACCTTCGCCAGCAGCCGCGCGCCAAGGCCGCGCGCCGCAGCAAACCGATCGAGCGCGACGAGCGGCGTGTCGCCGATAAGCGCCGTCACATCCTGTGCAATGCGCATAAGTTCCTCCCTCCGCCGGGTTTTTGATTGTCAACGGCAGGGCAGCCGCATTCCTGGCGTTCCGCCCCGCGTTATTTCCACTCCAATATAACGATTATACCGCATCATTGCGCGCTGCGCAACTATCGGAGCATCGCGCCGCTGTTGAGGATCTGGGTGGAGTACAGGAAGAGCACGTCCTGATCGTCAAAGGTGATATACTTCTCCAGCTCGCTGCTGGCGATATAGCGCAGATCGACGAGCGTGACGCGGCGGTAGCCCGACAGAAGCAGCGGCGCAAGGCTGCTGCCGAACGAATCCCGGAACAGGATCAGCTCCCGGTCGGTTGCGGCGTGCGGGTTTTCGACCGTCAGCAGCGCCGTCGCGCCGGAAAGGAACACATCGTAAGCGTCCATGCCGTCGTACGCCTCCGGCGTATAAACGCCGGTCGTTCCCGTGCTCTCGATCGAGGTCACGGCGCAGCCGTCCGTGACGGCGCTCGTCAGGTACGTCAGCTCATCCGGCGCGAGGGGCAGCGCCGCCTGCCCGTAATATGCGCCATGGAACGTGCCGAACGAATGCGGCCGATACGCCGCCTCGCCATCGATGGTCACCCCGAGCGCTTCGGCGATGCGCGCCGCCACCGGGAAGAGCCGCTCCTGCCGCCAGTGGAGATCCGTGCGGTAATAATCCGTCTCGTCGAGCAGGTCGGCAAGCGGAATCTCCTCCGGCGTGGCCAGCGTCTCGCGCATGACGGCATAGAGGCGCTCGTAATCCATGGACGGATAGCCGTTCTGTGCGGCGACAAAGTAGTTCTTATCCGGGATGACGGCCCAGAAGGTCCGGTTGTTCGCCGTCAACAGGCTCGTGCAGATGCGTTCGAACAGGGCGGCGGCATAGGCGACCTGCCGCTCGTTGAGCGGATATTCCAGCTTGTAGGCCGCGCCGGAGAGCAGGTATATGCCGTTGTTGTCGAGCGTCCGCAGCACGCCGTAGGAATAGAGCGCCTTGCCGGTGCGGAAGGTATCGCGCAACGGAAAGTGATCGAGCAGATACGTTTCCGCGTCCTGGAAAAACGAGCCGTCGCGCACGCTTGCAAGCGTAAGCTCGGGCGCTTCCGCCAATCTGCGCCGCTCGGAATAGGAAAACTCCGCATCCGGCAGCAACAGGTGCGCCAGCAGCAGCCCAAAGAGAAGCAGCAAGAAGCCGCCAACCAGCAATTTTTGAGAAAACCGTTCCATGCGCGCCTCCTAAAACCGGAAATACAGGAAGGGGTTGAACGAGCCGTCCACAAGGTAGGCCGTCGCCAGCAGGAGCAACCCAAGCAGCAACACCGGGCCGGCGACCGGCAGGACGGCCCGGCCGGCCCGCGTTTTCGACGCGCGCTCAAACAGGCGTTTGGGCAGCGGCGTAGCGCCCACGGCGGCAACGAGCAGCAGCACCGCGCTGCTGCGCAGCTCATACGTCGCCTCCACCGTCGAAAGCGGCAGGCCGCCCAAGCCAAACAGCACGCCAATATCCTGCGCCGCCCCGGAGAGCCCGTCCGCATTGAAGAGCACAAAGCTCATCAGCACCGCAAACAGCACCAGAACGTGCCCAAGCGGCGCCGGCAGGCTGCGCTTGCCGTTGTTGAGCAGAAACTTCTCCGCCAACAGCAAAACGCCGAAAAACCCGCCCCAGAGCAGGAAGTTCCACGCCGCGCCGTGCCAGAGCCCGGTCAGCAGCCACACCACGAGCAGGTTGCGCACCCAGCGCCATTTCCCCACGCGGTTGCCGCCAAGCGGGATATACACATAGTCCCGGAACCAGGTGGACAACGTGATATGCCAGCGCCGCCAGAACTCCGTAATGGAGCGCGCGATATACGGATAGTTGAAGTTTTCGGGGAAGTGGAAACCGAATATGCGGCCAAGCCCCACCGCCATATCGCTATAGCCGGAAAAATCAAAATAGATCTGCAGCATGAACGCGACCGCATACAGCCAGCCGTACAAAACGGACGGCGCCGTGCTCGCGCGATACGCCGCGCAGATCTCGCCAAGAAGGTTCGCCAGCAACACCTTTTTGCCGAGGCCCACGATGAACCGCTGCACCCCGGAAGCCGTCAGTTCAAGCGAATGCGCGCGGTCGTGCAGTTCCTCCGCCACGGTCTGATAGCGCACGATCGGTCCGGCGATGAGCTGCGGGAACAGGCTCACATAGGTGGTGAGCGTGAGGACGTTCCGTTCCGCCGGCACCTCCCCGCGATAGACGTCGATGACATAGCTCATCGTCTGGAATGTAAAAAAGCTGATGCCCACCGGCAACGGGACGTGCAACAGCGGGATGCGCGTGCCCAGCAGGCCGTTGACCGCTTCGATGAGAAAATCCGCATACTTGAAAAAGCCCAGCACCACAAGGTTGCACACGAGCGCAAGCACGAGCGCGAACCGCGCCCGCCCCTGCCCGCGGAAGCGCTCCACCATGCGCGCGAGCGCATAGTCCACCCCCGCGGTGAACAGCAGCAACAGCACGTAGACCGGCTCGCCCACAGCGTAGAACAGCAGGCTGAACAGCAACAGCACGTGATTCTTCCAGCGGCCGCGCGCGAGCGCATAGCACAGCAGCACGGCCGGCAGGAACACATAGAGGAAGCTGATGCTTGAAAACAACATGACAATGGCCCTTTCTTGCCGCCGGGCAACCCAAAAGCCCCGTCAATTACGGGGCTCAGGCCGTGCGGCATGCCGCACGGCAGGAAATACGGCCGTCCGCCGGGACATTACGGTGGGAACGGCCGGGCGCCGCCTATCGCTTACGGCTGATAGGCGTCAAAGTTGGCGGCGATCTGGTCGGCGATAGCGGCCTCCGACATGACCAGCAGCACGACGTTGCCGCGCGTCTTGACGATGGTCTTCTCGGCCTCGACGCATACCCACTTGCGCGGGTCAGCCTTCTGCTCGATCTGCGAAGCAACGTCCGCAACGTCCATCCCATCCGGGACGCGCAGCAGCGCAACGGAGTGCGCTATGGCGTTGATCAGCGCTTCGGAGGAATACCCCGTTGCGCCCTCGATGGCGTCGATGCCGAAGAACCAGGCGAAGCGTTCGCTATCCACGTCGCCCTCGCTGGTAGCAATCTCGCCGGTTGCGTCCTTTATGATCGCCGCCATGATATCGGCCAGCGGGACGTCGTTGATGGGATCGTTCTCCGCCGTCCCCTCCTGCCCACTGCAACCGAACGCGCCGAGCGCAAATACGAGCGCAAGCGCAAGGATCAAAAACCGTTTCATGAAAAATCCCTCCGTTTTTTCTCAGTCTGCCCTTAACACCTCGCAGCATGCGCTTTGGTTGCGCGCTGCAGAAAAAAATTTTTCCCGCGGCAGTTCCAGCAGTTCCCCGTTTCGCAGTGCATATGCCGTCGATATTTCGGAAAAGGGCGTCCCGTCAAGCTCGCACTGCAGCGCCCGGAGCAGGGCGCTGTGCGTCAAGAACAGCAAATCTCCCCTCTGCGCTGCAATTTCCCCCCGCAACGCCGGCAGCAGCCGGTCGAGCGCCTCGGCGCAGGATTCGCCTCGAGGCGGCCTTTCCGTGCGGCGATGGCGGCAGAAATGCGCATACGCCGCCGGATCGCGCGCCTCCGCTTCCGCCCATGTCAATCCGTCCCAATCGCCAAAGTCGATTTCCCGCAGCCCTTCGAGCAAGATACACGGGCACCCGAGGCGGCCGGCAACGATCCGGGCCGTCTCCGCCGCGCGGCGCAGCGGGCTGGTATAGACGCGCTGAAGCGCCGGACATGCGTCCGCCACACATGCGGCAAGCTGCTCCGCCTGTGCGCGTCCCGCAGCGTTGAGCGGGATATCCGTCGCGCCCTGGATGCGGCGCGCAGCGTTCCAATCCGTTTCCCCGTGCCGCGCAAAGAGCAGGCGGCCTGCCGTTCCCGCCGGGGGCGTTGCCAGGTGCAGTTCCATCATATTCCTCATTGTAGCACAAAGGCGCCGGATGTGCTACAATATCCTTACCTGAAATCCAACGGAGGGACGGTGTTTATGGACTATCTGGAGACCCTGACGGCGCTCACCGCCGCGGCCGGCCCATCCGGCAACGAGGCCGGGGTTGCCAACGTGGCGGCAGCACTCTTCCGGCGGCATACGGCCGACGTTTGGCGTGACCCGCTCGGCAACGTATACGCCCGCATGGGCGAAGGCCGGCCGGTCGTGCTCGTCTGCGCGCACATGGACGAAATCGCGCTCGCCGTAGCCGCCATCGAGGACAACGGGATGCTGCGCCTTGCGCGCGTGGGCGGCGTCGACCCGCGCGTGCTGCCCGGCTCGGAGGTCGTCGTACACGGCGCGCGCGACCTGCCGGGCGTGATCGGCGCCGTTCCCCCGCATCTGCTGGGCAGCGACCGCGATGCGGCCTACCCGCTGGAGGATCTGGCCTGCGACACGGGATACCCCGCCGAAACGTTGCGCACGCTCGTGAGCGTGGGCGACATGGTGACGTTCGCGCCGCTACCGCCGCTTCGGCTTGCGAACGGGTTTGTCACCAGCAAAACCCTGGACGACCGCGCGCTCGTGGCGTGCATGTGCGACGCAATGGAGATGCTCGCACGCCGGTCGCTCGCCTGCACGGCCGTCTTCTGCGCCACGGTGCAGGAGGAGCTCGGCTGTCATGGCGCCGCTGCCGCTGGACACCACATCCACCCCGACATCGGCATTGCGCTCGACGTGTGCCATGCGCCCACGCCGGACGCGCCTTCCTATCGCACGACCCCCCCCGACAAGGCGGCCCTGACCCGCGGCGGGAACATCCATCCCGGCGTTTATGAAATGCTCAAAAGGGCCGCGACGGAAACGAACGTCCCGTTTGCCACGGCGGTCACGCTGGGCGCCACCGGCACCGACGCGCGCACGCTGCAACTGCAACAGGGCGGCATCCCCACGGGACTGCTGGAGCTGCCGCTGCGATACATGCATACCAGCGTGGAACTTGGCAGTCTCGACACGCTGCACGGCTGTGCAAAAATCCTGGCGGAGTGCATCGCTTCGCTCGACGACGGATGGGAGGATGCGCTATGCTGGAACGACTGAAAACGCTGAGCGAGCTCTACGGCGTAAGCGGTAACGAGTCGCGCGTGCGGGCCTATCTGCGCCGGGAGGCCGCCCCGCTGGCGGATGAGACGTTCGTCGACCCGGTGGGCAACCTGTATGTGCATCAACGCGGCGAGGGCCGCCGCGTCATGCTGGCGGCGCACATGGACGAAGTCGGCATGATCGTGCGCGATATCACCGAGGCCGGCACGCTGCTCTATGAAGCCGGCGGGATCGACGCGCGCGTGGTGGTCAGCAAGCGCGTGGTCGTCGGGCCGAACGGCGTGCCGGGCGTCATCGGCGCCAAGGCCATCCATCTGCAAACGCCGGAGGAGCGCAAGCGCGCGCTCAAACATACCGATCTGTACGTGGACATCGGCGCAAAGGACCGGGTGGACGCGGAGAAGCTGGTCGCCCGAGGCGATTACATCAGCTTTACCACCCGGTTTTCCGCCTTCGGCGACGGGCTCGTGCGCGGCAAGGCGCTCGACGACCGCTTGGGCTGCGCGATCCTGCTCGAGCTTCTCAAAAACCGCTACGACTGCGATCTGTGGGCCGTGTTCACCGTGCAGGAGGAGCTGGGCCTGCGCGGCGCCGCCGTAACCGCCAGTCGCGTCAGGCCGGACGTCGCGCTCGTTCTGGAGGGCACGACGGCAAACGACATGGCCGACACGCCGGGACATCGGCTGGTAACCGCCGTGGGCGGCGGCGCGGCGATCACGTTTGCCGACGGCCGCACCATCGTGCCGGAACGCATGATGGTCGCGCTGCGCGAAGCCGCAAAGCGCGAGGGCATCCCCTTCCAAATGCGCCGCGGTACGGCCGGCGGTACGGACGCCGGCATGATCCATCGTTCGCTTGCGGGCGTGGTGTGCGGCGGCATTTCCGTGCCGTGCCGCTATATCCACTCCCCCGTCAGCGTGGCGGCCGTCTCGGACATCAATGCCGCGTATCGCCTTGCGCATACCTTCCTGGACCAGAAACTGTTTGACGAGGTGCTCAACCATGTTTAAGCAAATGCTCAGAGATCTGTTGCTCACCTACGGCCCGTCCGGCCGTGAGGACGCCATCGCCGCCTGCATCGAACGCTATGCCGCGCCTCACGCGGACCAGATCCGGCGCGATGCGCTCGGCAACCTCATCGTCCGCCGCGCCGGCACGAGCGGCCGGCGGGTCATGCTGTCGGCGCATATGGACCAGATCGGCCTTGTGGTGGTCGATATCGATGAAACGGGGTTTCTCCGCGTAGCGCCCGTGGGCGGCATACAGGCAGCGGTCGCCGCCGCGCGGCAGGTGGAGTTCGCCAACGGCGTACAGGGCGTCACCGGTTGGGAAACCAAGACGAAAACGCCCGCTACCGCCACGATTCCGGAACTGTTCGTGGACATCGGCGCAACCGACCGCGAAAGCGCCGAAGCGCATGTAAACATCGGCGATATGTGCGTCTTTCGCGGTGCATTCATCGATATGGGCGCGCGCATTGCCTGCGCGGCGATGGACAACCGCATCGCCTGCGCCGTGCTGCTCGAAACGCTGGCGCGGATGCAGACCCGGCACGAGGTCTATGCCGTCTTCACCGTGCAGGAGGAGGTCGGCCTGCGCGGCGCCGCTCCGGCCGCCTATGCCATTGAGCCGGATCTCAATCTCAACATCGATACCACGCCTGCGGCGGATACGCCGGAATGCGCCAAGCTCAACATGGCGCTCGGCAAGGGCCCGACCATCAAGGCGATGGACGCCTCCGTCATCGTGCCGGCCGCCGTGCGCCGCTTCCTTACGGACGCGGCGGAACGCAACGGCATCCCCTATCAGCACGAAGTGCTGCGTGCCGGCGGTACGGATACGGGCGCCATCCAGCGCGTGCGCGACGGCGTCCTAGCCGGATGCGTCTCCATCCCGACGCGGTATATCCATACGCCGGTGGAGACCGTCGCGCTCTCCGACGTGGAGAACGCCGTGCGGCTCCTGTGCGCGGCGCTCGCGGAGGACGAGCTGCCCGCCGCTCCCGACGTGCGCCACGGTTGACGGCCTTGCGCACGTTGACGCGAACCATCGGCGAGGCGGAGGCCGGCCGCACGGTGGAAAGCGTGCTGACAAACGAGCTCGCGCTCTCCAAGTCGCTCATCCGGCGGCTCAAACGCCGGGAAACGGGCATCCTGCTCAACGGGGCGCGCGCCTATACCACGGCGCGCGTACGGCCGGGGGACGTGCTTGCCGTCGAGATCGGGGACGATGCGCCGCGGGCGTTACGCCCCGTTCCCCTGCCGCTTGTCATCGTCTATGAGGACGAGGATCTGCTCGTTCTCGACAAGCCGGCCGGCGTGGCCGTACACCCGACGCAGGACCCGGAGGAGACGACGCTTGAGCACGCGCTCGCCGCTTACCTCAAGCCCGGCGAAGCGCCGCACCCGGTCAGCCGCCTCGACCGCGGGACGACCGGGCTGATGGCCGTGGCCAAAAATGGATACATGCACGAGCTGCTGCGCAGACGGTTGCATACGGATGCTTTTTCCCGCGAATACCGCGGCATCTGCATCGGCGTCCCCTCGCCGCCCGCCGGGCGGATTGCGCTTCCGATCGGCCTGGCGGACGGATCGCGTTATCGCCGCGCGACCATCCCCGGTGGCGCGCCAAGCTGCACCGATTATGAAACGCTCGTTTCCTGGGACGCGCCCGAGGGCAGGCTGTCGCTGCTGCGGCTTTTGCCGCAGACCGGCCGCACGCATCAGCTGCGCGTTCACCTCGCCGCCATAGGCCATCCGCTGCTTGGCGACTGGCTCTACGGCAACGAAGCGCCGGAGCGCATTGCCCGCCCGGCGCTGCATTCGGCCGCGCTGCGCCTGGTCCATCCGCTCACAGGCGCCGTCCTTACCCTGCGCGCTCCGCTGCCCGCGGACATGGCCGCCCTGCTGCCGCCCGGCGCGGACGTTTCGTAGGCAGCGCGCTCGCCCTTCCCAGCGGGCAACCCGGCGGCAACCGCCGCACGTTTTGCTGCCTGCGGCCGCCGGAAAACGGGCATGCCGGTTGCGGGTCCATTTTCCGCATATGATTTTATGATTCCCGATATTTCGTAAAGCGGCGGCGCTATGCGGCGCCGCCAGTTGGCGGGGCGGCGGGCGAAAAATATTCCTGCCGCTCGACGGGCCGCCGGCGGCGTTCAGACGATCTTCACCCCCAGCAACCGCGCCAGCTCGACCGCCTGTAGCGCGCCGATGGACGCGCCGCGCAACTCGGCGCAATCGGCCGAGAGCACAATGCCGTCCAGCGTACAGGTGGACAGGTCGAGTCCGCAAAGCGCCGTCCGAAACAGATCCGCCCCGGTGAGATCGCATTCCTGAAAGACGGACCTGGACAGTCGCAGCGACGAAAGCGCCGCCTCGCGCAACATACAGCCGCGGACCTCGACGCGTTGCCACGCGCCGTCGGTAAAGTTCGCATATCGAAACGAGGAATCGGTCAACGCCGTCTCATGCAGGCGCGCTCCCGCAAAGTTCGCCCCGTCGGCCTTGCAATCCACAAAACGCGCCCGGCGGAAATAGGCCTCCGCAAACCGGCACGCTTCAAAGGCGCAACGCTCAAACACGACGTCAACAAACCCGGCCTGCGTAAAGTCGCAGGCAATGAACCGGCAGGCCGTCAGATGCGCGTCGCGCATATCCAGCGTGCGCAACGCCAACCCTTCCGCCGCTTCGCCGGAAGCCGACAAATCGCACACCGGCGCATCCGCAGCATGGGCGTTGCGCAGGACATCGGCCAAAGCAGGTTGCATCATGCCCTTCCTCCCCGTTGCCTCCAGACGTACCGGACGCGCAGTCTCAGAGTTTTTGTAGCTTCATGTCCCCCGGCCGCACCCAGCCGATGCGGCGGAACAACGCGTCAAACGCAAGCGTCAGCGCCGCCGGCACGAGGAAGTAGAATACGACGACCAACAAAAGGATCGACCAGAAGGAATGCGTCGCCCCCATCGCATCAAACGCCTGCAGCGGGCCGACCAGACCGGAGGTCCCCATGCCTGCGCCGTAGGAGGTGTTCGTCATGCCGAGCACGGCGGTCGAAATCGGCCCGAGCACGGCGGAGGCCAGCGTAGGCGCCAGCCAGATCTGCGGGCGACGCATGATGTTCGGGAACTGCAGCATCGAGGTGCCAAGCCCCTGCGAGAACAGGCCGCCCAGACCGTTGTCCCGATAGGAGGCGGCGGCAAAGCCCACCATCTGGCAACAGCAGCCGATACAGGCCGCTCCTGCGGCGATGCCGTCGATACCGATGGACATGCAGATGGCGGCGGAGGAGATCGGAGCGGTCAACGCCAGGCCGACGATGACCGCAATGACGATGCCCATGGGGATGGGTTGCAGCTCCGTTGCCGTGTTGACAAAATTGCCAAGATCGGTCATAAACGCGTTGACGCCCGGCCCGGCGAACACGCCCACCAGCCCGCCGGCCGCGATGGTGGCAAACGGCGTAACCACGATATCGATGGGCGTCTTGCCGGCCACGAGCGTGCCGATTTCCGCGCCGACCACGGCGCTCAGGTATGCGCCGACCGGGCCGCCGAGCGCATAGCCGAGCGTGCCCGTCGCCGCAGAGGAAAACAGCACGAGCGGCCGCACCTTCATGCCCCAGGCCACGCCTACGCCGATCGCCGCGCCGGTAGCGGCGCTGATGTGCGGCAGGGCGTCCACGAGCGCCTGTGCGCTTGCAAGAAACGGCAGCTGGAACAACTGCCCAAAGATCGTGCCGATGATGAGCGAGGCAAACAGGCCGAGCGCCATGCCGCCCATCGCATCGATGAAATAACGTTGAAAAAGCCGTTTCACCACGGCAAAAAGACCGCGTTCCCGCTCCATAAGCCCATTACACCCCATCGTCGGAATTTTAATATATCATATCCTATACCGTTTCTTCCGCGCCGTCAACCGCATGCCGGCACTTTTTTCCGAATCCGCGCGCCATGCGGGCTACGCCGCCGGTTTGGCGTTGCGCAAACCGACGAAAATATGATATGATAGCAATACTATGGAGAGTTTCGGCGGAGAGCCGCCGAAGGAGGAACCCGGATGGCATACCGCGCGCTCTACCGCAGATACCGCCCCGCCACGTTTGCAGAGGTCGTCGGCCAGGAACATATTACCGCCACGCTGCAAAACCAGATCGTCACGGGCCACGTCGCCCACGCCTATTTGTTCTGCGGAACGCGCGGAACGGGCAAGACGAGTACGGCGAAGATTTTTGCGCGCGCCGTCAACTGCCTTTCTCCCGAGCATGGGGAGCCCTGCGGCCACTGCGAGGCGTGCCGGCTCGCCCTGGACCCCTCCAACCCCGACATCACCGAGATCGACGCGGCAAGCAACAACGGCGTGGACGATGTGCGCGCGCTCATCGAAAAGGCGCACTATGCGCCGCTGCATCTGCGCACGCGCGTGTACATCATCGACGAGGCGCACATGCTCACCACCAGCGCGTTCAACGCCCTGCTCAAGACGCTCGAAGAGCCGCCGGCCCACATCCTGTTCATTCTGGCCACCACCGAGCCGCAGAAACTGCCCGCCACGATCATCTCCCGCTGCCAGCGGTTCGATTTTCACCGTCTATCCGTACAGAACATCGTCGCCACGCTCAGGGATGTGCTTTCGCGCGCCGGCACCGCCATTGACGAGGAGGGCATGCTGCTCATCGCGCGCACGGCCGACGGCGGGATGCGCGACGCGCTTTCGCTGGCCGACCAGTGCCTTGCGTTTTGCGGCGACCGGGTTTCTGCAAGGGACGTATACGATGTGCTCGGCAGCATGGAGCAGGGATTCCTGTTCGACATTGCGGACGCGTTGCTCGCTGCGGATACGGCCCGCGCGCTGCGCATGCTCGACGATATCGTGCGCGGCGGGCGCGATCTGACGGTTTTCTGTCAGGACCTGGCTTCGCACATGCGCGCGCTGCTTCTGGCCGCCACCTGCGGCCGCTGCGAGGATCTGCTCGACTGCACCTCCGACGCGATGGACCGGTACCTCGCGCAGGCGCAGGGCGCTTCGCATGCCTGGTTGCTGCGCGCGCTGGAAACGCTGCTTCGCGTCCAGGGCGAGATGCGCTACCTGGCCATGCCGCGCGCCGCGCTCGAGAGCGTGCTCGTGCGCATTTGCCGCCCGGAGGACGCGCACGCCGTCGATGCGCTGGAGGCGCGTCTCGACCGGCTAGAGCAGGCGCTTGCACAAGCGCCACGCCTGCAAAACGAGCCGCAACCCATCGACACGCTTCCGGCGGCAGATCCGGCGGAACGTCCGGCCGGCCGGCCCGCAACGGCTGCGGCGCCGCACAACGGCGCGCCGGTCGCGCCGGCCGCCGCACCTGTCGCAGCGCAGGCGCCGGATGCAACGGCGGATGCGCCCGAACCGCTCTGGCAGGCGGTGCTGGACGAGCTCAAGAAGCAGAACATCCTCGTACACGCGATGGCGGTATCCGGCGTAGCGCAACGGCTTGCGGACGGCGTGCTCACCGTCGCCTTCCCGGAGTCGCGCGCCACCCAATACAACAGCATGTGCGCGCCGGTGAACCGGGCAAAGGTGGAGGCCATCCTCACGCAGCTTCGTCCCGGCACCACGATCTCGTTCGTCAGAGGCGAGCTGCCGCCGCTTCCGCCGGAGACGGAAGCGCGCGCGCGGGCGCTCTTTGGCGACAAACTCGTCATCGAGTGACCGCATTGTTCGCGCATGTTGCGGCGCGACGCACAATACCGTAAAAACAACGGCCCCCGCAGGGGCGCAAAATGAAACGTGGAGGTTGCAAAAACGTATGGCCAAGGGCGGATTCCCCGGCATGGGCGGGGCAAACATGCAGCAGTTGATGCGCCAGGCGCAGAAGATGCAGCAGGATATGCAGCGCGCGCAGGAAGAGTTGCAGCGGCGGGAGTTTTCATCCACAGCAGGCGGCGGCATGGTCACGGCGACGGTGTCAGGCGCCCGCGAACTGACGGGCATCACGATTTCACCGGACTGCGTGGACCCGGACGACGTGGAAATGTTGCAGGATCTCGTGATGGCAGCGGTCAACGGCGCGCTGCATGAGGCGGCGGAAACGACCGAACGCGAGATGGGCCGCATCACGGGAGGCATGAACTTCGGTCTATGATCAGCATTGAGCCCATCAACCGGCTGACGACGCAACTGGCGCGCCTGCCCGGTATCGGCCAGAAGACCGCCCAGCGGCTGGCCTACCACATCCTTGACGTGCCGCCCGCGCAGGCCCAGGAACTGGCCGAGGCAATCCTCTCCGCCAGGCGGGACGTACACAGTTGCCCCGTGTGCGGCACCTATACCGACGTTACCCCGTGCGCCATCTGCACCGACGAGGGGCGCGACGGCTCCGTCCTCTGCGTGGTATGCGAAGCCCGGGACGTCCTTGCGATGGAGCGCACGCGCGAGTTTCGTGGCAAATACCACGTGCTGCACGGCGTGCTCTCCCCCATGGACGGCATCGGGCCGAACGACATCCGCATCAATGAACTCGTCGAGCGCGTCAAGGCCGGCGGCGTGCGCGAGGTGATCCTGGCGACCAACCCGGACGTGGAGGGCGAGGCCACCGCTTCCTATATCGCGCGGCTGCTCAAGCCCATGGGCGTCGCCTGCTCGCGCATCGCACACGGCATCCCCATCGGCGGCAACCTGGAGTATACCGACGAGGTGACGCTCGCCAAGGCCCTCGAGGGGCGCCGCACCATGCTCTGAAACGGAGGCCCCGCCATGAAGATCGTAATCATCGACGGACAGGGCGGCCGGATGGGCAGCGCGCTGGTCGAACAGATCAAAGCGGCGCTGCCGGCAGCGACCTGCCTTGCCATCGGCACCAACAGCATCGCTACGGCCGCCATGCTGCGCGCCGGCGCGGATGCAGGGGCGACCGGTGAAAACCCCGTGCTCGTCAACGCACGCACGGCGGATGTGATCGCGGGCCCCGTGGGCATCCTTTCGGCAAACGCGCTTTACGGCGAGATCACGCCCGCTATGGCCCGCGCCGTGGGCGAGAGCACGGCGATCAAGCTGCTGCTGCCGGTCAACCGGTGCGGCCTCACGATCGTCGGCGTGCGCGAGCAGCCGCTCTCCGATTACATCCGCGAGACGGTCGAGCGCATCCGCGCCCTCTGTGCAGAGCGGCAATAGAGAAGCCGAGCAAACAAAAGGCCCGCCCTACTTTCATGGGGCGGGCTTTTGCCGTCAAATCCGCATGATCGCCCTATGGCGCAACGGTAAGGGACCAGCCATATGTGCCGGCCTTGCCGGACGCAAGGGACAACAGCGACGGCTGCGTGGCCAGGTCCTCGATGACGCCGCTGCGCGCCGGCAACGAATACCACGGCTCCACGCAGAGGAACGCTGCATCGCTCCGGGCCGTCTGCCACAACCCTACATACGGCACGCCGGGATAGGCGACGGTCACGGCGTGCGAATCGCCCGGCGTACCGATGGTCAGCGCATCGGCCATGCCGGTGAGCACCACCGCATCGACGTCGAACAGGCTGCGTTGCAGCGGCAAAACCCGCCCGTCCACAAGCGGAAACGGCTCCGCCCGCCCGCTTATGAGTCGATCTTCGCCAAGCACGATGCGCTGCGGCGCACACGGCGATTTGAACACAACCCGATAGTCCTCAAAGCGCAACCCGGGCGCAAGGGGCACGCGAATGCCGGGATGCCCGCCAAGACCGAAATACATCGGCCCCTCCCCGCGGTTTTCCACCTCCACGACGACCGAAAGCGTCCGCTCCTCCAGCGCATACCGCACCCGGAGCAAAAAGCGGAACGGGAAGCAGGCGCGCGTTTGCGCGCTGTCCGCCAGCGCAAGGATGACCGAGGCGTCCGTCCGCTCTACGACGGCAAACTCGCTTTCCGGCGCAAAGCCGTGCAGCGGCAGCCGGTATTCCCTGCCGTCAAACGTGCAGCGTCCTCTTCCAAGCCGCCCGACATACGGGAACAGGATCGGCGCGCTGCGATCCCAATACCGTGAATCGCGCTGCCAGATGTACTCCGTCCCGTCTCCGCCGCAAAGCGAGAGCAGCTCTGCGCCGCGCGCGCCAATCCCAGCGCGCAAAACCCCGTTATCAAGCCGAATCATATCTGCCACTCCATTTCATCAATAAACCATCCGGCGGCAGTATACCACCGATGCGGGCGCAAAACAAGGCTGCAATCGGAATCCATGTACCAACGCCGGTAGCGAAAGCCGCCCAAAGGCAAACGATCAACGGGTCAGCTCGACCACAAGATGTTCGATAAGCGTGTGAATGGCGTTATCTATCTCAACACCAGCCTGGCAACTGGTCGTTGAGCGCAAGCGTTCAACGGTTGTCAGGGCGCCGATACGGTCAGGCAACCCGCTGCTCACTGTAATGAATTGCTATCTCGTCCCGCACATAATAAAACAAGTAATTTGATATGCCAACCTGCGCGAGGTCGACGCGCATGCCGGCAAAACAGGCGTTAGGGTTTCCTGCTTCTCCCGCCGGAGTCAGTCATCATTTTCATGACAGCAAATTCGCAATTCCATCCCACTATAGAAAGCACAGAGGCGAACGCTCCATTACGAAGTTTGCGAGCAGAACGCCATTGCATTCGACCTGCTGGGGCCGGATGACACAGTAGCCGCGTCCTTCAAAAAAAGTCCTTGCCGTGAGCGACGCATGCGTAACGAGCGTTGCCGCCGCAAACGGTGCTTCCAGCATATCGCACAGGGCGGTAGCGATACCACGGCGTTGATAGGCGCTGTGGACATACAACCGGTCGAGATAACCGGAGGCATCCATATCGCCAAAGCCGACGATCTGCTCGCCCAGCACCGCAACAAGCGTGTAGTGCGCCCGAAACGAACGGTCCCAGGCAGTTCGGTCCGGCCCGTTCTCGCCGCCAATCCAGGCGTCGATCTGCGGCCGCGTATAGTCCGCCGCATTCACGGTGCAAACCGTATCGCGGAAAAGGCGGATCATCTCCGGACAGTCATGGGGCTGATAGGGGCGTATTGACACTGCAAGTCTATCCATGGCGCACTCCTTCTGGCCTTCACATTTGATATTCCACTCAGGCCGACACAAAACAGGGACCCATACCGCGTCCATGGCGTCCCGCTGTCCTCGCGTCCTTACCCGGTCCCGATGTCATTTTGTCCCCCGCCTCACATCGCTCGGATTCCCGGGCCGGCGGGAGTGGTGGGTGGAAAGCGGCGGGGACG
>UQGA01000011.1 GCA_900540495.1 uncultured Eubacteriales bacterium | reverse complement strand
CCGCGCTTCTTGGCTTGTTTCTTCTTGCACTGTATAGTTTTCAAGGTGCTCCCGCTGCCCCTCCGCTTCCCGCTCCCGCGGTCCGCTTCTCGGCAGCTTTTGTAGTATAGCAAAATCCGCAAGCAAAAACAACGGGAGTCTTGCCCCGCTATTTTCGATTATTCCCCGTTTTTTTCAAAATTTTCCGAATAATTTACATTCATTCGTTTCTTCATCGTTTTTCTTCTTAATCCTCTGTTTTTCTTCGGATTCCGATTTTCTTTTTGCGGTCCCCGTCGCCCCTCGTTTTTGCAAAAATCGCTCCCTTGCGACGGCGCGCGCCCCCCCTGAACCAGGCGGGCAGGCCCGCAATGGGCCTGCCCGTCCATTTTATCGATTTGAAAGGTCCGGCTTCTTGCGCCCTCCCGCGCCGGCCGCCGCAAATCCTGCGGTATATGCGCTCCTCGAGCAGGCACCGGGGGTCTGCGCCCCTATCGATCCAGCGGCTTCATCGTGGGGAAGAGCAGCACGTCGCGGATGGTCGGCGCGTCGGTCAGCAGCATGACCATGCGATCGATCCCGATGCCGATGCCGCCCGTCGGGGGCATGCCGTATTCAAGCGAGAGGCAGAAGTCCTCGTCGATCATCATGGCCTCGTCATCGCCCTTCATGCGCTCCTGTGCCTGCTGCACAAAGCGCCCGCGCTGATCGATCGGGTCGTTCAGCTCGGAATAGGCGTTGGCATATTCATGCCCGCAGATGAACAGCTCAAACCGTTCCGTCAGGTGCGGGGCGTCCGGCTTGCGCTTGGTGAGCGGCGACACCTCCACCGGATAGTCGATGATAAAGGTCGGCGCTATGAGCTTGTCCTCCACGAACGCGTCAAACGCCTCCACGAGCAGTTTGCCGCGCGTGGCGGCGGCGTCCTCCACCGCAAGCCCGATGGACTTTGCGAGCGCGCGCGCCGCCTCGTCCGTCTCGCAGGCGAGAAAATCCGCCCCCGTGTACAGGCGCACGGCCTCGTTCATCGGCAAACGCCGGAACGGCGGGGTCAGATCCACTTCCACGCCCTGATAGACGATCTTCGTCGTGCCGTTGACCGCCAGCGCGCAATGGGAGAACAGATCCTCCGCCAGCGCCATCATGCCGTTGTAATCCGTATACGCCTGATACGCCTCGATGGTGGTGAACTCCGGGTTGTGCATGGCGTCCATGCCCTCGTTGCGGAACAGCCGGCCGATCTCATACACGCGCTCCAGCCCGCCTACGATGCACTCCTTGAGCGGCAGCTCCGTGGCGATGCGAAGGTACATGTCCAGATCAAGGGTGTTGTGATGCGTGACAAACGGACGCGCCGAAGCACCGCTGGCCGTCGTGCTGAGCACGGGCGTCTCCACCTCGATAAAGCCCATCGCGTCCATGCGGTTGCGGATCTCGGCGATGATGCGGCTGCGCTTGCGGAACGTCTCGCGCACCTCGGGATTCATGATCAGATCCACGAACCGCTGGCGGTAGCGCAGGTCGGTGTCCCGCAGGCCATGGAATTTCTCCGGCAGCGGCCGAAGCGACTTGGACAACAGCGTCACCGTGTCCGCATGCACGGAGATCTCGCCCGTGCGCGTCTTGAACACCGTGCCCGTCACGCCAAGAATGTCCCCGATGTCATACGCCTTGAACGCTGCGTACGTCTCTTCGCCCACGTCGTCGCGCCGCACATAGACCTGCATCGCGCCGCTGCCGTCGAGCAGCTGTGCAAAGCTCGCCTTGCCCATGATGCGCTTGGCGGTCATGCGCCCCGCGATGCTGACGCGCGCGCCCTCGAGCGCCTCGTACTGCGCGCGGATCTGGGCATGCGCATGGGTGCGTTCGTACGTCGTGATGCGAAAGGGATCGTGACCGGCCTGTTGCAGGGCGGCCAGCTTGTCGCGGCGGATCTGCAGCAGTTCGGAAAGCTGCTCGGCCTCCGCTTCGGGTGCGATGGGCGGTTGCTGTTCCATGCGGGTTTGCGCTCCTGTCTGAAAATGGGTCGTTGCCGTTTTCGCGCCACCGCGCCTGGCGGGCGAAGACGGGAAAGCGCGGGCGCGCCTGCGCCCGCGCGGGGGTTATCGGCCGATGGACTGGATGGTCAGGTGCATGACGCCGCCCGGGGTCGCCACGTCGACGGATTCGCCCACGCTGTGGCCGAGCAGCGAACGTCCCACGGGCGATTCATTCGAGATCTTGCCCTGCGCAGGATCGGTCTCCGCCGACCCGACGATCTGGAACGAGAACTCCATGCCGCTCTCGAGATTCTTCAGCTTGACAACGGCGCCGACGCCCACGATGCTGGTGTCGATCAGCGCCTCGTCGATCACCTTGGCGTTGCGCAGCTCGTTCTCCAGCTGCGCGATGTCGTATTCGTTCTTCGCCTGCTCGTTCTTGGCGGCGTCATACTCCGCATTTTCGGACAAATCGCCAAATGCGCGGGCGATCTTGAGCTGCTCGGCAATCTCCAGCCGGCGCGGCCCCTTGAGGTACTCGAGTCGCTCCTCCCGCTTCTTGATCTCCTCCGGGGTCAGCCATATCTCTGCCATGTCGGGTACTCCTTTCTGCAAGCGGGCCGGTCGGCCCACAGGATGCCGAAAAACGGCGTGTTTTGTCAGTTTTTTCGCCCAAACCAAACGCCGTTTACGGATGCGCTTCCTCATTATATTGTTGCGCGCCGCAGGTGTCAAGCAGTATTTGCTCGATCTGCCCGAGCGTGCGCGCCGTTTGCAGCCGCACGCGCAGCGCCGCCGCCTCCCGCCGCCCGGCGACATACCGCGCCAGATGCTTGCGCAGCTCGATCACGCCGTGCTCCCCCTTCGTCTCGACCGTCATGCGCGCGTGCCGCAATGCAAGCGCCATGCGCGCCGCCCCGTCCGGCGGCGTATACGCCGCTCCCGTGAGCGCCGCGCGAATCTCGGCGAAGATCCACGGGTTGCCAAGCGCGGCGCGCCCGACCATTACGCCGGCGCAACCGCTCTGGCGCAGGCGCCGCAGCGCGTCCGTCCCCGACGCCACGTCCCCGTTGCCGACGACCGGCACGCGCACCTGCGCGGCCACCGCCGCCACGCAGTCCCAATCCGCCTGCCCCGCATACCGCTGTTCGCGCGTGCGGCCATGCACGGTGATCATCGCCGCGCCGGCCTCCTCGCAGATGCGGGCAACCTCCACGGCGTTGTTGTGCGCCGCATCGAACCCCTTGCGCAGCTTGACCGTGACCGGCACCTGTACGGCCGCGGCCACCGCCGCCACGATCCGCCCGCACAGCGCCGGTTCGCGCATGAGCGCGCTGCCCTCGCCGTTGCCCGTGATCTTGGGCGCGGGGCAGCCAAAGTTCAGATCGATGGCCGCCAGCGCGTCGCCATGCTCGCCTTCGATGCGCCGGGCCGCTTCGGCCAGCACGGCCGGCTCCCGCCCGAACAGCTGCATGCTGACCGGCCCCTCCGCCGGCAGCGTAAAGAGCAGCGCCGCCGTGCGCTCGCTCCCATGGAGCAGCCCCTTGGCGCTGACCATCTCCGTCACGGTATGGTCGCAACCCTGCTCGCGGCACAGCAGGCGGAACGGCGCGTCCGTAAACCCCGCCATCGGCGCGAGGAACACGGGCGGCAGATCCGATTGCAAAAAAGGAAACGCGCTCAAGAAACGACCAGCGACAGCGGGGTCGCCGTCGGCGTTGGCGTGGCCATCGGCAGCGGCGTGCTGTTCGGGTCCGGGGTCCGCAGCGGCTCCACCGCCGGATTCTCCTCCACGACCTCCAGCTCGGCGATGTACCAGCGCGAGCCGGTGTTCACAAACCGGATGCGGTAGCGCCGCGACGGCCAGGACGGCAACGGATGATCCGCCTGCGTTTCGCCCTCGCCGAGCTTCTCGCTGTCATAGGAACCGCGTACCGTCACCGTTTCCACCGCCGTGACCGTACCCGTCGCCGTCCATGGCAGCACGGAGATGCCCTCGATGGTCAGATCGTAATCGTAGCTGCTGATGCTGTAATTGGCATAGGCGTCGGCGGTAAGCGCCTCGTCCTCGGAGAGATGCGTGAGCAGGAAGTACTCCTCCAGTTCGCTCATCTCCACGTCGTCGGTCAGGATATATTCGGCGCGCAGCGACATGCCCTCGGTCACGAGGATGTAGAGGTTGCTCATGCGCTCCGCCGTCAAAAAGGCGAGCACACAGACCAGGGCGCCCACCACGAGCAGCAGCATGACGCGCACGATATACATCAGCGTGCGCCGCGCCACGCGGATGCCCCGCGCGCTCCGATCCTCCGCCCTGCCCTGATTTGCCGCCATGTCCGTCCTCTCCTTGCCGGGTTCCCGCGCGCCTGCCGGCGCGGTCGGTAGACCGTTGGTAATATGATAGCATATTCATGCCGGCGACGCAAATGAACAGATTGTGATGCTTCCGCCGGCCGCATCGTTGACGGGAGCGCCGTTTGCGCATATAATGGGCGGGACATCGCCGCTGCGCCGCCCGCCGCAGCCGAAAGAGGAGGCTACCATGCACCGCAAAGTCCGCATCATCACCGATTCCGCATCCGACATGACCGCCGTGCGGCCGGAGCTGACCGTGCTGCCCATGACCGTCACGTTCGGCAGCGACGATTACCTCGACGGCGTGACCCTTTCGCACGCGGATTTCTACGCCAAGCTCGTCGAGAGCGACGTGCTGCCCACCACGAGCCAGCTCTCGCCCTTCGCGTTTGAACAGGCGTTTCGCGCCGCGCTGGACGCCGGCGAGGACCCCCTCGCCGTCACGCTGTCGTCGCGCCTGTCCGGCACGTACCAGAGCGCGCTGTTCGCCGCCAACGCCTGCGGCGCGCCGGTCCCCGTGGTGGACAGCGAGACGGTCTGCGTGGGCGAGCGCATCCTCATCGAGTATGCGCTGCGCCTGCTCGACGAGGGGTTGGACGCCGCCGCCATCGCCGCCGCGCTCGAGCAAAGAAAGCGGGACATCCGGCTCATCGCGCTGCTGGACACGCTCGAATACCTCATGCGCGGCGGGCGTATCTCCCGGACGGTCGGCTTTGTGGGGGGCGTGCTCTCGATCAAGCCGGTCATCGCCATCGAAGGCGGCGAGATCGCCGTGCTCGGCCGCGCCCGCGGCTCGCGCAACAGCAACAACCTCCTGTCCGAACAGGTGCGCCAGTGCGGCGGGATTGATTTTTCCATGCCTTTCGCGCTCGGCTATACGGGCGCGAGCGACACGCTGCTGCAAAAATATGTCCATGACAGCGCCGCCCTCTGGCAGGACCAGACGGATGCGCTGCCGGTCCATACCGTCGGCGGGACGATCGGCACGCACGCCGGCCCCGGCGCCATCGCCGTCGCATTCTTCCATCGATGAGCCGTCGCTGAGCGCCCTGCGCTCGCCCGCGCAGTCGTTCTATGCGGCGCCGGCAGCGCATAGGTTGCCGTATGAGCCGACGTTTGCCATCCCGCACGATCCGCCCTCCCCGCCCGGCCGCCCTGGCGCCGCTGCTGCTGGCGCTGCTGCTCGCGGCGACCGGCGTCCTGCCGCGCGACGCCGCGCCGGAGAGCGTGACCGCGACAGCCGACGCCGCCGATCCGCGGGCAAGCGTGCAGGTGCCCGTGCTCATGTATCACAGCATCCTGAAGGACCCGGCGCGCGCCGGCGCCTACATCATCTCCCCCGCCCAGTTTGAATCCGATATGGTATGCCTGCTGGATTACGGCTATACCACCGTCACGGTTGCCGACCTCATCGCCTACGTGGACGGCGCCGGCCGCCTGCCGGAAAAGCCGGTTGTCGTGACGTTCGACGACGGCTATTACAACAATCTCTACTATGTGCTGCCCATCCTCGAACGGCTTGACCTGTGCGCCGTCATCTCCGTGGTCGGCGCCTTCAGCGACCGCGCCACGCAGGAGCAGGACCCCAACCCGAATTACGCCTATCTCTCCTGGGAGGACGTGCGGTCGCTGGCCGAATCGGGCCGCATCGAATTCCAGAATCACAGCTACGATATGCACGGCCTGAACGGGCGGCATGGCAGCGCCCGCCTGGACGGCGAGAGCGAAGCCGCCTATCGCGCCGCCTTTACCGGCGACGCCGGGCGCGTGCAGGCGCTGCTGCTCGAATATGCCGGCGCCGCCGCCACCGCCTATACCTATCCCTATGGCAGCACCTGCCCGGAGGCGGACGCGCTGTTGCGCGAGATGGGGTTCCGCGCTTCGTTCACCTGCCGCGAGCAGCAGAACACGCTCGTGCAGGGCGACCCGAACACGCTGTTCAACCTCGGCCGCTACAACCGCCCCGCCGGGGAGCTCTCCGGCGAATACCTGCGCCGCGCCCTCGCCCTCGGCGCAGAATGACCGCCGCGGGGGCGCGCAAGGCGCCGCCGCCTTCGGAAAGCGGGAAGCCGGGCGCCCCGTTGTTTCGGGGGGCCGCTGCCTGCCGCCGCCGGGGACGGAAAGGCCCCGGGGCGCGTGCAAAGGCCGAAGCCCCCCAAAACAGGTCGCCGCCCGCCCCGCAAGGGGGCGGGCGGCGGCCGGGCAGGCCCGCGTCAGCCCGCATACATCAGCTCTTCAAAATATTCGTTCTCCGACACGCCGTCGATGTACACCTCGTACTCCCGCCGCTCGAACTCCACGCGGCCCTCGCGCCCATCGTCCAGAATAAAGTAGAAGTACCGCTCGTCATCCGTCGCCATCGGGGTCAGCGTCGTGCCCGCGGGCACCGATCCCTTTGCATATCCGTCGACGCCAAACAGCTCCACCGGCAGCTCGTCCGTGGTCCTGAGCGACATGTCGTCCGCGGGGACGATCTCATACAGGCTGTCTGCAAGCGGGACCAGCCTGCCCGCTGCATCCGTCTCATACGGCCGGAACGCCCACCACGTGCCGAGCACGTTGACGGAGGTCCCGAGCACGATGTCGCCGTCATCCGTGGGCCCCTCGACGGCGCCGGTCGCCCGCCCGGTCAGCACCGGCTTGCCGTCCTGGAGCTGCCAGCAAAACGTCTCATAATCGCACGAAGCAAGATCCATCGTCGCCATCAGCGTCGCCACGCCGTCCTTGACGTACAGCCACGCGCCGAAAAACATCGCATACGGTTCCGTTTCCAGCAGGAACGGCGTCTCGTTCACATCGAGCCAGAGTTCCTGCGCGTCGTCCGCCCCTTCCTTGATCACAAAGCCGACTGCCGTCGCATCGCCCACGCCGGAAAGGTCGAACGTCAGGTTCTCCTCCTGCCCCATGGGCGTAAGCGTCCACGCATGGCCGCCCTCCGGCAGCGGCTCCTCCGGCGTGGCGTCCGGCATCGGCAGCTCCTCCGTGGGTTCCGGCGTCGGCAATTCGCCGGGCGGGCCGGGCGTCTGCGTCTCCAGCACAACGACCCCCTGCTGGTCGGGCGTTCCCGTGGCCGCCGCGTCCTCCCCGCCCCTGTTGCACCCGGCGCATGCCGCAACCGCGAGCAGCAGGCAGAGCAGGCCCGCAATCCTTCGCTTCATCGGTCAATCCCCATCCTTTCCGCATACTCGGCCGATCCCCGCCCTTTCTGCATCCGTCGCTGGAGCGCCTCGCGCCCGTTACCATCATAGCATACCGGAGCAGAATGACAAGCGCGCCCCGCCAAAAGTAATGATTTCTTTACGATTGTCCCCTCCGCTGCGGCAGGGTGTCCCCATTTTTCCCCGTATACCGGGCGGTTTTGGCCATGTTGTTAGCACTCTCCGGATAAGAGTGCTAAAGTTCACAATTGCATTACGATTCCGCTCTTTTTCCTTAACAATGATGCGCTACAATACAGACAATCCAAGCGGATGCATAGCCCGGAAGGAAACCGGGCATGATGCGAATATAGGATTGAATTGACAGGAGGGATTTCAGATGTTTGAACTGACACCGTTTGTGAAGAGGAACAATGCAGCCGTATACGATCCGTTCCGTCTGTTTGACGAGATGGAGCGCAACTTCTTCAAGGGCTCCAGCATCGGCGAGTTCAGGGCCGACATCCGGGACACCGGCGACGCTTACGAACTCGAGGCCGATCTGCCCGGCGTGAAGAAGGAGGACATCCAGGTCGAACTGGACAACAACTATCTGACCATCAGCGCCGAGCGCCATGCCGAAAAGGATGAGAAGGACAAGAAGGGCAACTACGTCCGCCGCGAGCGCTCCTACGGTTCTTACAGCCGCAGCTTTGACGTGACCGGCGTACAGACCGACCAGATCACCGCCGAATATACCGACGGCGTGCTCAAGCTTCGCCTGCCCAAGAAGCAGGAGTCGCTGCCCACCACCCGTCGGCTGGAAATCCGGTAATCCGGCCAATCGACCGATCCCCACGGCCCGCGCCATCCGCGCGGGCCGTCGCTTTCAGAGCGCCCCGGGGCGCGCCGCCCCGTTCCCGCTTTTTCCGCTTTCGTTCAGGCCTCCCTTCCCCGGTTCCTTTTGAAAAGAAAGAACGGGTTTGGCATGCACCCGTTCTCTCTCTTTTATAAGGCTCGAAAAAGCCGGCGCAACGGCGAGCGGGCGGAACGCATGCGGCCCGGCGCCGGCGAAACCGTCCGCCGCGGCAGCGCGCTATTCCTCGTTGCGCCGCCCCGTCCTTGCGGCAGAAAGGACAAGCCCTGCGCCTGCAAGCAGGAGCAGCAGCAGATAGGAAATGGTGCTGCTGCGATCTCCGGTCTCGGGGATCTCCGCGTCCTCGAGCGCGCCGCACACGGTGCATTTGCCGTCCACAAAGGTATGCGGCAACCGTGCAACGACCTGCCCGCGCGCGACGACATAATCGCATACTGTGCAGACCTCGTCGCCGGTATACCCCTCCTCCGTGCAGGTCGCCTGCCGCACGTTCCGCAGCTCGGCTGTATGCGCGGCATGCCCGTCGGTCTCCGTACAGCCGCTATTGGCGCATACGGTCCAGTGCCCGGTCGCATCACAGGCCAGCTCTGAGAAATCATGCGCCGGTCTGGTCGCATGCACCGCCGCGGGATCGTTGCTGTATCCCTGTTCGTCCGAATAGCAGAACTGATAACCGCGATATACCGCCGCCCCGCCAAGCACCGGCGTTGCCTGCGTCCCGATCGTCTGCCCCCAGGCGCCGCTGCTCGTCTGCCCGTTGAGAAGCCAGGCTACTTCGCCGGCGGCGAACTGCTCCGCGGTCTTTTGTGCGCCGGTTGCGCCGGTGGCCGCGGTGGTATAGCAGTTGGAAACAAAATCCGCATGGGAAAGGCCCGCGTCGCTCAGGAAAACAATGCCGTCGACAGCAGGGGGAGTACCGCCCGCGGTAACGATGAGGTTTCCAGCATTGTAGCAGTTGGAAATGCGGATGTTGTCCCCGGAGTTCGACGCAAGATAGCCGCACACGCCGCCGACGCCCCAGCGCGCTTCCACATCGCCCAAATTGTAGCAATTTTCTATGATCGCATCGTCGCCGGCCGTGCCGCAGATGCCGCCGCCGCCCTCTCCGATGCCGCTCACCGTAATCTTGCCGGTATTATAGCAGTTGCGGATGGTACCGTTGTTATCCCCGGCGATGCCCCCCACGAACATGGCGGTGCCGGTGACCGTGCCGGTGTTGGAGCAGTTTTCGATCGTGCCGTTGTTGGAGCCGGCAATGGCGCCGGCGCAGTAGACGCCGCCGTTCAGCACGCCATCCACAATCCCGACGTTCTTTACGGTACTGCCGGCGCTTATGGCCTTAAACAGGCCGCCCTGCTGGTCGTTTGTTTGCATGCCCCCGATGGTGTGTCCCGCCCCGTCAAAGACCCCGGTATAGGGCGTTCCGTATAAGCCCACTTCGATCGGCGTCCAGGCCCTGTTCGCCGGGATGACGATGTCGTTTGCCAGAACTGCGTTTACCGCCGTCCCCTCCGGGCTGTCCTTGACCTGCTCGGCAAACCAGAAAAGGTTCCCCGCATTTCTGATCTGATACGCGCCGTTTTCCAACATGGCCGGCTGATACCCCGACCCGTTGATCTGAAACCCGTCCACGTCATACTGCGGCACGACGGACGGCTCGATATGAATATAGGTATAGTAGTTAACCTCAGGGTCATAGTCCGAAGCCTGACTGCCGTCGGCATTCACGCCGGCGGATACGGTACATCCGGCATAGCTGCTCACATCCAGCGTCCCGGCAATCGCCGCCCCGACGCCGCTGTTGCTCGGCTTGCCGATGAGCGTTGCGGTACCGCCGGTAACGGTAACGGCTCCCATCCCGCTGTTGGCAAAGGCCCCGTAGCTGATCGTCGTGCCCTCGCCCTCAAATCTGTAGGTGCCGCTTGAAATCGTAACGTTTCCGGTGTGCGCATAGACCGCATTTGCTTCCGAACCCAGGCTCAGGGCATAGATCTCCAGGCTGCCCGGTCCGTCAAATACCAGGTTGCCATATCCATAGATGCCCGCGGTCAGGGAACCGAATACCGTGCAGTTGATGGTGTTTGTCCCCTCCGGCCGAATCTTCAACGTGCCGATGGACTGATCGGCAAAGATGGCGGCGGAGATGGAGTACCCATTGTGCGTACCGCCGCCCAGGCTGGCGTCATGGAGCGTAAGGACATTGTTCGCCGCATCGTAGGAGACGGTCCCGCCGTCGTTCAACACATCCGCTCATATCCGTTTTTCCTCTCCCTTGTTTTTATACACAAAAAGGCATCCCCACCCGCAAAAGCAAAGCGGCAAATACCGTCGGTGGGAATGCCTTTTCAACGGCTCCAAAAACAATCGCAGCAATCCCATGCTTTCGTTTCATGGTTGAACCTCCCTTTCGGGCTTTTCAGTTTCCCCCATGAAACGAAGCGCCGCCCGCAGCGGCCGGTCGCTCCCGGTCCGCCGCTCTGGCTGGAATTGCTTCGCTGTATATTTATACTATCATATTAGCTATCGTTGCGCAACAGATTTATGAACATTTTATGGATAAATTTAGAACGAAAAATGAACGGGCCGTTCGACCGTTCATCCGGGAAAAGCGCGTCACGCGCGCCTATGCGGCGCGCTTGACCTCCTCCAGCGTCTTGCTGACGCTGTGGCGGATGGGCGTCCACTCCACGCGGCCAAACAGCGCCGCCACGGAAATGGGCAGATACGTCATCATGAACAGCGGGAACGAGAGCAGGTACAGCAGCTTTTTCGCGGCGCTGCAATAGATGCGTCTCCACTCCGAAACGAGCGTGAGCCCGCCCAGGAACAGGAGCGTCGCATACATGCCCGAAAACCAGCCGAACAGCTGGCGTCCGAGCAGGGGCAACACGTTCTGGTGCAGTACGAGCCCGCCGTACAGCGCGCCGGCAAGGCTGACGAGCGCGCAGGCAAAGGTAAACAGAACGGCCGGCATGGTGGAAAGCAGCAGGTCGAAACAGGCAAAGCCGCGCCGCCCGCCGCGGAACATCCCGCAAAGCAGGGTTTTGCCATAGCGGCGCAGCACCTGCAAAAATCCGCGAATCCAGCGCGTCCGCTGCCGCCACGACTGGCCGAAATCGGTGGGTTGTTCATCATACAGGATGGCGTCGGCGCAGTAGCCGATGCGCTCGCCGCGCGCCACGCAGTCGGCGGTAAATTCGGTATCCTCCGTCAGCGAATGGAACGGCCAGCCGCCGCAGGTTTCCAGCACCTCCCGCGCCACGAGAAACCCCGTGCCGCCCACGATGCCGGACGTGCCAAGCAGCATCCGCGGCCGGTTCATGTATTGCGCGTCGCGCAGAAACCAGAGCGAATACCCGGCGCTGAGCCAGTTGTCGCCATAGTTTTTGGAGTTGCGGTAGCCCGTAACGATGCGGTTGCCGGCCGCAAACGTCCGGTTCATCTCGGCAACGAAATCCTCGTGCAGCAGGTTGTCCGCGTCAAAGAAGAAAAAGCCGGCATAGCGGGCGAACACGCCGGCATCCCGCAGATAGGCAAGCAGGTATTCGATGGCGTATCCCTTGCCCACCTCCCGCGTGTTATGCCGCTCCAGCACGGTCGCCCCGTGGGCGCGCGCGCGGGCGGCCGTGGCGTCGGTGCAGTTGTCGGCGCACACATAGAGGTCGAGCAGGGCGGCGGGATAGCGCTGGGCATGGACGCTGTCGATCAGGTTGCCGATAACCGCCTCCTCGTTGCGGGCGCATACCAGCACCGCATAGCGCCGCGGCGTCGCCTGCGGCAACGGTCGCGGCCGGCGCAGCAGCGCCACCGCCATGTAGAGGAACTGATAGGAAAAGCAGGCGCAAAGCAACGCCGAAAGCACCTCGTTGATGCGAATGAAGATCTCCATACGGCACCTCCCATCGTGTCGTTCCGGCTCAGTATAGCGTACGGATATGAACGAACATACGGGGGAATGTTTAAGATTTCCTTAAGGTTTTCCCCCGGCTGCAGCCCGGCCGCCGGGCGGCATGCCCGCCACGCCGCGATGGCGGGGCGCCGGCCGGTATCACGCAACGTGAGGCCTGCCCGCAGGCCGTCGCCGCCCCGTTGCTTTCGCCACGCCCGAGCGCTGCACGGCACGTAGCGTGAGCCCCGCCTCCCGGCCGTCGCCGCCCCGTTGCTTTCGCCACGCCCGGACGCTGCACGAAATGTTCGCTTTTTCTCCACATTTGCAGGCAGGAAGTCGGCGGCCGGGAAGAGAATGTTATAACGTTAGAACATGATCCCCAGGGCTCATAGATTAAAATAAAAAGGAAGTGATCGAGATGGAGCGAAAGATCCTGCCGCGCGTCCATTCGCCGCTTCGGGACCACATCGTGGAGATGCCGCAGGCGATCTACGCCTGCAGCGGCATCGTGATCCATGGCAGGCGCATCAAATCGCTGGTGTTCAGCACCGATATCGCCATCATCCGCAACTGCAACGCCGACGCGGTGCTGGCCGTCTATCCGTTCACGCCGCAACAGGCCGTGACCGACGCGATCATCCGCTCGGCCAGTCTGCCGGTGTTCTGCGGCGTGGGCGGCGGCACGACGGGCGGCCCGCGCGTGGCCGCGCTCGCACAGGATGCGGAAGCGCAGGGAGCGATGGCGGTGGTCGTCAACGCGCCCATTACGGACGAGATCGTGGCGCAGATGCATGCCGTCGTCGATATTCCGGTTGTCTGCACCGTCCTGCACGAGGATGCCGACATCGCCTCGCGCCTCGACGCGGGGGCGCAGATGCTCAATATCTCCGCCGCAGCGCGAACGCCGGAAGTCGTCGCCGCCGTGCGCCGGCGGTTCCCGGACGTGCCGATCATCGCCACCGGCGGGCCGACGGAGGAGACCATCGCGCGCACGGTGCAGGCGGGCGCCAACGCCATCAGCTACACCCCGCCGACCACCAACGAGCTGTTCCGCATCCTGATGGACAAGTACCGCGGCGCAGATTTCCGGTGACGAAAAGCCGATTTTTCTTTCCGGTTTTTTCATAATACGGCCATATTACGTTCATACGGAGACCAAAACTGTGCGATATTGTACGGTTGTCGACGAAGTTCGACGCGAATCCATCGAAAAAAGGAGGATATCCGATATGATCCGTAAGACCAAGACTCTGTTCGCCCTGCTGCTGAGCGCGCTGCTGGCGTTTTCTCTGGCCGCCTGTTCGACAAGCGGCAATCCGTCTTCGACCGCCGCCCCTACGACGGAACCGTCGGCGGGCGCGGAACCCACCGGGGAGCCTGGCGCCACGGTGGTGGACGTGGATGAAAACGCCACCGGCGACGATGCGACCGGTGACGATACCGCCGACGATGATGCGACCGGCGACGATACCGCCGGCGACGACAATGCCGACAGCGATACGACCGGCGGCGATACGACGCAGTTGCCGAACCCGCGCGTGGATTATACGAGCGTGGACGAGCTCAACACGGCGCTCGGCTTTGCCGTCATGGAGCTTGACGCCGAGTCCGGCTATACGGCCGCCACCTTTGTCGCAATCGACAGCACCATCGGCGAGATCGGCTATACCGGCGCAAACGGCGAAGTGCTGGCCCTGCGCACCGCTGCGGGTACGGAGGACATCTCCGGCGTATACGGCGCGACGCTGACCGAGCGCACCGTTGGCGCAACCACGGTGCACAGCGGGTCGCTCGAGAGCATGCTCGTAGCCTGGTTCACAGACGGCACAACGGTCTGCTCGCTCACGGCCGAAGGCATGGAGCAGGAGGCCTTTGACGCGCTCGTCGATGCGCTCGCCGCCGCGCTCGAGGCCAATGCCGCCTGACGGGCTTCCCTTCTGCAATAGCGAATAAAGAGAATAGACGAAGGCCCCGGCCGTCCAGTAGACGGCCGGGGCCTGTCCTTATTCGATACGTCCGGCGTCAGGCTCCCGCTCCGGCGGTTTCGTTTCCGGCACGGTGGGGATGAATCGGCGGGCAAACCTGCCCCGGCCGCGATTCTTGACATAGAAATAGCCGATGACGCTGAACACGACCGCCCCGATCAGATTGACGAACAGGTCCTTCATCGTATCGTGCAGGCCGATGTCCAGATAACCGCCAAGCCCGAGCGGCGCCCCGTCGATCATCACCTCGTCGATGCCCGTAATCGTCACGGCGGCGTTTTCCCCGCTCGGATTGAGCATGACGGAGGAAATGGTGTGTACGACGGTGTCCTTCTGCATGTCCATGTGCAGCAGTTGATCGCCCGCGTATTCAAAGAACTCCCACAGCACGCCGATGGTCATGGAGAAGCAGAAGGCGACAACGGCCATGAACGCGGGCGACAGCTGGAACGTAAAGCGATGGTTGCGGTTGAAGATATCCACGAGCGCAAAGCCCACCGCCGCGCACAAAAAGCCGTTGACCGTATGCAGCATCGTGTCCCAGCCGGACACGCGCAGATAGTAACTGGCCAGCTCGCCCAGGATCTCGGCCGCAAAAATGAACAACAGGATGATGATTTCCAGCGTGCTCGGCAGCTCGATGCCGAAGTTGGCCTGCACGAACATCGGCAGCTGAAACAGCACGAGCGTGAGCAGGCAGTAGAACACGCTTTCATAATGGCCGCGCAGGAGCGAGGCGACGAGCGCCACAAGCACAAACGCGCGCAGCACGACATACACGATGAACGTGCTGCGGTTCTGGCGCATCTGCGCATACATGCGCGAGCGGAGGGTGGTGCCGGCCCCATGCCGGGGCTTCTTGGTTTGTTTCACAGTGCGCGCCCTCTCCGTATTTACAGGCCGAGCGGCTCATCCACAAGCAGCACATGGAAGGCCTCCACGACGCGCGTGGGATACTCGTGTACGGCCACGACGTTGCACATGCGCGCCCGGGTGCGGCAGTCGGCGCAGCGGCCGGTGCGCGCGCAGGGCGTGTCCAGTCCGAGCCGGCGGGCGTTGCCGGGGCAGCCCTCACGCCGGATGCGCGCCACCGCGTCGTCCACCGTGCCGTCGACGATCTTGTTGCATCCCAGCACGACGACCACCAGCGGCGGCCCGAACAGCAACCCGGCCACGCGATTGCCCGTACCGTCGATGTTGACGAGCCGCCCGTCCGTGAGCACCGCATTGGACGAGGTGAGGAACGCTTCGGCCTGCAGCGCCCGGCGCTCCACGGCAATGCGCGCCTCCGGCGGCTCGTACCAGTGCCAGAACACCTCGTTGCCGCGCGCCTTGAGCGCCTCGTAAAGCCCGAGGCTCTGAATCGTGGCGCTGCCGCCAAAGCCGACGCTGCGCGCTCCCAGGATCGAGAGCGCCGCCTCGCGCGCCTGCGCGGCGTTTGGCAGCAGTTGCGGCAGGAACCCCCGTCCCCTCAGGCTGGTCAGCAGCCGGTCATAGTCGTATGCCATCCTATCTCCTCCCGCTTCGGGCGCATCCGGCGCGCCCCTTTTTTCTGTATCATAGGGCACCGGACGGGCCGTTGTCAACGCCTCAACCGTTCACATGCAGGTTGCCGTCGGGGCCTTTGACATAGACGATCCCGACGTGCATGGCGCCGTCCGCGCCCTTCACGGTTACAATGCCGTCGTGCAGCGCCCCGTCCGCGCCTTTGACGTGTACGATCGACTGCACCGTCCAGTGCGCGTACAGCGTCTGCGCCGCCGTGACCGTTACCACCGTCTCCGCCGTCACCTGCGTCCCGCCGGTAGCCACCGTAAACCAGCCGTCGAACCGGTATCCCGCGCGCACCGGCACGGGCAGGCTGCCATACGGTTGCCCGTAGGTCACGCTTTTGCTTGCCGGCGTCACGCTCCCGCCCTGCGCGTCGAACGTGACGACATACGTGTTCACCGTCCACTGCGCGTACAGCGTCACGGCCGCATTGGCCGTGTAGCTGCCGCCGGGCGCGTAAGACGTTCCGCTTCCGTTTTGCGCGGTGTTCCACGCCGAAAACGTATAGCCCGTTCTTGTCGGCTTGGTGTTCGAGAGGGTCAATGTAACCCCATAGGTCTTGGTCTGGTTCGACGGCGCGCCGCTCCCGCCGTTGGCGTTGTAGCTGACGGTGTAGGTGTTCGCCTTCCAGACGGCATAGAGAATATCGCTTGCGGTTAGCGTTATGCTCCCGCCCGGCTGGTAGGACGCGCTCGTCGCCGTGGACGAGAGCGACCAGCCGAGAAACGTGTAGCCGGTTCTTGTTGGTTTGGTGCTGCTTATGGTGAAGGTGTAACTGCCCACGCCCGTTCCCGTCTGGCTTGAGGGCGCCCCGCTCCCGCCATTGGCATTGTAAGAAAGCGTATAGTCCGTTTCGTTCGTCGTGACCGTCAACACGATGCTGGATACGACGGCCCAATTCGTGTTGTATTCTAATGCCGTATCGTTCGTTCCATACCGGGAGGGAAAGAAGATAAACCGATTGTTGGATGAACCCTTAACTTCATCCAACAAACTGTATCCAGAAACCTGATTTGCCACCGGGGAACTGGTCGTGCCGCTTGTAAAAGTGGCCGCATAGCCCATAAAATCACTGGTGCTGGCCACCCTGCCGGTGGCGTTTACATCGTGATAAAGGCGCGCGTACGACGTGCGCGTCGATGTACCCGTGCTGCTGTAATTGACCTTCATGGACACCGCAGTTGCGCGCGACTTTATTGTAGATGTTAAGCCGCCGAATACGGCGACGACCCGCATATAGTAATTGCTATTCCGCCCGACACGCCCCGGATTATCCGGCGCGCCATAGCTATCGGTATAGCACGTCATCAAGGTGGAATAATTTGATCCGGAACCATACGTCAGGATCTTGTTTGTCCCGCCGCTGACCGTGGCGGTAAACGTATACGTCTTGGCCATTCAGCTCACCCCGCCATCGTCGGGCAATAGATGTACACGTCCCCTTCGCCAAGGCTTGCCGCCATCTCGGAAGGCTCCGTCGCGCCAACGGCGAGCGTCCGTCCGGCGGTCAGCAGTCCGCCAGCGCCCGTCACGACGAGCTTCCCCGCCGCCGTCCCGATCGCCCCCGCACTCGTCACGTTCCCGTGCCCGTGGGTCTCGTAGCTCCCCGGGTCGCCCTTGTCCCCCTTGTCGCCCTTTTCGCCCTTGTCACCCTTGAGTTCGCCGGCAGTATAGGCCGCGTACACCTCGTCCACCTTTTCGTCGCGCAACGCCTCCGCTGCGGCGCGCCCGGCCTCCGCGGCCTGCCGTGCCGCTTCTCCCGTCTGCCGCTGCTGTTCCGCCCCGTCGCGCAACGCCTCCGCCGCCGCCCGCGCCGCTTCGCCGCCGGCGGCGGCCTGCGCGGCGGCAACAGCCTGCCCGGTGGCGGTTTGCGCCGCCTGCGTGGCGGCAATCAGGGGCGGATAAGTGGCCTGCGCGCGCATGGTTTCATCGCTCAGCAACGCGTTGCGGCAGCGGAACGTAAACCGCGTGCTCGTGATCAGCGTGCTGCGGTCCGTCCCGCTGTATACCTGCACATCCGCGCTGACGTTGCCGGGGCCGTAGCTGCCCGGCAGCAGCGCGATGGAAAACGTACCCGGCTCCTCGCCAAGCGCAATGCCGCTCTCGGTATCCTGCAGCGCCGTGCCGATGCCGGAGCGAAACACCATGCACACATAGCGGCCGGCAAGCGCCACCGGGACGCCGTCGTTTTCAAGCCGCACCTCGAGCACGTTTCCCGTGTCCCCCGCCACGACCTCGAACGGGTGCGAGCGCATGGCGCGCATCATATCAAGCGTGAGCGAAAAGGTCTTGATTTCCCTTGCCGTCGTTTCCTCCATCCGATTCTCCTTTCCGGTCCTTCCCAAACCAGTATGGCATGCGCGGCCGGCGGTGATTTCCGGTAATCGGATGGCGCTTCGCGGGCAAAAAGTGTCTGCGCCCCTTGCAAGGTGCGGCAAAATCTCCTACAATAGGGGGAAAGAGAACGGCGGGCGCCGCTGCGAAAGGATGCTTGCGATGAAGATACGGGAGAGCGCGGAAAACTATCTGGAGGCAATTCTGATCCTTTCGCACCGGCAGGGGCAGGTGCGCTCGGTGGACGTAGCGGCGTACACGGGCTTTTCCAAGCCCAGCATAAGCGTCGCAATGAAGCAGCTGCGGGAAAACGGGTATATTCGCGTCGAGACGGACGGCTCGCTCGTGCTGCTTGCGCCGGGGCGCGCCGTTGCGGAGCGGATTTACGAGCGGCATTGCGTCATCGCGCAGATCCTGACGTCGCTCGGCGTGGACGAGCGGACGGCCCTGGAGGACGCCTGCCGGATCGAACACGTCATCAGCCCGGAGAGCTTTGCCTGCATGCGCCGCCACTTTGAGGCGCACCGCAAGGACGGAATGGACTGATCCGGCCGGGCGGCGGCAACCGGCAATCGACAAGCCAACCATTTTGAAAGGCGAGGTGAAGCAAGGATGCAGCGCATCGGCAAACAGGCGTATTATCTTTCCATTGCGGCGGAGGTGGCGCGCCGGTCGACCTGTCTCAGGCGGCAATACGGCGCCGTCATCGTGAACAACGACGAAATCGTGGCCACGGGCTACAACGGCGCCCCCAGGGGCGAGGCAAACTGCTGCGACGTGGGGCAGTGCTACCGCGAAGCGCACGGCATCCCCCATGGCGAACAGTACGAAAAGTGCGTGGCCGTGCATGCCGAGTGTAACGCGATCATCAGCGCGAGCCGCAAGGAGATGCTGGGCGCCACGCTGTATCTGGCCGGTTTTGAGGACGGCGAACCGCTCGAAGACCCGCAGCCGTGCTTGATCTGCAACCGGCTTATCAAAAACGCGGGCATCGCACACGTCTTCAACCGGCGCGGGGAGGTCCAACTGTAAGGCTTTGCGCCCGCGCGGCGGGCAGAAAGGGGCGGCTATGAACGTCAAACGGGTGGGCGGGGGCACGGTCGTGCTCATCGCCGGCGGCGGCAGGGTGTATACGGATGTGGCGGCGCGCTTCACGCGTTCGGAACGCAGCCTGACGGAGATCCTCGCCTCGCCGTACAATGAGAAGCTCGTGCGTACCATCGTGGACAAGGGACACCTGGCGGCGACCGAATTCGACTATTTCCTTTTCGGCGTGGAGGGGTATTCCCGCGTGACGGAGGTGCAGCTTGTGCGCAAGCGCATGGCCAACTACCTCATCAAGAGCGGCCGCGTGGACAAGCATGGCAAGCGCGCGTTCGACGTGGTCGTGCCGAACGGCGTGCTGGAGCATACGGCCGCCTGCACGCTTGCCGACGGTACGGCGCTCACGCTCTCGGGCGAGGATCTGCTGCGCCTGACGGAGCAGTGGTACAACGCTGGCGTGGCGCAGGGGATGCCCGAGGAGGACCTGCGCTATCTCAAGCCGCAGGCCACGGAGTTCAAGGCGATCATCGGCATGAACGCGCACGCGCTGCTCGACTGGTTCAAAATCCGCTGCTGCAAAAACGCGCAGGCGGAGATCCGCGATATGGCGTGGAAGATGCTCCGCCTGTGCAAGGAGGCCGCGCCCGACCTGTTCCGCGATGCGGGCCCGTCGTGCGTGGCGCTCGGCTACTGCCCGGAGAACGACTTTCAGAACCCGGCGTGCCATGTGGTGCGCAAGGATCGCGCGCTCGAACTGCTGCGGCAGGCAACGCCGTGAGCGGGGCAGCGGCGGACGCGCCCGTGCTGCTGCACGTCTGTTGCGCGCCCTGTTCGATTGCGTGTGTGGACAGCCTGCGCGAAGAAGGGTTCGCGCCCACGGCGTTCTGGTTTAACCCGAACATCCACCCGTTTACGGAGTATCGCGCGCGGCGGGACACGCTGCGCGCTTACGCCGCATCCATCAGCCTGCCGCTCGTGGAGCAGGACACATACGGCCTGCGGCCATTCCTTGCGGCTGTCGGCGGCGCGGTGGACGCGCGCTGCCCGGTCTGTTATGCCATGCGCCTCGATGCGGCGGCCGCCTATGCCGCGCAAAACGGCTTCCCCCGGTTCACCACCACGCTTCTCATCAGCCCGTATCAGCAGCACGCGCTGCTCATCGAAGCGGGCGAGCGCGCGGCCGCGGCGCACGGAATCGACTTTTTGTACCGCGACTTCCGGCCGCTGTTCCGCCAGGGGCAGCAGCGCGCGCGGGAGCTCGGCCTGTACATGCAGAAGTATTGCGGCTGCATCTTCAGCGAGGAGGAACGCTACTGCCGTAAAGCGCGGCGCTGACCGGCAGCGGAGCCGGCAAAACAGGGATCAAAACGGCCCGTCCGTCCGGTTGCTGCCGGGCGGGCGGGCCGTCGGTCCTCGGGGGCTTTATCGCGTCTCGCGTCGGATGGAAGCGCCGAGTGCGGAGAGCTTCTGATCCAGGTATTCGTAGCCGCGGTCGATGAACTCGATGTTATGCACCTGCGTGCGGCCCTCAGCCATGAGTCCGGCGATGATGAGCGAAGCGCCGGCGCGCAGGTCGCTCGCATAGATCTGCGCGCCATGCAGCGCGTTCACGCCCTTGACGCGGGCCACGCGCTCTCGCAGGCTGATGGAGGCGCCCATGCGCCGCAGCTCGCGCACATGGTTGAACCGGTTTTCAAAGATGTTTTCCGTCACGGTGGAGATGCCGCCCGCCGTGGACAGATACGCCATCATGGGCTGCTGCAGGTCGGTCGGGAAACCGGGGTAGACCATCGTCTTGATGTTGACCGGGCGCGCCCGCCCCTCCATGACGACGCGCAGATAAAAATCGCGCCCGTCGTCGCCCTCGATCACGCGCGCGCCGCTCTCCATGAGCTTGGCGCTCGTGGCCTCCATATGCGTGGGAATGACGTTCTTGATGACCACGTCCCCGCCCGTGGCGGCGGCGGCGATCATGAACGTGCCCGTTTCGATCTGATCGGGAATGACGGCATAGCCGCAGCCATGCAGCTTTTGGCGCCCGTTGATGCGGATGACGTCCGTACCGGCGCCGCGCACGGAAGCGCCCATCATGTTGAGGAAGTTGGCCACGTCGACCACGTGCGGCTCCTTTGCCACGCCGGTGAGCACGGTCTGCCCCTCGGCACGGCAGGCGGCGAGCATGACGTTGATCGTCGCGCCGACGGAAACCACGTCGAAGAAGACCTCCGCCCCGTGCAGCCTGCGCGCCCGGGCGGTGAGCGTGTTGGTCTGCTCGTCCACATGGACCTCTGCGCCGAGCGCCCGCATCCCCTTGATATGCTGGTCGATTGGACGCGCGCCGATCTCGCAGCCGCCCGGCAGCGCCAGCTCCACCTCGCCGTAGCGGCCGAGCAGCGCGCCCAGCAGATAGTAGGATGCGCGCATGGCGGAAACGGCCGGGAACGTAGCGCGCGTGGTGGACAGCGTGGTCGGGTCGATGCGCATGCAGTCGCCCGAGGTAAAATCAACGGTCGCGCCGAGGCCCTGCAAAATGGTGCGCAGCGCCTGCACGTCCTGGATATGCGGCAGATTTTCAAGAATGCAGCATTCGCCGGCGAGAATGGATGCCGGGATCATGGCGACGGCCGCATTTTTGGCCCCGCTGATCGTTACGGTACCCTCGAGCCGGCGACCGCCTTCGATTGTGTACCACTGCTTCTGCATAACAAATTCAGTTTAACAGAATTGCACGGCAAGGTCAAGGCGCGCTAACGCGCGATGGCGAGGTTCGGCACGGCGTTGAGCGACCAGTCGTCCGATCCGGCCCTGCGCAGGCGGTAGAACCCGGCGGCGCCCACCATGGCGGCGTTGTCGGTGCAGTAGGCGAGCGCGGGGCAGCAGAAGCGCACGCCCGCGCGGTCGCACCCGTGCTGCAGCGCGGCGCGCAGCGCGCCGTTGGCCGATACGCCGCCCGCCAGCGCAAGCGTGGGGGACGGGCCGCCAAAGCGCACGGCGGCGCGCACGGAACGCGTGGCCAGCGCGTCCACCACGGCAAACTGAAACGAAGCGGCCAGGTCAGCGGGGCTGATCGCCTCGCCGCGCTGCCCGGCGGTATGGATGCGGTTGATGGCGGCGGTCTTGAGCCCGGAAAAGCTGAAATCGAACCCGTCGTCGGCGTGGAGCGCGGAGTGGAAGCGCATGGCATGGGGGTCGCCCTCGCGCGCAAGCGCCTCGAGCGCCGGACCGCCCGGATACGGCAGGCCGAGCACGCGGGCGATCTTGTCGAGCGCCTCGCCCGCCGCGTCATCGCGCGTGCGGCCGATGAGGCGGAACGCATCGTAATCCTCCACCGCAACGATGTGCGTATGCCCGCCGGAGGCCACGAGGCAGACAAACGGCGGCGCGAGATCCGGCCAGGTCAGGTAATTGGCCGCAATGTGCGAAGCGATATGGTTCACGCCCGCAAACGGCAACCCCCTGGCGTAGGCGTAGGCCTTGGCGAAGGAAAGGCCGGTGAGCAGCGCGCCCACCAGTCCGGGGCCGTGCGTGACGACGACGCCGTCCAGCCCCGCGCCGCCTTCGCACCCCGCCTCCAGCAGCGCCTGCCGGACGACGGTCGGCAGCATCTCCACATGGTTGCGCGAAGCGATCTCCGGTACCACGCCTCCAAAACGCCGGTGCAGCGGGATCTGCGTATGCACGACGCTCGCCAGCACCTCGCGCCCGGCGCGCACGACGGCGGCGGCCGTTTCGTCGCAGGAGGTCTCGATGGCCAGCAGGCGGGCGTCCGGGCCGACGGCCGGCGACGGCTGCGCGCTCACGGCCGCGCCTCCGGCGCGTCCGAAGCGGGCGGCGCCGGCTCCTCCGTGTCCGGCACGGCGCTTTCCGCCGGCGCAGCGGTCTGCGCCTCGGCGCGGGCCTTGCGGCGCGCGGCGATCGCCCTGGCGCGCGCAAGCCGGCGTTTTTTGCGAATGGAGACGAGCGCGGCAATCGACGCGGCCAGCAGCAGCAGGAACACCGCGCCAGCAAGGGCGACCATGCGCACGATCACGTCGGAGAAGAAGCGTTCGGGCAGCATGTTGATCATGCGGCTGGTCGAGGCGTCGAACAGCCAGTCCTCATTCCAGAACAGCATCTGGTGGAAAAAGGTCCAGAAACTCGAAAAATCAAGCGCGGCCCACGTGCCGATGAAGCCCGCAAACAGCGCCACGACGAACGCCCCGTAGGTGTAACCGGCGGCGAGCGTGTGCATGGCCGTGCGCATGTGCAGCACGGCGGAAAGCAGATACAGCACGAGCGCGAGCAGCACGCCGAAGTCCCGCATGGAGCGGCACGTCTGATAGAGCAGCCGCACATCGCGCATGTGGCTGACCTCCTGCTCCTGATCGAACATGAGCACGCTCTCGCCATTGACGGTCACGGTGATGTCGATGCTGTCCACGCGGCCCTCCATGTAGTCGATGAGCCGCTGGCACGATTCGATGAGGTCGAGGTTGTTCATGCCCATGTCGTGCGCAAGGGACAGGCGCCCGTACTCGTATTCGAGGAACGTCCGGTTGTTGATGGTGAGCTGCAGCGCCGTAAACAGGATGCACAGGACGAGCAGGATCGTGGCGAGCGTGCTGAGCATGATGGCAAAGCGTTTGCGCATGGGGTACCCCCTTTGCAAGGGCGGGCGGCGCGCGACCGCCCGCGGATCTGGTCGGTATGGCGGCGCGCACCCGCGTAGCGGATGCGGCCGCGCACGGCGGTTACCGGTAGAAGGCGTTGCCGCCGATGAATTCGCGCAGCACCGAGGTGGGCGGGATCTCGTCCTCCACGTTTGCCTCCACGATGTAGTTGAGGAACTTGACGATGCTGCGGACCTCGTCGAAATACGGGCTGTTCGGCCGCACCGCCTGTAACAGCGGGAAGATGTGCTTCTTGAGCACCGCAGGCTCGTACACCAGCGCGGAGTTGAAGATCGCGTCGGCCTGTTCCTGATAGGGGAAGATCCAGCGTTCCTCCCCTCGCCGCACGCTCTCCCACATGGAGAGCGTATGCTCGATGGTCGCCCCGCGCGTCTCATGGTCGCGCACGATGCGCCTGAGCAGCCGGATTTCCGCGGTGGAAATGCGGTTGTGGTCGTCAAGGTTGAGCGTAGTCAGCGCCGTGACGTACAGCCGGTAGACCAGCGAACGGTCGACCGCGTCCGGCAACAGCATCGGGTTGAGCCCATGCAGCCCCTCGATGACCAGCGGCGTATCCGCGTCAAGGTGGAGCGTATGGCCGTCCATGACGCGCTTGCCGGTCTTGAAGTCGAAGCGCGGCAGCTCCACGACCTCGCCCTCGAGCAGGCGCGACAGATCGTGCGAAAACTGCGCCGTGTCGATCGTGTTGATGTGTTCAAGGTCGATCTCGCCGTTCTCGTCCGGCTCGATCTTGTCGCGGTCGATGTAATAATCGTCGAGCGACATGAGCACGGGCGACTTGCCATGCACGCGCAGCTGGGTGCACAGGCGGTTTGCGCTTGTGGTCTTGCCGGAGCTGGACGGTCCCGCGATCAGCACCGCCCGGGCATTGCGGGCGATGATCTCGTCGGCAATCTGCGCGTACCGCTTCTCGTGGAGCGCCTCGTTGACGCGAATCAGCTCGCGCACGCGCCCGGTGCGCACCATATCGTTGAGCTCGGCGACCACGCCGCAGTGCAGCAGGCGGCCCCACTCGTCGCTCTCGCGGAAGGCGGCGGCCAGCTTGGGCATGGGCACGTACGTCGATGGCCGGGACGGGTCCCGGGTGTCCGGCCGCTGCAACAGCACGCCGCCGTCCTCAAGCCGCAGGTCGAACACGGACACATAGCCCGTCGACGGAACCATCTCGCCATAGAAATAGTCCTTGAAATCGCCAACGCTGTACACATCGAAATAGGTGAAGCGCCGCCACTCGAGCAGGTCCACCTTGTCCGTCTGCCCGTCAGCGGCAAAGAAGTCAATCGCGTCGTCGATGTCCATGCGCTGCCGCACGAGCGGATAGTCCGCCTCCACGATGCGGCGGCACTCGTCCCGGAGCGCCTCCACGTCCGCCTGTGTGAGCGCCGGGTCCTTCTGCACCGTGGCGTAGATGCCGGCGCCGATGGAATAGTCGATGTGAACCCGCACGCCGGGGAACAGCGTGCGCACCGCCAGCAGAAAGACGAACAGCAGCGAGCGTTCGTATACGCGCCTGCCGCGGCGGGAATCATAGCGCACGAGCGCGATGTTCCCCCGGGAAGCGCGCACCGCCCGGCGGGCCATGAGCTTTGCGTCGCCCGTCGTCTCGCGGAGGGGGACGTAGTTGAGCGTAAACGTTTCGCCCGCCATACGCGCCGCAAGCGGCCGCGTCGGCAATTCGCCGGTATCCAGATCAAGCCTGCGCACCAGCGCCAGCAGCGTTTCGCCGGGCTGCGCATCCACTGGCTTGCCATCAATAATGAGTTCCATGCGCAATGCCTCCCTTTGGGTACATACTCCCACGATATCCATGGTATCCCTATGGTACCAGAAAATGCCGCCGGTTACAACCCGTCGCGCAGAAGTCGCGCCGCATCGCCGCAACCGCGCCAAAAAACGGCAAAAAAAGGCAGCCGCCCTTTTTTCGTATGGCGGCCGTGTGCGGGTGCGCACACTATGGGAAAGCAAAACGGAAACGGAGGATGCGCATGCGCAGGATCATCATTGCCGGCAGCGTGCTGGCCGCCCTGGTGCTTGTCTGGCTGCTCGTCTCGCTGTACGGCATCTGGCAACGGCCGGAGAGCGCGTTTGAAACGCCGCCCGTACAGGCTGCGGCCACGGCCACGCCGCAGGCGGCGCGCACGTCGCAGCCCGTGACGACGCCGTCGCCGGAGGAGGCGCTGCTCGAACAGGCGGACCTGTCGTTCATGGACGGCCGCGTGAACGTGCTGCTGCTCGGTTACGACCAGAGCCCCGAGCGGGAAGACGAGGACAGCGCGCTCTACCGCGACGAGCAGAACAACTACCGCTCGGATGTGATGATGCTTGCCGCCGTCAATTTCAACGAGGACAGCATCCACCTCATCTCCATCCCGCGCGACACCTACGCCGCCATTTACAACGTCAAGGGCCGCTACAAGATCAACGCCGCATTCGCAAAGGGCGGCGCCGCGGAGGGAGACGGCTTCCTGTACGCGCAGCGGACGGTGGAAATGCTGCTGGGCGTGCCGGTGGACTATTACGCCGGCGTGAACATGGAGGGGCTCAAGCGCCTCGTGGACGCGATGGGCGGCGTGGATTACGATGTGGACGTCGAGATCCATCTCAACGGCCGCACGCTGGAGACCGGTCTGCAGCACCTCGACGGGCAGCAGGTGCTGGATTACTGCCGCGCCCGCAAGGGAATCAGCACGGATGTGGGCCGCAACGACCGCCAGCAGCGCATTCTGATCGCCATTTTCGACCAGCTCCGGCGCGAAAACCGTCTCGCCGACCTGCCCGGCATCTATCTGGCCGTGCGCGACGACATCGTGACCAACCTCTCGCTGCCGCAGCTCGCGGCGCTCGCCGTGTTCCTGACGCGCCTCGACCTCACCAACTTCAAGCGCACGACGCTGGCGGGAGAATACATCTCCAATGTGTACAACGCTTCCTATTACGTCCTGTACAACGATAAGCTCATCGACCTGGTGCAGGAGGAATTCGGCATAACCATCACGCGCGATAAAAAATACGACGTGTCCACCGTCAAGCGTGACAAGGCCGCCGCCGAGGCGAAGAAGGCGGCCGATCAGGCGGACGATATCGCCTCCATGGCCGTGCTGCCCACCGGCGTGTACGAATCCGAAACGCATGACCTCGTGGCCGACGTGTATTTCCTCGCCGAGCGCGTGCGCAGCGTCGTCGATGCCGGCGCCTCCGCCGCCGCCATTCGGGAAGCGCGCCATCGGCTCAATCTTGCCGTCGCCGCCCTCGCCCGCGAACAGGACATGACCAGCCTGCCGGACGCTTTCGCCGCGCTCCGCATCACGCCCTGACCCGTTTCAAAGCGGGGGCCGGCAGCCCTGTTTCGTCTCCGTTTTATAAACGCCGGCTTCCCCTCGGCTTTTCTTTGGGAAACCAACCGGACGGGAACGAATAAAATTCGTCCTTTCTTTTTTGGCGGGAGACAGAAACCCCCGACAGGGGAGGAACGCGGAACCGGTTTGGACGCATGACGCGGGAAACCGGTTATGCACGGGCAGCCGCCAGCCGCAACGGAAAGATTATGCGAGGGCTCAACTTGCAGCCCGTCCGGCCAGAAAACGGCGCCGGATTTTCCGTCGGCAGCCCTGATCGAAGGGAGCGCGAGCTTTTCCCGGAGGAAACGTCCCTGCCTGCACGGGGAGCGTGCAACGGTTTCTCTTTATGAAGCAGCCCCGCGGCAGAAGGGGCGACCGGGATTTGCGATTGTCCAAAGCGATAGCCCGCCCGCTCTGCCCGGGGCAGGGGGACTGCGCCGCAGCTCCGCTCTCAAAGCAGCTTGTGAAGGGGTGGGCCCCTGCGGCAGGGGGGGCAGAACGGAACGCCGGGACGGCCTGTTCAAGAATGCCGATCAAATAAAATTACGAAAAATGCCGATCAAGTAAAATTACGGAAGTCGTAATAATCATTGACTTTTGTGCCCTGCTGCCGTCATAATGACGGTGAGGGAACCATATGGCGACAAGCTGTGGAAGCGGCAGGTTGACAGGAAAAATACAACATTCCCGGCCAAGGCGGCAGGCATCCCGGCTTCCACGGTTGTAAGGCTCGGCCATGGCGAGTATGCCGACCCCGAGATTTTTACCGTCTCTGCCGGGCGCTTCATCGTGATACCGGTGATGCGGAGAGACGCACAGGGGATGGGGGAACGATGAAAAAACAGAGGATCACATCTTCAGAGCTCTTTTGCGGGATCTGCTTTGCCCTGTGTTTCTTCTCCTTCATGCTGACCGAAGCATTCATCAACGAGCGCTGCGCCGTCATTCTCGGAAGCGACGCCGTAAACGCCGTATATGCTTTCGGGCTTGCCTGTACGGGGGCGGGGTTCCTTTCCTTTCCCCTGCTTCGCAAAATCTGTCAGGCGGAAAGGGCAAGAAAAGCGGCGCTGCTCGTGATCGGCGCCCTGTGCCTTGGGGCCGCCGCGGTTTTGTTGCTGGCGGACCGGCCGGCCGTTTTCCTGGCAAGCTCTACGGCGGCCCTGTTGCTGACCGGCCATATCGGCGGCTGCGTGTATTACAATACGGCGATGTGTTTTATCGGGAGCCGGTATCTGGGCAGGACGCTTGGCGCCGGGATGGGGGCGGCAATCCTTTTGCAGTTTGTCGTGCAGAGCCTGATGCCGCGCTCGATCGTTTTCCTGATCAGCATCTTCCTGAGCGTCGCGTTTGTCATGTATGCGATCCTTCAGGCGCCGAAGGACTGGATCCTGGAAAATCCGCTTCCGTATTCTTCGGACAGCCGAAGGGGCCGCAAAACGGCGGTTATCCTGACCGTTGCCGTTGCGCTGATGAGCCTTGTCGCGGGAATGATCGACAGCGTGCTGACCGCCTTTCACGCCGAGGAGATCTATGACGTGTACAGCGGCGTTCGGCTGTTTTATGTGCTGGGGCTTCTCCTGGCGGGGGGGATTGCGGATTTCAGGGGAAGGGGTTATCTTCCGCTTGCCACGGTATGCGCCATGCTGCTTTCCTCCGCCTGCATGTTCCTGCTCTCCGAAGAGGCCAGCTATTTTGCGGGCACCGCGCTGATGTACCTGTACAGCGGCTTTTATGTGATCTTCTTTACCGTGATGTTTCTGGATTTTGCGCCGAAAAGCAGGTGCCCGGAGCTGTGGGCCGGTATGGGGCGCGCTGTGCGCAGCCTTACGGTCGCGGCGACCGTCCTTCCTGCCTTACAGATCTATGACGCTGTAGGCAGCACGCCGCTGGCCGTGGGAAGCTGTCTGATTTCGATTGGCATTCTGCTGGTCTTGCTGCCGCACGTCGGCCGCACGGCCGCCGCCGCGGAGCAGCGGGAAGTCCCCGCGCAACAGGAACCGTCTCCGCAGGAGCAGCTGAAGCTGTATGCGCGCCACTATTCTCTGACCCCCCGTGAAACGGATGTCCTGGAACGGCTTTTGACCACCGAGGACGACCTGCAGGGGATCGCCGACGGCCTGAACATTTCACGGCGGATGGTGCAGCGGTATGTTTCCTCCCTTTATGAAAAAACCGAAACAAAAACGCGGGTCGGTTTGTTCCAGAGCTACATCCATTTTAGTACGGACTGAACCCTCTCTGAGCAGCGCACCGCTTTCCCCCCGGGAAAGCGGTATTTTTTTCCGCTTTGCGGGATGGCGCGCATACGAACCCCCGTTTCCGGCGGAATGGCGCACATGGGGCCTGCAAAAAGGTCTGCTTTGTATGTATAATATACGCCAGCGATAAAAGGGGAGGAAAAGCAATGTTCAAAAGAATAATCGCAATCGGATTGATTCTGTCCATGCTTCTTTGCCTTGCGGCCTGCGGGAAAGCGCCGGCGCCTGCCGATACGACCGGGGACCAGGGCGAAGCATCCGGCGAGCCGCCCGCAGAAACGGACGACGCCGCCTCCGCGCCTTCCGACGGGGAGAAGCGGCTGGATGATCTGATCGCGGAGAAAAACCCCGCAAACAAACATGCAGAGCTTGTTGCCGCGCGCGATATCTGCACGGACCAGTTTTACCTGGCCGTTGCCAACATCGAAAAAGCCGGGCTTTCGGGGGATTCGACGCTGATCGGGCTGATTGCAGAGTGGAGCCAGGAGCTCGACAATCTGCGCAACTATTTAATGGAGTATGAGGAAGCGAGCGAAGAGGAATTGGCCGCGCTCGATACGGACGCAGACTTCCAGTATTACGCGGATTACTATCTGTCCCATCTTTCAAGGATCTATAATATGACGAGCGCCGCAGCGAAGGACCCGGCGCTCTGGCTGAAGTATTACACGACGGTTCCCGAATCGGCGGCCGAAATCGTAGAAACCGACGGGACCTGGCCGGCGGGGTATTTCTTCTCCGACCGCGTGCCGCCGCTGGAGCACATCGACGGCCTTATGACATCGGCGACAGGAAAAGAATACGGTTTTGAGGATGGGACGGAGTTCGCGCTCTATGTGAATTCCTTCGAGGGGGAGCAGATGTCCGCCTATGTCGACCAGCTCATCGGGGCGGGCTGCCGGGAAGAAATCCGGACGGAGGCATCGAACGTCCTGCTGTGGTTCGGAGGGATGGACGACAGCGAGGGGCATATCAGCGTCATCCTCATGTATAACGGAAACGCCGGGGGAACGGCGGACGATCCCAACCTGATGCTTCAGTTCTACAGCTATGACATCATCGGGATCATGATGGACATCGGCACGATCTATTGAGGAGCGAACCGAAGGCCCCGTGAAGCGGAGGAAGCTGCTTTTGCCGCTGCCGGCCGGGGTGTTTCCCGTATCGCCTGCGGCATAGTCGAATGCGGGGCCGGGTTCCGGCCCCCCCTTCCCTCCGCCTCTGCGGAGAAGCCCGAGCCGACGCCCGCGCCCATATCGGCCGTCCGGACGGCCATGGCGCAGCGCGAAGGGGGCAACCGCGCCCATATCGGCCGCCCGGGCGCGCCGGTCATCCCGGAAGTCTCCGACGGCCGGGGAAGCGTCCTCGCTCCGAACGGCGCCGCGGGATTCGGGGCGGGCGGCCGAAAATCCACAGGCCGCGGGCGACTACGGCGCGCAATGCGTTGATTGGGGCGGCGATGCCCAACGCCGCCGCCCAAGATGGCCGGCGCAGCAACCGTGGCTGTCCGGCCGAAAAGCGGAAACGCCGTGATCGACTTTAGGCCGGAAAGCGCCGGAAAATTTTGGCGGGCCTGCCCCGGTCCCGCCCGGCGACCCATGGAATTTTATCCGCAGGGGGGAACGGGGGACCGTGCCGTCTGTCCCATCGCCGGCATGGCTCCTGGAAACGCCGCTCCGTTGCCGGCAGCCGCCCCCTCCGGGGCGGCGCCGGCAACGGCGGGGGGGCGGCGGCAACGGCGGGGGGCGGCGGTGAACCCTCCTCCTCCCGGAAGCCGGGCGCAGGGGCGTCCCCTCGATCCATGCCTTTTCGCCTGCGGCAACGGCCCGATCGCCTGCGAGGGCGCTGCCGGGATGCCCGACCACCATTGGAAGGGGGCAACGTTCCCCCGGCGGTCCCGTTTGCCCGACGGGCTGAAGCGCGCCGCCGGATTTCGCCCCCCCGCACAACGGACCGCGTTCGACGGATTCCCGGCGGGCAGTTCGGCAGGGCGCGCGCCGGTATGGCGCCCCCCGTTGCGGATGTTCGATCTGCGCATGACGGCGCGCTGTACACGGGCAGGGCCGGAGGACAGGGGCGGGCGGCCGCGGCAACGCCCCCGGAGGCGCCACGCCAGGATTTCAGGATCATGGCGCGCGAAGTTGAAAAAGGAGGCGATATCATGAAATCGGTCCAGCGGTTCCTGTCGTACAACAAGCAGCTCGTGCTGTATGCGTTGTATGACATCCTGGATTCTGAAGAAAGCGAATATGCCAAAGCGGAAAACGGTTGTATCGCCGCCAAAGTAACCGTTTACGGAAACAGGAGCGGGTTTGCGCTGTCCGTGTCCGAACAGCCGCCGTCCACCGTGCTGACGGTGCAGATGAGCGCTCCCTGCGAGGGGCTCTCTGAGGAGGGCAAACTTCGCGCGGCGGACTATCTGGCGGACCGCGTGGAACAGTTGCTGGAAAACGAGCTGAAAATGCAAAAACATGAAAACGGGGCCTGAAGAAACGGCCGTGGGAGGAAAGCGCAAACAACGCCGGCAGCGCGCCGTTGCGCGGACCCCGGCCGCGGGGTTGCCGGGCGCGGGGTTGCCGGGCGCGATTTTGGCGGCGTTAGCGGTCGCCCCCGGCGCGGCAGCGGGGCAACCCCGGCGCTCAATCGGCGGCTTCCCAAACCGCGGAGGGCATCGGCGGCCGCTGCCGGAAAGCGGGGCGTTTGTTGCCGTCCATGCGAGGCGTCGTTTTGCAAATCGGCGGAGTTACAAAAGGCTGTCCCTTCTTAATAGAAAAAGAAAGAACAGCGCCAGAGAAAGAAAGCCTTAACAAAACGGGGAGGAGCGGGAACGGGCCGGCGCGCCCGCTCCCTTTCCATATGCCGGCTTCGGAGCCTTTTGTCAGAAAAGGGCCGAAGCGGGGGCCGGCAGGCTGCATTTGCGCGCGGAGCGCCGGGCGTTGTCGCAATGCATAACCGGGCGGCCGCGCTCCTCAGCTGCGGCGGATGTGCGGCAGATTCCAGCGATAGTGCGCGGCGAGCAGGCGAATGACGACCACGATCGCGCTGCTCAGGCATAGCGCGACCGGCCGGAGCAGATCCAGCCGGAGCATGACGTAATAGGCGATGGCGCCCGCAATGGCGGCGAGCACGTACACATGCTTTTGCAGCACCATGGGTACGCGGCCGACGAGCTGGTCGCGTAGAATGCCGCCGCCCACGCCGGTCATGGTGCCGACGAACACGGCGAGGAAAGCGTTGTCGCCATAGCCGGCGCGCACGGCCGCATCGACGCCGACGGTGACGAAGATGCCAAGCCCGACGGCGTCGAGCGCGTTGATCAGCGGGCCGAGCCGCTCAATCCGCTGCAAAAACCGGTCGCCGAGGCACAGCGCGACAACAAACGTCACGAGCGACACGCCGACGGCCGCAATGACATAGCGCGGATCGACGAACATGGCCGGCGGCAGCACGCCGAGCAGGATATCCCGGATGACGCCGCCGCCGACGCTCGTAATCGCGCCGAGCACGAGCGCGCCCAGCAGGTCCAGCTCGCGGGCGACGGCCACCATTACGCCGGACACGGCAAACGCCGCAACGCCGACCATCTCCAGCACAAAGACGACGGTCTCGATTTCATTCATGGAAGGCTGCCTCCTGGGAAAAGGACTGCGCTATTTGCGGCGGTACAGCATCCGGTTGTCGAGCGACCAGATGCGCTCGGAAAATGCGCCGGGCTGCACCCCGTCGAGCGCGGAGAACATGGCATACAGGCGGCTGTCGAGCAGGTCAAGCTCGGAAAGCACCTCCGCCTCCGGAAACATGGGCGGCTTGGGGCTGCCGAACTCCGGCTTCTCGTGGTGCGACAGGAGCATATGTTCGAGCAGCAGCACCGTTTCGTCCGATACGCCGAGCAACTGCCCCGCCTCCGAAATCATCGATACGCCGATGCTGATGTGCCCGAGCAACTGTCCCGGCGCGGTATAGGCCGAAGCGATGCCGAGCTTGCCGGTTTCGAGCTCCGCCAGCTTGCCGATATCGTGCAGGATGGCGCCGGCATAGACGAGCTCCCGGTCCAACAGGGGATAGGTGTCGCACACGCCGCGCGCCAGTTGCACGATGGTCCAGCTATGGTGCAGCAGCCCGCCCCGCGTGGCATGATGCAGCTTGAGCGCGGCGGGGAAGCGCAGCAACGCCTCGCGGTGCTCGCGCAGCAGATACTGCACAAGCATGCGCAAATCCTCGTTTTCAAACCCGCCGGCGAGCGCGTACAGTTCGTCGTAGAGCCATGCGGGGTCGAACGGCGCGCACGGCAGCAGGAGGGACAGGTCGTAGCCATCGTCTTCGGTCGCGTGGCGGATGCGGTCAATCTTGAGCTGCTCGGTATCCTTCCAGACGGTGATCACGCCGCGCACCTTGACGATGTCCTCGCTCTCATAGGCGCCCATCTCCGGTGAGTAATCCCACAGCTTGGCCACGGCCTCGCCCTCGCAGTCCGCCAGCACGAGGTCGAGATAGGGCGTGCCCTTGACGTTGGTGCGCACCTGACACGAGCGCACGAGGCAAAACCCCTCGAAATTGAGCTGTCCTGCGGGCAGGGTGTTCAGCATCCTCATTCTTGACATGGCGGTTCCTCCCTCCTGGATTCTTCAACAGTATAGCACATTGCACGGCAGCGCGCACCCGGTTTTCCCGTAAAAGCGGGCGGATGCCGCCGGCAGATGATATATTCCCCAAAACCGGCCGTTTCTGCCGTCCATCCGCTTGACGCGCCGACCCGTTTGGGATACAGTAATTTTGGACGGATTCGCCGCGGCTTACGGCGCGGCGGGCAAAAAAAGATAAAGGAGAGAGTTTGTTATGGCCAATCGCATCATGCTCAACCAGACCTCCTATCATGGCGCAGGCGCCATCGGCGAGATCGTTAACGAAGCGAGGGCGCACGGGTTTCAAAAGGCGCTCGTCTGCTCGGACCCGGATCTGATCCGTTTCGGTGTTTCCACGAAGGTGACCGATCTGCTGGACGGAGCGGGCCTTGCCTACGAGGTGTATTCCGACATCAAGGCAAACCCGACCATCGAGAACGTGCAGCACGGCGTAAAAGCGTTTGCCGATGCGGGCGCGGACTATATCATCGCCATTGGCGGCGGCTCGTCGATGGATACGGCCAAGGCCATCGGCATCATTGCGGCCAACCCGGAGTTTGCGGACGTGCGCAGTCTTGAGGGCGTCGCTCCCACCAAGCAGCCGTGCAAGCCGATCATCGCCGTGCCGACGACCGCCGGCACCGCCGCCGAGGTAACGATCAACTACGTGATTACCGATGTGGAGCGCCGGCGCAAGTTTGTCTGCGTGGACCCGCACGACATGCCCATCGTCGCCGTCGTCGATCCGGACATGATGGCGACCATGCCGAAAGGCCTGACCGCCTCTACCGGCATGGACGCGCTGACGCATGCCATCGAGGGATATATCACGCTTGCCGCCTGGGAGATGACGGACATGTTCCATCTCAAGGCGATCGAGATCATCGCCCGGTCGCTGCGCGGGGCGGTCGACGGCACGCCGGATGGACGCGAAGGGATGGCGCTCGGCCAGTATATCGCAGGCATGGGCTTCTCGAACGTCGGGCTGGGCATCGCCCACTCCATGGCGCATACGCTCGGCGCAGTGTACGATACGCCGCACGGCGTGGCCTGCGCCATGATGTTGCCCATCGTCATGGCCTACAACGCCGATTGCACGGGCGAAAAATACCGCGAGATCGCGCGCGCCATGGGCGTGCCGGGCGTGGACGGCATGACGCAGGAGGCGTATCGCGCGGCGGCGGTGCAGGCCGTGCGGCAGCTCTCGGAGGATGTGGGCATCCCGTCCAAGCTCGCCGCCATTCGGGAGGAGGATCTGCAGTTCCTGGCCGAGTCCGCCTATGCCGACGCCTGCCGCCCCGGGAACCCGCGCGACACGAACGTGGAGGACCTCAAAGCGCTGTTCCGCGAGCTGATGTAACGCCGCCTTTGTGCAGGGCCGCCGAACGATTTGCCGGCAAATCGTTCCGGAAGGCGACGCAGGCCGACCCTGCGCCGCCTTTCTTTGCTGAACGTGGCTGCCGAAAGCCCGGCAAACGCGCCCCTGCCGCAGATACGGCGCCGCCGGCGGGGGCGTTCGTCCATTGGCGTGCTCCTGCCGGCAGCGGGAACGTTTTGCCGCTCAAAAACCCCGCCGGAACGCCCCGCCCGCGCATAGAAAGGGGCTTTGTGAGTTCCCGGCGGACGGTCGCCGCGGGAAAGCCTCCGCAAGGAAAGCGGAGGCAGCGGCGGACATCCCGGCAGGCGGCAGAAGAAGCTCGCCGTTTCTGCCGGAAGCGGCGTCCACGGGGGCTCCTGCCGGCGGCGGGAACGCTTCGCCGCGCAAAGGCCCCGCCTCCCCCTGCGCTGCTGGAGGCATCCCGCCGTACATGCCCCGCCTCCTTGACAAGTTCCGCCTCCGGCGGCTATAATGCAAGAGCGGTCGGGCCGATGCCCGTGTCCGCCTCCGTAGCGCAGCAGGATCGAACGTCTTCGCCTCCTCCCAATCGAATCGTTCGAATCCCGGAGCCCCGCAAAATTTGAATATTTTCCGCATTTGCCCCGTAGCGCGGTTGAATAGCGGGTCGCCTCCCACGGCGGAAAGCGACCCGTCGCCAGACGGGGACAAAAACCGAAAAATTGAATATCTGTCTCCGTAGCTCAGTGGATAGAGCACTCGCCTCCTAAGTGGGAGGTGACCGGAAACCAAACGGGCTGAAACTTTGGAAAATCAATACATGTCTCCGTAGCTCAGTAGGATAGAGCGTTCGCCTCCTAAGCGAAAGGCCGCGCGTTCGAGCCGCGCCGGGGACGCCAAAACCACCGAATTTCCTTGAATATTTGGTGGTTTTTTCTTTTTGACATTTCGCTCACCCATTTGTCATCTTGTTCTTGCCCACAGTTCTCTCGCCGAAAAGACTGCTAATCGGGAAACGAACCGTTTTGAGCAATTTGCTAATAGATTTTGAAAACCTGCTAATAAGCATCATTTTGCTGTTGCGTTAGGCAAAGTGATGATTCTAGCCAGCGCATTGGCCAATTCGGGCGACTTCTGAAGCTGATCGATCAATCCGGCAAGATCCAATCCGGGCGTCGTTTCCTGCGGCGGCGCGACATCGCGCAAGTCGGGGTTGGCATAAAACATGGACTCAAACTTCTGTGCGTTTACCTTACGGTCTTCATCAAGTATTTCCGCATAGACCTCCGTAACCATGTCGGCCTGCGCATGCCCCGTATCGCCTTGGGTAGCCTTGATGTCGCCGTGGTTCAACTTGAGTTTGTATGTTGTGCTCGACTTTCGGAGTGAATGAAAGACTACATCCGGCAAACCTGCGCTTTTCTTGAGACGGACAAAGCTCTCCTCGATCAACTTTCCCTCGCATGGACGTCCATTGGGCAGTGTGATCACGAGATTGTAGTCAATGAACTCCTCTCCCAGCATTTCCTTCAGGTTATCCTGTGATTTTTTCCATTCACGGAGGATATAAGCCAGCGTCTTGGGAATCCATATTTTTCTCACACTGCTTTCGGTCTTTGGGACCTTTAGAACCAGAACCGTACTCCTGCAGTTAGACATTATTGACGGGAACTTAAACAGAATGCCCTTATCCTCCAACTTCTCCATCGCTTGCTTATTTACCCGGGCAAGTTCGCAATCGACATAGAGATGCGCGTCATCATTTGCTATGTCGGCGTCGCTGATATGCACTCTGTCCCATTGCAGCCCCAGTATTTCACCCTCACGCATTGAACAAGCAAAAGCAAGATTCATTGCAAGGTATAGCTTTGCGTCAGTGCATTCGTCCATTGCTTTTACAATCGTCTGTATTGTCCACATTGCTCTTTTCTTCGCAACGTGCTTCGGAATGAGCGCCCCAGAAAACGGGTTGCGGCCGATCACTTCCCAGCGCACTGCCTGATCAAAGGCACAACGGATCAGTTTATGGATCTTTTCAATGTTCGCCGGAGTCAGTTTCTCGGTTCTGGGTTTTCGGCCATTGCACTCTACCGGCTTTGTTCTTTCGAGCTGCTTGTAAAACCGGTCTACGACGATCGTGGTTACAGCCTGCATCTGCATGTCGCCAATAGCGGGATTGATATAGTTTTCAATCAATCGCGTGTTAGTGGCATAAGCAGATACGCCCCATTTCCTTTCTCCATAAAGCGATACGAAATCGCTAAGGAAATCTTTTACAGTAGTCTTCTTGGGAATAATGAAGGTTCCCTTGTTCTGTGTATACTCCACTTCGGCCTTTCGACAACCAGCAGCAGCACGCTTTGCCGTTCGAGTCTTTTCCTTTACACGTTTCCCAGTTGCTGCTTCAATTTCAGACCTGTCAAGCTGATCCTTCTTTACTGTTTCCCATTTCTGCTTCTTGTTGCCGTCTTCATCCTGATAATAATAAACAACTGAAACAGAGTTGTTTCGTTCAACAATCGATGCCATACATTAAGTCCTTTCTTGACTGCTAGTCAGATTTACTATCTAACCACTCGTCAAAGGACTGCCTTGACACTCTAATCGATGAACCAATGCGGACTGTTCGGAAATGCCCTTCCTTAATTAGCCTGTATGCCGTGGCATTACTGACGCCCAGAATTTTAGCGACCTCGTTGACACGATAGGTTCTCTTGGTCGAAGCATCTCCTTGGTGTTCGCTATCGGTAATGCTACCCATATATCCTCCCTTCTTTGCACGGCCGATAACGTCTATGATACCTATAAATATTATACATTGAGGCGTTTTCGGCTACAACAGTTTTGGTATTTGATTAAAAATAATCCCCAACGCTCCGCTGCTATTGGATTCACAGCGCTGCGGTACTCGCAGGCTCCTGTCATTCCTATGACAGGCCGTCCCATATACATGGCTGGACGGGTTTACGGTGCTCCTTCCATATATCTTGGCGGGGCAGGTAGCAAGCCTGCCATTTCGCATTTAATGCCGCTCGGTATTGAAGGCCGACGCCGGGGTGCAATATGCTGTTTTCAAGGTGCTAAAGCACTGCATGGTTCGCTCGCAATGCTTTTGACAGGGTGTCCCTCTCACTTATTAGCAGGTTTTGAGGTCAATATTTAACCCCCCAAATCCAAAATTGTGCAAAAAAGACCGTCCCGGGCGTTCCCAATACGGGAATGCCATAGGACGGTCTATTGCTGTTACGTTATTTGCTTTACAAAAACTCGTCGAGGTTGTCCAGCATCCTGCTGACTGCCGAGTCAACAGCCTGCTGTGGTACAGCGGGCGTTTGCCGGGTCTGAACCTCAGCCGGCGGAGCTTGCTGTCCGGCATTGGACACATATTGCTGGATCATGCTCCGCACGATCTTCTCCAGCTCATCGCGCCGGAACAATTCCCGCCGAACTTCGATCCGCACGACCGCACCGGTCTCTATGTCGGGATGCCGCTCCAGATATTCGCAGACGGCCCTCACAATGAAATCGCTCTTTTTGTGCTTTAGGCTTTCCAGCGTTTCACCTGCCTGGATATACTCCGGTGAGTTTGCCGCAAACTGAAGCGAAAACCGGTAGCCGTCCGGGGTTTTCATATTACGCCGCCCGCCCTTCGGGCCAGCTTCTCAAGCTGCGCCTGTGCGAGCAGCTCATATCCGTGTGCGTTGGCTCTGGTGTCAGGCTCAAACTCCACAGAACTGACAAGGGATGACGCCTTGATAAAGGAGCGCAGCAGGATCGACCCGCCGCCCACGAATATGGCGGGGTTTGTCCGCAAGTCCACCTGAAGTTCACGGAGCTTGTTGAGCATATCAGAGGCATATTTATCGACCTCTTTGCGAACAGCGTTTTGTATCTCGCCGTCAAGCACGGTGTTTTGTCCCGCAAGGATTTCGCAGATATGCTCGTCGTCGATGGATATGTCATAAAGTGAGTTCACCTTGCCCGCGATATGGTTGGTCATGGTGATGACACCCATGTTCAAGCTGCGGCAGAACTCCATGTCCGGCTTGCCCTTGCGAAGAAGTAACACATCGCTTGTGTAACCGCCAATGTCGATTACGAATGTGCGGGAAGTGGCCGTCATTTCCTGCGCTCTCTGCACAACGGCGCCAAACGCCTGCGGGTATACAAATACATGGTCGAGCATCAGGCTGAAGGGCTTATCGTTGTAGGTGAAGCGCACCGTCTCCTGCCTGCGGAAATACTGCGCGAAACTGTCCTTGAGCATTCCATAATGCTCTGGAGGCAGTCCGACGGCGAGATCGATATCCAGTGTGGAAGTAATCTCTTTGCGAGCCTCCAATTCCTTCGATATGGCAAACAGCGTCAGCAGATAGAAACGGTCGTCCTTGGTCTTGTCCCGCATAACGGGCAGCCGCTTGCCAACGAGCGTCCAGTACCGGCTCTGATACTGGATGACGTCCGCTGCCATGGGCGGTTTGGTGGGAAACTCCTCAACGCCTGACACGAAGCAGGTATTTCTTGTTTTAATCTGGGCGTTGCCGTGGTCGATTCCTATAATCATTTTCAATTCCTCCTCAATGTTTTCATAGTATTACACCGACAGCAATGCGTTTTTACAACGGTTTCGCGCATTATCGGCATGGAAAACGTAACGGAGCGCCGCATATAGCCGCGCTCCCGTGTTCAGGTGGACTACTTGTTTTTCTGTGCCCAGACGTAATCATCGAGCCCTTTGAAACGGGGATCCCATAGGTATGTGCCGAACTGGAATCCCAGCTCTTGCAGCATAGTAGTGAGCCTCCGAAAATCCTTTTGCACGTGGCAGTTGGTCATCATGTCCATGTCAAAGGCGGTCATGACCTTCCGAACGCCCTGCTCCCGCATGACAACAAGCGTCTGCCGCAGCTGCGTGAGCGAGCTTACGCCGGACACCGCAACGAGCGTCATGCCCGTAAGGTAATGTACGATGTCGGCCTTGAGCGGCCCTTCGATCAGCAGTATGGTATCCTGCGCGTCGCCGACGATGTGCGTCCATGCCTCCGCTCCGCAGCCGTCCTGCATCTCTGCAGTGGATAGCCAGCGGAATTTGCGGCGTGTCACGTTGTCAAGGCGCACCTTCAGCCCTTGTATACGGCCGTAATAGTCCCGTACCGGCAGCAGTATGCCGCGCCTGGTTCCGTAGTAGGTCCATGCGCCCTCTTTGCGGTAAAAGCCCGGTACGCCGGATAGATAATGCCCATCGGAAAGCAACTGCTTCGCTATCGCCCCATACCCGCCTGCGGGCGTCGTCCGATAGAGATTTTGCTGTATCACCTCGTCGTTCAGCCCGCGGTTTATAAGGTTATCCCGATGATCCGAGGCCAGCGAAAGCCTGTTAAGAAAGGCGCGATAGGTCGCGTCACGTTCCTCGATACCCGCCATAGGACATTCGTTGATTTCGGGCATTGCGGCATAATGTGGGCGCATTTTCGCTGGAGAAACTGAATCGATCCCCATCTTATCCATGATTGCCTTATATGCCTGAGCCCTGTCCATATTGGCGTAATGACTGTACAGATCCAACACGCCGCCGGCAAACCCGCAGCGCGGGCATCTGAACACCCCCTTTGTGAAGTTGATGTTCAGATGGCGCTTGTTGTGCGTATCACAGCAGGGGCAGTTGATGTTGTAAGAAGCCCGGCCCGACGGCGGATAAGGAAGATTCAGAAGAAAAATGACGTCCATCATTGAGAACGGCAGTTCGCCATCCATTCTAACCCCTCCCGGCCGGGTCATGCGGTTTTCAGCGCATGCTCGCAAATCAGTCTCGCGGCTGCCGGAATCTCCGGGTGCTCGTCGTTCTGGTATTTAGTTGCCAACCATTTCAAAAAACCGGGGTCGAGCATGACCAGCTCGCCCAACGTGCGCCCATCGTATTTCTTCAGCGGGCACATCGTCTGCTTCGCGGCCTCAAGCGGGTCAACGGGTTTCGGCGGCGCGAGCGCTTCGGTTTCGTGGTTTGCCTCACCGGGTATCGACTGTTCTGCTTCGGCGCTTGTGCCAGCCGCAGGCAGCTCGTTCACGATAGGTAAGGCGGGCTCGCCGGACACCTTGAACTGCAGCCCGAATCCGGCATGCCTTAAAGCGATACCGATGGCCGCAGTCTGCGCCCATTCGCGTGGGGAGACATTGGGCGCTTTCTCCGAATAGCTTCTCGACGCGGACGCTTCGGCAAGATAGTTCCCGTCCGGATCGGTGTAGTGCTTGTAGATACGGGCATGAGCGACGATGCTGTCCTTGTTCAGGCCTATCTCGGCGTGAACGGCTACCCGCCCCTCCGGGTATTTGAGCCTGAACCACGCTTCCTGTACGGCGACGGGAATGCCGGTGATGGGTTTTCCATCAAAGCATTCATATTCTTCAGCGAACGCCGAGGGGTCGAAGCCCTCCACAGCGTTGATCTGGGAAATCATTTCGAGCATTGCGTCACGGGTTTTGGTGTTGGTTTCCATAATGTCACTCCTTATCATTGTTGATGGCCAGCATGGTCTCGCGGTAGGCAAGCCATGCGGGCAGCACGGTGTTGATGACCTTTGTAACATCGCCCCTGTACTGCTGTGGGTCTTCGGGCATATAGGCCGAGAAGCGCTTGCGGTAGTCCATTACAATAGAGGAAAACGCCTGCCTTGCTGTGTCGCGGGCTTGCTGTATTTCCGTGTCCTGTGAAGGCCGATAGCGGCGTTCCGTAAGAAGATGGCTCACCAGCGCGTCAACCGCAATATAGTGAGCAGACAGTACCGGAAGCTCAGTGCTTACAGGCGCAGTCTGCTCCAGATTACGGAAGCATTCCAGCACCTGTATTCTATACAGCAGCTCCATGTAGGCAAAATACTGTTCTATCCCTATGGGTTTGTCATCCGCTGCTGGCGTAGCAAACACCTTTTGCAGATTACGGTATTGTTCAAGCGTTGTCAGTATAGCTTCACTCCTTTCAAACATTTATGGCCTTTGCCTCGGCTTCGTTGATGCGCTCCGCCAGCATGGTGCCGCGCTTTTCGGCGTCCACTCGGCCTATTGCTATGACCAGCGCTTTGCGCTCGCCCACGATGACGACATGACGCTTGGCTCTTGTGATCGCCGTGTACAGCAGCGGCCGGCGCAGCATGATGTAGTGCGCAGTTTGCAGGCTTAGTATCACGGTGTCGTACTCCGAACCTTGCGATTTATGAACCGTGGTCGCATAGGCCAAGTCCAGCGTGTCAAGCTCATTCGGAGCGTACTCCATCGTTCGTCCATCGCCGAAGTCAACATACAGCGTGCTTTCATCCTGCGTCCGGATGATTCCGGTCACGACGCCGATGTCGCCGTTGCTGATGTTGGCGACGTTCTGCGTCTGCATGACCTTATCGCCTTGACGGAAGACGCGTTTGCCGTAGGTGAGTTCCGGCTTGGTCGGGGACGGCGGATTCAGCTTATCCCTTAACCTTGCGTTGAGTGCGTTCACACCCGTCGCTGTTTTCGTGCGGTACGGCGAAAGCAGTATCACGTTGTCCGTACCAAGCTCCTTGACCCGTTGCAGATAAACTTCCTCAAGAATATCCGCCGAACGGTCAAAGTCGCCGGATTCGATCAGCTCGAAGTCGGGGCCGTATTCCAACGCCAGCGTACCATGGCGGATGAGCGAAGCGTTGACCTCAATACGGCTGCCCGTCGATTGACGGTAGACCTTGTCGAGCTTTACCGAAGGTATTGCGCCGGATTCGATCAACTCATGCAGCACGCTGCCCGGCCCCACGGAGGGAAGCTGATCGGCGTCGCCTACGAGGATGAGCTGGCAGCGGTACGGCAGCGCGTTCAACAGATGCTTGGCCAAATGGATGTCGAGCATGGAGACCTCGTCGGCTATCACAAGATCGGCGTCCAGCATGGTCGGTTCTCCAAACTCGCCGTCAGCATCTGCAAGCAGACCCAGCGCCTTGTGAATTGTAGAGGCCGATTGTCCTGTTGCCTGCTCCATGCGCCGTGCCGCTCTTCCGGTTGGTGCACAGCAAACGACGGATCCGGAAGGCTTGAGCTTCTGATAAATCTCCAGTATGAACTTCTGGATCATGGTCTTGCCCGTGCCAGGCCCGCCGGTAATGATGCTGATGGGCGAACACAGACAGGTCTTGACCGCCTTCTTTTGCTCAGAAGCGAGGGTTACGCCCAGCTTGCGTTCGATCCGAGCGATCTCGGCGTCAAGATCGGCATGGATATGTGTATCGCCCTGGCGGATGCGTTCCCGCACCCGCATAGCGACCTGTTCCTCCGCTTTGGCCGTCGAATAACGGTAAGCTTGATTCTGATACAAGGTGATTTCGTTCCGGTTCAACAGCTCTCGGCAGCGCGCAACCACCATCCGCTCTGTAATTTCCCGCGTTTCAAGTAGCTCGATGCACTTGACAACCAGCATCGCCTTGGGGATGCAGAGATTCCCGGCGTTCTTGAAAAGATTGCCGCCGTTTTCCGCTTCCTTTAGCACATGCAGCAGTGCCGCATCGATGCGCTCCTCCCCACAAGGGTCGAAGCCAACGCTTTTTGCGATCTCATCGGCGGTCTTGAACCCGATGCCGCGTACTTCGCAGAGGCGGTATGGATGCTGCCGGATAATGTCAGCCGCATCCCGCCCGTAGATTTTGAAGAATCGCACGGCACGTTTGGGCGCTATACCAAATGGGGACAGCAGCGTGATGATGTCCCGTGCGCCTCGGGTCTCCATATAGGAGTCAGAGATGCGCTCCAGCTTTTTGGGGCTGATGCCGCGCACTTCAAGCAGCCGTTTTGGTTCTCTGTCGAGGATATCCAGCGCTTTATCACCGAAATGCTCGTAGATGCGGCGGGCGGTCTTTTCGCCGATGCCCTTGATGTAGCCGGAACTGAGATAGGCGATGATGCCGGCCTCAGTGGGCTGTATCACCTCCTCAAATTGTGTCACGGCGTATTGGTCGCCGTGCTTACCGCGCTCCCAGCGCCCCTGCATCTCATAGCGGATGCCCTTGGCCGTCGGCAGAAAGTAGCCTACGGCCTTGACCTGCCGAAGCGCCTGGCCGGAGCTGTCCAGTATCTTCTCATGGGGCGTATATACTGCCACCATGAACCCCGTAGGGTTTGGATCTGAAAGGGATTGCGGGTAAATGACCCGCTCATAGCTACATAGCATGATGACCTCCTCAGCCTAAGATTTCTTCCGCAGCGAGCGAGAGATAGCAAGGCTCGCTATGGAGCGTGACCTGCGATTTGTCGCCGCCGTGGCGTGTGACAAGTTTTCGGACTTTGAGATACAGTTCCGCGTCAAATACGGTGATGGGGATGTTCAGTTCCACGGCGCGGGCGATCTCGCCTTTCATGCCGGTGGATAGTATCTTGCCGTAGACGAACACCATATCGCTCTGCTCCAATAGCTCCAGACCGAAGCGCACGCTCGGCAGGCAGCTTGTCGCTGAGCAGGATGGGCAGATAGGCATGCGGCGCACGGGCGATCACGTCCATGTTCTCGAACGCGTACCACATATAGAACCGGGCCGCCTGCACATTGCGCTGTACTTCCTTTGCCGTAGCGGCGGTGCAGGGTGAGCAGATGTACGCCCGTTCATAATTTGACGTTGTCTGACTGATGCACAGGTACTGCGCTTCCAGCTGATCCTTCCATTTGGTGATGATGCGGTCGATGTTACTCGTTTCCATTGCTGTTGTGTTCATGGGTTGCCTCCTTCTTCGGCTTCAAACGTAAGAATTGTGATGGGAAACACATCCCAGTTGGCTTCCTTGGGGTCTCGAATGCCCGCCGTTTCGAGGATGGCCTCCTGCGTTTCAGGCGTGAAGTCCCTGAAGTAGATATCCAGCGAGTTTTCCATATGGTTTCCTCCAATCAAAAGGAGAGAGCGTGAGCCCTCCCCTTCGTCAGTTATGCTGTCATTTCGTGACGGCTGCGATCTTGATGCGACGCTGAGCCGGCGGGTTGAGTACCTCGTCATATATGACGGGGTACAGCTTTTTCAGCTTCTCACCGTTCACGCGCCGTTGGTTTGAGGATACATAGTCGATCTGGAACTGCTCCAAGGGCGTCTCCAGAACGCCGTGTTCATGCTCACGCATGGTATCCGCGATTTGCACTGATAGTGCCATAACCTCCTTTTCGTTTTGCCTGATCTGACGATCCAGTTCACGGTTCTCCTGTTGGAGCGCTGCGATACGCCTTATCTGGCGCTCGTGCTTCTTGCCGAACTCGATGGTGGGAGCGGCGAGCGTGCCCGCGCCGTAGATCCGCGCAAGGGATTTCATCGCAAGCTTCGGGGCGACTTCTGCCATGGAAGGCGGTTTGTTGTCGTGGATGCTCTGTAGGAACGCCGCGACCGTTTCAAATATCATCTCCTCAATGGCAAAATCCCGAAATATACGGCGAATCTGAAAATCCTTCTCGCCGTTGCCCCACATGCAGGCGATGTCCCAGAACGGGAGATCACGCACACCCATGTAGAACCGGCACTGGTACTCATAGTGCATGGGCACCTTGTCGTCCATCCACTCATCTGCGTTGTAGTAAGTGGTAGACTTGCATTCCAGACCGCCGACCTCCTTGGTGTCCTTATCCTCCATGCCATAGTCGATGTTGGCCAACGCCCAAGGATAGAGCGCGTGCTGATACAGATAGGTATCCGTGATCACACGATGGCCGGTGCGAAAAGCGTACATCTGTGCTACAACAGGCTCCAGCAGATGCCCCATTTCCTTCTGCCACATGTTTTCGCTCTCATCCGGCATGAGCTTACCGGACTTTTCAAGCCACAGGTCGAGCGGCGTTTTCCACGGGCTGATGCCAAAGATGGCCGCCACGTCGCTGCCGCCGATGGCAATGGGGATCGAGCCATCGGGCCCGTGCGCCCTCGCCGCAAGCCAAGTCCTTCTGTCCATGCCCGCGGTATCGCACAATATCTTCGGTGCTGCCATCAGTAACTCACCGCCCCGGGCAGGTCATAGTCGCCCCAACGCAGCGTCAGCGCGCGGGCGATGGATTCCTCCACGGAGATGAGCTTGCTCTCCGGCACATGACCCGTTTTGAGGATGAACAAGATCTCCTGCATGGCCATGTACACGTCATGAGCGGATGCGGGTGTTTCACCCACCGCCATGCGGAACATTTCAATGGCCTCCATGGCTGCCGCCTTTGGCATGGCCAGCTTCTTACAGGCCAGCGTCATGGCGTTGACCGGATAGCACAGCGTCAGATCGAGCAAGCTTTCCAGCTTTTTGATGGTGTCGGCGAACTGGGCAAAGAGCATATCCAGCGAGGAATCGAAATCCCGCACCTTGGTCTGCCGCCTGTGATGCACCGATACCACATTGCCGATGCGTATAGGGTACTGTCCGCCCGTAAGCAAAGCGGATACAGACGCAGCCGCAACGCCCACATCTGAGGTTGTAAATCGAACGCCCGGCGTGAACTTGGACGCCAGGTGCTTCTGCCCGTGCGAGATGAGTGCTTTGTCATAGGTTTCAAGCAGCTCGTCACGTTGAGCGGGAAACGACCAGGAGGCCGTCGCCAGAGAATGATCCGCATACCCCTGCGCGAATATGTTGCCGGGGAAACGCTCGTTCAGCTTTTCGGAAAGCGAAGTCATGAGTTCGTCGATGGGCAAGATGGAATAATCCCGTTCATCCCCGGAATGGAATGCCGCCACCTTTTCGCATCTCACCAACAGCAGCGCTTCCGATTTGTGCAGTGAAAGGCATTCGTTGAGGATTCCGGCGAGCTTGGGCTTTTGCAGCTTCGGAAGCGCAGAGCCTCCAATCTTCGCCCTGTCGAGTAGGGATTTGTAGGCGGTGTTTCGGATAGGCAGATACCCGTCCTCTGTCAGCAGCGCAAGGCCAAGGTTCCTTGCCGTGTCGCTGACGGCCACCTGAGATACGTCCGGGGCGAAGGCTTTGTCGTCAGTGTACAACGGCGAGGCCTCGTCCAATGGCTCGATGTGCAAGCCGGATACCGTCCTGCGCGCCCACCTGCTTTCGCGGGTCTGCCGGGCATGATAGGTCTGCATTGCGGCGTAGTCGTCGAAGGTCGTGTTGAAATCGTCCAAACAAGGTTGCATTGTGGTTCTCCTTTCGTATTTCGGCGGTGAACCCGCCATGATATGCAAAAGGCAGGCCCCCGTTGGAGTCCTGCTTATGCTCAAGGATAGGATGAGCTGGAACAAAAAAAGCGCCCAGAGGCAATATGCCCATGGACGCTGATGATACTTGGAAACTGTGCCTTTCCAGCGGAACGGCTTGGATACTTTACACAAGCATTATACCATCGCCGTTTTCATCCGTCAATGCAAGCCTTGCTCGGCTTCTACTCAATAATCTCCCGCACCCGGCCAACCTGGCCGTCCGTCAGCATGACCTTGATACCATGCGGGTGGAAGCTGCTCTTTGTGAGCAGCCGCTCTACAACGCCCTCAGTCAGCTTACCCGTGCGTTGGTCTGCCTTCAGAACGATTTTGACCCGCGCGCCGACCTTCACATCGGCTCTGTTCTGTCCGTTCATCCGTTTCTCCTATTCGATCACCTGTATTGGCTGACATTGCCGAGTACGTCCGCAACGGCAGCTTCGACCTGATCGGCGATCTGCTTCGCTTTCGTCTTTGCAATGCCAATGTGCTCCGCTATGGCGAGAATATCCTTTCTGGACGGATCGCGGCCATTGCCGTTTACGCTGGTGGCATGCTCGCCGCCCAGCGAATTGCTGTAAGTTAGGTCGTATGCCGGAGAAAGCTTCCACGCCTGCCGGTCCTCGTCATATAAGAAGGTGAAGTTTTTGGAGTGGTCGTCCCGATTATGCGCATACACGTTGAAGCACATGAGCCGATACATCTTTTCCACTTCGGAGTAATCCTTTGTCAGCTCCAGCGTCAGCGTCATGAGCGTTCTATAATCGAGGTTCGGTATGCGATGCGAGGTTTCCAGCAGCGCGGATACGGACAGCATGTGGACGCGCCTTATTGTGCTATCCGGCCGCTTTATACGGTCGAAGCGCTTTGTGCCAAAGTATCCCTCACATCTTGCGGATGGAAACAACCTGGTTTCAGCCACTTCCAGACCGCATTTTCTTGCGCACTCACAATAGCGGTATTCTATGAGCCCCGCATCACGCCTGTCAATAGACGCGGGGAATTTGACGATCCAATCCTCGCCGTCTATCTTGGTCAGTATTTTGGGCCGCGCGCCGCCGGATGAACCGCCGAGCCGGAACAGCATATCCAAGTCGTTTGAGTATTCGGACTCCAATACCTTTCGGCATTCCTCCGCCATGCGGTCATACTCTATTTGCACTTGCTCCGTTTTCCATTGATGCACAGGCCGGTATGTCAGCGCACCCATACCGGAATCGCCCACGATGGCCAGCCGGTTCAGCATATCCACCTCATGCGGGTCAACATGCTCACGGTTGAGCATCCTGTCTACGAGAAGCCGGCCCCAGCCATCGGGAAGGCTGTCGGCAAAGGCGCCGAACAGCCCGTCGAAAGGGTCGGGTTTCGGGATGAACACCTTCTTTTGCAAAGGCAGGCTGAAAGGGCTAATGGAAAAGCCTTCACGCAGCCAGCCTTCATTGTATTCAAATGCCACAAGACGCCCCTTGTACAGCGCCAATGTTCCGACCTTTTGCTCGCCAATGAACGCTTCCAATACCTTATACCTTTCCATCTATGATCTCCTGTATCGAGCGTATTTCCGTTTCCGCGAACAGCTGCTCGAAGCCGTCCGCACAATCCAGCACAACAGCGATTTTCAGCAGCGAGGTCAGAGAGATCTCACCGATGCTTTCAAACCGCTTGATAGACCCGTAGCTGACGCCGGATTTGTCTGAAAGATCCTGCATGGATAGCTTCTGCCCCTTCCTGCGTTTTCGCACATTCGCTGCAATCAGTAGGCTCAGTTCCTTCGGCGTTTTCATGGTGTCATCTCCTTACAGCTAATATTTTAACCCATATCAGCGACATAATCAAGTATTAGTTAATATGTTATCCGCTGCTTGTTTGAACTATACGGAGACTCCACAAAAAAAGCGACCTGCAATCAGGCCGCTTCTTAACTATATTGTTCTTGCGTTGTTCACTCTGATTGTCCGAGATGACCTCGGACGCAGAACATATCCGCCGAATCATCCGGCATAGGAGCATTACATCCGCCAACGCTTTCCCAATCAACACGAATGCTCTCGTCCACATATTCCTTTTGATCGGGCAGAGGCATCTCGGAATCCAACGCAAGGGCTGCCGCTTGTTCAAGAGATCCGGCGTCTATGCTCAGAACACCCCATGATTCCCAGACAACCGGAATCCGATAGGTTTGGTAAGGCCTGACCATATTCGGCGCCATGATGACGCAATCGAGGATTATGTCCTCCAATGTCTTGGGCTCGTCATAGAGGTCCGAAAAGACCGCCTCCAGTTCTGCGATCTCAGCCGGGTCATCCGGCGGGTCAAAGTTGCAATATAAGTCCGGTGTCTCATTCTCCGTTTCCTTGTCAGCGCCATCTCGAACTTCGTATATATATCCCGTCAGCCCCTCATACTCACTTTGGTCGGTGCCGACGACCGATGCGCCGATCGTATAGGTAACGCCTGCATGTTCAAAAGTAGCGCCATTACAGTTGATTATCATGATATACCTCCAAAAAAATCGGGGAGAGAGTCAGCGCCCTCTCCCTGTCGGTTATGTGCGGATAAACCGCTTTACAGCATTTGTCAGTGCGATCGGTAGCGTGTGCAGGTCGGAGATGTCCATAAACGAGTCTCCATAGATTCGCTCAATGTTTTCCTTATCCTCGCCGATTGCCGCCGCAATAAAGCAGATCCCTTTACGGCGGTATTCTGTCTTTATGCCGCGGAGATCCTCCTCTGCTGCGGTACCGTAGTACCCGGAATCCGCCGGCTGACCGTCGGATACGAGGATCAGCAGCCGGATGTCCTCTGGACGTTTGGCGAGCTGTTCGGCAACGAACCGAAGCGCGGCGCCATCCCTGTTGCTTCCTCGGGCGGAGATATTCATCATGCGATAGCGGTCGAGTTTGTCGATGGAATCAAATTCTGCATACGAATAGAGCGCAACGCCGGTATCCGTGGAATGGCCATAGACCATAACAGGGATGCCGAGCGACTGGCAGAAATCGTACAAAATAATGGCCGACGCCCTTGCGTAGATTGCTCGGCTGGCACAGCCCATCGAACCCGATTCGTCAAGCAGCAGCGCGATAGCCAGCTCTGGAGTTTCATTGGGCAGGCTCATCTTGGAAAACGCCCTGCCGTCATTGCGGGGCAATGAGTGGATATCCAAGCGCCGCCCCATGTATAAACCCGTCTGCTTGCCGCCCCGCCGTTGGTCCTGTAGCTGCCTCGTTATGCTGCGCTGCAGCTGCTTGGATATGGCGAGCAGCGGCGGTGAAGCCTCGTCGTACCTGTCGCGCAGCTCATCGTCTATCGTACTCATCCGGTGAACGGTCATCTTGACGCCTTCATGGATGTTGCCGTAGGCAATGTTCTGCGCAAGCTCGTTAAGCTGCGATGTACGCTTGGTTTCCAGCCGTTCTTCCGCCATGCGGTTAAGCAGGTCTTCGATATCCTTGGCGGAGGCGTCGTAGCCAATGCCGTGATAATCGTTGTCGTATTCCAGCTCGCCGCGGTTGGGTGTGGAAACGCTGTCTGTCTGCATGAGTGGGATGCGACCGCCTTCCTTATCCGTGACCTCTAGCGGTTCATCCGGCGCTTCACTTGCATTTTTGAAGCAGGCGCCATCCATATCGTCGCCGATCCTGCCGGAAGAAGCGGCGCCTCCGCCTGCCTCAGCCGGTTCTTCATCATCCTTAGGCTCGGGCGCTTCAGCTTCTTTTTCATCATCCTCTGTGTCGTCTTCTGCGGCCGGAGGCTTGGCAAGCGCTGCGGTCATCCCGCGTTTTGCACTGCGCATTTCTCCGCGCCCTAAAGCGGGCGTGCCATTTTCGGCCACAGCAACCGTCAAACCGGCGCCTTCTGAGGTAGAACCATTCAGCGCATCGAACAGAGCGTCTAACATAGCAGCCAGATCGCCGCCGGCCGCTTTACTATTCTCCTCGCAATACTCCAGATATGGCTTGATGTAGCGCCAGTTGCGCACGATGATCAGATTGACCATCTGCCAGCGTACCCTTGGGTCAGCGCAGGTCAGCCCCTCATCCAAATCGTCGAGTGAATGGAATACGGCCTGTATGCGCTCATCCGTCAGGGCTGTTTCACCATACTTTATTTCCCCATATAGGCAGTAGCTCAGCATCATTTGGAGGATAGAGCGCCATTTCAAGCGTTCGTCTGCTTCTTGCTCGACAAGCTGTGCGACGGTTTGTGTCTCCTCCCATACGCTTTCCCGTAAGCTCTTCAGGTTTGCGCCCAGCACGCCCGGAAAGTGGTTCATCATCTTTTCTTCAATGAAGCCGTCCTCCAGGACGTTGTGCAGATGATGCGAGAGCCGTGTAAATGCCGTTTGGTAGACGGAGCCTTGATTTCGGTATTCCTCGATCTCATCCACATTGAGCCTGTGCGAAAGCTCAGCACAGACGGGACGCTCCGGATACCAGCCTCCGTCCATCGTTTTTGCAGCGTGGGTCTGGCTGGACAGAAAATCCGTATACAGCACATGACCCAGCTCATGCGCAAACAGTCCGCAGACCATTTCGTATCGCTCCTGTCGGTTCTTTTTGGCTTTCACCAATGGAGTTGCCGCATTGATCCAGATGAGCGAATTGTCCGTATGCGCGCCCTCCGGGTTCTTCGGTTCCCAAACGATGCGGACATTCACCCTGCGGTTATAGGCGTACCGCTTGCTTTGCGCCGCAGCTATGTCAGCAAAGTGTCCCGCAAGAATGCGGGACACGAAAAACTGCCTGTCGGTTATGCTGTTGCGCTCCTGATTGAGTAGCTGCCGGACTTTCTTATGATTTACTCGTGTCATGAGTGTTCTAAAGCCTCCTTTCTATACCGCCTTGCGGCGTTTGGGTGCAAATTGCCCCTCCAATACCGAGGATATCAGCGCATAGCGGTCGTCCTCGTTGGCGGTAGCCTTGGATATGACGGTGTATAACGCCGAAATATACGGGTCGCCGGTGATCTCCGTGGAAAGTATCCAGTCGATCAGGCTGCGCATACCGCAGGAGCCGTCAACAATGCCGTTCTTGCGCATGAAATCGCTCATGTCGTTTACGACTCTAACCATCTGACCCACCAGCACATCGTCCTCACAGCCCGTCACGCTCATGGCGCGCTGAGCCATGACCTCCGGGCTTGGCAGCTCGATGTCCTGCGCTAGGCTCATTCGGTCGGTGACGCTTTGGTTGAGCCCGCGGCAGCCTTCGTAGGCGATGTTGGTGGTTACGATGACGACAGCGTCCGGATGCCTGCGGATGACCTCGCCGGTGGGGAGCGTAATGCTGCCCGTCTGCTCAAGCAGGCTGTTAAGGCCCACCAGAACGCCCGGCTGCATGATGACCGTAGGCTCCTGCACTTCACACACATACCCGTATTTCAAGGCACGGATGAAGTCGGTTTCCACATAAGTGTAGGATGGGCTCTTATCCTTAGGCTTTACATTGCTCAAAAGCCGCACCTTGTCGGTCACGGCATCCAATACCACGCCCATGCAGTCTTGTGATGTGGCGTCCGGCTTTTTTGCGCCTGTCAGCTTCTCATATACGCCTTCGGGGTCGTAGTCCATGTCGTCGAGGCCGGGCAGCTTCATTAGCGCTGCTACGTTGGCATAGGTAATCCCGCCCATGCTCAACAACTGCTCACGCTCCTTGTCCAGCTCAGCGTCGCCCGTTGTCGCTCTTGCGGTATCGGGAAACACCTGCCCGACAAAGTCAAATATCTCGGTATTAGCGGAACAAGTATACTTGACATACGGCAGGCCCAATCCCGCTGCAATCGCCTGTGCGCCCATGGTCTTGCCGGTACCAGCAGGCCCGCGCAGCAGAAAGTTGCGCATGGGCATAGCTTTTTCGCTGGTCTTGACCGCATGCTGGCAGATGCTTACAACCTCCTTAGGGATGATGTACCATGCGGGGAGCTTTGGCACCAGGAGCTTTTCTCTGGCGTTGAGGCCGCGGCCTGGGTTGATGGGATACTGCCCGACAAAATCGCTGTGCTCGATCAGGACGGCGGGCTTGTACACAGGCGCCGGTCCTGTCTGCGCGATGATGGAAAACTCGCCGCACACAACTGTCTGCGGGATATACTTGCCAGCGTCAAGCTGTGTTTTGGGGATACGGGTCAGATTGCCCGTTTTGTCGATGTTCAGCTTGATGTGCGCGGAGCAGGCATCGTCCTTGATACGGCGATAGGCGTTATCGCAGAGTACGGCCATAATGTTTCCCGCCTTCACCACATCGTGCAAGCCCAAGGATAGCTCTGTACGGTACTCTTCAAGGTTTTCTGCGAACTCCTCGTCATCTGCAAGCGCAGGCATCAGGGAAAAGAGCAGCGCGCTGCCGTCGCGGCCGCTGGCTGTTAATGCATATATCTGGCTGACCTCCGTATTCTTGTCGTATTCGATGGCCATAATGCTGCCGGTGGCGGGGTCGTACACGACCAGGTTGTAGGCGTCCGGCGACGCGGAGGACTTATACTCGGCAACACTGCGTCCGTCCGATATTCCCAGTGCACCTTCACCGCTGCCATCCCGGCAACGGCAAAAGGCGTTCACGGCCTTTATCATGGACGGGGAGAGCGTGGCTTCCGTGCCGTCGCCATAGGTTGAGCTGACCTTCACCTTTTTGCTTTTCAACGTATCAAAGGGGGGCGGCAGCGGACGGTTGAACGCGAACAGCGTTTGTGTGTTGACGCTCATATTCGATTTCCTTTCTATTCTTGATATCAAGCAATTAATGCTCATGTCCCATACGCGCTGACGGATGTATTTCTGCCATCACGCATGTTCCCTAAGCATCGCTTACTTGAGGTGTTGCGATGGCGACGCCATCATCCATAGGTTCTGTGTCTGTGAAGTCGTGTTTTTCAAGCTCGGCGCAAACGGCCGGCCAGCTTTCCTTTACCGGCAGAACCGACGCCGGTATCACAAACCGGTCGTCCCCACGGGCGATCGCTTCGTTGCACTGGTCGCTGAGATAACTGATATGATCTTCCACCCATTCAAAGGCAACAAGCTCATAATTGACGGGCATGGGCGATTCCACATCCTCTTGCGTGTCCGTTTCGCCCTGCGATTTCGCTTCCGGCGATTCGTTTGCATCGTCCTTCGCTTCCTTGGACGGAGCCGCTGTATAGCTGAGATTCACGAATTGAAGATCCGCCACAGTGACCTGCGCCCGGCGAAACCCGCCCGCGTGGTTGAGGATAATACAGAGTTCTCCACCCGCATGAAGCGTTTTCTCGGGGTGAGGCGTTTCCCATACCCAGCGTGCGCCGGGATGGTCGCACAGTACGGCTTCAGTTATGCGCCGCTCAAGGATGGTAAACGCCATCCTGATCAGGTCGCGTTCATTGTCCGGCACAGACGGGGCGGCGGGCGGCGGAAGTATAACCGCTTCAGGTTTTCGCAGCGACGCGAACAGCAACACGACGGCCGCGATGACAGCGCCTGCGAGCGCCAGCAGCAGGATCGGCCACAGCCGGGTGATGAAGCAGAGCAATATGACGACGCCGAGCAGGGTCAGCGCCTCATACGCTATATGTCGCTTTTTGCTCTTGTCCATACTTTGGATATTTTCCTTTCTCGTAAATTGAGGACGGGATGTAGATGTGGATCTCGTTGCTGAAGCTAATGCGGCATCCGTCCGCCCGTTTACGGCTGACGACCGCGCAGGCCTGCCTGGATGGCAGAAACAGCCGGCCTTCCCGATACCCGGATTCGGTGGCGGCGCCAAAAAGCGCCTGACCGAATACGACCGTGCCGACGTCGTTGTCGGTATCCGATTTCACAAGCACAAGCGACTCGCAAAAGCCGCTTGGCGTCGTGTGGATCTTTACCGTATACTGTCGGCCGGTCTTTACCGCGAGAGCAAGCTGATTGAGCTGTTCTCCTGAAAGCGTGTCTCGGCTGCGCTGCCGGAGCAGTGTGATGAGTTTGACGGTCTTTTCCTCCTCGGTCTTGAACATGAACGATGTGTTTTTCAAGAAATGCCCTCCTTTCCCCAAAAAATAAAGCGCACGCAATCGGTGGAACCATTGCATGCGCCATTTTGGCAAGTATGTGTTTTAAGGTCGGTCAGGTCTCGTCAGGGTAATATGAGTTGCCGCCGCCAAACGGCTCATACCCCGTAAAACCGGGAAGCTGTTCCGGCGGCAATGCGGACTGCTCCTGTTTATCTTGAACGGGAACTGCCTTTTGTGCCGTCTGCGCGTCCTGCTTGGGAAGCGCGCTTGCGGCGTACTCGATGTTGACGGCTCTGATGGTCGGCCATGTGGTGATCTCGCCGGTCTCCCGGTTGACCCACGGCTTCATATCGAAGTTGCCCATCACGTTGATGTGGGAGCCCTCCTTGAGGTTCATCCTCCGCACGCGCTCGGCAAGGTCGTCGAAGGCGTTGACGTTGAAGTTCACCCAGCGGGTTTCCTTATCGGCGCGCTTGTCATACACTTTGCAGCCGATCTTGAAGCTGAGCATGCGCCCATCCTCGGAAGAGTGGAATGCCGGAGCGCCGCCATACCCCTTGGATATGACCGCGTCCGTTACCAGTTGCAGCATCATGTTGATTATCTCCTTTCGTTTTGGGGTAATAAAAAAGCGCCAAACAGCGGATAGGCCGATTGACGCTAAAGTAACTTGGAAACTGTGCGAATCCATACGGATTGCTTGGAAACTTACAGCGTAAGTATATCACGGGGATTTGGGTTCGTCAATGACGGAAGATGTCCGCTGCTCGATAAGGATGTAGTCGTAGATAAGCAGCGCCCCGTCCCGTTCGTATACCTTAGCGCTCTCTTGGATATAGAGGCGCAGCTTTGCGCCGGCTCTATATCCTCTCCTGTGCTGTTTGAGCTGTATGCGCAGGATCTTCCCGTCGGCTTCCAGCGTCACCGTCTTTACGCGCTTGAACAAAATGGACTTCGTGACCTCTGCGCAAATCCCTTCCACTATCACATATCGCTTTCGGTCGGCTATATGAAACAGCCAGACTGCGCTTGTGAAGCTGAACAGCATAAAGCCAACGCCTGGCAGCACAAGCAAAGCGTCGTATCCCATCAGCAGGAATACCACGCTGAACAGGAGAAAGGCGCAGCCTATCAGGCCGCGCCGCAGGATCTGCCGCTGAAGAGCGGCGGGGATCGCTTTGAAACCGTCTCGTATGCGCATGGAACACCTCAAATCAGAATGATACGCCTCTTCTTCAGAAGGCTGAGCAGAATGCTTACCGCGCCGGGCAGCGCTGGAGAAAGCTCCATCGCCGCTTCCAGCGCGCCGTCGAAGATATTTTCCTTCGTATAGATCAGCTCTACCACGCGCTGCCGATTCTCTGCGCCCAGGTATTGCGCTTTCGGCTCAATGCCCGCTTCGGCCAGCTTAACAAGCTCCGCCGCGGTCAGGCGCAGACCCGCCTCCCTGATCCAACGCAATAGCCGCCTTTCATCGGGTTCAAGCCCCCAGTATGGCAGCTTGCGCTGGCGCGGCGCGATCACGCAGTTGACGAGTATGCGAAACACCTCGCTCGTGAACTCCTTGCCCGGCTGCGATTCGACGAGTCCAACCTTCTCAAGCGCGGCTAAACGCGCTTTTCCGAGATACTGAACGCCGGTATGCCCGGCCAGCCAATCCCGCGCCTGTTCATTTTGCAGCTCATGTATGCGGCCGCAGCGGTTGATCGTGATCGCGCCCCGGCATTGATTTATCAAAAGACCTTTGGATAGATACAGCATATTGAAGCACCGCCTTATCTTGTTCTTGAACTATTACACAAGCGACGTTTCGGTTTTACAACAGTTCCATCAGTTTATCTGCACGGCCACCACCAGTAGCCGGCCGTTTTTGCCAAACCCGCCGGACCTGTCGCAGGTCACAAGCGTCAACAGTCTGCCATCGGCAGGGGCGTATACGTTGGTTTCATACAGCGCCCGCGCCTTAATCGACTGCACAAAACCAACAAATGCATCATCCGATATGAAGTCCTGTTGCAGGAAGTTGAACTGCTCCAGCGTGCCAACGTCCAAGTGGCAGACGGCAAGCACCTGCCATGTTCCGGTTCGATAGGGCGTATCGAATTGGAGGGTTTGATGCTTCTCCCAATAGTTCTGCTTCTTGTATTTCGTGAGCTGCGAGAACATAAGGCTTGACGAACCACCCATGTTATGCCCGAATACGATGGTATTCCGATCCAGCGGGTTTAGGTTGTTCTGATAGTCCATGAAGATCGTACCGCAGCTCGCTTCCTTCCGTTTGAAGCTCCTGTTCAGGTAATACTCGTTGTCCTCCGCCTGCACAACAGGGTAATTGACCTTGGTGCCGGGGATATACAGCCAACCCGCCGTATCGTTGTTTTGAGCAGTCAGGGCGTCAAAATCAACAGATACCCGCTGCTTTGTCTCATTGCTGCCCGCATCGGGAGCGGGTGCGCTCATAGAGGGCGCAGACGTGGTGGGCGTAGATGTCGAGGGCATGGTTGATATGTCCGGCTCGGCTACTTCCTCCGGCGTGGCGCTCTGCTCCGGCGTTGGGCTCGGCGGCGCAAGCTCTATGATGACAATATCGTCATCCGGCCGCAGCACATCCTCCGCGATGTCCACATAATCCGCTTCATATCCCGCATACTCATTGGCTTCGATGACCCATGCGACGCCAAGCGCAATGGCAGCCGCAAGCAAAAGGCCCATCGCGCACAGCAAAATGATTCTCTTTTTATCCATACCGCACCTCACAGCAGCTTCATAAGCACGATCGCCAGCACCACGATGACGATGGCCGAAGCACCCACAACGATGATCTGCTTGATAAGCCCTTTATCCAGCTTTTCTTTGAATGCGCCGTCGTCCAGTGTGGGCGTATCGTCGTAGTACCCATCGTAGCCCTCATCCTGCGGATCGGGCGGCGGAGCGTCTGGTCGGCGCTTTATGGGCTTGGGCTTATGCTTCTTTTTCTTGGTTTGCGGCGCTCTTTGCTTAGGTTCTTCCTTGGGAACACCGCTTACGGGTATCGTTGCGCCGCATTCCATGCAAAAAGCGGCATCATCCAATATGGACGCGCCGCAATAGGGGCAATACCTCATTTCAAAACTCCTCCTTTTCCGGTCGTAATGACCGGCCGCTCAACAGAAGTTTCGACGCTAGGAGTATAACACAGGCGGATTTGCGTGTCATCGGCGAGAACCCGCCATACGTCTGCCAGTAATATGACAAGTCCTTGCTATGGCCTTTTTATTGGGATATACTAAGCCCATAAAGTATCCAAGCCCTTCCGCTGGAAAGGCACAGTTTCCAAGTATTCAAAGCGTCCTTAGGCTTTATGCCTCGGGGCGCTTTTTTTATATAGATTCGGCCGTGTATTCGGCCCATAACCCATATCTTCGGAACGCGCACGCGCTCCGTTTTTATATGCCAAATTCAGCACAAAAGAAAGGAAATCGAACCATGAACGCACAGGAAAAGCGGCTCACGGAAGAACAAAGCGCATTTGCGGAAAAGCATCATCATGTGGTTATGGACTTCCTGCGGCGCAAACGGCTCCCGGAAAGTGAGTTTTACGATGTGGTGATCTTTCGGTATCTGAGGGCGGTGCAGCTCTACTGCATCAATCCCCAACTGCGCAGGTACAAATTCGAGGCTATCGCCTTCAAGGCGATGGACTGGCAAATGAAAAGCTACTGGCGCAAGGCCTATAAAACGCTCGATAAGACGTTGAGCCTTGACTCGCAGCTTGCAGGCGGCGGATTGACGCTTCACGATGTCGTCCCCGCCGATGACTCTGACGCGGGAGAAGCCGCTTGCGACACACTGACAGCGGAGGCATTGCTTACAGCGTTGTCGGAAGAGCAGCATACGCTTCTATGTCTGCGACTCGACGGATATTCCATTAAGGAAATAGCAGGCCGCATGGGCATGTCATGTGCGCAAGTAGAGGATACGTTTTCCTGTATCCGAAGTATTGCAACAGCGATTGCGTGATGGCGCCACATTATACAAGAAACAGGAGGTGAAACAGTTTTTTTGAGGGACAAATCTATCATCCCTATCATATCTCAAAAAAGGAGTGAACCGAATGACACAAACAGATACACCGGATATTCAGCGAATGAAGGAACTTATCGGCATTCTCAAACGTGCCGACACAGCCTACTACAAACATGACGACCCAATCATGACCGATCGGGAATACGATGCGCTCTTTGACGAGCTGAAGATGCTGGAGGATAACTCCGGCATTGTGCTTTCTGGCTCCCCGACGCAAAAGGTCTCCGGCGAAATACTGGAAGGGCTTACGGAGGTGGAGCACACCCGCCCCATGCTGTCGGCGGCAAAGACAAAGTCCGTCGACGAGATCGTCCGCTTTATCGGCAGCCACGCGGCGCTGGTTTCGTGGAAGCTCGACGGGCTCACGCTCGTGTTGCGCTACGAGAACGGCAAGCTGAAGCAAGCCATCACCCGAGGCGCTGAGGGTCGTATCGGCGAGGATGTGACGCACACGGTCAGAGTCATGCTCAATGTACCCTTGACCATCCCGTACACGCAGCCTCTTGAGGTTCGCGGCGAAGGCGTGGTCAGCTGGGCCAACTTCGAGCAGCTTAACGGCGAGCTAGAGGAACCCTATACCCATCCCCGCAGTCTGGCTGCCGGTAGCATCCGAAAGCTGGACGCGACAAAAGTGCGAAACCGAATGCTGGAATTTGTGGCTTTTGACTTGATTTCAGGTGACAGCTTCACCATGAAGCATGAGCAGTTGGCGTTCCTGTCAAAACTGGGCTTCGATGTGGTGCATCATCTTCCCTTGGGCGATCTGCCCACAGAGCCGCAGATCCGAGCGGTCATAGACTGGTTTAAGCCTGAGAAATGTCCGTATCCCGTGGACGGGCTTATCGTCGAATATAACGATATCGCCTATGGTGAGAGCTTGGGCGCGACGGGCCATCATGAAAATCGCATAATGGCGCTCAAATGGGCTGATGAACTGTATGAAACCGAGTTCCTCGGCTTTGAACTGGCCACCACCCGCACCGGCATGGTATCCATCACCGGAAAGTTCAAGGATGTGGTCATTGACGGCGCAACCGTCAATCATGCTTATCTGCATAACCTGGATATCGTTGAAAGTTTCCGACTGGGGATCGGCGACAGAGTTCGGATTTACAAGGCAAATCAAATCATACCCCAGCTCGCTGATAACCTCACAAAGAGTGGCACAGCAAAGTTACCGGATGTTTGCCCTTGCTGTGGCGAGCCCGTAACAGTCAGGCATACCACCAATGGCGTCCGCTTTCTTTACTGCACAAATCAAGACTGCCCGGCAAAGCTGGTGGATAAGTTCGTGCATTTTTGTGAGCGGACCCGCATGAACATCGAGGGCTTGTCGGCAAAGACGCTGGAAAAGTTCATCGATAGGGGATGGATCAAAAGCTTCGGCGACCTATATGAGCTGGAACGATACCACGACGAAATCGTTAAAACGGAAGGGTTCGGAGAAAAATCGTATCAGCGACTGCAATCAAACATCGAAAAAAGCCGTGATTGCACTCTGAACCAATTTATTGCGGGGTGTGGCATCCATACCGTAGGCCGAACCGCCGGACGTGTCATAAGCCGTCACTTCGGCGGGGATTGGGAAGCGTTCGAGCAAGCCATCAAGGACGGGTTCGACTTCACACAGCTTCCGGACTTCGGCCCCACCATGCATGAAAACATCTATTCCTGGTATTCCGACGTGAGAGCTGAAAAGCTATGGCGTCCGGCGATACAACATCTTAATTTCAGAAAGGAAATGACTACTATGGCAAACACGAGCAACCCCTTCTACGGTAAAACAGTCGTAGCGACCGGAAAGCTTGAAAACTACACCCGAGACGGCATTCAGACCCGGCTACTACAGCTTGGCGCAAAACCCACAAGCGCCGTAAGCAAGGCTACTGATTTTTTGATTGTCGGCGAGAACGCCGGTTCTAAGCTGGCCAAAGCGCAGCAGCTCGGCGTGGCTACGCTTACCGAGCAGCAGTTTGAATCCATGCTGGCGTGACCAGCGCTAATAAAAAAGGGAGGAAACATCATGTCAGAAAGCAACGCAATCGCAACCATCAACAGTACGGAGGGTTTTCAGCGTCTTGCACAATTCAGCACTTCTGCCGCTGCCAAGGAGCTTGCCGGGTTCAATATGCGCTTTGACCGTGTCAAAGTGCCTTCCGGCGGAGGTTTGACATTCATGCTTCAGGAGCCGGATGCCAATGGTAACACCGATTTCCGTGAGATCAACGCCGTTATCCTGACGCATCACCCCATGCAAAGCTACTTTCAAGGCAAGTATACCGGCGGCAATGCCCGTCCGGAATGCAGCAGCATGGACGGCAGTTTCGGTGTTGGCTCACCCGGAGGAAACTGCGCGAGATGCTATCTCAATCAGTTCGGCACTGCGGAGAACAACAGCAAGGCCTGCAAGCGCAAGCACAGGATCTATATTCTAAAGGAAGGTGAGATCTTTCCAATCATTCTCGACCTCCCTACGCTTTCTGTAGAAGGCTTTGGAAAATACCTGCGCAGGCTCTTGACCGTTGGCAAAGACCCGGGTGCTATCGTGACGCGGTTTGCGCTTAGAAAGGCGGCCAATAAGGGCGGAATGGACTATTCACAGGTGACCTTTACAGAAGGGCGTGACCTTTTGCCCGAGGAGCTTACCGCCGTGCGCAGGCTTGCCGCTCAGGTACAGGCGTACAGTTCTTCCGTTGATTACGATGCCGACGAGCCGGACACTGTGAGCGGGGATGTCATACCCGATTACGATCCAGAAACCGGTGAACTTCTGACGCCTGCCGTGCAGGGCTTCTGATTTTACCATCAACCCATTTGCAGCCGGGCGTCTTTGGGCCCCCGGCTCTTCTTTTAGGAGCTTGTTTATGTTAAAGGATAAAGATTTATTTCTCAAAGCGGAGACGCAAACTGCGCTTTGGCTTCCATGGGACACGGTTGGCCAGCTTATCGGCGATAAGTTGGAAAAGCTTTTGCAAATGACATTTCACGTTCGAGCGGAATACCGCGATGCGGACTACTGGTATTGCGAGTTCGGGATGAATTACATTGATATTTTTACGCAGGAACGGCTGTTTATGGCTATTGACGCTATAGAGGATGAACGGCAGGAGATGATGGGCTGCGGCGGTGCGCGAGACGGCAGCGGTTTACCTGTCAATTCACTTGGCATGGAAGTTTCAAAGAAGATACTCTTGCTGGCACTTGGTGTTGATAATGTGTGTATTATTTCTCTGTCTACAGATAGCGGCACGGTTTATATATACACCGTTTCGGATATAACGATTTATGAGAATACGGCGGATTTGAGCCTGCCCGTCATGGACGGGAAAACGTTTGTGTTGGTGACCTGCTATCCGTTTAGATATAGCGGTCATGCGCCGGGGAAATGCGTAGTAACGGCGCGGCGCATTGGCAGAAAGCAAGTAATCGCCGCTTTGCACCTTTGCGACTTCGCCTGCGAATGATTATAGTGTTATTTATTAAGGTATTTTGAAAGGAAGATTGCCATGTTGTCTTTTGAAAACGTACTTGATTGTTTTGCGCTGGTTATTCAGACAGGAATCTGCGAAGTGCTGCTAACTCGCCACGGATATGTGGTAATGGAGTGGGACGAGGAAGAACGCGAATGGTTCAACGTAACTCATTGCGATACTCCCGCGGCATTGCGCGAAGCAATTCTTTCGGCGTATGAAGGATATCTTCAACTCTCGCTCATCACGGATTGCCACAACCCCACCGAAGAAGAAATACGCACGATACAAAAAAGGAGCGCTGATTTGCGGCTCCTTTGCAATGCACACGGCAAGATGACGGTTATCTGACGCCGGCCTGCTCCTTTTCGCGCAGCGCTTCCAGTACGCTCAATATGAAATGCAGGGACGCTTCATCAGATACGTCCAGCAGGCGGTCTATCTCTTTGCGAGTATCTGTGCGCGCGCTTTCGTTTTTACTGAAAACAACGCCGTCCAAGGATATATTCAAGATTTTGGTAATCTCGAACAGTATTTCAATCGATGGCTTACGATGGCCGCTTTCGATATGCTTCACGTGCGTTGGAGATACCTCCAGCTTTTCCGCCAGCTCTTCTTGCGTAATTTTCTTGTTTTTGCGCCCTTTACGGATATCTTCCCGCAGCAGCGCCAGTTCCTTTTCACACTTCATATTCCTGCTCCTATATTTATTAGCTTAGCGTACCCATATCAGATTGAAAATTAGCTCAGAGTATTTTAAAATATCTCTTACAGCTAACTCGATGT
>UQGA01000010.1 GCA_900540495.1 uncultured Eubacteriales bacterium | reverse complement strand
ACTCAAACTTCACCGCGACCGGATCGTTCACCACGACAGTTTGAGAGCCGTGTATTTCCAGAGGGGACTCAAACTTCGCCCTTGGGTATTTAACGTCAATTACCGTTTGAGAGCCGTGTATTTCCAGAGGGGACTCAAACCGTGGCTATCAATATCGCCACGAGCGAGGTGTTTGAGAGCCGTGTATTTCCAGAGGGGACTCAAACTCAAAGCCTCCAATCTCAGTTCCTATTTTAGTTTGAGAGCCGTGTATTTCCAGAGGGGACTCAAACCGGTGCTCAGTAGCCTGGCGTCCGTCTACAGTTTGAGAGCCGTGTATTTCCAGAGGGGACTCAAATCAGACGCTCCTGTCTTTCGGCGCTGAAGTGGTTTGAGAGCCGTGTATTTTCAGAGGGAACCGTAACCCGGGGAGCCAATTCGGCGGGCGTGCCGCCGTTGCCACCGGCGCGCCGCTGTGGTATGATGGGGCCGAGGGATCGAGAGTAGCAAAGCGCGGAGGTGGCTGCATGCCCTTTCAGATTGTTCGCAACGATATTACGGTCATGCAGGTGGACGCCATTGTGAACGCCGCAAACGAAACGCTGCTTGGGGGCGGCGGCGTGGACGGCTGTATCCACCGCGCCGCCGGGCCACAACTGTTGGAGGCGTGCCGCCGGCTGGGCGGCTGCAGGACGGGAGAGGCGAAGCTCACACGGGGATACCGGCTGCCCAGCCGGTATGTCATCCACACGGTCGGCCCGGTGTGGCGTGGCGGACATGCAGGCGAGCGGGAACTGCTTGCCTCCTGCTATCGCTCCTCGCTGGAGCTGGCGCGCCGCCACGGATGTAAGTCGGTGGCGTTCCCGCTCATCTCATCCGGCATCTACGGGTATCCAAAGGATCAGGCCTTGCGCGTGGCGGTGGACGCCATCGGCGGTTTTCTGCTGCAATACGATATGACGGTCTATCTGGTCATCTTCGACCGGGACTCCTATGAACTTGGCGCCAGGCTCTTTACCGATATCAGCGCCTATATCGACGACCGCTATGCCGCCGCGCACGCCGATGCGGCAGCGGAGTGCCGCAGACAGGCGCAAACCCTCGCCGCCCAACAGGCGCCCGTCTGTGGCGCGATGCCGGCCGCTTGCGCGCCCACTGCGCTGCCTGCGCTCGATCAGGTGCTCGAACACCTGGACGAGAGCTTTTCGCAGATGTTGCTGCGCAAGATCGACGAGCGCGGCATGACCGACGCCCAGTGCTACAAGCGCGCGAATATCGACCGCAAGCTCTTTTCCAAGATCCGCTCCGACATCCACTACCGGCCGTCCAAGCCCACGGCGCTGGCCTTTGCCGTCGCGCTGGAGCTGCCGCTTGCGGAGGCGCGCGAACTGCTGCAAAAGGCGGGGTTCGCCTTTTCGCCCGCCAGCAAGTTTGACATGATCGTGGAGTACTTTATCGCCGCCGGCAATTATAACATCTTCGAGATCAACGAGGCGCTTTTCGCATTCGATCAGAGCTTGCTCGGCGCTTAGCGGCGGCGTTTTGCGCGCGGGGGACGCCCTGCCGCCCGCGCGTCAACCTGCGCCGGCATAGCCCCGCGCAGATGTCGCCTGCCGGGCGACCAATCCCATGTCCAATCCTCCTATACTGTCGTTACAGGCGTTGCCCGAGCGGCTGCGGGCAGCACCGAAGACAAGAAACGGAGGATGTTTGTATGAAAAAGGGTTTGACGGAAATCGTATTTATTCTGGATCGCAGCGGCTCCATGTGCGGGCTGGAGGCCGATACCATCGGCGGCTTTAATTCGATGTTGGACCAGCAGAAACAGCAGGAGGGGGAGGCCTATATCTCCACGGTTCTGTTCGACCACGAAACGCAGGTTTTGCACGACCGCCTGCCGCTGGACCGCGTCCCGCCGATGACCAAAGAGGAGTACTTTGTGCGCGGCAACACGGCGCTGCTGGACGCCGTTGGCGGCAGCATCCGGCATATCGAAAATATCCATAAATATGCTCGGCCGGAGGACGTGCCGGAGCGCACCATGTTTGTCATCACCACCGATGGCATGGAAAACGCCAGCCGCAATTTTACCTGCAAGCAGGTGAAGGAGATGATCGAAAACAAGCGGAAGTCCTGCGGCTGGGAGTTCCTGTTCCTGGGCGCTAACATCGATGCGGTGCAGACGGCGAGGCATCTGGGCATCGGCGCGGACTTTGCGGCAAATTACCATGCCGACGCCGTCGGCACACAGCTCAACTATGCGGCGGTTGCGTCGGCGGTATCCGCCGTGCGCAGCGGTGCCAAGCTCAAAGCGAACTGGAAGGCGGACATCGATCAGGATTTCGCGGAGCGGAACGGGGGGCGCTGACCCTCTCGGCATCTTGTACACGGCGAGCGCCTGCCATCCGCGCGTCAACTTGCGCCGGCTCGGGCGCTCGCCGGTGCGCGTATGTTCCTGCGGGCGACCGGTTCGCCCGCTTTTCTGCTATACGGTCACGCCCGCAAGGAGTGTCGCGCTGCCGCCCTGCGGCGTGGGATCACGCGGCGGGTTGCTGCCGGCCATAACCGCTGCAACGAGCACAAAGACAAAATATGCGACCAGAACGACCAGTACAACGATCAGGAACGCTTTCAACGCCGGCGAGTTGCGCTTCCGGCCGATGATCAGCGCGGCTACCGCCGCCAGCAGCAGCACAGCCGCCACGGCCAGCGTAACGCCGTTTAACAGAAAATCCCACATGAGAGAGCCCCTCCTTTTCGCGCGCACCTGCCGTGCGCGTATTCCCGCAGCAGCCGATCCGGGCGGCATCTGCCCGCGCGACAAGCACAGCGGATCTTTGTATATGATATCATCTTGTCCAGATGCGGACAAGGCCGCAAACGGGGCGCAAAGAAAGCGTGAATTGCCGATTGCCCCCAAAAATGATATGATACGGGAAAGCGCGGCTGCCGGTGCGCAGTCGCAATACCAGGCTGCAGGGAGGGAAGCATATGCCGCAGGATATGTGCGTCATCCGGTGCGAAACCCCGGCCGACCACACGGCGACGGAGCTGCTTACGCGTGAGGCGTTTTGGAATGTCTATCGCCCCGGTTGCCTTGAACATTTTATCCTGCATACGTTCCGCGATGCGCCGGACTTTGTGCCGGAGCTCGATCTGGTGCTGGAAGTGGACGGCCGGCTCATCGGGCACGTGATGTATGTACATACCGCGATCCAGACCGATGCAGGCGGCATCCTGCCCGTCATGACGTTCGGGCCCCTCAGCATTCATCCGGATGTTCAGCGCCGCGGTTACGGCAGGCGGCTGCTGGACGCTTCGCTGGAGCGCGCCCGGGAGTTGGGGGCGGGCGCGATCTGCATCGAAGGCAATCTTGCCTTCTATGGCGGCTCCGGTTTTCTGCCTGCTTCGCACACCGGCGTTCGCTATGGCGGCGCGCCTGCGGGGGAGCCGCCGCCCTATTTTCTGGTGCGGGAGCTCAGACCGGGTTATCTGGACGGCATAACCGGCGTTTACCACACCCCGGAAGGATATTTTGTGGACGAGGCCGAGGCGGAGGCGTTTGACCTTCGGTTTCCGCCGAAAAAGCGGGAGCGAATGCCCGGACAGCTTTTTTGAAACCGACGCGCGAAGCGGCGATGCAGCGTAGAAAAAATGCCGACGAAAGGAGCAGAGAACATGAGAGCATTGGTTGTTTACTATTCGCATTCCGGCAATACCCGGCGCCTTGCGGAGCAGATTGCCCAAGAGAGCGGCGGCGTGCTGCTGGAACTCGTGCCGCAAGACCCGTATCCTGCGGCGTATCGGGCGCTCGTGACCCGGGCGACTCGTGAGTAGCGCGAGCGGGTTTTTCCTGCGCTCTCCGGAGAACTGCTCCAAATTGACGGGTTTGACGTGGTGTTTATCGGGACACCCAACTGGTGCGGCACAGCAGCGCCGCCGGTATTCACTTACCTTTCGCAGACGGATCTGCGCGGCAGGCGCGTAGCGCCCTTTTGTACGCATGGCGGCGGGGGCGCAGGGCATATCGGCGCAGATATAGCGCATGCCTGCCCGGGCGCGCAGGTGGGGGAGATGTTGGCGGTTCCCGGCGTTGCGGTTGAGCCGGACACGGTGCGCGAATGGGTGCGCCGGATCTGCGGCATAGCATAAGTTGAAAAGAGGGAAAGGGAAACGGCGGCGCTTCCGCGCCGCCGCTGTGCCAATAATAGTTTGTCTGATCCGCCGTCATCCGACGGAACACCCCCAACAGGTCAATGCCTGTGGTTCTGGAAGCAGTTGCTGCAATAGACGGGCCGATCATTGCGCGGCACGAACGGAATCTTCGTGGGCGCACCGCAATCGGCGCAGATGGCATCGTACATTTCGCGCTCGCCACCGTTGCGCTGCGCCTTGCGGTTGGAACGGCAGTCCTTGCAACGGACGGGCTCGTTTTGAAAACCCTTCTCCGCATAGAACTCCTGTTCGCCTGCGGTGAAGGTAAACTGTGCGCCGCAATCCTTGCAAACCAGAATCTTGTCCTCGAACATCTTGACTTTTTCCCCTTCGACTTTTGTTTTTTGGCATCCGGGGTTCGGCTGACCTGGTCTTTGCCCCCACACCCGCCAACTGGAGGGTTCGCTCATAAGCATTTAGCTCCCCACTACTACCCCTCTCGACGCAAAGATGCGCCGGTTGGACTAACGTCTAAGCCGCACCATGCTCACGGACTATTTCGTTCGCTTACGTGGATCGTTTTGCCTGCGACTGGCATCGATTTGCAACCACAGACCCGAAGCGCGGACACCAACGCTATTATAGAACAAGTTTACCGAAAATTGCAAACATATTTATGAATAATTTTGATAAATCGCGCAAATTCGGCAAAAAATTCATAATTTCTCTATCGACCGGCCGAAATTGCGGCTCAGTGATCTGACGTATGGTCAGGATAATGCGCGCGCGGACCGCCTACATAGCGCGGACGCGACTTGGCCAGCACCAGCGTCGCGCTGCCGATACGCCGCAATGCGGCATGGATGGGAACGACGACCGGGCGCAGATGCATGCCGATGAGCGTGCCGCCGATATCGATGCCGAGCGTGGCCTGCGCGCGAAGATCCTCGACCATAACATGATCGGCAAAGCGGCCGGCCGCCTCCGTGCAGAATGCGCCGCCCGCATGCAGCCACGGCTCCACCCAGACCTCCGCAAGGCCGAACCGCTCCTGACATGCGCGCTCAACACAGAGCGCGCGGTTGATATGCTCGCATCCCTGTACCGCCACGAACAACCCGGCGCCATGCAGCACGGGAAGCAACCCGTCCATGACGGCGCGCGCCACCTCCGCGTTGGAGGCGGAGCCGATGCGCTCGCCCGCGATTTCGCTCGTCGAGCAGCCGATGACGCACAGCGCACCGGGCGCAGGCGCGGCGGAGGAGAGCAGCAGGCGCGCGGCTTCGGTTGCCTGCTCATGAATGACGTTCAGATCCAGTTCCATAACCAATGATTCTCCCTCAACAAATTGAAGCCATTATACCATGGTTTTTCCATTTGTGGTATACTGTTTTCGATATGGAGTATTCTTGGATCGAACGCCTGCTCGACTGGTACGCCGCTGCAGCGCGCGACCTGCCGTGGCGGCATACAACGGAGGCTTACCCCGTCTGGATCAGCGAGGTCATGCTGCAACAGACCCGTGTGGAGGCCGTCCGTGGGTATTGGTCGCGGTTTCTCGCCGCATTGCCCACGGTGGAGGCGCTTGCCGCCGTGGAGGAAAGCCGCCTTTTGAAGCTCTGGGAGGGGCTTGGCTATTACAGCCGCGCCCGCAACCTTCAGCGGGCGGCGCAGCAGGTCATGGAACGCTTTGACGGCCGCATACCTGCGGACTATGAGGCGCTTCTCTCACTGCCGGGCGTGGGCGAGTATACGGCAGGCGCCGTTGCCTCCATCAGTTTTGGCATTCCCGTGCCCGCCGTGGACGGCAACGTGCTGCGCGTCATGGCGCGCCTGACGAATGACGATGCGGATGTGCTCGATCCGGCCGTTCGCCGCGCGGTTCGCAGCCGGCTGCTGTCCTGCATTCCGCACGACCGGCCCGGCGCGTTCAACCAGTCGCTCATGGAGCTCGGCGCGACGGTATGTTTGCCAAACGGCGCGCCGCATTGCGGGGACTGCCCGTTGCGGGCGGACTGCTGCGCGCTTGCCGCCGGCCGGGAACAGCTCCTGCCCGTACGCGCCGCTAAGCGCACGCGGCGCGTGGAGGATTGGACGGTGTTTGTGCTGCGCGATGCAACGGGCGCGGTCGCCGGCTATCGCCGGGAAGCGCAGGGACTGCTTGCTTCGCTTTGGCAACTGCCGGATGCGCCGGGCGCGCTCACGGCGGAACAGGCTGCCGCAAGGCTGGACGCCTGGGGAGCGCGTCCGCTCGGTACGTGGCGTTTCTACGAACGGAAACACATCTTTACCCATGTGGAATGGCGCCTGCATGTCTGCGCGCTGGACGTGGAGCTCCATCCACTGCCGCAGGGATGGGTATGGCTCGACGAGACGGTGCATTCCCTGCCGACCGCCTATCGGATCTGTTTATGAATCGTGCGATAAAAATGCCCCTGCTCGCTGCTGCCTGCGCCATGCTGGCGCTCTCGCTTGCGTGCGCGTCTGCGCCGGCGGCAGTTGTACCGGCCGAAGCGACGCCGGCGGCGACGGCCGTAGCAAACGCCGGCACAGCCAGCCCCCGGCCCGCCGCGGACGGGACCGCTGCGCCTGTGACGGCGCCGAGCCCGTCGCCGGAGACGACGCCGCTTGCGCAAATACCGACGTACGACCCGATGCGGCTGCCGGGCTATGCGGAGGAGTTCCTCGGGGAAAGCCTTGACGACTACCGCCGCCTGCTTGCCGCGATTGCGGCGGGGGAGACGAGCGTGATCCTTTCCGATGCGGCGGATTACGGGCGCATCGAGCGCACGGTCCATGCGCTGTATCCGCAGAAGATGCTGCTGTACGACGCGCGCTTTACGCTGGGAGAAGGGCCGTTCTCGTTCGACGCTTCGACGCATACCGTATCCATCCGCTACCTGTACGACGCCGGGACACATCGCATGCTCATGCAGGCGTTTGCCGACCGCATGGCGGAGGCGCTCGGTCGCTGTACGCCGGGGATGTCGCAGCGCGACTGTGCGGAGGCGCTATATCTTTTTGTGGTGGAAAATCTGCATTACGAGCTGGATATGCGCCTGACCGTATACGATGCGGTGACGAATGGCGCTGCATTCTGTCAGACGTATGCGGCGCTGTACCAGCTTCTGCTCACCCAGGTTGGGATCGAAAGCTATCTGGTCGGCGGCGGCGCCGACACCGACGGCGACGGCACCGCCGACGCCGAGCACCAGTGGAACCGCCTGTTGCTGGACGGCGCCTGGTATTACGCCGACCCCACCTGGGACCGGGGGGACCTTCACTATTTTGCCATGAGTTATGAGACCTGTGTGGGAACCGGACACGTGCCGCCGTTTTTGGACCCCTGTGACGCCTTGCTGGATGTGGCATGAGGGGGAAGCGGCGCCGTTCCGGTTGAACAAAATTTGGACGCGCCGTATCCGATGCGCCTGCGGGAGCCGGTTGCCCCGCGGATTTCCGGGTTAAGGGGGCGGCATCCGGCCGGCTGCATGCAGTTTGTTCCGCTCGACTTGCGCGGGTGGGATGCAGTTCTTGCGCCGCGCCCTGCCGGCGTTTGAGACCGAAGTGCTGCGATACCGCGGGTACAGTCCGATCGATTCTTCGATAAGAGGTTTTGCCTCGGGGGCACGGCCATATCTTTGGCGCGAGCGCCCACGGCTTCTGCGCGCGCCTGCCGCGCTCCTTGATTGCCTGCTTCGGAAATCGGCGGTTGGCCGAGGTGGTTCATCCATATTTCGGCGCATCCGTGTTGTCTCCGCCCGGAACGGAGCGCCGCTGTGCCGGCCGTCGTTACAAGCCACCCGATTTGCCGCCGCATATCGATCCGGGACGAACGCCACCGGGCATTGGCGGAATCTGTTCCGTTGCAGACGGCGGCGCATTTTCGCCCTGTCAACAGGCCGTAAAGCGTATTCGGAAGATGCCTTTCGGTGCCCGGCGCCTTGACACTTGCAGGGGGAACTGGTAAACTATATAAAAAGCCGGCACAAGCCGGCAACGCAAGTGCTTTTCGCACATCCCCGCATATGGAACACCCGATTGCGCCATGAAGGCTGCGCCCGCCGCAAAATGCGGCGATCGCCTGTATGGCGTGATTTTTATGATTTTGGAGGCAATTTTTTATGGCACAACGACCCGCCGCCCATACGATCCGCACGCTGGCCTTTGCGGCATTGCTGCTGACGCTCGGACTTGTGCTGCCGTTTTTGACGGGACAGATCCCGCAGTTTGGCAGTATGCTGCTGCCCATGCACCTGCCCGTGCTGCTGTGCGGGTTCGTCTGTTCCTGGCCGTGGGGCCTTGCCGTTGGCGCGGTTACGCCGCTGTTGCGCAGCCTGCTGTTTGCCATGCCGCCAATGTTCCCGACCGCGTTGGCGATGGCATTTGAACTGGCCGCCTACGGTTGCTGCACGGGGCTGCTGTATCGCCGGCTGCCCCGCAACACGCCGATGCTGTATGTTGCGCTCGTCGTCTCCATGCTCGTGGGGCGCATCGTTTGGGCGGCTGCGACGTATTGCATTACCGGGGCGATGAGCATGCAGGCGTTTCTGGCCGGCGCCTTTTTGAATGCCTGGCCGGGTATCATTGCCCAGCTGCTGCTCGTGCCGCCGCTTGTACTGGCGCTGCGTCGCGTCGGCTTTTCGGAATGACGGGACGAGCGCGGCCGGCTCTTGCATTTTTATGAAAGATGTCGTATAGTAAGCCGCATGGGTTACTGGGATAAAAAAACGGCGGCAGGCGCGTTGATGCTCCTGCTTGCGGCGCTCATCTGGGGCGCTGCGTTTTCCGCGCAGAGCGTGGCAGGCCGCCATGTGGGCGCCTATACCTTCAATGCGTTGCGCTTTCTGCTGGGCGCCGTGACGTTATTGCCGGCCATTGCCGTGTCCGACCTGCGCGCCGCAAAGGCGGGCAGCGGGCGGAAACCGGATCGCCGGTCGCTGTTGTTGGGCGGCGCGCTGTGCGGACTGGCGCTGTTCTTTGCGAGCTACCTGCAACAGTGCGGCATCGAGCGCACCGGCGCAGGCAAGTCCGGGTTCATTACCTCGTTGTACATTGTGCTCGTACCGTTGCTGGCGCGCATCTTTCTTAAAAAGCGAGCGGGACTTTCCGTATGGGTGGGAGTTGTCGTGGCGCTGGGGGGGATGTATCTGCTCTGCGTCGGTGAGGATGTGACCGTCTCCGCCGGTGATCTTTATCTGATCGGCTGCGCCGTCTGCTTTTCGGTGCATATCCTCGTCATCGACCGCTTTTCATCGCGCGTGGACTGCCTGCGCATGTCCTGTCTGCAATTTCTCGTGGCAGGGCTGCTGGGCCTGTTGCCGATGCTGACGGTCGAACGGCCGGCCGTGGCGGATATCCTTGCCGCCTGGCAGCCAATCGCCTTTGTAGGCGTGTTCTCCTGCGGGATCGCCTATACGTTCCAGATGCTCGGGCAGCGGCACGTGCCGGCGCCTGTGGCCTCGTTGCTGATGAGCATGGAGTCCGTCTTTTCCGTTCTGTTTGCGTCGCTGCTGCTCCATGAATCCATGCGGCCAAGAGAACTCCTGGGCAGCGCACTCATGCTGACGGCGATTCTGATGGTGCAGCTGTGGCGGCCGAAGGTGCCGGCGCCGCCTCATCCTGCCCGGGGCCGTTGAGCAGAGAAAGCCCGAAGGACAGCGTATCTTCATCGATGCTGCCCGTCGAGGCGGCGGCGACAAACCCTTGCGCATCGATAAAATAGGTGACCGGCGGCTGCATCGCGCCGCAGGCGTCCAGCGCGCTGCCATCCGCATCGAAAAACAGAGGCAGCTTGAGCTCTTCGCGTGAAAAGAGCGATTTTGCTTCGTTTTGCGACTGCTCGCCTGCTGTATGGATGATGAGGAACTGTACGTCCTCGCCGTAGTTTGCAAAGGCGCGATCGAGCGCATGCAGTTCCTCCACCACTGCGTCGCCGTCGCCGTTCCAGAAATGCACGAGAATCGGTGTGCCAAGGTGATCGTACAGGCTTGCGAACGCGCCGTCGCTGCCGGCAAAGGCGAAGTCCGGCGCAGAGGCAACATCGAACGCGGCGCCTTCCGCGTAGGGGATCGGGGTTTCGCCGGCCGCCTGCTGCTGCGACTGCCCGGCCTCCGGACGCCAGCCCGTCAACTCTGCGATCAGCAGCAGGCATCCGACCAGCACTAACGCAAGCGCAGCAAGGATAATGGTGATGTTGCGTTTTTGTTCCATGCGAGTTCCTTCCCGGCAGCCCGATTACTGAGCGGGCTGCGCAACAATTCTTCTGGATCGTTCTACCGTCGGCGAAAACGGGGCGTTCTCGGAGTAAAGCACCTCACCGCCGTCGGTGACGAGTACGAACGAAAACCCGTCTTCGCCGCTCCCGTATTCCCGCCAATAGGCGATCGCATCCTCCGGCCCCATGACAAATAGCGCCGTGGAAAGCGCGTCGGCCTTCGTGCCGCTGCTTGCGATGACGGTCGATGAGGCAAGCCCGCTGTCCGCTGGGTAGCCGGTGTCCGGGTCGAGAATATGGTGGTAACGTACGCCGTCCTGTTCGAAGTAGCGCTGATAGCCGCCGGATGTGACCACCGCCAGATCGCAGGCCTCCACGACGCCGACGATGGCGGTTTCATCGGCCGGATCGCGCACGGCGATGCGCCAGGAGGAACCATCCGGTTTGCTTCCCACCGCAGAGACGTTCCCACCCAGCGAGAGCAGCGCGCTTTCCACCCCGGCGTCCGCCAGCAGATGGGACAGCTTGTCCGCCGCATACCCCTTGGCGATACCGCCAAGATCCACGCCCATGCCCGTTGGCAGTGACGCGCACCCGTCCGCAAGCGTGATGCGGCCGGCGCCTACCAGCGTCAACATCGACTCGATCTCATGGGCGTCCGGTACGGACGGGTCTTCGCCAAAGCCCCAGAGGCGCATCAGCGGATAGACCGTTGGATCGAATGCACCGCCGGTTTGCGCCGACAGGGCGATTGCCTGCTGCAACAGCGCAGCCGTATCGTCGTCCACGGCGACCGCCGTGCCGTCCGACGCATTGAGCCGGGCGATATCGCTCGTTTCCTGCGTTGCCGAAAACAGGCCTTCCAGCCGTTGCAGCTCGCTGGCACAGGCCGTCAGCGCATCGTCGGCCGCCTCACCGTAGGCGGTGAGCATCACGAATGTATCCATTGCAAACAGCGTCCGTTCGACCGGGCCGGCATTCCTGCCGGCGCTGCTGCAGGCGCACAGGATGCCGCAGCAAAACAGGCACAGTATCGATGCAATGCGTCGAATCGGTTTCATGCGAATCATTATACATGCTTTGCAATTTTCGCGCAACCAGCCCAAACTTATCCGGGAATCCCGAAATTTCCTGTTGGTTTCCCGATTGGTTTGTGCTAAAATGGGCAAGGACTAAGAAGAATAATGGAGGATACTGAGCACTATGAGTCAGTTAAAGGGCGCTTGCATCATCGGCCAGTCCGGCGGCCCCACTGCGGTCATCAACGCCAGCGCGTACGGCGTCATCCGAACGGCACTGGACAACCCAAACATCACGAAGGTTTACGGCGCTGCGCATGGCATCCGCGGCGTGCTGGACGATGTGTTGTACGATATGGGCCAGGAGGATCCGGAGGAGTTGGCCCTCATGATGCACACGCCGTCGTCCATTCTCGGGTCCTGCCGCTATAAGCTCAAGGACAGCAGCGAGGATGAGACCGATTATCAGCGCATTCTGGAAATCTTCAAGAAGTACGACGTGCGCTATTTCTTCTACAACGGCGGCAACGATTCCATGGATACCTGCAACAAGATCTCCAAGTACATGCAGCAGCAGGGGTACGAGTGCCGCATCATGGGCGTGCCCAAGACGATCGACAACGATCTCTGGGGGACCGACCATTGCCCGGGGTTTGCATCTGCCGCCAAGTATGTGGCCACGAGCTGCAGGGAGCTGTATCACGATGCGTTCGTCTACGACACCTCCATGATCTGCATCATTGAGATCATGGGCCGTCATGCCGGATGGCTTGCGGGCAGCGCGGCGGTCGCGTCTTACCTGGGACAGGGCCCGGATCTGGTCTATCTGCCGGAAGTCGACTTTGATCTGGATTCGTTCCTTGCCGATGTATCGCGCATCTATCGCAAACGTGGCAAGTGCATCATCGCCGTATCCGAGGGGATTCACGACCGGGATGGGAAGCTCATCGCCGAGTATGCGGCGCAGGGAGAAACGGCGGTTGATTCCTTCGGCCACAAGCAACTCGGCGGACTTGCCGCTACGCTCGTGGCGATCGTGCGAGAGAAGCTGGGCGTGTCCAAGATTCGCGGCATCGAACTGTCGCTGCTGCAGCGCTGTGCGGCGCACTGCGCCTCTGAGACGGATGTGGAGGAGGCTTTCCTCTCCGGCCAGAAGGCGGTGGAATACGCCGCCGTCGCGGGCGTGACGGACAAGATGGTCGGCCTCGAGCGCAGCTTCGACAAGAACGGCCGTTATGTTTGCAACATCCGCCTTGTGGATCTTGCCGAGGCCGCAAACGCCGAGAAAAAAGTACCGCTGGAGTGGATTAACGCACGCGGCAATGGGGTGACGAGCGAATTTGTGGACTATGTGCTGCCGCTCATCCAGGGATCGCCGGATTTGGTACACGAAAACGGCCTGCCACGATTTGCCAAGCTCAAAAAGGTGCTCGCCAAATAAGGCCATCCTTGAGAGGCGGAGCATAATATGGTCTGGCGCCGCCGGGGTGCTCCCGGCGACGCTTTTACGAATCAGGGGGAGAGCGCGATATGGAGCGAACGGAACGGGCGGAGTTTACCGTCATGTGCCTTGTGAAGGATGGCGAAGGACGCCTGCTTCTGGAGGATCGGGTCGATCCCGAATGGCCGGGCGTCCTGTTGCCGGGCGGCCATGTGGAGCGCGGCGAATCGTTTGTAGAGGCGGCCATCCGCGAAGTGCGCGAGGAAACCGGGCTTACCATCGAGCGCCCACGGCTTGTCGGGGTCAAACAGTTTGAGACGGGCACAGGCGCACGTTATGTCGTACTGCTCTTTTTTGCGGACCGCTTCCGCGGAACGCTGGCCTCTTCCACAGAGGGGCGCGTGTTCTGGGCGAACAGGGAGGAATTGTCCGGTTGCCGTCTGACGCCGGATTTTTTGGAGTTACTGCGCGTGTTTGAAGAACAGGATCTGAGCGAGTTCTATTATAGCCTGGAGGACGATGGCTGGCGGGCGCGCCTGCTGTAACCGCCGCCATATTTATAGACGCGAACGACGCATCAGGCAAAAGGGTCGCTCTTTCTTGGAACCCTGACGTCCATGGGATATATGGTCAGCGATCCGGCCGTATCGCAAGTGGCAAGCAGGATCTGCCGATAGGCGGTATAACCGCGTTCGCGCAGCTGCCCGCGCAACCATGTTTCCTCGAACCCGGCGGCGCGCAGGTTGGCGCGCATCAGCACGCCGTCCAAAATCACATTGCACAGCAGCGGCTCCTGCTTCGGATGGATACCGAAATCGGCCGGCTGTGCCGCGCGCTGCGCGGCAGTGGGCAAAAAGCTCACCGTCCCATTGCATTCCATGATGGCGATGCTGATCGTCGCCGGGTCGAAATACCCGGCAGCGCGGCAAAGCGTCAGAAAATCGGACAGGTCGAGGCGCGCCTTTTTCAGCGCGTTACGATAAATCTTCCCATCGCTCATCAACAGGATTGGCCGGCCCGTGAAGAAACGCCGCAGACGCATCGACTTGCTCGTCCCTACCGATATCAGGAAGGCCAGCACACCGTATATCACCATCGCCAGCAGCGAATGGTGCGGCGCTTCCAGCTCCGTGGCCATCTCGGCGGCGATCGAACCGATCGTAATGCCCACAACATAGTCGAACATCGACATCTGCGAGATCTGCTTGTTGCCCGTGAGCTTTGTCAGCAGGAACAGCGCAATGGCGGAGGCAAGTGCCGTTCCGACAATTTTAAGGAAATCCAACCACATGTGCTTAGCATGGCCAAAGCGGGAGCGGATATGCGGCGGGACGCGCCTTGCGTTCCGGGGTTCGGCGCTGTATACTGAGGACTGAGGATATCCTTTTGAACAAAACCAACCGGAGGAAACCGCATGCTTACCCGTCAAAGCCGGATCGGCGACCTGCTTGACAATCCGATTGGCAACGATCTTGTCGGACGTCTCGTGCAATACGCGGGACTGAGCGACCGTTTGTTGAACAACCCGATCGTTCGGTGCATCCGCCTTGGGGCATTGCGACGGGTTTCCGGCGGCCTGCTCGACGACGCTCTGCTGGATGATCTGCTCGCGCTGTGCAACCGGAGCGAAGGCGAGACTGCGACGGGCGATGGCGGTGTGCGCGCCTGGTGGAAGGAAGCGGTGATCTATCAGATCTATCCGCGCTCGTTCTGCGACTCCGACGGCGACGGTGTTGGCGATCTGCCGGGTGTTATCGAAAAATTGCCGTATCTTTCCGAGCTTGGCGTGACGGCGCTGTGGCTTTCTCCCGTATTCGACTCCCCGAACGACGACAACGGCTACGATGTGCGGGATTATCGCCGGATCATGGAGGAGTTCGGCACGATGGCGGATATGGACCGCCTGATTGCGCGCGCACATGCGCTCGGCATCCGGGTGGTGCTCGACATGGTGTTCAACCATACCTCCGACGAGCACGAGTGGTACCGGCGCGCGCTTGCCGGCGAGGAGCCGTATCCGGCTTACTACATCTTCCGCGAGGGGCGGGGGGATGCGCCGCCGAACAACTGGCTTTCGTTCTTCTCCGGCAGCGCCTGGCGATACGAACCGTCGCGGCGGGCATGGGCGCTGCATCTGTTCTCCGCCAAGCAGATGGATCTGAACTGGGAGAATTCCGCCGTGAGGAGGGAGGCGTGCGACATCGTTCGCTTCTGGCGGTCACGCGGGGTGGACGGCTTCCGGTTTGATGTGATCAACCTCATCAGCAAGACGTCGCTGTGCGACGGCAATGAAATGCTGGGCGGCTTGCTCGGCACCACCGGCATTGAACACTATTTCTTCGGCGCCCACCTGCACGAGTATCTGCGCGAACTGCGCGCCGACGGGCTCGGCGAGACGTTTGCCGTGGGCGAGACGCCGGGCGTCGGGCCGGAGATGGGGAAACTCCTTTCGGCCCCGTCGCGGCGGGAGCTGGATACGATCTTCTGTTTTGATCATCTCGACGAGCCGCACAGGAGCAAGTTTGACGCCTATCGTTACGATCTCAACCATCTCAAGCGGTGCTTCATCGCCTACGAGGGCGCGCATGCGGATACGGCGTGGCCAAGCATCTTTCTGGAGAACCATGACAATCCGCGCATGGTTTCCAAAATTGCGCCGCCGGACGGGTTGCGCGAACCGCTTGCCAAATTGCTTGCGCTGCTGCTGCTCACGTCGCGCGGCACCGTATTTCTCTATCAGGGCCAGGAGCTCGGCGCGGTCAACGCCGCCTTTGAGGGGATCGATCAACTCCGGGACGTGGAGAGCCGCAACCGTTATAAGGAGCTGATCGAAAGCGGCATGGATGCCGCGACGGCGCTTGCGGCCGTATTGCCGGGGACGCGCGACCACGCGCGCGTGCCGATGGTGTGGGACGACACGCCGAACGGCGGCTTTACGACGGGCGTGCCGTGGCTCTGCGCAGACGGGACCGTCGCTGCGAGCGCTGCGCGGCAGCGCGAGGATGAGAGCTCCGTCTTCAACTTCTACCGCCGGCTCATCGGTCTCAGGCGCGATTGCCGGGCGCTGGTGTACGGCGCGTTTGAACCGGTCGCAGCAGCGCGGCGGGACGTGTTCTGCTATTTTCGCAGCGAGCGCGGCCAAAGGTTCTATGTGGAGGCCAACCTGTCCGAACGACCGCAGCGCCGGCCCAAGGCGGTTGACGGCATGGAACGGCTTGCCGGCAACTATGCGGACACCTGTGCGCGCCTCAGACCCTATGAGGCGGCGCTGTACCGTTGCCGTTGAACTTGTAACGAATCCGTAAACAGGCGAGGCATCGCCTTGCGCTTTCCCCCAAAAACGCATACACTCAAGTCGATATCATTCCATTGGCTTCGGGAGGGCGCATGAAACGCAGGCTGGCCGTATTGTTGCTCGTGCTGTTGCTGCTGAGCGGTACGCTTGCACCGGCAGCGGCGCTCGCGCAGACATATGACAGGGGATTGATCACGGGGGACAGCGTCGCCTTCCGCCGCGGAGCGGATCAGGACGCCGCGCTGATCCGTCGGCTCGCCCGGGGTACGGTGGTGGAAATCCTCGAAACCAACGTCAATGCGGAGTGGCATCGTGTGCGCTATGCCGGCACGACGGGGTATGTCAACCGCATGTATGTCAATCTCGACCTCTCGTTGCCCGCCTACCGGCGCGAATACACCGCCACGGTCGTCAACTGCAGGGAATTCGTCAACGTCCGCGCCGCCGCCACCGCGTCTTCCAAGCGCGTTGGTACGGCGGAGAAGGGGAGCGTTTGGACGGTGACGGAGGCGTTTGCCGCGGACGGCTGGCATCGGATCGACTTCAACGGCAAGGAGGCCTATATTTCGGCCGACTATCTGCGGCTTGCCGCCAAAGCGTCGGATGCGCAGCTTACGTCGCTCGCCGTATCGGGCGGCACGATGACGCCCGCCTTTTCTCCGGACGAGTATGGTTACGTGGTGCGCGTGGAAGCGGACGCCGTGACCATCGAGGCATCCGCAAACGACGGCGTGCAGGTGGACGTGGGCGGCACCGGTCAGGCCCGGTATACCATTGGCATGCCCGCTTCCGGTTACAGGGCCGTCCGCATCGGCGTGGGCGGGGAAGAGCGGTATACGGTGTATCTCGTGCGCGGCGCGCTGGCCGTGGGCACATGGAATATCAAGCGCGGCAATGCCCGGCTTGTGGAGCAGGGCCGCCTCGTGGAGAATCAGCAGCTCGATGTGCTGGCGCTGCAGGAGGTCTATCGCAATACTGCCGGCAGCACCCATACGGACAATCTCGCCAGCCTGCGCACGAAGACCATGCAGAACATGGCCTTTGCCGAGGCGCTCTCCTACAGCGGCGGCGGGCAGTACGGCGTGGGATTTCTTTCGTGCTATACGCTGATGGGCTCCTCCACGGCACGGCTTTACAGCGGTTCGCATGAGCAGCGTGTGCTCCAGCATACGGTCATCACGGTTGACGGACGATCCGTTTCCCTTTATAATACGCACCTGTCCTTTGAATCGGCGTCCTTGAGAAGCCGCCAGTTTGCCGAAATCCTGGATGCGCTCGACAGCGACCCCAACCCCTACCGGATCCTCTTTGGCGACTTTAATGCCGCCGCCTCGGAGTTTGCCCAGCTTAGGGGCTACACCGCTGTCAACACGAGGGATCTGATTTTTTACGACGATGCGGGAGAGCGCATTGGCAAAAACGAGATCGATAACATCCTGGTTTCGCCCAACATCACGGTGCTGGGCGCGCGCCTGATTCAGAACGACTGCTCCGACCATCGCATGCTGGTGGCCTATCTGCGCTTTGACTGACGAATTTGTCCGTGGACGCCCCTGCCATTGCGAGCGTCCGCTTTTGCTTCCCGCTTCCTCTTGTATAGGGGCCTGTCTGCCCCGCATTGGAAGCGCATCTGTTCTATTCGTTCACGCGGACGGTCTTCATTCGCGCAGGCGGGCATCGCAACCCGTGCCGGAGGCCCCCTGCACCAAACATCCCGCAAGCTCCACCTCGCGCAGATGCTCGTTCAGCCGCTTTTCCCTCCCGGTTTCCCGGAACCCGTTCCGGCGATAGAACCGGAGGGCGCCATCGTTGTGATGCAGGACCCAAACCGTGGGCACGCCTTCGCAGCAGCGGACGGCGTGCTTCAGGAGCACCGTGCCATATCCTTTGTTCTGTTCGGCGGGCAACACATACAGGTTTTCGATTCGATTGCCCTGCACCGATACGATCCCAACCGGGGATACGTCTACGAGCAGATAGACCCGCTTCCCGCAGGCCATTTCCCGGCGCAGATAATCGACCTGCGCTGCCGGCGTGTGCCTTTCCACAAATTCGGCGGAGCAGAAGCCGCTGTGCGACGCCCTCCAGCTTTCAGAATGGATGCGGCCGGCGTCCGCGATCGTTTGTTCCGTAACCGTCACAATGCGCATACGATTTCCATTGTCCGTTTCGGCTTTAGTTTCGCGGAAGCGGCTTGTAAAACCATTCGTCATCTTGCAGCCCGCAAACGTCGCCCGATTGGCCTGCGTTTCCTCCAGCCAAAGGGCGGCGAAACACGCGCGTGGCGCCTGTTGTCGCTGTCTCCACCGTTCAGTTTTCCCAGGTAAAGATGTGCTCGAGGCGGTCGGTCGGCTGTTGCAGGCGTGTTTTGAAAAACGTAGGGAACAGGCGCTCGGAGGAGAGATCGTCCAACGGGAGCCAGCAGAGCGCGTCGCCGGAGCTGCCGTTGAGGGGCCGCTCAGACAGGCCGGGAAGCGGGCGCATATAGTAGTAGAGCGCAACCTCGTGATGGTTGGCCTTGCGGCGCTCGTCGAAGAAAAAGTTTTCGTGCAGAAAGCCGATGCGGTCGATCTCCATTGCGACGCCCGTCTCCTCCTGTACCTCGCGCAGCAGCGCGTCCACGGAACTTTCCCCCATGTGAACGCGACCGCCCACGGGGTAATAGTAGCCGAGCGGATGGCGCACCATGAGCAGGCGGTCGCCATCGAGGATGATTGCGCGCACGCGAAAGGAAAAATGCCCGCCGTCATTCTGGAAGGTCAGGTCTGCCTGATTCATCAAAATTCCCCCAGTGAAGAGAAGTCAGGATGTGCGGATTACGGCGATGCCCCCGCAGCAGGGGCGAGGAAAGGAAAGTGCGGAGCGGCGGGTACGCCGCTCCGCCTGTCGTCGGTTACGCTTTGCCGTTGCAGCCGAGCACGTCGACGATCTTGTGCGCGACCATCTTCTTGATGGCCTCGCGCGCCGGCTTGAGGTACTGCCGCGGGTCGAAGTGCGACGGGTTTTCCGCAAAGTACTTGCGGATGGTGCCGGTCATGGCCAGGCGCAGGTCGCTGTCGATGTTGATCTTGCAAACGGCCATGCTCGCGGCCTTGCGCAGCATGTCCTCCGGTACGCCGATGGCGTCCGGCATCTGGCCGCCATACTGGTTGATCATCTCGACGAACTCCGGTACGACGCTGGAAGCGCCGTGCAGGACGATCGGGAAGCCGGGCAGGCGCTTTTCCACCTCTTCCAGGATGTCGAAGCGGAGCTGCGGCTTCGTGCCGGGCTTGAACTTGTAGGCGCCGTGGCTCGTGCCGATGGCGATGGCCAGCGAATCCACGCCGGTGCGGGAGACGAAGTCCTGCACCTGATCCGGATCGGTATACGAACCTTCGCCGGCGGCGACCTTCACGTCGTCCTCCACGCCCTCCAGACGGCCGAGCTCGCCCTCGACGACCACGCCGTGATCGTGCGCATATTCCACGACCTGCCGCGTCAGCTTGACGTTCTCTTCATAGGGATGATGCGAGCCGTCGATCATGACGGAGGAGAAACCGCCGTCAATGCAGCTCTTGCACAGTTCGAACGTATCGCCGTGGTCGAGGTGGACGCAGATGGGCAGCTCCGTCTCAATACAGGCGGCCTCGATCAGCTTCATGAGGTAGGTATGGTTGGCGTACTTGCGCGCGCCGGAGCTGACCTGCAGGATCAATGGGGCGCGCAGCTCCTTGGCGGCTTCCGTAATGCCCTGAATGATCTCCATGTTGTTGACGTTGAACGCGCCAATGGCATAACCATTCTTGTAGGCGTCCTCAAACATCTTGGTGCTGGTGACAACTGGCATATGCTCATCTCCTTTGGATCATAAAATTCCCGTTGCCATTATACCGCATCTGCCCCAAATTGCAAGGGAAATTGCAAAGAGCGCAAAAATGGGGTATACTATACAGGCAAAATAAGGAAGAACGGCCTGCGACGGCGGCCGTGAAACCCCAAAATTCAGGAGGTTCGTGATGCCGGAGCAACTGCTTTCGCTCGTCGTCCCCGTGTTCAACGAACAGGAGGTGCTGGATGAGTCCTTTCGCCGCATGGACGCCGCCATGCGCGCGACCGGCCATCCCTACGAGATCATCTATGTCAACGACGGCAGCCGGGATGATACGCTTGCAATCTTGCGCCGCATCGCCGCAGGCGCGCCGCAGGTGCGCGTGCTTTCCTTTTCCCGGAATTTTGGGCATCAGCTTGCCGTAACCTGCGGGATGGACGCGGCGCGCGGCAGCGCGCTGATCATCATCGATGTGGATCTGCAGGACCCGCCGGAGCTGATTCCGGAGATGGTGCGCCGCTGGAAGGCGGGGGCGGATATCGTCTACGGCAAGCGAATCAGGCGCGAAGGGGAAACCCTGTTCAAAAAACTGACCGCCAGCGCATATTACCGGTTGCTCTCCTGGATGAGCGCCTACCCCATTCCGCTCGACACCGGGGATTTCCGCCTGCTTGACCGCAGGGTAGCGGACGTATTTTTGCAGATGCGAGAGCACAACCGCTTCCTGCGCGGCATGTCGGCATGGATGGGCTTTTCCAGCGAACCGCTCGAATATGAGCGGCAGGAACGTGCGGCGGGCAGTACGAAGTATTCGCTCAAGAAGATGTTGCGCCTTGCGGCGGATGGCATCACCGGGTTTTCCGATAAGCCGCTGACGCTCCCGATGGGGCTGGGTGTCGCGCTTTGCGGACTTGCCGGCGCAGGGCTTGTTGCGCTCATCGTTTGCGCCTGTACGTGTGGGGCCGCGCCATGGCTCTGGGCGGTGGACGGCCTCGTGCTGCTGCACGGGCTGACACTGTGCTGCCTCGGCCTGCAGGGCATGTATCTCGGGCGCATGTACGACGAACTCAAGGGCAGGCCGCTGTACATCGTGTCTGAGCGCCTCAATATGGATTAAAAGGGATAATTTTCAGTCGCCGGCGCATTTTCCGGTTGCGTTTTTCCGGCGAATGCTGTAAGATACCATTGGCCGCGGGGCAACGGCTCCCGGCGCCGCCGGCGCGTACCGTCGGCAAAACGGGGAAGGTTTTATTTAATACAAGGAGGCATTTACAAATGGCAGTAAAAGTTGGCATCAATGGCTTCGGTCGCATCGGCCGTCTCGTGTTCCGCGCGGCGGTGAACAACCCCAACATCGAGGTTGTCGGCATCAACGACCTGATCACGCCGGACTACATGGCTTACATGCTCAAGTATGATACCATCCATGGCCGCTTCAACGGCACCGTGGACTACACCGAGAACAGCCTGATCGTCAACGGCAAGTCCATCCGTGTCACCGCCGAGAAGGACCCGGCGAACCTTCGTTGGAACGAAGTCGGCGCGGAGTACGTCGTCGAATCCACGGGGCTGTTCCTCACCAAGGAAAAGGCCGCCGGTCATATCAAAGCGGGCGCCAAGCACGTCGTCATGTCCGCGCCGTCCAAGGACGATACCCCGATGTTCGTCATGGGCGTGAATCATGAGACCTATACTTCGGATATGCAGTTCGTTTCCAATGCGTCCTGCACGACCAACTGTCTTGCCCCCGTGGCCAAGGTGCTCAACGACAATTTCGGCATCACCGATGGCCTTATGACCACCGTGCACTCCATCACCGCCACGCAGAAGACCGTGGACGGCGTCTCCATGAAGGATTGGCGCGGCGGCCGCGGCGCCTCCTACAACATCATCCCGTCCTCCACCGGCGCGGCCAAGGCGGTCGGCAAGGTCATCCCGTCGCTCAACGGCAAGCTCACGGGCATGTCCATGCGCGTTCCGACGCTGGATGTCTCCGTCGTGGATCTTACTGTCAACCTCGCCAAGCCTGCTACGTACGCAGAGATCTGCGCCGCGATGAAGAAGGCCGCCGAGGGCGAGCTCAAGGGCATCCTTGATTACACCGAGGATCAGGTCGTTTCGTCCGACTTCATCGGCGACGCGCACACCTCCATCTTCGACGCCAAGGCCGGCATCGCACTGACCGATACGTTCGTCAAGGTCGTCGCCTGGTACGACAACGAGTGGGGTTATTCCAACAAGGTTCTCATGCTCATTGAGCACATGGCCAAGGTGGACGCAAAGAACTGACCCATATCCCGCAAGACAAATGCCGGCGTCCCTTCCGCTTCCTGCGGAAGGGGCGCTTTTTCTGCACGCAGCCGCTTTTTGCGCGTAACCGCGGTTCCAAGCGATTCCGGTACGCAACGGGCGTTCCCCGCGCATCGTGCGGGGCGGCGCCTGTTCCTGCAATTCTGCCGCGCGCAGCCTGAACCGGATGTTCCCTGCGCCCGTTCTTCGATGAAGGAAGCGCCGTTCGTTTTCGCGCCACGCTCCGCCCGCACCCGGATCGCATCCCCGACCATCTGACGCCGGACCGGCAGGGGCAGCGCCTCCGGCGAATTTGTTTATATTTTTCGCCGCTGTTGGCAAGACTACCGGCAAAGGGAAAGGAGCGTTTGTATGATTGAGCAGGATACCATCCGACTGTTGCGCGAATGCGATGCCGGCATCACCATGGGAACCTCGTCCATCGACGACGTATTGGGCGCCGTGCAGGATGAAGAACTGGAAACATTGCTGTGCCACTGCCGCGACGAACATCGCGGTCTGAAACTGAAACTGGAAAAACTGCTGCTCGAGTATGAGGATGACGGTAAGGAGCCAAGCAAGGTGGCGCAGGGCATGGCGCACATGAAGACCGGCGTCAAGCTTGCGCTCGACGCGTCCGATGCGACGATTGCAGATCTGCTCATCGACGGGTGCAACATGGGCGTCAAGTCGCTCAGCCGGTATTTGAATCAGTATGCGGCTGCTGACGAGCGTTCCAAGGCGCTGGCCGGCCGCCTGATTCATATCGAGGAACAGCTCGCAGTCGATCTGCGGCCGTACCTGTAAAGACTTTTTAAGACAAATGCCGCCGGGCGCATCCGGCGGCATTCGTTTTTCCTGTGAAACCCCGCAAGAATACAAAACCCAATTCCCGGGTTCCGCTTGCGGCTTCTGTGCCTGCGCTCCGGCCGGATTTCGGCCTGGCGGTTCGTCCGCTTTTTCGCGTTGCGCCTGCCCGGCGTTTCCGGCTCATTCTGCGGGCGGCGTCTCCTCCGGGTGAAAATAGGCGTAGACCGCTTCGGCGGTGGCGTGCGTCATCGCGGGCACGGCGGCGAGCTGTTCCACGGTGGCGGCCTTCATCGCGTCAAGCGTGACGAACGCGTCAAATAGCGCGCGTTTGCGACGGTCGCCTATGCCGTCAATTTGATCGAGGATGGAGAACAACGCATTCTTCTGTCGCAGGCTGCGGTGATAGGAAACGGCGAAGCGGTGCGCCTCATCGCGCAGCCGTTCAAGCAGATGCAGAGCGGCGCTGTTGTACGGCAGGGCGAGCGGCTGTTCTTCCCCCGGCTGATAGATCAGTTCATGCGCTTCGGCGAGACCGATCACCGGCACAAATGATAATCCGGCTTCTGCAAGCGCTTCGATCGCCACGTCGAGTTGCGTTCGCCCGCCGTCGATCACGAGCAGGTCCGGCAAACGGTCAAATCCGGCGTCGCCGCTTGCAAAGCGCGCAAAACGGCGCGTGAGCGCCTCGCGCATGGCGACAAGGTCGTCGCCGCCCGCCTCCGCGCGAATGCGGAAGCGGCGATAGGCTTTGCGGTCGGGCTGCCCGTTGGTAAAGACGACCATGGAGGATACGGTGTCGCGGCCCTGTATGTGCGAGTTGTCGAAGCATTCGAGCCGCTCCGGGACGGTCTCCAGACCCAGCAGGCCGGACAGCTCCGCCAGTGCGCCCTCGCCACGCTCCCAGGCGCGGCGCTGCAGTGCCGCATCCTTTTCCAGCGCATCCACGCAGTTGCGGTGCGCCAGCTCGGCCAGCTTTGCCTTTGCGCCGCGCTGCGGGCGGTGCAGCCATACCCTGCGCCTCGCGCGCTCAGACAGCCAGGCGGCGATGATCTCCATATCGGCCGCATCGCTGTACAGCAGGATTTCCGGCGGGAAGGCGGCGGCCTCCAGATAATACTGTTTTAAGAAAGCGGCGAGGATTTCTTCCTCCGTCTCGCCATCGCCGGCGCCCATGCGGAACTTTTCCGTGCCGATCACTTTGCCGTCTCGTACGAACAATGCGAAGACCAGCACGCTCTCGTCCAGGCGGCCAAGGGCGAACACATCCATCATGTCCTTGTGCGTCCCGATGGCCGCCTGCTTGTCGCGCAGCGTTTCCACGGCGCGAATGCTGTCCCGCAGCGCGGCGGCGCGCTCAAACTGCAGCGACTCGGCGGCCTGCTGCATCCGTTCGTTCAGCTCCCGAAGAACGCGCTCGGTATGGCCGGTCAAAAAGGCGCTGATCTCATCGAGCATCGCGTGGTATTCCGCGCGGGAGACGTTGCCGGAGCAGGGGGCGCAGCATTTGCCCACGTGGTACATCAGGCATGGCCGCTCGCGCCGGGCCATGGCCTTTTTCAGGTCCTTGCGGCAATGGCGGACGGGGAAGTGCTCGCGCACGACATTCATGCCGTCTCTCAGCGCGATGCCGGAAAGAAACGGACCGAGATAGCGCGCGCCATCGTTCTGTACGCGGCGGACGATTTCGACGCGCGGGAAGTCCTGCCGATAATCGATGCGCACATAGGGAAAATGCTTGTCGTCCTTGAGCAGGATGTTATAACGCGGCTTGAACTGCTTGATGAGGTTTGATTCCAGCGTCAGCGCCTCGGTCTCGTTGGCGGTGCGCAACGTCTCAAAATCCGCGATATGGCTGACCATCGCGCGGACCTTGGGGGTATGATTTTTTGAGGACTGGAAGTACTGCCGCACGCGGTTTTTCAGCGAGACCGCCTTGCCCACATAGATGACCTCGCCGGCAGCGTTAAACATCTTGTATACGCCGGGGGCGGAGGGCAGCAGGCGCAGTTTTTCCTCGATGATCTGATTCATACGCTTGCCAAGGGGAGGACGCCGGCGTCGCACAACATACGGTAAAGCAGCGGCAACGGCATCCCGATGACGTTGAAGTAGTTGCCCTCGATCCTGTCCACATACACGGCGAACGGCCCCTGCACGCCGTAAGCGCCGGCTTTGTCAAGCGGATCGCCGGTGGCGACGTAGCGATCGATCTCCTCGGCGCACATGGGGGCGAACGTGACCTGCGTTTCAGCGTGCCGCACATCGACGCGGCCGTTCGCAAGCACCGCTACACCCGTGTATACCGTATGCGTGCGGCCCTGCATCCTCGTCAGATATTCGCGGGCGCGCTGCGGCGTATGCGGTTTGCCCAATACCGTTCCGTCCAGATAAACGATGGTATCGGCGCCGATAACGCATTCCTGCGGGTAGAAGGCGGCGACCGCCGACGCTTTTTGCAGCGCAATGGCGCGCACGATCTCGTCCGGGGTGGCATGCGCGGGCGCGCGCTCTTCGGCGTGGCTCGGCACAACCGTAAAGTCCAGGCCCATGAGCGTGAGCAGTTCCCGGCGACGCGGGGATTCGGAAGCCAGAATGATGCGCATGTCAATCCTCCAGCAGCAGGCAGACGGGGCAATGGTCGCTGCCGTATACATCGCTTCGAATCAGGCTGTCGCGCACGCGCGGGGCCAGCCTGTTGGAAACGAGAAAGTAATCGATGCGCCAACCCGCGTTTCGTGCGCGCGCGCCATAGCGGTAGCTCCACCAGGAGTAAGCGCCCACCGCATCCGGATAGAGCAGGCGAAAGCTGTCGGTAAAGCCGGCGGCAAGCAGCTCGGAAAATTTTCCGCGCTCCTCGTCCGTAAAGCCGGCGCAGCCGCGGTTTGGGCCAGGATTTTTGAGGTCGATCTCCTGATGCGCGACGTTCAGGTCGCCGCAGAGCACGACGGGCTTTTTTGCGTCCAAAGCAAGCAGATGGGCGCGCAGCGCCTCCTCAAACGCCATGCGGAAGTCGAGCCGAGCAAGCGTTTCCTGTGCGTTGGGCGAATAGCTGGTAACGAAATACAGGTCGCCCAAGTCCACCGTAATAACGCGCCCTTCGCTGTCGAACGCTGCGTCGCCAAGCCCGCGGGTGACCTGCAGCGGCTCACGGCGGCAGAATACCGCCGTACCGGAGTAACCCTTCTTCTCCGCGCTGTTCCAGTACTGCCGGTATCCGGCCAACGGAACAGCCGCCTGTTGCGGTTGCATTTTTGTTTCCTGCAGGGCCAGCACATCGGGCGCTTCCGCCTCCACAAAGGCAAGGAACCCCTTATCCATACAGGCGCGCAGCCCATTCACGTTCCACGATATCATCTTCATGCACTCATTATACGCCATCTGTCGTGCATTGGACAAGCGGTATGGGGAAAAACCGGGGCTCTGGCGGCCGGCCAATGAGACGGACAGGCCGGATTGCGCGCGATCATCGCGCTACAAAATAGGGCCTTGACGCGTCGGGGGAGTCGTGGTAATGTATATTCGTCTCAAATGAGACAGTTGGAGGGAGTTATGGCTTTTCCCGCGTACAGGCAGAGCGACCTGCACATTCTGTGTCAAACGCAGCTATTTGCAGGCCTGCCGGAGGAGGCGCTTGCGCCCCTGCTCAAGCGGCAGGGCGTTTCAATCGCCGCGTTTCGGCGGGGGGAAACCATCTATTCTCCCACGCAGTTTTTCCACAGCCTTGGCGTGCTGCTCGCCGGCTCCGCCACGGTGGAAAAACGCGGCGGAACGAACACCATGCTCATGAGCGTGTTGCATACGGGCGAGTTGTTTGGCGCGGCGACCCTGTTTGCCGATGCGGACGCTCCCTATGTGGTCAGCATTCGCGCGGCAGCCTCCGTTCGAGCGCTGCTGGTGGAGGAAGCGGCGCTGCTGGATATGATGCGCGGCGATTTTCGGCTGGCGGAGAACTACATGCGCTATCTGACCGGCCGCATTCGTTTTCTCAACCAGCGGATAGAGGGGTTTGTTCGTCCGAGCGTGGAGGAGCGGCTTTTGCTGTTTTTGCAGAACAATGCGCAGGATAATGTGTGCAAACTCCCGTTTGGCATGACCGCGCTGGCGGAAGCCCTTTGCGTGGGCCGCGCCACACTGTACCGTGCGCTTGACGCGCTGGAGGGGGAAGGACGTATCCGGCGCGATCAACGAACCATCGTATTGTATCCAAAGGAGGATATCGAACCATGAGAACCATCAGAAGAACCCTTGCCGTCCTGCTCGCCGCCATGATTGCGTTGCTGTGCTTTGGTTGCGCGCAGGAAAAACCGCAGATCGTGTTGAACGTCGCCGCGCTGAAGGGACCGACTGGCATGGGGCTTGCGTATGTCATGTCGGAGCAGACGGACGCCTACCACGTGGAGATGTTCGACGCGCCGGACGTGGTCGCCGGCAAGTTCATCAACGGCGAAATTGACATTGCCGCCATACCGATCAATCTGGCCGCCACGCTCTACAACAAGACCGAGGGCGAGGCCGTCATGATCGCGATCAATACGCTCGGCGTGCTGTACATCCTTGAAAACGGGGAGAGCGTGCAGTCGTTTGCCGACCTTGCGGGGAAAAAGCTCTATGCGACCGGACAGGGCAGCACACCGGAGTATGTGCTGGCGTATCTGCTGGAGAAAAACGGCCTGACCGGGCAGGTGGAGGTGGAATACCTGGCCGAGCATGCGACGCTGGCCGCGATGATGGCCGCCGGAGAGGTGGAGCTTGCCATGCTGCCGGAACCGAACGTGTCGTCCGTGCTGGTCAAGAGCGACGTCGCCCGCGTTGCGCTCGACCTGACGGCAGAGTGGGACGCCGTGTCCGACACCGCGCTGCTCCAGGGTTGCTATATCGTGCGCCGCTCGGTGCTGGAGGAAGAGCCGGAAGCGGTCAAGGCCTTTGTCGAAGCGGCGGCGGATTCTGCGGCGCGCGTCGTGAGCGAGGACGGGGCCGCCAAGCTCATTGCTGAACTGGGCATCGTCGGCTCGGAGGACATTGCGGCTCGCGCCATCCCGAACTGCAACATCGTCTGCATCACCGGCGAGGAGATGCGGCAGGCCGCCGCCATGTTGCAGGTCCTGTTTGATGCAAATCCTGCGTCCGTTGGCGGTACGTTGCCGGACGATGCGCTGTATGCGTCGCTGGATTGACAATCGAATCGTTCGGACGGTTTTGACCGCCGGCGTATATCTGCTGCTCTGGCAGATTGCGGCGGCGGTCGTCGCGCGCCCGCTGTTGCTGCCGGGCCCGGTGCTGACGATCCGTCGCCTGTTTTCGCTGCTGGCGGCGCCCGACAGCTACGCGGCCATCGCGCTGACGCTTGGACGCGTGCTGCTGGGCTTCTCGCTCGGCACGGTGGCCGGCGTCCTGCTTGGCGCGGCGTCCGGCGCGTCGCGCTTTGCGGATGCGCTCCTTTCACCCCTGCGGAGCGTGGTCAAGGCCACGCCCGTCACCTCTTTTATCCTGCTGGCGCTGCTCTGGTTTTCCTCCGGCATGGTGCCGGTATGGATTGCGCTGTTGATGGTGTTGCCGACCGTATGGGCGTCCGTTCTCGAAGCCGTGCGCGCCACGGACCCGGCGTTGCTCGAGATGGCGCACGCCTTTCACCTTTCGCGCAGGCAGCGCATCCGGGAGATTTACGCCCCTTCGGCGCTGCCGAACGTGCTTGCCGCCTGTTCGACGGCTTTTGGTTTCGCCTGGAAAGCCGGCGTTGCGGCGGAAATCCTTGCCCTTCCGCGGCTTGCCGTGGGCAGCTATCTGTACCGGTCAAAGGTGACGCTGGAGACGGCGGATCTGTTTGCGTGGACGCTGTGCGTGATCGTGCTCTCCATGCTGCTCGAGCGGGTGTTGGTCCGCCTGATGCGGAGGATACGGCCATGATCGTGCTGTCGGACATTGTTGTTCGCTTTGGCGACCGCGTGGCGCTGCAAGGAATTTCGGCCTCCCTGCCGGATGAGGGGGCCGTCGCGCTGCGCGGTGTCTCCGGTGCGGGCAAAACGACGCTGCTGCGCGTACTGGCGGGGCTTTTGCAGCCGGATGCCGGCTCCGTGTCGGGACTTGCCGGACGCAGGATCTCGATGGTCTTTCAGGAAGATCGCCTTTTGCCATGGCGCACCGCTCTGCAGAACGTTTCTCTCGTGTCGAACGAGGCGCGTGCGCGGGAACTTCTTATGCAGTTGGATCTTTCCGATGCGCTGGCGCTGCGGCCGCCCGCGCTTTCCGGAGGGATGCGGCGGCGGGTGGCGATTGCGCGCGCTCTTGCCTATTCGGATGACGTATTGTTGCTCGATGAGCCTTTCAACGGACTTGACGAGACGCGCCGGGAGCAGGCGGCGGCCCTGATTCGGGCTTCCGCTCGGTTGATTGTGGTCGCAACACACGACGATCAGGATGCGATGCTGCTCGGCGCAGACCGGTCCCTTGCGCTGCCACCTGCGGATTAGGCGGCGCCGCCCTGTTGTATCTTACGGATCATTATGCCAAGGGGCCTGCGGCATCTCGAGCCGCGGGCCCCTTGCCGATGGCCGGCGTGTCTGCCGCCGGGTTCGGCCAATGATGCGCTTCCAGCCGTTGCGGGGGCGATTTTTCCCGCTCCTACAGGCGGAAAAACGCCTGCCGCCCGAGCGCATCGGTCACCTGCAGCACCGGCTCGCCCACCTCCGGCATTTCGAGGCGCAGCGGCAATTCCGGCGCGCAGTTCACCGCCTGGGGCAAAAAGCGTTCCCCTTCGGCAGTACCGAGCGCCGCATAGACAAGCGGGTACTTCCCGTCCGCCAGGACGGCAGCCGACAGCCGGACGGCACAGCGCCCGTTTTCCCGCGTCAGGGTGTAATCGATTTTTGCCGGCACATCGTCGGCGGGATAGCGAAGGAGCAGCGCGTGGTCGCCCGTCAACAGGGAGCGCACGCTGCTTGCGGCCAGCAGCCGGGCGCGCAAAGTATACATGGCAAACGGCGAGGCATCCACCGCGACGAATCGCCGCCCCAGCGCGCCGGCAACGGCGGCGGTCGTACCGCTGCCGGAAAACAGGTCCATGATCAGATCGCCGGGCCGGCTGGAGGCAAGAATGATGCGCCGCAACAGAGCTTCCGGTTTTTGCGTGCCATAGCCCACGCGTTCGCGGTCGCGCTGCTGCAGATGCTCGATGTCCGTCCACACGTCCGTCGGGTAGACGGGCGTGTCCTCATAGTAGGTGTACAGCTTGCCGCCTGAACGAATGGAGAAGCACACGCGCCCATTTTCATCCACAAAGCGCTTCATGTGGTTTCGCCGTTGCGGACCGCGAGGCTCGCCGACGGCGGCAATGTTGAAATACACCCGCGCGCTCCTGCGGTAGAAAAGGATCGTGTCGTGCTTGCGCGAATAGCGGCGCGTGGTCCGCCCGCCTGATTTGTAGCACCAGATGATCTCGTTCATGAAGTTGTTCCGACCGAAAATGTCATCGAGCATCAGCCGCAACTGCGCGCTCATGCGGTAGTCGATGTGGAGGTACAGGCTCCCATCCGGCGCAAGCAGGCGTTTGCAGCCGGCGAGCACGGTGCGCATCCACGCAAGATAGGAGGCCTCGTCCATCCGGTCGTCAAACGCGGGCAACGCGAGCTGGCGGCGCCCCTTGCCGAGACGAAGGCGGAAGGTATCGCCCGTGCCAAATGGCGGATCGAGATAGATGAGCGTAACGGCGCCCTCGTAAGCGGCGATCAACTCAGCCAGAGCGTCCTCCGCCCGCGCGAGCAGAAAGCGTCCCGGGCCGCCGTTTTCGTGCAGTTCCTCCGTGCAGCGGATGCGCATAGTTACCCTCCATTTCCAGGTTTCATCGTGCGGTTTGCGTTCTGATTTGCTTCTTTCATTATTTTAACCCGATTTTTCTTTTTCCACAAGTGAAATATACGCCGTTTTGCCTACATATAGTGTGTTGGACGGGCCTGACGGGCCATCCGCTGCCCCATGAAGGAAAGGAGCTGACAAATGAAGATGCAGCAACGAAACTGGAAGGAGGATCTCAAGCCGTATCTGCCGCTTCGCGTACAGGAGATGCTCGCCTCGGTGGACGGGGAATCGCCGCTGGAAGAGATACGCCTGCGCGCCGGACAGCCGCTGCAACTCTGCTTCACAGGTTATGAACGGCTGATCTACGCCGTGGGCGGCCGCGCGGCCGTAAGCGCGCGGGACTGCGCCGATACGCTTGCGCGCGTGTGCGAACAGTCGCTTTATGCCTGGGAGGAGGAGCTCAAGAGCGGTTTTGTGACCTTGCCCGGCGGCTATCGCGTCGGCGTGTGCGGGCGAGCCATCGGACAGGGCGGCGTGCTCGCGCATCTGACGGACGTTACATCGTTGAACTTTCGCATCAGCCGTGCGGTGGAAGGCGCGGCGACGCCGGTGCTGCCGCTTTTGGCGGACGGCACGGGGCTGCCGCTCTCCACGCTGGTGCTCTCCTCGCCCGGGTGTGGCAAGACCACTCTGCTGCGCGATCTCGCCCGGGCCTGTGCGCAGGGAGGCCCCGGCGTGCGGCCGTGCCGCGTGGCCGTGGTGGATACGCGGTTTGAGCTGGCGGGATGCCTGCGCGGGGTGCCGCAGTTTGACCTGGGACCGCGGACGGACGTGCTTTCGGGCTGTGCAAAGGCGGCCGGCATGCGGCTGCTGGTCACGACCATGTCGCCGGAGGTGCTCGTGGCCGACGAATTGAGTACCGACGAGGATGTGCAAGCCGCGCAGGAAACGGCAGCCTGCGGCGTGCGCCTGTTGGCGGGCGTGCATGCCGGCAGCCCGGAAACGTTGCTGGCGCGCGCGCCGCTGCGGGAACTGCTGCGGGCGCGGCTGTTCGATCGTTATGTTCTGCTTGGGCGCAGCCGTGGGGCCGGTACGGTGGAGGGCCTGTTCAACGGCGAGTTGCGCCAGCTTGCGGCGGAGGATGCGGTATGGCCCGGCCGCTCCTCGTGACGGCGGTTTTCCTGTGCGGCGTTCTGCTTGGCCGCAGCAGCGCCGCCCGGCTGGCCCTGCGCCGCAACATGCTGGGCGATCTCACCGCGGCTGTCCGCCGGATGCTCCTGCGCATGGAATACGAGCGGCTTCCGCTGTGGCGCGTGGTCGGCGATGGCGCCTGCGGCGTTGCATCGCCCGTACTAAAAGCGTTTGCGGCGGCGCTGCAAAGGGGAGCGGCGCCACCGGAGGCATGGGGATCGGCCGAGGACTGGGCCTTGCTGCACGACCGTGCGTTCGCCGCACTGCATCCCGGCGATCGTGAGGTGCTGCGCGCATTCATGGGCGTGCTTGGCTCCGCCGCGCTGCACGGGGAGCAACAAAACGCAAACCTGGCGCTCGCGGAATTAGAACGAAGACGGGAGGAGGCGGGCGCAGCCTATGGCAGCAAGGGCCGCGTCTACCGCGCGATGGGCGTGCTGTGCGGCGCGGCGGTCGCCATATTACTGCTGTGACGAGGTGCATATGGGGGTCGAGATCCTGTTCAAAATTGCCAGCGTTGGCGTGATTGCCGCCATCGTGACCCAGTTGCTCAAGCAGAGCGGCCGGGATGAGATCGCAACGATTGCCGCCATCGCCGGGTTGATCATCGGGCTGCTCATGATGCTCGACATGGTGGAGGAGCTGCTCAACAGCGTGCGACAGGTGTTCAATCTGTATTGACGCGCCTGCGGGCAGGCCCGGGGCCGGGCGCGAGTGAAAGGAGGCTGGCTGCGTGCGCATCTTTACAATCGTTGGGTTGGCGGTACTCGGCGTAACGCTTGCCGTCACCGTGCGCAGCTTTCGCCCGGAGTTGTCGCTGCTCATCGGCGTATCCACAGGCATCGTCGTGCTGCTCAGCGTCGTGGGCGAACTGACGGGGGTGATCGATACGCTGCGCACGGTTGCGCAGCAGTACGGCGTGGACGACGGCTATCTCGGGGTGCTGCTCAAGATCATCGGCGTGGCCTATCTGGCGCAGTTCGGCGTGCAGATCTGTCGGGATGCGGGCGAATCGGCGGCAGCCGCAAAGGTGGAGCTGGCGGGCCGGATTTTGATTCTGTCGGCGGCGTTGCCCGCAGCGGTCGCCATGCTTTCCGCAGCAGCAGAGTTGCTGCGCCGGGCAGCGCCGTGAGAGGGCGGGGGTTCCCTTTGTTCGCGTTGCTGCTCGCGCTTTGGATCTTGACCGCTGCCCGGCCCGCACTGGCGCAGTGGGAGGCTGCCTTGAGCGGGGAGATGGCTGCTGCGGGCAGCGACGAGTCCGGCGAGGGAGACGCGGGGGAAACGGGGGACATCTCCATTGAGGACGGCGTGGACGCCTGGCTTGGCGAATTGGATTTGTCGCAATGGCAGGCGTTTCTGGCGACGTTGCCGGAGAATATCCGGGCGCTTTGGGCGGATGCAGATTTGGAAACGCTCATCGGCTCATGGGCGGCCGCGGGACCGGAGACGGGCATTGATCCGCTGCTGGATGCGCTCGGCGCGCTCTTGCTCGATGAGGCGCGAGCCTCTGCCGGCCTGCTGCTGACCCTGGTAGGTCTGTCCTTTCTCACAGGGATGGTGCAGTCGCTCTCCGTAGGACGTGAGACGGGCGTGCAGGACGTCGCCGGTTTTGTCTGCCGCTGCTTTGCGCTTGCCGCAGTGCTGGCGGCCTCGCTCTCGCCGGTCGCGCTCGTGCTGTCCTGCATGGACTCCCTGTCCACGTTCATGCAGCTGGCATTGCCGGTGTTGATGCTGCTGTTGACCGCGATTGGCGGCGTTGCATCCGCCGGCGTGTTTCAGCCGGCAATGACTGCGCTTTGCGGCACGGTCGTGGGCGTCATGCGGGCTGGGGTGGTGCCGCTTGCCGTGGCGGGCGGCGTAATCGGCCTGATCGGCGCGCTCAGCCCGCATGTGCGCATGGGAGAAACGGCCGGGCTCCTCAAGCGGCTGGCAAAATGGATCATCGGCGCGGTATCCGTGCTCTATGTGGGGACCACGGCTGTACGCGGCATGACCGCCGCAGCTTATGACGGCGTGGCGATCCGCACGGCAAAATACGCCGCCTCGAGCCTCGTGCCGATGGTTGGCGGCATGGTCTCCGGCACGATGGATACCATGCTTGGCTGCGCCTTGCTGGTCAAGAACGCAGCGGGACTTGCGGCGATTTTGCTGACGGTTTCGGTCGCGCTGCTCCCCTTGCTTCGCCTTGCCGTGCAGATGTTGCTGCTGCGCCTTGCCGGAGCGTTGTCGGAGCCGATTGCCGGCGCACAGTTGCCGGCGATGTATGCGGCGGCGGCGGATATGTTCTCGTTTCTGTTTGCCGCCACGCTGTCGGTGGCGCTGATGTTCCTCATAACCGTGGCATTGCTGACGGGGCTGACCGGTATTTCGATGGTCGTTTAGAACGGGGGAATCGTATGGAGCAGTTCTTGGCGTTGTTCATCCGCCTGGCCGTGATGGCGCTGCTGGCGGCGGCAGCGGAGCTGATGACGCCGGAAGGCGGTCTGCGGTCCGCAACGGCGACGGCCATCGGGTTGTCGCTGGTGTCGGCTGTCGCGTCGCAGATCATGGGCATATTTGGCGCATGGAACGTATAAATTTTGAAAGACAGGTCCCGCCGGGGCCGTATCGGCTTGACCGGCCGGGACGGAAAGGATACCTATGGATCGGGAAGCAGGCGTGGGCGCAACGCGCCCGGCGGATGGGGCCGGCCTTTGGCAGCGGCTTTTGAGGCGGATGCGTGCGGATCGCAGGGTGGAGTTGGCGGTCTATGGCGGCGTTGCGGTGCTGGTTGTCGCGCTGTATTTCGCCGGCACAAGCGTTGGCACGGAAGGAAAGACGCAGACCGGGCAGCAGACGGTGCAGGTGCAGGCGTCGCTGACAACGGATGATCTGGAGACCCGGCTGCAGGAGGTGCTCTCCTGTATCCGCGGCGCCGGCCGGGTGGATGTGATGATCACATACGACACGGGACCGGAGATTGTGCCAGCCATGACCACCAATGTCAACAGCACCGGCTCGGAATCGAGCGAAGACGGGCGCAGCAGCTCGTCGCAACAGTCAACCGAAAGCACGCAGCCGGCCACCGTCTCCGGAAGCGACGGAAACGAGCCCATCGTGCTCAAGGAGATTGAACCGGTGGTGCGCGGCGTCATTGTCGTGGCAGAGGGCGCCGCGGACGTTACGGTGAAGCTCGACCTGCAGCGCGCCGTGCGCGCCGTGCTCGACATCCCGCTTTCAAAGATCGAAGTATTTGAGCGGAGCGCGCAGCCAAATCAGTAAGGAGGGGTAGCTATGAAAAAGTGGAGTGGGTTCCATATCCGGTGGAACAAAAAGGTGTGGACGTTGTTCGGGGTCGCACTGTTGCTGTGCGGAGCGGTCGTGGCCAATATCATCATCGGCAACAGCGCCGACGGGCAGGCAGGGGAACAGCCGCCCTCCGAGCAGGGTGGGGAGGATGTGGTGTCCACCGGCGCCAGCGGCACGCAGAATTTCTTTGCGGCTTTCCGGGCAGATCGGGACACGACGCGCGAAAAGGAGATCGATTACCTTGACGCGATCATCGAACAGGGCGCCGACCAGGAGACGCTCTCCGACGCACAGCAGCAAAAGCTGGATATTGTCACCAACATGGAGAAAGAGCTGACTGTGGAGAGCCTGCTCAAGGCCAAGGGATTTGCGGATGCGGCCGTGACGCTGCATGCCGGTTCTGTTAACGTCATCCTGTCGGCGGAGTCTCTTACAGACGAACAGGTTGCGCAGGTGCTCGACATCGTGATGCGCGAGACGGGGGAACCGGCGGAAAACGTCAAGGTCACGACGGCGTAGAGGCTTGCCGAACGCCGATTCATGCGGTATTTGCTTTACATCGCTCCGATTTACTGATATAATGAATACAAATATCGAAGGAGGCTGATAGTATGGCGGATAGCGTAGAAACTGGACTCGAAGTCAAAAACGCCGACAGCGGTAAGATTATATTTGCAGATGACGTCATAGCAACCATCGCGGCGCTGGCTGCGGCTGATGTGGCGGGCGTTGCCGGCATGAGCGGCGGCGTGGTCGAGGGCATCACGGAGATGCTCGGCAAGAAGAATCTGACCAAGGGCGTCAAGGTCGAGGTCGGCAGCGAAGAAGCCGCCGTGGACATTTCCATCAATGTGCGCTACGGCTTTGCCATTCAGGACGTGTGCCAGAACCTCCAGAACGCGATCAAGAACGCCATCGAAACCATGACGGGCCTGCGCGTGGTGGAGGTCAACGTGTACGTGCAGTCCGTCGTGTTTGAAAAGCCGGCCGAACCCGAGAAGGAGAAGAAGGAAAAGAAGGAGAAGCCGCCCAAGGAGGAAAAGCTGCCGGAGCCGCCGCGCGTCAAATAACATGCGTGTCTCCTGATGAATGATGTGCAGGGCGGGGTGTAGCGCATACGCCTCGCCTCGTTTACGGAAGATGTAAAGGAAAGGGGAAACCACCGCATGAAGCTCAGTATATTTGATCGCGTGCTGCTTGCGCTGCTGCTGATCATCGTCATCGTATTTTCTTTTGTGCTCTTCGGCATGGCGGCCAACCTCATCACGGAGGAGATGGTCACCGGGCTGATTTCGCTGTTCTACTATGCGTGGGAGAACGCGCTGATTCTTGCCGGCGTCGGCCTGTTGCTGCTTGCCATTTCGATTAAGTTGCTGTTCGCCGGCCGCAGTGCAAAAACGCCCATCCAACCCACGACGGCGCTGATCCGCCAGAGCGAGATCGGCGGTGCGTTCATTACGCTGCCCGCCATCGACAGCATGGTACAGCGCCACTGCCGCGCACAGGCGCGCGTGCGGGACTGCTTTACAAACGTGCGCGTCGCGGAGGACGGCATATCCATCGGCGTCCGCCTGCATGTGTTGCCGGACACCGATGCCGTCAAGCTCACGCAGGAACTGCAGGAGAGCCTGAAAACATACATCGAGAGTCTTACGGGCGTGCATGTACACAGCGCCGATATCCTTGTGGAGAGCATGAATGCCGTGCCTGCCGGCGGGGTTTCCCGCGTGGAGTAAGGAGCCGATATGCGCGAGCTGCGGGAGTTTGTCATGGGGCATAAATGGTCGGTGCTCTGCACTGCAGCCGGGCTGTTGTGCGGCATCCTGCTGCTGACGATCGGCTTTTGGCGCACGCTGCTGCTGTGTTTGACCGTCGGTTGCGGGTTCGTCCTCGGCCGGGAACTGGACAAGCGCGGGTCTGGCCGTATGAAGGACCTGGCTCGTCGCATGATCAACAGGATATTCAGTAAGGAACACAACGCATGAGCAGATCCCTGGCCCGTGAGGTCGCAATGAAGCTCACCTATTCCCGCCTGTTGGGCGGGGAGGATACGCCCGCCGCCGTACTGGAAAAGTCCGGCGTAGCCGAACCGCTCGACGAGAAGGATGCCGCCTTTGCGGAGGAGCTCGCCCGTGGCGTGGAGGCGCATGCCGGCGAGCTGGATGCTATCGTCGCTTCTCACGCGATTGATTGGACGATCGACCGGATAGCCCGGGTCGATCTGTCCATCCTTCGGGTGGCAATATACGAGATGCTGTATCGGGACGACGTGCCCTGCGGCGCGGCGATCAACGAGGCGGTCGAACTGGCCAAACGGTTTGGCGGCGAAAAGTCTTTCGCCTTTATCAACGGCATCCTTGGCGTCGTCGCCCGGGAACATTGCGCCACGCCTGTCGAATGAGCGGGTATTGCCTCGGCTTTGATACAAGCTGCTATACCACCTCCGTTGCCTGTGCCGGCAGGGATGGCGTTGTGGTGGACGAGCGGAAGGTGCTCGACGTGCCGCACGGCGGGCGCGGCTTGCGGCAGAGCGACGCGCTGTTCCAGCACAACCGCAACCTGCCGCCGCTGCTCGATGCGCTGTTTTCCCATATCGACAGGCGGCTTGTGCGCGCGGTCGCGGTAAGCGTCTCGCCCACTGCCGCGCCGGACTCCTACATGCCGGTGTTTCTCGCCGGCCAGCTTGCGGCGAGGTCGGTTGCGGGCGCGCTTGACGTTCCGCTCATGGTGACCAACCATCAGGCCGGCCATCTGCGCGCCGCGCTGCTTGGCAACGAGGCGCTTCTTTTATCGGATTGTTTCCTTGCGCTGCATCTTTCCGGCGGTACGACTGATCTGCTCCTCGTTCGGCCGGCGGCCGGCGGTCTCGGAGAAGCGACGCCGCTTGGCGCTTCCAGCGACCTGCATGCAGGCCAGCTTGTGGACCGCGTGGGCGTCGCCATGGGGTTGCCGTTTCCCTGTGGCGCACGTTTTGAAGCGTTGGCCCGCCGCGCGCAGGAGCGTTTGATTCGCATTCCTTCGTCTGTGCGCGCCCTGAACTGTTCATTTTCGGGCGCGGAGGCGCAGGCGTTTCGCCTGCTCAGGGGCGGTACGCCGCCCGAGGAGGTGGCCTACGCCATCTATGATTTTCTGGCGCGCACACTTTCCCGGATACTCCTGTCCGCCGCGCAGGAGACCGGTTGCAAGGACGCACTGGCCGCTGGGGGAGTAGCATCGAGCGTGTTGCTGCGGGAACTGCTTGCATCGCGCCTGCAGGGGCGCGTGCGCCTTTCCTTTGGGGAGAGCGCGCTTTCCAGCGATAATGCCGTGGGCACGGCGCTGCTCGCGTCAGACGCCTGGGGAGGTGAATTGCTTTGAGCGAGACGCCGGAGATGGTTTTTTCGGTCTCGGAACTCAACGCCTATGTTGGCGCGCTGCTCGGTGCGGACCCGCATCTGCGCAGCCTTCAGGTGCGCGGCGAGATCAGCGGATTTAAGCGCCACAGCTCCGGACATCTGTATTTTTCGCTCAAGGATGCTTCCGCGCTTGTGCGCTGCGTCATGTTTAAGGGCCAAGCGCTCCGGCTGGACTTTCGTCCGGAGGACGGCATGCAGGTGCGCATCTGCGGCTATGCGGCGCTGTATGCGCGGGACGGCAGCTTTCAGCTCTATGTCCAGTCGATGCAACAGGAGGGCGCCGGCGCGCTTTACGCTCGCTTTGCCGCGCTCCGGCAGCAGTTGGAGCAGCAGGGGTATTTTGATCCCGCGCACAAAAAGCCGATTCCCTACCTGCCACGGTGCGTGGGTGTGGTGACCTCCGGCACGGGCGCGGCCATTCAGGACGTTATGCAGATCATCGGGCGACGGTTTCCCAAGATGCCCGTTTGCCTCTGTCCCGTCAGGGTACAGGGCGAGGGGGCGGCTTTTGAGATCGCCGCCGGCATTCGTGAGATGAACCGGCAGCGTGTGGCGGATGTGCTGATCGTGGGCCGGGGCGGCGGCAGCATTGAAGATCTCTGGGCGTTCAACGAACCGGTTGTCGCCCAGGCGATCTATGAAAGCGAGTTGCCGATCATCAGCGCCGTGGGCCATGAGACGGATTTCACCATTGCGGATTTTGTGGCGGATTTGCGCGCACCGACGCCGTCTGCCGCAGCGGAGCTGGCGGTCCCGGCCTATGACGACTGTGCCGCAGCGCTGGCGTCGCTCTTTTCGCGCCTTGGCATGTCGCTGAGCGCCGGCCTTGTCCGCCGGCGCGACCGGTTGGATCTGTTGTTGCACGGGGCCGGCTTCGGAATGCCGGCGAGGCGGCTTGCTGATGCGCGTTTCTCGCTCGACGCAGCCCGCCAGCGGCTGCAACACTGTGGGGAACAGCGGTTTTCGGCTGCCCGTCACCAACTTGCCGCGCTGCGCGGCAAGCTCGCTTCGCTCGATCCGGACGCGGTGCTCGGCCGAGGATACGCCGTGGTGCGCGCGGCGGACGGCGGCGTGCTTTTGTCCGTGGACGACATACGGCCGGAGATGGCGATCTCCGTTCGATTGCGCGACGGCGGACTGTCCGCCGTCGTGACCGATATTTACAGGAAGGAGTCCTGATCCATGGAACAGTCCATGACGTACGAACAGGCCGTTCAGCGGCTGGAGGAGATCGTCAAGATTCTCGAAACCGGCAGCGGCAGCCTGGAGGATATGATCAAGCTCTATGAGGAGGGCATGCGGCTGCACGACGCCTGTGCGGCGATGCTCGACGGGTATGAGCAGAAGTTGACCACGCTGCGCCTGCCGAAGGAGGGCGAGGCATGATCTTCGACGAACGGATGGTCTACTACACCGCCATGACGGACAGCATGCTCGACGTACTGCTTTCGCAGGCGGAGGCGCCGCCGGTGCTCTACCAGAGCATGGCGTATAGCCTGCTGGACGGCGGCAAGCGGCTTCGGCCCGTGTTGTGCCTTGCGGTATGCGAACTCCTCGGCGGGGCGGCCGCCGATGCGGTCAAAGCTGCGTGCGCGATGGAGATGATTCATACCTATTCGCTCATTCATGACGATCTGCCCGCCATGGACAATGATGACATGCGTCGTGGCAAGCCCAGCTCGCATCGGGCGTTTGGGGAAGGGAACGCCATTCTCGCTGGCGACGGGCTGCTTTCACTTGCCTTCTATGTGCTCTCGCAGACCGGCAATGCAAAGGTCATGCAGTGCGTGTCGCGCGGGGCGCTGGACATGGTCTCCGGGCAGAGCCTCGACATCAACGGCACGCACGATGCGGAAAGCCTGTTCGACATGCACGCCAAGAAGACGGGCGCTCTGTTTCGCGCCGCGGTGCTGGCGGGCGCTTACTCCGCCGGCAACTCGGAGACGGGCCGGTATCTGGCGCCGCTCACCTCGTTTGCGGAGCATTTTGGCCTGCTTTTCCAGATTACGGACGATATTCTCGATGTGACGGGCGATTCGGCGCTGCTCGGCAAGAGCATCGGCAAGGACGCACAGGCGGAAAAGGCGACGTTTGTCACGCTCTATGGCCTGGAACCGGCTCGTGAGGAGGCGGCCATCGCCGCGCGTTCGGCCGTGACGGCGCTCGATCAGATTGAGGGCGACCATGACTTTTTGAAGGAGCTCGTCGGGCGGACACTTACCCGCAGCCGGTGACAAACCGGCGCGGTCCGGCCCCGACGTTGACGCTATGGAAACGAACGCCTACCCGCTGCTCAGCGGGATCAACAGCATAGAGGATTTCCTGCGCCTCCCGGACGATTCGCTTGACGCGCTGGCGGGCGAGTTGCGCGCGCGCATGATTGAGGTCGTCGGTAGGAATGGCGGGCATCTCGCCTCCAGCCTTGGCGCCGTCGAAATCATCATTGCGATGCACCGGGCGTTTTCATCGCCACAGGATAAGCTCGTGTTTGACGTCGGGCACCAGGCATATGCGCATAAGCTGCTCACCGGGCGCAATGCCCGCTTTGACACCCTGCGCACCGAAGGTGGTATCAGCGGTTTCCCGAAGCGTGCGGAAAGCCCGCATGACGCATTTGACACCGGCCACGCAAGCACCTCCATTTCCGCCGCGCTCGGTATGGCGCGCGCCATGCAGCTTCGCGGCGAGGAGGGAACCGCCGTCGCGCTCATCGGCGATGGCGCGCTTACGGGCGGCATGGCGTTTGAGGCGCTCAACGACGCGGGGGCGTCGGAGGTGCCGCTCGTCGTCATACTGAACGACAACGGCATGTCCATCTCGGCCAATGTCGGATCGCTGCGCCGGTCGCTTACGAATATGCGCATTAGCCAGGGATATCTGCGCTTCAAACGGGCGATTGCAAGGATGCTCGACGTGGGCCCGCTTGGCCGCGCGCTCTCCCATCGGATGGAAGATTTCAAGAACCGGGTGAAAAATTTCCTGTTGCCGCACCTGTTGTTTGAAGATATGGGTTTCACCTATCTCGGCCCGATAGACGGGCACGACATCGGCGAACTCGTGCATGTGCTGCGCCGTGCGCGCGCGCTGCGCCGCCCGGTCGTGGTCCATGCCATCACCAAAAAGGGATGCGGCTATTCGCCTGCTGAGCGCGATCCGGAGCGCTTTCACGGCATATCGCCCGCCCGGGCGGCGCAGTCGTCGCGCCGTAGCAACTCCGAAGTGTTCGGGGAGGCGCTCCTGCGCGCCGCAGAAAAGGATGAGCGCGTTGTCGCGGTGTGCGCCGCCATGCCGAGCGGAACAGGCCTCTCCGCCTTTGCGGAACGCATGCCCGCCCGTTTTTTTGACGTGGGCATTGCCGAGCAGCACGCCGTCACGATGGCGGCCGGGATGGCGGCCGAAGGGCTTCGGCCCGTCGTGGCGGTCTACTCCTCCTTCCTGCAGCGCGCTTACGACCAGCTGCTGCATGACGTCTGCCTGCAGCATCTGCCGGTCGTGCTGGCCGTAGACCGGGCGGGGCTTGTGGGCGAGGACGGAGAAACACATCAGGGCATCTATGACATCGCATACCTGTCGGCCATGCCCGGTATGGCAATTTATTCGCCGGCCACTCATCAGGAGCTTGTACACATGCTGGATATGGCCCTTCAACGCGATGAGCCGGCGGCCATTCGGTATAACCGCGGCAGCCTGATGGAGGCGGTTGGCGCGGAGCCGCTCATATTCGGGCGGTGGGAAACGATTTTACCGGTCTCGGAGGTCACCGTCGTTGCGACCGGATGTATGGTCGAACTGGCGCTCCCCATTGCCCGGGAAACGGGCGCAGGGCTTCTCAACGCCAGGTTTCTACACGAACTGGACGCCATTGCCCTTGAGACGCTGCGCGCCGGCGCGCGGCGTGTTCTTGTGCTGGAGGATGGTATTGCCAGTTTCGGCATCAGGATGAAGGCGGCACTATCCCCGCTGCCGGTGCGCGTGTTTGGCGTGGAGAATCAACCGGTGATGCAGGGAACCATTTCTCAGCAGCGCGAGCGTTTTGGCATGACGGCGGACGCGCTGCGTCGCGCCATTTTGGAGGATGCATGAGCGAACGGGTTGATTTGGCTATGGTTCGCCTCGGCCTTGCGCCGACCCGGGAGCGGGCGCGCGCGCTCGTCATGGCGGGCGTGGTGTATGTGGACGGTCGACGGGTGGATAAGGCGGGAGCGCCGGTTTCGGACGGCGCGACGATCGACGTTCGGGAGGACCCGATGCCGTTCGTCAGTCGCGGCGGCCTCAAGCTCCAGAAGGCGCTGCAGGTGTTTCCGATCGACCTGACCGGTGCGTTTGCTCTCGATATCGGCGCATCCACCGGGGGATTTACCGATTGCATGCTGCAGAATGGCGCCGGCCATGTCTGCGCCATCGACGTCGGCTATGGGCAACTTGACTGGAAGCTGCGGGAGGATGCGCGCGTGACGGTCATGGAACGCACAAATGCGCGATATATGATGCCGGACTGGTTTTCCCAGTTGGCAAAATTTGCTTCCATTGACGTTTCGTTTATCTCTTTGCGGCTCATTCTGCCGCCGCTCTGGCCCTGCCTGGCGGATGGGGGCGAGGTGGTCGCGCTCATCAAGCCGCAGTTTGAGGCGGGCCGTGCGGAGGTGGGAAAGCGTGGGGTCGTGCGAGATCCAGCCGTACATGCAGACGTATGCGACGGGATCATCCGCTTTGCCGACGGGATGGGCTTTGCCGTACGCGGTCTTTCGTATTCGCCCATTACCGGTCCAAAGGGCAACATTGAATTTTTGCTGTACCTGCAAAAATCGTCCGACCGGCCGCCGATACCGGAAATGGCGACGATTCAGGCCGTTGTGTCCGAGGCGCACGCCCGCGCTTCGTCCCATCCTTCGAGCGGCGCTTGAGCAATTCGGAACGCATAAAAACTGACGCACTGGCCGCCGCTCAGCAGACAGCAGCAGCGGCCCAGGCTCTTCACGCGGGAACTATTAAACAACAGCTATCTGATGGGAGCGGCACTGAGCAGGAGGAACGAAAGGAAAGTTGGATTAGTAGATTGTTTAGGAAAAATGAATGATATGCCCGGCGGTATGTGCTCCTGGTGATTTATGATGTGCTGGACGGCGAGAGGGTGACTTACCAAAAGGGAGAGGAGACCATTGTGGCCAAAGCGGAGGCATACGGTAATCCCAGCACCTTTTCCATCTCTGCTGAGGAGCAGGAGATGGGTACCGAGCTGAAGGTCACCCTGCTGCAGCCCTGCGAGGGCTTGTCCAAACAGGGAAAAGAGTGAGCCATAACCGCCGTGGCGGATCGTACGGTATCTGGAAAACGAGCTTTTGATACACAGCAGCGTGGTCCAGATCACCAGCGACTGCTGGTCACTCCGCCTGACCATCCATCGGGGCCGTCCCACACAAGCACACAGCATTGTCAGAAAGGAAGGAAACAAACGATGAAAGAAAAACAAAGCATTATTAAGTTCCTGATTCTGGCGGTCATCCTGGCAGTGGCCCTGACCGCCGGCTTTGCCACTGGTGCCATGAAAACGGCGGCCCTGACCGCCGACTGGACCCTCAGCCTGAGGGCTATCCTGCGTCTGGCGGCCATGGCGGCAGGGGTGCTGCTGGCGGAGTGGGTGGCGGAGTTCTTCTTGACCCTCTGCAAGCCCAGGACCCACCGGGCCCGGTCCATCCTCTCCATCACCCGTAGCCTCCTGCGCTATGCCGCAGCCATTGTCATCCTCTGCTGGGGTCTACACCTCCTGGGTGTGAATATTCTGGCTATTGTGGCCAGCCTGGGTGTTTTGGCCTTAATCGTCGGCTTTGCCGCCGACAGCATCATCGCCGACCTGGTCACGGGCGTGTTCATCCTCTTTGATAGCCAGTACAATGTGGGGGACATCATAGAGGTGGACGGCTTCCGGGGCGTGGTGACGGACATCGGCATCCGCACCACCTCTATCACCGACGCCAGCGAGAACATCAAGATTGTAAACAATGCGGATATGCGGAACATCCTCAACCGTTCCGACCACGTGTCCAAGTCCTTTTGCGACATCTCCATCCCCTATACCTGTGATCTGGAGGCACTGGAGGAGAAATTCCCGTCCCTGCTGGAGGAGATCCGGCAGAAGCGTGCGGACGTCATGTTGGACACGCCGGTCTACCTGGGGGTGCAGCAGCTGGCTGACAGCGCCGTGGTGCTGCGTTTCTGCGTGGACGTGAAAGAAAAGGACATCTATGGCGGTGCGCGGATCCTCAATCGGGATCTGCTCTTGGGCCTGCGCCAGCTGGGTGTGGAGTGCCCCTTCCCCCAGCTGGACGTCCACTCTATGTGAGCCATGGGCGGGCAGAATCTGCGGAACGCGCCGCCGATGGAGCGGAGCGCACCGCCAAAGGAATGGAAACTTCCCCCGGAGTTCATCCGGCCCTGGGAGCCTGGCGTCCCGGAGGAGCCCCGCCCCGGGGCGGAGGCGGCCCCGCTTCCCCCGGAGTTTCAGGGCGGCGGCAGGGGTGCGCCCCGGAATCGGGAGCGCCGGCGGGGCTGGCGGATACTGGCCTCCGTCGCCATGGCCCTTCTGTTGACAGTAGCGGCCGCCGTCCCGGCAGCGGAGCTCCCCTCTCCCGAGCCGCCGACGTCAGCCGGGGACCCGCTCCCCACGGTGCCGCCGGAGACCACGCCTCCGGGCGGAGAGGAAAGCCCCGGCCCAGTCCAGACGCCGGAACCCATCACTTTTTTCTCGGCCATGATGAACGGATCCGAGGGTTTTTTGCAGGTGGCCTTCCCGGAGCCAGAGACCATTGCCTCGGCCAAGGTCACCCAGTTTGACACCATCACCCAGCGTCCTTTTTATGAGGATACTTTCGGTGAGGGCATCCCCCGGGCGGACATCGATGCCGGGCTGTATACCGCTTTCTATGTGGTTTATCCCCCGGATTTCGACGACTACTGGGCAGAGGCGGGGGCGGACACCTACCCCACCTTTGAGATGCGTCTGACGGTGGAACAGGTAAATGGGGAAACGGAGACCTACACCGCTGCCGACTTGGGCCGATGCCCCCAGCTGCGGGGAGAGTATGATGAAACAACCAACACCGTGACGATGAAGGTCTGGTGGGACGACGGGGAGGACTTCCCACAGGTGGTGCCCGTCGCGCCGGAGCAGGCCGAGGGCGACACCCTAAGCGTCACCGTCTATGTGGACGGGGAGCCCCTGCCGCCGGAGGCCTATGCCCTGAGCCAGGTGCGCGAGGAATCCCAGTACTCCACCTCGGACAATCCAGATGTGCTTCTGACGAGATACACCTACATCACCGTGGCCACCGCCTCCCTGCCCCAGCCTCTGGCTGCGGAGTCCGCCCTGAGCTGCGCCGTCCACATGACCCTCTCCGGCCAGCCTTTTACCTATAGTCTGCCTATCAGCACTGCCCCGAGGGACATCTACTGGTAAGTTTTTATGATGAGTAATTTGTATCAACTGAGTCCAGTGTTTCATCGGACAAAGGCATCCGATATTGGTGTGGTCGACTCCATGGCCTTTGCAAAAGCGCATATGCATATGAAAAGGCAGGTATTGCCGTCGCAATACCTGCCCTACCTTAAATTTTGAAATTACCCCTGTGGGGGCAAGTATTTATCTTCCTTTTTGTTAGCCGAACACAAATGCAGGAACAGGTGTAAAGCGCAAAGAGAATTTGTCGACATAACGAAACAAGAAAGACCTTTTTGCATTACCGATATATTCTTGGGAAGACGCCCGTAGGTGGCGGGACCGAAGCCATGGGCGGAGCCGGCCGGGAGTAGAGGAAAAGCGCAGCGAGTGGCCGGCTCCTTTTAGCCCCCGGCAGGGCGCAAAAGCACTTTCATACTGCCAGCCCCGAAGGGGCAGCGGTGTGAAAGTGCTTTTGCGTTACTTTCTCACAAGAAAGTAACAAAGAGGTTGTGGCCTGCGGCCAGTTATGGTAAAATAGGAGTAGTAGGATATAGGCTTTTTGCAGGAAAGGGACGGGTGATTTTATAGGCACAACCATTTCGGGAATGACGGGCCGGGGAAGTATCCGGCACAACAACAGGAGCTTTTCAGCGGCGAATGTAGATATGTATAAATGGGCGGTTTATGCTTTTTTCTGCTTGTAATCGTCCGTACGCCGCGGTATACTGAATACGAAAAGCGCAAGGAAAGGGACGGTTTTTCGATCATGCAGATCGGTTTTGCCGTAAATCCCATGAAGCAGGGGGCTATCGCCATACGGGACGAGCTTGTCGTCCTGTCCACACAGCGGGGTATACACTGCACCCTGATTGCGGATGCGACGGCGTTGCTGTCCGGCGGTGCTGAACTGGACGCGCTTGTGGTGGTTGGCGGCGACGGCTCGTTGTTGCGTTACGCGGATGCCGCATCCAGGCTCGGCGTACCGCTTCTGGGGATCAACCTCGGCCGCATCGGCTTTTTGTCGGAGCTTGCGCGCAGCACTTTTCCCGCCGCGCTCGACCGGCTGCTTGCCGGCGAATATACGATCGAGCGGCGCATGATGCTCCGTTGTTCGATCAACGACGGGGAACCGTTCCACTGCCTGAACGACGTGCTTGTTTTCAAGAGTTCCTTTTCCGGGGTGGCGGAGATCGCCATTGAGATCAACGGCATTTCGGTCGGCACGGTTTTTTGCGATGGCGTCATCGCCGCCACGCCGACCGGCTCGACGGCCTACACGCTTTCGGCAGGCGGACCAATTCTTGCCGATGGGCTCAACGCCATTGCCGTTACCCCCGTCTGCCCGCACACGCTTCACTTCCGACCCGTCGTGACGGCGGCTGATGCGGATGTGCATTTTTCCGTCTCCGGCAGCGGCGTCGTGTCTGCGGACGGGTCGCGCATTCGGGAGGTGTGCAGCGGTGATTCCATTCGCATTACAGGCGCTTCTCGTACTTGCAGTTTTATCCGCTTTGAGAAGAGCGATCTGTTCCGTCTGATACGGGAAAAGCTATCATAATCGTGGGTTAGGGGGATCGATATGGCGGTAAAATCCAAACGGCACGAGATGATCATAAAGATGATTGCCTCCCAGAACATTGAGACGCAGGAGGAATTGGTTCGCGCACTGGGGGAATACGGCTTTTTTGTGACGCAGGCGACCATATCGCGCGATATCAAGGAGCTGCGACTGATCAAGGTGCTGACGGCCGAGGGACGCTACAAGTATGCTACTGCCGAGCGTGCGGAGGCCGATCTGCAGGAGCGATTCATTCAGATGTTTGCCAACTGCGTCCTGTCCGTTGCTTCTGCCGGCAATCTGATTGTGATCAAAACCATTACCGGCAGTGCCTCTGCTGCCGGCGAGGCCATTGATTCACTTCGCTGGCCCGAAATTCTCGGCACCATTGCAGGCGATAACACCGTGTTCATTGCCATCCACGATGAACGGGCGGCGCAGGAAGTGGTGCGAAAGTTTAAGAAAATGATGAAATAGCGGGGCATACCGATGTTGCGGACGCTCAGGATCAGGGATATCGCGCTGATCGAACAACTGACTGTTACTTTTGACGATGGGTTTTCCGTGCTCACTGGCGAAACGGGCGCCGGAAAATCCATTATCATCGAGGCGCTTAACTTTGTGCTGGGAGAGCGCGCAAGCCGGGAACTGATTCGCACCGGCGCGCAAAAGGCTGCCGCCGAAGCGACGTTTTCGCTCGCGGCGGATGCGCCTGTACGCCGCGCGTTGGAGGAGCTGGCGCTGGAGGCGGAGGAGGACGAAATCGTGCTGTCCCGCGAGCTTTCCACCGCCGGGAAAAACGCCTGCCGCATCAACGGCACGCTGGTCTCCACGGCGGCGCTTAAGCAGGTCGGCGATTTGCTCGTCGATATCCATGGGCAGCACGAGCACCAGTCGTTGCTTGACGTGCGTCGGCATCTGCCGCTGCTGGACCGGTTTGCCGCCACAGAAACCGCGCCGCTGCTGTCCGCGCTGGCGGAGCGGTATGCGGAGGCGCAGCGCGCGCAAAAGGCGTTGCGCGAGGCGGATATGGACGAGCGCGAACGTGCGCGCCGCCTGGAGCTGCTGGACTATCAGATCCGCGAAATTGATGGCGCACGGCTTAACAGCGGCGAGGAAGAGCCGCTGCTGGAACAGCGCCGACTGCAACAGAACGCACAGACGGTCATGGATGCGCTCGAAACAAGTGCTTCCGCCCTTTCCGGTGACGCGGGAGCACTCGGGCCCCTGTCGGAAGCCATGCGCGCCATGGCTGGCGTGGCGCAGTACCATGCGGATTATGCCGCCGTTGCGGACAGGCTTCGGGATGAATACTATACCGTCGAAGATATTGCCTATGCGCTGCGCGACCTGCGCTCGGCCTTTTCTTATGATCCGGAGGAACTGAACCGCATCGAGGACCGGCTTGAGATAATCGCGCGACTCAAACGCAAATACGGCGCCGACATCGATGAAATCCTTCGCTACCGAGCCGCCATCGGCGAGGAGCGTGAGGCGCTTGAAATGTCGGAGCAGCGCCGCGAATCGCTGTTGCAGGCCTATGAAACCGCATTGCAGGCGTACGACGCTTTGGCCGCCCGCCTGTCCGATGCGCGCCGGGATGCTGCGGCCCGGCTTTCAGGGCTGCTGTTGCCGGAACTGGCCGATCTTGGCATGCCGCACGCGCAGTTTGACGTGCAATTCTCCCGCCTGAGCGGAGAGGCACCCTCGGCGCGCGGCGTGGATGAGGCGGAGTTTCTGCTCTCCGCCAACCGCGGCGAACCGCTCAAGCCGCTTGCGCGCGTGGCCTCCGGCGGCGAGCTTTCGCGCGTCATGCTTGCGTTCAAGCGCGTCCTGTCGGATAGCGACGGCATCGATACGATGGTGTTTGACGAGATCGATACCGGCATCAGCGGACAGGTCGGCAATGCCGTCGGGCGCAAGCTCGGGCAGATCGCCTGTGGACATCAGGTGCTGTGCATCACGCATTTGCCGCAGATCGCTGCGCGCGCACAGGCGCAGTACCATGTGTTCAAGCAGGAAATGGATGGGAAAACCGTCTCGATGCTGGAACGGCTTGATGAGTCGGGCCGCTGCCGCGAACTTGCCCGCATTATGGGCAGTCGTCCGGATGATCCGGTCGCTCTGCAACATGCGGAACAGCTTCTTTCCGATGCGCGGATGGCCACGAACGGCGTGATGGAAACGGCATAGCAAAGCACTGCTCTGCGCAACATAGTGGCAGCCGCATTTTTGTCGAAAGTGCGGCGGACTCCCTTGTTTGAGGTGCGCGCTTTGGGCAGACGGTTTTCACGCATTTTGACTCAACTCTTTGGCCTCGGCATCGCCGTGCTGCTGTTCGTGATCAACTACTCCGATCAGATGGTGCAGATTCGTGCGTTGCCGGACACGCTGTACCTGACCGACGAAAGCGGCCGTGTAGGCTCGCTGTTCGATGATGCTGGCGGCGAGGGGGTTGCCGCTGTGGATGTGCAGCAGGCGGAGCGCCTTTCCGATGTGCTGGAGGATGGCGAGGCGTATACTTTTCGCTTCCTCGGCGTCATTCCGTTGCGCACGGTGCAGGTCGTGCGCACCGATGAGACATATCTGACGCCCGGCGGCTGCGCCGTTGGTATCACGCTGTATACGCGCGGCGTGCTTGTGGTGGGCCTTGGCTCCGTGCGCACTGCCGTCGGCGCAGTCAGCCCGGGTTCTGCGGCCGGTCTGCAACCGGGGGACGTAATCGTTCAGGTTTGCGGAGAGCAGTTGCGCGATACGGCGCATCTTGCCGAATTATGCGCAGATCATGCGGATGATGTTCCGCTCGTGGTGGAACGCGAAGGACGCGAGATCCCTGTCACGGTCCGCCCGGCACTCGACGCCGATGCGGGGGAATACCGGCTTGGGCTCTGGGTGCGCGACAGCACTGCCGGGGTGGGAACGCTGTCCTTTTACGATACCGACACGGGCTGGTTTGCCGCCCTCGGCCATGCCATATCCGATGTGGACACGCATTCCACGCTGACCGTGCGGGAGGGCCGGCTTGTCCGCGCCGAGATCGTGGATATCACGCGCGGCACAGCGGGGGAGCCCGGGGAATTGCTTGGCGTATTCTCCACGACGGATGCGCCCGTTGGCAACATCCAGCTCAACACGGATTACGGCATCTACGGTTTGATGCAGGAGCCGTTTGACGGCGCTTACGGGGCGGTGCCGCTCGCCTATGCCTATGAGGCGCACGAAGGGGCGGCGACGATTCTGTCCACCATATCGGGCGACGAGGTGCAGGCATTTTCCTGCAACATTGTTCGCGTCAGCACGCAGCAGGAGCCCGCGACCAAGGGCATGGTCGTCGAGGTAACGGACGAAGCGCTGCTTGAGCAGACCGGTGGAATTGTGCAAGGCATGAGCGGAAGTCCGATTCTACAGGATGGGAAATTGATCGGCGTGGTCACCCATGTATTCGTCAACGATCCGGCGAAAGGGTATTGTGTCTATGCCGAGTGGATGTACCGGCAGATCGAGATGCACGCTTCCTGATCGCCGGCATAGAGATCGCAGGGGGATATGCGTGAATGGGAAAACAGAGGCTATTGCTTGCGCTTGCATCTGCCCGGGAACAGGAACTGCTTTCCGGGGCGTTTCGCGGGCTGGAGGAGATCGAGGTTTTGCCGCCGGCCGGCGATGGAGACGAAGTGCTTCGCCTGCTGGCGCAGGGGTGCGTGGACATTCTCGTACTGGAGATAATGTTCCGCGGCGCGCACGGCGAGCCGGTGCTCGAAGCGATTCAGAGGCTGCCGGAGCAGCGGCGACCGCTCCTGTTTCTGATTACGCCGTATTCGGAGGACCGGCTGCTGGCACCGTGGGCGGACGATGCGGTGCGCTGTTTTGTTAAGCCGTATTTGCCGGAACTGCTGGTGCTGCGCGTGCTGCAGGAGGCCACACAGAGCGAGCGGCCGCGCGGACTGTCCATCGCTTTCGGCAGCGCGGCTATCCTTGAACGACGCATTACGGGAGAACTGCTCGAAATCGGCATTCCGGCGCACCATCGCGGATATTACATGCTGCGGGACGCCATCCGCCTCTATGCGGAAGCCGATCATCCGGCTGCCATCCGTATTACGCTGGACATCTATCCGCGGATTGCGGAGGCCTATGGCTGCCACAGCCGCGTGGTGGAACATGCAATTCGCGGTTCCATCGAATACGCATGGGCGCGCGGGAACCTCAATGCGATTCACGCGCGCTTTGGCTATACGGTCAACGCCCAGCGCGGCAAGCCGGGCAATGCGGAGTTCATTGCCTGTATGGCCGAACATGTGCGCCTGAAGCCCACACAGAGCTTTCTTCGACTGACCTGATACCAAGCCGCCGCGCATAAGCTCGTACAAGCTCGCATACGCTTCAATATGCGGGTGTTCGGACTGCTACAACAGAGGGCGGCGCAGTTCTGGCGGGAAAACCTGCCGGCCTGCGTCGCCTTTTTCTTTTTGATTGCGCTCGGTGCTGCCTGCGGCCATGCCGCCTGCCTGCCGCTGCTGAGCGCCGGGATGCTTGACGCGGCCCGGGAACTGGTCGCCGGGCCGACCGTCCCGCAGCTGCTGCTTGTGATGGGGTTTGCCATCCCGTCGGAGATGGCATGGATTTGCGCCATTCTGTTCGCGGGGCTCCAGCGCTGGACGGTGCCGCTTTGGATGCTTTGCGTGGCGCTGCGCGGGTTCGTCGCAGGAGCGGCCGCGGCGCTCTGTACGCTGGCGGAAAGTCCGCTGCTCTGGCTTTTGCTGGTTGCCACGCAGATCCCGTTGCTGCTGGCTTCGTTGCGCCTTGCGGCATTCGCCATCCGGAGCCTGCGCAGGAGGACAAGGGCGCATGACGTGCGGCGGACGGGATCGACCGGCGGGTATCTTGCGCAGGGGCTTCAACTTTCCACGTCTCTCCTGCTCGTCGCCATCCTGGAAGCGGCGCTTTTGCCCCTGTTGTTATATCTGCTTGCGCATTGACGGCGTTTTCTCCCGATGATAAACTGGTAGAGGAAACAATGGGCGGGCATCTGCGCCCTGGAAGGAGCAAACCGTCATGCAAAAACGAGCGATTCTGATTGTCCTTGACAGCGCCGGTATCGGCGCGCTGCCGGATGCGGCGGCTTTCGGCGACGAGGGCGCCAATACCCTTGGAAACATCCGGCGGGTGCGTGGCCGCCTGGCATTGCCGAACCTGTACCGACTGGGCCTTGCCAACATTGAGGGCAGTACGTTGCCCGATGTTGCAGCGGCCCCCGCTGGCGCGTTTGGCCGCTGCGCTGAGCACACGCTTGCCAAGGATACCACCTGCGGTCACTGGGAGATGGCCGGCCTGCCGCTGGACAAGCCGTTCCGCACCTATCCCAACGGGTTCCCGGCGGAGCTGATGCACCGCTTTGAACAGGCCATTGGCCGCGGCACGCTGGGGAATTGCGTGGCAAGCGGTACGGAGATCATTCAACGCTTGGGCGACGAGCATGTGCGCACGGGGTTTCCCATCGTGTACACCTCGGCAGACAGCGTGTTTCAAATTGCGGCGCATGAGCAGGTTATCCCCGTCGAACAACTCTATCAGATCTGCGAGACCGCGCGCAGCCTACTTACCGGCGACAACCTCGTGGGGCGCGTGATCGCCCGGCCCTTCATCGGCAGCTCAGGCGCGTATCAGCGCACGGAGCGTCGGCGCGACTATGCGCTGCCGCCGTTCTCCGATACGATTCTCGACGCGCTGGACGGCGCCGGCTTCCCAGTCGTCGGCATTGGTAAAATCGAGGACATCTTTTGTCATCGCGGAGTGACCATGGTCGATCATACGCGCAATAATCCGGATGGAATTGCCGCCACACAGCGGTTTATCGAGTCGGGTGAGGGCGCGTTCATCTTTGTGAATCTTGTCGATTTCGATATGCTCTATGGCCATCGCAACGATGTGGAGGGCTATGCGGCAGCGCTTGAGGCGTTCGACAGGGCCCTGCCTGCCATGCTTGGCGCTCTGCGTGAGAACGACATCCTGATGGTTACGGCCGACCACGGATGCGATCCCACCACGCCGGGGACCGATCACACGCGCGAGTATATCCCGCTCGTCGTTGCCGGCCCGCATGTCCGATCCGGGGTCAACCTCGGCACGCGCGACACATTTGCCGATATTGGCGCGACGGTCTATGAATACCTGACCGGCAACCGGTGGCGCGTTGGCAACTCGTTTCTCAACGATATTTGGGAGGTTTGACCATGGACATCTGCCCCGATGCGGTGCTCGACGCGGCGGTGGAACGGCTCAGACCGCTGTGCGGAGAGGCATGCGACGTTGGCCTGATCCTCGGCTCCGGGCTTGGCGCCTATGCGGCGCGGCTGGAGCCGATCGGGGCCGTGCCGTATGAGGAGATCCCGGGATTCCCCGTGTGCGGCGTGGCAGGGCATGCCGGCCGCTTTGTCGTAGGGCGGCATGCCGGAAGAACCGTGCTGGTAATGCAGGGCCGTTTTCATTACTATGAAGGCCATCCGGCGGCGAGGCTCGCACTCGGCGTGCGTGCGATGCGGCGGCTCGGCGTGGACAAGCTCCTGCTGACCAACGCGGCGGGCGGAGTCAATCTGTCCTTTTCGCCCGGCACGCTCATGGTCATCAGCGACCATATCAACTATGCGCACGTGAACCCGCTCATCGGCCCAAATGACGGGCGATTTGGCCCCCGTTTTCCGGACCAGAGCAACGTTTATGACAGGGAACTGCGCAAACGGCTGCATGCGGCGGCCGAGGAGGCGGGCGTGCCGCTCGCGGAAGGCGTTTATATGATGTTTACTGGCCCCTGCTTTGAGACGCCTGCGGAGATTCGCATGGCGCGCCTGCTCGGCGCGGATGCTGTCGGCATGTCGACCGTGCCTGAGGCCATCGCCGCCACGCACTGCGGCATGCGCGTGCTGGGCCTATCCTTGATTACAAACATGGCCGCCGGGATTCTCGATCAACCCTTGGCCCATGAAGAGGTGCAGGCAACGGCAGCCGCTGCATCCCGGCAGCTTGAACGGCTCGTAGACACGGTTATCGAGCGCGTATTCTGATCGCCGCGCACCGCGCATCTTTCCCCCCTTCCCGACATATACTGGTGTCTGGAAGGGGGTTTTTCTATGCGCAGACGGGTGTTGCCTGTCCTTATCGCGTTGCTGATGTGCCTGCCGGCGATCGGCGCGCGCGCGGAGGTGGCATGGACGATGCCGGAAGGCGTCGCAGCGGCAGTGCTGACCGATGGTACGGGCGCCGCCGTGCTGTGCGAGGGAAACGCCGACGAACCCATGCAGGTGGCCGGCCTGGCGCGCCTGCCGGCGCTGCTGACGCTTGCGGACGCTTTTGACAACGGCGCGATCGATGGCGGCGCAACGATGCACGTCAGCGCGCGGGCGGCCGGGATCGGCGGCCCGACGGCGTTTTTGGAAAGCGGCGAACAGATGGCTGCCGCCGAGCTGATGAAAGCCGCCGTCATGATCTCTGCGGGGGATGCGATTATGACGCTGGGGGAGGGCGCCTTCGGTTCGGAGAGCGTGTTCGTTGAAAATATCAACGCTACCTTGCAGAGGCTGGGCCTCGACTGTGCGGTATCGGATGCGCTCGGCTCTTCGCTGGTCCTGTCCGCCCGCGATGTGGCTACGCTCGGCGCTGCTGCTGTCGGCAGCGAAACTTTCCTGCGCTATAGCGGCCTGTATTTTGAGCGGCTGGTGCATGCGGACGGACGCGAGACGGAGCTGGTGAGCGCCAACCAGCTTGTGCGCACCTATGCCGGATGCGTTGGCCTGCTGACCGGCTCTTCCTCGACGGATGGATATTGCGGCGTGTTCGCCGCCGTCCGGTCCGGTACGACGTTCATTGCCGTGGTGCTCGGCGCCGGAGATCCTTCCACGCGCGCGTCTGCCGCTTCCGCGATGCTCGACTTCGGGTTTGCCGCCTATCGCGTGGAGACGCTTTTGCGCACCGGCGATACCGTAGCAAGGGATGTGCCCGTGGATGATGGTACGGTACGAACGATCGATCTGGTCGTTCGGGAGGAAATCTCGCTGTTGTTGCCGCGGTCGGAGGCTCTGCCGGAGGCGAAAACGGAGGCGCCGGCGTTGCTCCCGGCTCCCCTGGCGGCTGATACCGCGGTGGGAAAGGTAAGCTACTATAACGCAGAGGGCGTCCTGCTCGCCGAAGCGGCGCTGTATCCGGCGTCCGATGTGCCTGCCTTTGGAATTTTGGACATTTTGCACGCGATTTTCAGGGGCTATTTGGGCCTGCCGCCCGGCGTTTGAACGAAAAGTTGCATCCTCGCCTGTTTTCTCGTATAATGAAAATTACTAACGGCGCGCTGCACGGGACTGTTGCGCCTGCGCCGCTCTGAAAGCGAGGAGGTCCGTATGTTCGGTTACTTGTCCGGATGGCTCAGTGATCCGGTCTCCATGCTGCGCACGCTGGTGCTCAGCCTGCCGGGGCTGTGCATCGGCCTTACCGTGCACGAATGGGCGCATGCTTTCGTTGCCTACAAGCTGGGCGATCCGACGGCCAAAAACTTTGGCCGTATGTCGCTCAACCCGCTCGCGCACCTCGACCCGGTCGGTGGGCTATGCCTGCTGTTTTTTGGGTTTGGATGGGCAAAACCGGTTCCTATTTCCACGCGCAACCTGAAGCATTACCGCCGGGACGATATCCTGATCTCTCTGGCCGGCATCACAATGAACTTTCTTGTCGCGTTTGTGTTTGCATTCATTGAAACCGCCCTGCTCGTCTGGACACCGGGAATTCTAAGCCGGCCGGCCATCATTGTCATACTCAACACCATCGTCACCATCAATCTGTCGTTGATGATTTTCAATCTCATCCCGCTGTACCCGCTCGACGGTTCCCATGTGCTGGAATGCCTGTGCATGCGCCGCTTGCGCAAACTTTGTGTCTTTTTGCGGAACTATGGCTTTTATATTTTGCTTGCCCTCCTGGTGCTGGGGCTGGTTTCCGAGGTCCTGACCCCTGCGGTTAACTGGATCAGCAATTTGATGGTTCGCGTATCGCTGTTCCTTCTGGGCAGGGGCTGACGGGTGTCGTCATGGCTTACAGCGTTCACATACGACAATTTGATGGGCCGCTTGATCTGCTGCTGCACCTGATCGGACGGGCGGAACTGGATATCAAGGATATCTTTGTCTCCGAGATCACGCAGCAGTACCTGGCCTATATGGAGCAGCTTGACGAGCTGGATATGGATACGGCCAGCGAGTTTTTGACGATGGCCGCCACGCTGTTGTATATCAAGTCGCGCCACCTGCTGCCTCGCCCGCCGCGCGAGGAGGGGGAGGAGGAGCAGGAGGACCCGGAACAGGCGCTCATCCGCCAGCTCCATGCCTATAAGGCCTTTAAGGAGGCCAGCAGCGGTTTGCAAGAGCTGCTGGACAGCGCACGGGACAGCTTTACGCGCCTACCGGAGGATATCCCATTGCCGCCGCCGCGGGTGGAGCTTGAGGGCGCGTCGCAGGACGGCCTCTACCGTGCGCTGCTTGCTTTGCTCAAGCGCCGGGAGGAGGCGCCACGCCTGCATGAACTGCACGATGTGCGCCCGGACCGCTATACGGTTCGCGGCTGCCTGCAGAAGATCCGCGACAGGCTGCGCGACGCAGAGGCGCCGGTGCCGTTTGAAACGTTGTTTGACGCCGGCGCGGACAAGCTTGAGGTGATCGTGACGTTCATGGCGCTGCTGGACATGCTGGCCCGCGGCGAAGTGCATGTTCGCCAGCGCACGCCGTTTGCGCCGATCACCGTGCGCGCAGGCGCGCTGCTCGACGGCGAGGACGACGATGATTACGCCTATATGGACGAGATTACGGAATGAGGGGGGACAGCGTGGATAAGGAACGTTTGATCCATCGACTGGAATGTATGCTGTTTGTGGCCGGCGATCCGATACCGTTGTCGGAGCTCGCGCGCGTGCTGAATGTTCCCCCTGCGCAGGTGCATGAGCTGCTTTCAGACATGGAAGCCGAGGGGCGCGAGGCGGGACGCGGCGTCTACCCGCTCGTGACCGAAGAGACGGCGCAGTTGGTCAGCAACCCCGCCTATGTGGACGATGTGGAGGATCTGCTGCAGCCGGAGCGGACGAGGAACGTTTCCCAGTCCATGCTCGAAACGCTCGCCATCATTGCCTACCGCCAGCCGGTCACCCGCGGCGATATCGAAGCCGTCCGCGGCGTGCGGTGCGAGTATGCGGTATCCCAGCTGCAAAAACTCGGCCTGATCGAGGCGGTCGGCCGCCGCGATACGGTCGGCAAGCCGGTGCTGCTTGGTACGACAGATCGGTTTTTGCGGCGTTTCGGGCTGCACTCCCTTGCGGAACTACCGGAGTACGAGCGGTTTTCGGGGCTCGTATATGATGACGCCTCGGAGGATCAGAGCGAGATGAGTTGAGCTTGGATTTCGCCCTGCCGTATCATGAGCACCGCGCACCCCTGCGCGCTCCCGCCGCGGGGACGGGCCAGGCTGCCGGGGTTGACCAGCAGGACGTTGCCGCGCCTTTCCACCAGTTGCATATGGGTATGGCCAAAGAGCGCTGCGCTGCAGCGCTCCTGTTCTGCCTTGTAGGAAAGGGCGTCCAGATCCGGGACCAGATGCCCGTGGATGCAAAGCAGCCGCACTCCATCGAATTCAAGGATCCGCATGAGCGGCTCGTCCACGCAAAAGTCGCAGTTGCCGCGCACTGCGAGACAAGGCGCGCCGAATACGCGAGACACCTCTCCCGCGTCGCGGCAATAGTCGCCCAGGTGCAGGATGACGTCCACCGGGCCGGTATGCGCGCGCGCTTCGGGCAGCAGATCCAACCGGCCGTGGGTATCGGAAAAGACGGCGATGCGCATGGTGTTACACTTCCTTCTCTGCCAGCAGCATTTTCAGCGCTTCCAGCGCGCGCCGGCGGTGGCTGACGGCGTTCTTTTCCTCGGCCGGCAGCTCTGCAAAGGAACGTCCGGAGGGCGGATAGAGGAAATAGGGGTCGTAGCCAAAACCATTTTCGCCGCGGGGGGCGCGCAGCAACATGCCTTCGCAGGCGCCCTGCGCGATTATCGTCGGGCGTCCGCGCCGCGCGAGCGCCACTGCGCACTGGAACCGACATGTCCGCTCCGCATCCGGCACGGCAGCCATATCGGCCATCAGCTTGCGGTTGTTGGCCGCGTCATCGTGCTGCTCGCCGGCGTAGCGGGCGCTGTACACGCCGGGCGCGCCGCCAAGCGCATCGACCGACAGCCCGCTGTCGTCGGCCAGCGCCGCATCATAACCCGCTGCGGCGGCCAGCACCGCTTCCGCTTTCTTTTTCGCGTTTTCCGCAAAGGTTGCGCCGTCCTCAAGGACCTCGATGGTCAGGCCGGCCTCGGCAAGCGTGTGCAGTTCGGAAAAATCTGCGGACAGGATTTCCCGGATTTCGCGCGCTTTGTGCGCGTTGTTCGTTGCGATGATGAGCTTCATTTCGGTGCAATGACCTCCCGTTTGAGCGTTCGCACATATGTCTCGTCGGGCGTAACGTACAGTGTGCGGTTTGTGGTATAGATGACCATACCGGCGCGCGCGCCGGAGGGCTTTTTGACAAATCGACGCGGCGTATAATCTACCGGCACGGAGGCGCTCAGCCTTGCCTTGCTGTAGTAAGCTGCCAGCTGTGCTGCGGCGTACAGCGTGTCCGGCGGCGGCTCGCCCGCCAGATCCACGATGACATGCGACCCCGGGATGTTTTTTACATGCAGCCAGTATTGGTCGCCGCCTGCGCGCATCGTCAACGCATCGTTTTGGCGGTTGTTCTTGCCGACAAAGAGCCAGATCCCATCCGGCGACAGGAAACGCATGGGGTGCGATTCAGCATGCCGGCGATTTACGCCGCGCCGCTCCGGCTTCACATATCCCTCGCGCGCAAGTTCCTCGCGGATCTCCTCCAGGTCGGCAAGCTCGTCGCATTTGCCAAGATTGTCGAGCTGCCCTTCCAGATAGGCGGCTTCCGCTTCCACCTGTGCAAGCTGGGCTTCCGCATAGGCGCGTGCCTTGCGGCCTTTGCGATACTGCTTAAAGTAGCACTGCGCATTTTCGCTGCCACCAAGCAGCGGGTCGAGAGGAATGGCGCACCGTTCTGGCGGATCCAGATAGTAGTTTTCGGCATGCAATACGGTCTGGCCGCGCCGGATGGCGTGCAGGTTTGCCGTGATGAGTTCGCCGTAAAGCCGTAGCCGTTCGCACTTTTCCTCATTCTCGATTGTCTCCCGATAGGCGGCCAGCTTGTGCTCGGCCCGTCCGAGTGCGCACTCAAGCGTTCGCCGAAGCTGTGCGCTCTGGCGCGCGATGCGCACCAGCATATCCCGCTTTTGGTAAAACTGGTCATATGCGGCCGACATGCTCTCGCACCGGATCGACGTCATCCCCGTATCGATTGGCACAAACGGGTATACCGCCACCGGCTCGCCAAACATGTTTTCCACAAGGGTGGGAGAGAATACGCCCTCCGAAAACGCCCGCATGCGCAGTTGCAGGGCGGCGCCATCGGTATCGTTCGATAACAGCGCCTGCAGCGTTGCGCGCGAAAGGCCCTGATACCGGTCTGCCAGCGCTTTGACAGGGTTCGGGGCCGAAAGCGCTGCATCAAAATCCGTTGCCTGTGCGAACAGCGGATTTTGCTTGTCCTGCGCAGGCGCTTCGTGAAACTCTACGCCGGGCAGCAGCGTGCGTACGGACGACATTTGCGGGCCCACATGCCGAATGCAGTCCGCCACCGTATTGTCCGCCTGTACGAGGATGATGTTGGAGTGTTTGCCCATCAGCTCGATCACGAGCCGGAGCGCCGTGAGATCGCCCAGCTCGTCATACGCCTCAACTACGAGCGTGAGCACCCGGTCGAGCCCGCGCTGCTCGATGCCGATGATTTTTCCCCCGATAAGACGTCGCCTGAGCAACATGCAGAACATCGGAGGCTCCGGCGGGTTCGGCGGCGACTGGCTCGTAAGCTGTACGCGCCCGTTTTCTGCATGGGCGGAAAGCAGCAGGCGGTGGTTCCGGCCGTTCTGCCGCACCGTCAGCAGCAGCGCATCCCGATCCGGCTGCTGTACCCGTTCAATTCTGCCGCCGATGAGCGGAAGCATTTCAAAACGAACGGCATGCAGCGCCAGCCCATCCATGGCCATAGGATCAATCCTTCCCTGTCCGGATGCGGTCGAGCAGCAGACGGTAGCCGCCTGCGCCGTAGGCAAGCGCACGGTTTACGCGGCTGATGGTGGCCGTGGATGCGCCGAGCTGTTGGGAGATCTCCTGATAGGTTACGCCTTCATCGAGTTTCTTGGCGACATCGAACCGCTGCGCGATGGATTTGAGCTCGGATATCGTGCAAACATCCTCAAAAAAGCGATAACATTCGCTTCTGTCCCGCAACAGCAGCACCGCGTCGAACAATGCGTCCAGGTCGGGCGCTCGTAGGCGGGATTCATAGTCTGCCATGTGCTTCACCTCGCTTTCTATTGTATACGCTTTAACGCGCGAAAGCAAGCGCGCGTTTCAAAAAATGCACCTGTTCGGGCGCGGCCCTGGCGGATGCGGCGCACGAAAAGGCCGGCTATGGGAAATGCGATGGAAAAAGAAGTAGCGCAATGGGCGAGAAAGTCGAAGGACAAAGACAACGGGCGAAAAACGTTTTGTCTTTCGCCCGCTGATCGCAGAAAGGGTCGTTATGTTAGAGGGGTCAGATCGCCTGCGCACGCTTGACGGCCAACTGCGCCTTTTTGCGGCTGGCGGCGTTCTTGTGGATCACGCCCTTGGCGGCAGCTTTATCGACCGTGCTCACGGCGTTCACATACGCCTTTTCGGCCGCGGCCTGATCGCCGGACTGCAGCGCCTCGTCATAGCGGCGGATGGAGGTCTTGAGCGCAGACTTGACCATGCGGTTGCGCAGGTTCTGCTTCTCAGTCACCTTGACCCGCTTCATGGCGGACTTGATGTTTGCCAAATCATTCACCCCCTGTGTGCAGAATACAAATTTTTACCGACGATCATTCTAACACATGCGCAGGCCAAATGCAAGCGAAACTTTCGCCGTTTTGCGCGCATTCCTGCGCTTACCGCCTTCCGATGCCGTAAGCGGGAAATTCTATCTTCTACTTGATTCTGGCGGAAAGATGCGCGATAATATACAATATTATGTCAGGGAAAGACGAAAGGAGAAACGAAGCGCATGCGCCTGCTGCAGGAACGGATTCGACGGGAGGGGAAGGTGCTCCCCGGCAACATCATTAAGGTCGATGGGTTTCTAAACCATCGCGTGGACACGGCCCTGTTGCGTGAAATTGCTCGGGAGTTCAAGCGGCTGTTCCCCGTGGAGGGGCTGACCGCCGTGCTGACCGTCGAGGCAAGCGGCATCCCCCTTGCCACGATCTGTGCCGAGGAGTTTGGCGTGCCGATGGTGTTCGCCAAAAAAGCGAAGTCGGATAATATCGAAGGCGGCCTGTACCAAAGCGAGATTTTTTCCTATACGTATAAGAAAAAGGTAACCCTGCTCGTCTCGCGCCAGTGGCTGGGCAAGGCGGACCGTGTGCTCATCGTGGACGATTTCCTTGCCAATGGCGAGGCGCTTCGCGGGCTGGTAGAAATTGTCGGGCAGGCCGGCGCGGAGCTCGTCGGCATTGGCGTAGCCGTCGAGAAGGGATTCCAACCGGGCGGCAAAACCCTGCGGGAGGCGGGGTACAATTTGAAGTCCCTTGCCATCATCGAATCTGCCGATGAAAATGGCATCACCTTCCGCGAAGAGGGCGTCGATGCCTGAACGGGTCGTCGTCCTCGATTTTGGGGCGCAGTATAACCAGCTCATCGTTCGTCGCGTACGGGAGGCGGGCGTCTTTTCAGAACTATTGCCGTATCATGCGCCGCTGGCGCGCATTCGGGGCGAGGCGCTCTCCGGCATTATCCTTTCAGGTGGGCCGGACAGCGCCTACCGGGCGGATGCCAAAAGGTGCGATCCTGGCGTGTTTTCGCTCGGCGTGCCGGTGCTTGGGGTATGTTATGGGATGCAGTTGATGGCGCAGATGTTCGGCGGTCGGGTCGGCGAGGCGCCGGTGCGCGAATTCGGCCAGACGCCCATTCGGTGGATGGATAGCCCACTGTTTGCCGGTATTGACAGCGAGTTTGTCTGGATGACGCACAACGACGCCGTGCTCGCGCTCCCGAACGGATTTCACGCCATTGCGACTACGGAACATTGCCCCATCGCCGCCTTTGCCGACGATACGCGCCGGCTGTATGGCATTCAGTTCCACGCTGAGGTTTCGCACACGCCGCAGGGCGACCGGATCTTTCGCAATTTTCTCCGGAATATCTGTGGCTGCGCCTGTACCTACAGCGTTGCCGGACTCGCCGATGCGTTGATTGGGCAAGTGCGGCAGCAGGTTGGCGATGCGCGCGTGCTCGGCGCATTGTCGGGCGGCGTGGACTCCTCGGTGGCCAGCGTTTTGGTGCATCGAGCTGTGGGCGACCGGCTGACCTGCATCTTTGTCGACCACGGTCTGTTGCGTGAAAACGAAGCCGAAGAGGTCGTCGGGTTTTACCGGGATAAACTTAAGCTCAACGTCGTTGCCGTCGATGCGCGCAGGCGATTTCTCGATCGTCTGGCCGGCGTTTTCGAGCCGGAGGAAAAGCGCAGAATCATAGGGGAGGAGTTTATTCGCGTCTTTGAGGAGGAAGCCGGGAAGATTGGCGGTGCGGATTATCTCCTGCAGGGCACCATTTATCCGGATGTGATAGAAAGCGGAACGGAGACCGTCGCGACCATCAAGAGCCATCACAATGTCGGCGGTCTGCCGAAGAATCTGGCGTTCAAGGGGCTGTTAGAGCCGTTGCGCATGCTCTTCAAGGACGAAGTCCGCGCGCTTGGAGAACACCTGGGCATTGCCCATGAGCTTGTGTGGCGACAGCCGTTCCCGGGCCCCGGCCTTGCCGTCCGCGTGTTGGGAGAGGTCACCGAGGAGAAGTTGCATATTTTGCGCCGCAGCGATGCGATTTTGCGCGAGGAGATCTGCCGTGCCGGCCTTTCTGACCAGATCTGGCAATACTTTACCGTCTTTACCGGCGTGCGCAGCGTGGGCGTCATGGGCGATTTGCGCACCTATGATTACGCCATTGGCGTGCGCGCCGTCGCCTCAACCGATGCCATGACCGTAGAGTGGGCGGAGCTGCCGTATTCGCTGCTGCGCCGCATCAGCGAACGCATCATCGCCGAGGTCCCGCACGTCAATCGCGTCGTCTACGACATCACCAGTAAACCTCCCGGCACGATCGAGTGGGAATGACCGCACAAAACCCCGGAAAGCCTTACGGCTTA
>UQGA01000009.1 GCA_900540495.1 uncultured Eubacteriales bacterium | reverse complement strand
TCAGGGGTATTTTTTTCAAAATTGGGCGGGTTTTAGATCCGTTGCAATTATGCATGCCGCCTGCAAACAGAAAAAGAGGGCCGGCAAACGCGCTACGCTTGCCGGCCTCCTGCATGCCCATTCTCTTACCGTGGTTGCACGCCGTCATGGCCTTACCGCGGTTGCACGCCGCCATGACCTGCGTGCGTCCGAAAAGGCGGAACGCCGCCGCCATGACCTACTGGTAAATCTTTCCTTCCGCCAAAAATTCCTTGAGTCTGTTTTCGTCCCGTTTGTGGAGCTTGATGCCCACGAACCGGTTGTGCTTGGGTATGGTTTCTCTCAGCTGGAGAATCTCCCGTTTGTCCTCCGGCGTAAGTCCAGTAACAAACACAAACACCATCTTATGTGTAAAGGGATTGGCTTTGATAAAATCGGCCAGCAGCTTTGACGCCGCCCCAAGATAAGCGGGCGAGCCAAACGCAAGAAGATCGTAGTCCATGGGATCATACTGCAGCTTCGAGGAGGGGTGATTCATCGTCACCTCATACCCGTTTGCACACATGTCCTCCGCTACGATCTGCGCCATCCTGCCCAGCGTGCCGTGGCGGGAGTCCTGATACAGCAGCAGCGCTTTCTTCGGCGCGGCTTCAAGCGCCTGGTCGGCCTGCGCCTCCCGCCTGCGTGCGGGCAGCACCTTCTCGTCCGGCTTTTGCGGGCGCCGCAAAAACGCATAATATGATCTTAAATAGAGCAAACCCGCAACCAGCACCGCCAGGGCGGCCACTTTTAATATCCAGCCCAGCATATCGACTTCCCCGCCGTCAAACGGCGAGCACCTGTATGCCTCCTTCTTTTTCCAGCTTCTCCAGTTCTTTTGAATTTGCCCCCGTATCCGTAATCAATACGTCGATATCCGATATGGCGGCAAAGCAGGCAAGCGCGATTTCGCCGAGTTTTGTCGAATCCGCAAGGCAGACCTTCTGGACGGCGGCGTGAATGATGGCTCGCTTCACCTCCGCCTCCTCCTCGGAAAACGTCATGAGGCCCTGTTCAAAAGAGAAGGCGCTGGTCCCGATAAACGCTATGCAGGCATTCTTCTGCTGGATCGTATGGATCGTATCCTGGCCGACAAAGGAGTAGTTGTCGGCGTCCCTCCGGAGCTTCCCGCCGGTCGAATAAAGCGTGATCGACGGACAATCCTTGAGGGCGTTGGCAATGATCAGGTCGTTGGTAATTACGATAATCCGCTTGTTTTTGATGAATTCGACGAGCGCCTGCGTGGTCGTGCCGTTGTCGATGATGACGATGTCGCCATCCTTGATGAGCTGCGCGGCGGCACGCCCGATTCGTCTCTTCTCGTCCGTATGGTGCTTCCTTCTATCGTTAATGGGAAAGATGCCGTTTGTGGTCCGCTTTGCGACCGCTCCTCCACGCACGCGATCCAAGAGCCCCATGTTCTCCATTTTGATCAGGTCCTGCCGAATTGTTTTTTCCGTTACGCCCAGTTCCTCGCTCAGTGGACGTATGCCTACGCTGCCGTCTTCCTCCAGCTTGTCGCAAATCAATTGCATTCTTTTGATCAGCATTCTCTTCTCCTATTTTCGCGTTTCATGGAAGAAACAGATTTTTGGGAAAACATATATGGCTCGACATTATCTTTGACTTTATTTTATCGTATTTATGCCATACGCGCAACACTTTTTTATATATAATGTAGAGCAAATAAACTTTTTCGTACATTTTTGTTCGCAGTATGCCAAACACAGCCTTGACATCTGTCGTCACGCCGGCCGTACGGTGGGATGTCCGCATTGTCCCCGCATGGGATTCGGAAAACCGTCCGCCGGCCAATGCAGGGTGTGATCGCGCGCCCGTCCCGGAAGGGGACGGGCGCCGCCGGCCGGCCCCCCCCGCGGCGCATGGCAAAACATCTCCGGCAAATGGTCCGAATTGTGATACGGGCGAACCCCATGCGCATCAGTTGGTCACTCTGCGCCAAGGGGGACGCCTCCACGGCTTTGCCGCCTTTGCCTGCCGACGAATCGGTTTACGGCGATCACGGAAAGCACAATTTCCACGCCGACAAGCAGGGCCACTTTCGTCAAATCGCTCCCGACGAGCATGCAGGCCGCCGCCGTGTCTATCAACATGTGGGCGAGGATGCACGGGATGGAACCCCGGGACAATTCCTTCACCGCGCCGAGGGTAAAGGTGTTGCCCAGGATCATCAGGTAAAAGACGAGGTAATTGGTCGAACCCGCAGTGACCCACGGCAGACGGTAGACGGGGATATGCCATACAAACCAGATTGCGGAAATGACAAGCATTTTCAGCGCAAAGCTTTTCTTCACTGTGATATGGGTTTGCAAATACCATCGCCACCCCACCTCCTCGAGGCCCCCCTGTAAAAGCGTCCAGGGGAAATAGGCGACCGCTGCCGAAAAAGGGGCGCCGGTAAACGTCACATTCCCCAGCAAAACGGACACGCCGTAATAGACGAGCGGTACCGCCAGGGCGGCGACATAGGCGCGCCAGCTCTCACGCGGGAAAAACGCCGCTTTTACCATCTCCCCAATTCCGGGCAGCTCGCCGGAGATGCGCACAAAGACAAAAGCCACCAGCATCGGGAGCAGGTTCATGAAGATGAACAGCACCGACGCCCAGACGCTTGTGCCGTCCGGCATCAGCCACAGGATGAGCTGACCTGTCAAAAAGGTGCAGGCAATCGTAAGGAGGGCATAGTAATAGGGCAGTAATGGCGGTTGTTTTTTCATATCCATCCCCCGAAAACCAAGTCTATTTATGGTATCATATTATCCTTATCCTGGGAAGTACAAAGCAGGGATTCCGCTGCCATTGGTGTCCGCTTGTTTTATAAAAAGAGAGGCCGCGGCCCTGACAGAAAACACCGTGGCCTCGATACGCATTGTATCAAAATCACGGTGCTTCTTTGGCGGAGAGAAAGGGATTCGAACCCTTGATACGGTTCCCCGTATACACGATTTCCAGTCGTGCGCCTTAGACCAGCTCAGCCATCTCTCCGCGTCCGCAGCTATCTTACACTATTCCCGGGCATTTTGCAAGACATTCTTTTCCCCGGCCGTCATCCGCCGTACCAGTGGGTCATGGCGCGCGTTCAACCGGCACGGGGCGCCCGCGCATGACTTTGCAGGAGGAAAAACGGGCTCAGCCAGGCACGGCGCATAAGCCGACAATCCCGGCGCCCTCCGCCGGGCGGAGAATGGGGAACTCGCCGGGAATTGCGGGAAGCCTGTTTCAACCGGCGGGTGCGGCCCGTAGGCGCGCGGGGTGGGTTGTAGACGAGTTGCGCGGGTTTTTCGGTGAGCCGAACGGGTTTATCGGCGCGCCGGGCGGGCAGGCAACGTCCGTGCGGCAAAAGGGCCGGGCGACGGCTGCAGCAAGGTCGCACGGCCGGGGCATGGTTCACCCGGACGGGTTTACAGCCGTTCGCACCGCCGGGTTCACGATCCGTCCGGCAAAGCAAAGGGGCGGCAATGCCGCCCCTGTCAGATTTCAATCGGTGGATGCGCTTAGTTGAGCGCGTCCTTGAGCGCCTTGCCGGCCTTGAAGGTGGGCGCCTTGGAAGCGGGGATGTCGATCTCCTTGCCGGTGAGCGGATTGTGGCCCTTGCGCGCCGGACGGCACTTGGCCTCAAACACGCCGAAACCGACGATCTGAACCTTTTCGCCAGCCTTCAGAGATTCCTCGATGGTGCTGACAACGGCGTTGACGGCCTTCTCGGCATCCTTCTTGGAAAGGGCGCTTTTCTCGGCAACATTCGCAATGAGTTCAGTTTTATTCATGTATTTAACCTCCATAGTTTTTTTGCCGTTGCTTATTGTATCAGCCTTGCCCGGCAATGGCAAGCCTTTTTTGAAAAAACTCACGATTTTCCGGCAAAAATGCCTTTCTTGACCTCATTCCAGAGGCGGTCCTGCTCGGAAAGCGGCAGCTCCTCCAGCCGGTGTCCCCCCGCAGCCGCCGCACGCTCCATTTGCGCAAAGCGGTCGATGAACTTATCGGTAGCGGCAGCGAGCACGAACTCCGGTTCGAGGTGCAGCAGCCGTGCCACGTTCACCACCGCAAAGAGCAGATCGCCAAGCTCCTCCTCCACGTTCCCCCCCTGCTCCATCGCCTGTGCGAGTTCCTCCGTCTCTTCACGAATCTTGCAGAATGCCTCGCCGGCGTTTGCCCAGTCAAAGCCCACGTCCGCCGCGCGCTTTTGCACCTTGCGGCTGCGCAGCAGCGCCGGGAAGTTCTTCGGCACGCTTCTGAGCACGTCCGTCTGCGTCGTCTGCCGCTTTTCCGCCTTTTTGAGCGCATCCCAATTTCTGAGCACCTGTTCAGAAGTGTCCGCCTTTCCGTTGGAAAACACATGCGGATGGCGGTACACGAGCTTCTGTACGAGCCCGGTGGTGACGTCGCGCGCCGTAAAACAGCCCTGCTCCGCAGCGATCTGCGCATGAAACGCAACCTGCAGGAGTACGTCGCCCAGCTCTTCGACCATGTCCGCATCGTCGTTGCGATCGATGGCGTCCATCGCCTCATAGCATTCCTCAAGAAGCGATTCTTTAATCGTCTGGTGCGTCTGCTCCCGGTCCCAGGGACAGCCGCCCGGTGCCCGCAGGCGGCGCAGCACATGGAGCAGCTCGTCAAATCCGAACCGTTCCAGTCGCTCGAACGGCGCGCCCGGCACGCGCGCCACGGTCGTCGGGCCGTAATGCTTCTGCCGGTCCAGCTCCGCCAGCGGCACGGCGCGCGTCAGGAACGTGCCGTCCGGCTCCATGTCGGCCAAACAGATCTCCCAGTCGTTCGGGTAATATTCCAGCAGGCGGAGCTTCGCCTCGCCGGCAAGCAGGCGGGAGTCCAGCTCCTCGAGCAGCAACTCCTCCGCCGGGTCGAGGCGCTCCGGCAGGTCGTTGGCGCAGAGGCGCCTGGCCGATACGCTCCGGGGAAATGCGGCGGCGCCCAGCGGCACGCCGGGCAGCACGTCCAGCTCGGCGCGTCCGGCCGCCGCACGGGCCATCGCGCCGAGCAGCGCATCCGGCGCGCCAGTCACGGCAAGCGTGCAATCCCCAGCCGCAAGCAAGCGAGCGGCGACCGACGCTGCAAGCGCATCAAAATCCGCCGCCGTCTCAAACAGATCGTCAAGCGCCGTAAACGGCACGCCGGCCTCGAGAACCGGTTTGGCGCAGGGATGGCGCGCGCTGAGCAGGAAGAGCCTGTCCGCCGTTGCAATGCGCCGCAGGACGGCCTGTGTGACCGTCAGCGGCGTGGACAGCGGAGCAATACAAATGGTCTGCATGATTGAAAACTCCTCGTAAAAAAGATCTCCGGCCGCCGTTTGCGGGATCAGTCCGCCTTGCCGGCGCCGCCCCGCCCGCCATACAGCAGACGGTTCAGCCTTGCGCCGCCCGGAATGCGCCGCAGGTCGTCCGGGCTGAACATGCGCAGCAACAGCACGAGCGCCGCATAGACCACCACGCCAACGCCGACGGACAGGAGCGTGCTGAGCGAAGTGGTGCCGAGCATGTTTGAAAGCGCCGCTTCCGCCAGATAGGTCACGCCGCCCATCAGAAGCGACGCCACCAGCGGTTTTCCGAACAGCTCCCATATGCGAATCCGCAGACGCGCAAGGCGTGTCAGATACAGCAGGTCGAGCACACCGGCCACGGCATAGCAGGCGACCGTGGCAATGGCCGCGCCGTCGATGTTGATATCCGGGTTGCGCATGAGCGTCAGCATCAGGATGACCTTGACCAGCGCGCCCGCCGCCAGATTGAATACCGGCACCTGCTGCTTGCCAAGGCCCTGAATGATGCCCGTAAGCGTCTGCACGAGCGACAGGAACACCACGCCGACGGCGGAAATGCGCATGAGCGACGCGGCGATGGCCAGCCGGTCCGGCGTGATATCATAAAGAAAATCGATCACCTGCCTGCTCAGCACGAACAGGCCGGCTGCGCACGGCAGCCCGACGATCATGGACAGCTTGATGGCCGTGATCGAGATGCTGCGCACGCTGCCGAGGTTGTGCCGCCGCCGGGCTGCGCTGACCGCTGGAACGAGGCTCATGGCCAGCGACGTGGTCAACACCGCCGGCATGTTGATGACGGTCGTCACGTTGGTGCGCAGCGCAACATAGCGCATGTTCGCCTCCGCATCGGTAAAGCCGATATCCCGCAGCGTGCTGACGATGAGCACGCTGTCGATGATGCCGGTCATGGGCATGATCGACGCGCCGATGGTCACCGGAATGGCGATGGAGAGCAGCGTTTTGATCACGCCGCCCTCAAGCGCCTGCGTGCGCGCCGTTTCGGCCGGCAGCATGCGCCGCTTCCGCACATAGAACAGCGCGATGACGGCAAGGGCGAGCAGTTCCGAAAGCGAGATGCCCAGCAACGCGCCCATTGCCGCGTATTCGAGCCCGAAAGGGAGCAATCTGGCCGCAAAGAACAGGCCGGCGCAAAGCTTGACCACCTGCTCGACCAGCTGGGAAACGGCCGTGCCGGTCATGCATTGCAGGCCCTGCAGATATCCCCGGTAGGCGCACATGACGGACACGAACAGCAGCGCCGGCGCCAGCGCGCGAAACGAGAGCACCACGCCCTCGCCCACCTCCACGAGCGAAGCGAACCACCCGGCGCCCAGAAACATGATGAGCATCGTACACACGCCGATGCCCAGCAACAGCACCTGCGCCTTGCGGAACACCCGGCGCGCCCCCGCATAATCCCCCATCGTCACGCGTTCGGCCACCATGCGGGAAATCGCCGTCGGAATGCCGGCGGAGCTGACCACGAGCAGCCAGGAATAGTACGGGTAGACCGCCTCATAATAGGCCATCCCGTCCTCGAGCAGATTGTACAGCGGGATGCGGAACAGCGCGCCGATGACCTTGCAGACAAGGCCTGCAAGGCCGAGAATGGCCGCCCCCTGGACGAACGATTTTTTCTGTTCGCTTTTCATAGGGTAGAGTATACCAAATTTTTCAGGAAAGCACCATCCCCAGCGTCAAGATCCCCTCATTTTCCTGATAAATTTCCGGCAACTGCGCAAGGGGCAGCGGGTTCTCCCCCCGCCCGGCTTCGATGGTGTAGCCCGGGCGGTTGAATTCGAGGATAAACCAGTCCTTATAGCCTGCAAAGCCGGAGCCGTACGGCGTATCCTCCACGGCGTAGCCGGACGCCTCGGCAAAGGCTGCCGCGATGCGCCGCCCGCCCGCCGGCTCGTAGTCGAGATACTTCCAGTAGATCACGGCGCCCTGCGTGTGATACGAAAGCGTAAGCGAAAAGCCGTGCGCCTGCGTAAACGCCGCCATTGCGCGGTTCTCCGGCTCGGCAAGCGGCGCGCTGCCCACATAGTCGCGCGGGCCGGGCCGCGTATACCCCTGCGCGAACTTGATCGCGCGCGCCTGCTCCCAGCCGGCCGGATAGCCGAGGTTGAGATCCGTCCCGGCAATGTTCGCCTTCCAGCCGGAGGGAAACGGGATATCCGGATAGAACGCAGCGAGCGCATGCGCCTGCTCATACGCTTTGTCCTCCGGATAAATCGCCCCCGTCACCAGATCCACCCCATCCGGGTTGACAAGCGGCACGAGATAGAGCGAGGCGCGGGCATACAGCGTCCGGGCGTCCCAACCGCCGATCTGCCCGCCCGCCGCATAGGCGGCGGCGTACGCCTCCAGATAGCGCAGCAGCACCGGCGTGGTGATCCATTCGTTGGCATGGTGGGCGGCGTTGTAGCACACCTCGACCGACCCGGCGCCGATGCGCACCGCCGTAAGCTCGCGGCCGAGCACCGAACTGCCGATCGTTTCCGCCGTGAGGAACGGATATCGCGCGAGCAGCCCGTCGAGCACCAGCGACACAAGCGCATAGGTATACCGCACCTCAAACGACACGACCGGAAACGCGAGCGGCACGACCAGCTGCGAGCCGATGGCCAGATTCTCCGGCTGTACGAGCGGGTTGGCCGTGCGGATGGCTGCAACATCCGTGCCGTAGCGCTCAGCCAGCGCGTACATCGTGTCGCCCGCACGCACCACATGCACGGTATAGCCCGTCAAATACGGGAACAGGCGCGCCCACGTCAACCGCCCGGCTACGCCATCCGCCGCCAGCGCATTCGCGCGCTGGAAGCGGGTCAGCGCCGTTTGCGTGCGCCGGCCGAACAGCCCGTCGATCCGCCCGGGGTCGTACCCGGCGCGCTGCAGCGCCAACTGCAGATACTCCACCATCGGCCCGCTGCTCCCATATCGTAAAACCTCCAAACGATCCCCTCCCGCGACATGATCTGTCCTTCGCCGGCAAAAAGCGCGGCGGTTCGCTATTAGTATAATGCGGGTATGGCATGGATAGAACCGCCGGCCGCGCGTCCAACGCCGCGCCGCGCTTTGCGGCGGCCGGGCGGGGCGAGCGGCAGGGATGCGGAAAACCAGCGCCCCGTCGCATGGCGGGGCGCTGGTTGGAGCGGGTCTGTTCAAAACCGGTTGCGGCCTGCGCCGTGTGCCCGCGGCGACTAATGCCGATCGACGCGCGGCATCCCCAGAAAGACCAGCAGGCAGAGGAACGCTGCGCCGCCAAGAAACGCAGCGCACCAGAGCAGGAACCCCTTCGACCTGAGCGGCATGCCGCGCCGGGCGAGCCGCTCCAGCACCGTCCCCATCGCAAGGGAGAACAAAAAGACGCACCCCCACATCGCCCAGCCGTAATGTCCAAAACCATACGCCGCGCCGGCCGGATTGGCGCCGAACGCCTCGCCCAGCAGCCATCCGAGCAGAAAACCGGCCAGCGCAGAGCAGGAGAGCCGGAAGACGCCCAGCAGCGACAGGCCTGCCGTCATCGCCATTGCGATCCAGTACAGGCCGCTGCCGAGCAGCCACCCGAACAGATAGGGGCGTTCTGCGCCCCGCCCGAGCAGCAGCCCCAGCAGACTGGCGGACTCCGGCCGGGCGCACAGCAGATTGCCCGTGACGAAAGCGAGCAGATATACGCCCGCAACCGCGAGCGCCATGCAGGCGCGTCGCTTCCCGGCCGCCAGGCGCGCCGCCCGCTTCTCCGCCGCCTCCATCCGGCACGGCGCAAGGGGCTGCCCGTCGGGCGTCCCGGCCGTCTCGTCCTGCGGCAACAGCAGGTCGACCGTCGTGCCCAGCGCCCCGGCCAGCCGGAACAGGTTTTCCGTGCCCGGCGCCGCCACCCCGGTTTCCCACTTGGTCACGGCCTGCCGGCTCACGCCGACGATTTCCGCCAACCGCTCCTGCGTCAGTCCGCAGCGAATGCGCTGCGCCCGAATCCTTTCCGCCAGAGACGCGCCTTCACACGGAACCATTTGCATCACCTCGCGTTCAGCTTATAGCGGCGCCGCAACGCCTGTCAAGCAATTTGCGGCAACCACCGGTTGCATAAAACGCAAACGCCCGCCGGTTTGGGCGGCGGGCGGCAATGGCGGAATGGCCGGCAGAAAATCGATGTGCAACGGCATCAAAAGAGACGGGGAAATCCGCTGCCGGCCGAACCGGCCCGCATCAGGCTCCCCGTCTGCGGCGGCGCACGTACAAGGCGACGCCCAGCGCCGCAAGAACGACGGCTGTCACGGCACAGAGCCAAATATCCGCGGGATTCAGATCGGCGGCTTCCGTCTCCGCCGCAGGCGTTTCCGGCATAACGGTCGGCGCAGGCGCCGGTTCGTCGGCAGGGTCATACGCCGCAACCGCGCGCGACGCCAGCAACGGCGCGGAAAAGAGCACCCGACCGCGCAGCGATACCTGAACCGTACCCAATACCTCTCCTTCCGCAATGGGCGCTACGATCTGCGCCTCGTACAGCGAGGGTTCAACCGTGAGCAGGGCCTCGCCGCCGCAAATGGCCTCGATGTCCGTTTTGCGCAGATAAGCCGTTTGCCCGGAAAGGTCCGCCGTCAGCGCAAAGCGGCCGTCCTGCTCGTCGGTCAGGCGGGGGTTCTCCGCGCAAACATCCAGCCGGATCTGCGCACAGCCCAACGTCTCTGCATCGGCGAAAGCATACAGGCGTTCATACGCTTTTTCAAAAAGTCCCTTGGCGTCGATAAAGCAGCGGCGGGCAAGCCATCCCATATCCCCCGACTCGTCGATCGCGCCCATCAAAGAAGCAATCAGCATGACCCCATCCTTCTCCGCAACCGCGACCAGGCACTTCCCGCCGACGGTGGTGGCGCCCGTTTTCGCACCGATGGCGTATTCATAATAGATCGACGAGGTCTCCGGGTCCGAGATGAGCCGGTTGGAATTGACCAGATGCAGATCCTGCCTGCGCACATCGTTGCCCAAGACGGTATAGTTGACCGTTGAAACGATCTTGCGGAACATCTCGTTCTGCATCGCATAGGCGGTCAGCCTGGCCATATCATGCGCCGTGGAGGTAAAGCCCCTCCGATACACGCCGCTCGGCGTGGCAAAGCTGGTATCAGCCATGCCGAGCTCCGCAGCCTTCTCGTTCATCAATGCCGCAAAGCTCTCCACGTCGCCGGCCAGATAGCATGCAATGGAAATGGCGGCGTCGTTGCCGGACGGCAACATCAGCCCGTACAGCAGGTCGATCATGGGCAGCGATTCACCGCGTCTGAGTCCCATGAGCGAATTGCTCTTGTGCAGGCTGGCGGCCTCGTCTGGTACGGCGACGACGCTGTTGAGATCCTCAACCATCTCCAGCGCCAGGATACAGGTCATGATTTTGGTCGTGCTCGCCGGGATGATGGGCTCGTCCGGGTTCTTCGCATAGAGGAGCGTTTCCGGGTCGCTTGCATCGATGAGCACACAGCCCTTGGCGAACACCCGTCGCTCCAGATCGCCGTCCTCCAGCATCGCCTGCGCCGGTTCCGGCTGTTCCTCGTCCCCTTCCTCCGCCATTGCGGCCGACGGACAGAGAAACAGGGCAAGCGCCACCAGCGCAGCAAGCCCGTTATACAAATATTTTTGCAGGGCAGACTTCATACTTTTCCGAAACGTCCCCTTCTCCTCCGCGGTGCAGCGCAGCCGGCCCGCAGGCATGCCGCGCAGCCATAAGTTTCCATTAAAAGTTATTTTAACAAATTTTCGGCCTGCCGGCAACATGGGCGGCGCACCGGATGGGGCCGGTGGCGCCCCCCCGCACTTTGCCCGTGGTCCTGCAGCCCTCAATCATCCGAAGGCATTCGCTTTCTGTTGCTATGGGACCGCCGCCAGGCCGCAAGTCCGCCGCGCCGTTCCCTGGCATGGCGCCTTTTGCGGAATAAAAGCGGGCCGGGGCATATGCCCCGGCCCACTCCATGTGCAAAGATCGTTCAGGCCGATCAATAGGCCGGATACCACTGATCCTGCGGGATGCCCAGGGCCAGGTTATCCTTGATGTACTGCAGCGGTTCGGGATCGCCGTCGTCATAGGAGACCTCGGTCAGATCCGGGTCGACCGCATCCTTCATGGAGATCTCGTTGCTGGCAAAGCCGTCGGCGTTGGGCGTGAACAGGTCGATGTCGGGAACGGTCATGTCCGTGCCGTCCTCATAGACCACATAGACCTCGTAGCTCTCCGCGCGCGGACGGATGAAGAAGCCGAACGTATACAGCCCGCCCTTGCCGCTGAGCCACAGTTCGACGGGGTTGCCCTCCTCGTCCACGAGATACTCCACCATGTTGTTGTACTTCTCGGTGGCGCCGGTCTCGTAGATGTAGAACTCGGAAATGCTCTTGCCGGTCTTGTTCTTGAGCTCAAGGCCGAGCATCTCATAGCCGGGATAGTAGTTGTCGGTCGTCTTGCCGGCAGCCACGAGAGCGGCCATCGGCTCGAGGTCTTCCGCATCCTCCACGGGCTCCTGCTCCCAGGTGCTCGGATCGGCGCCGTTCTTCAGCGACAGCTTATCGTTGTTGCTGATGGTCAGGCCTTCCCAGGTCGCCGTCTCACCGTCGGCAAACTCCACGAAGATGTCGTAGGTCTCCGCCGCGGGGCGTACGATGTAGGCGTAGAACTCATAGATGCGCAGCTCGGGATCATCCTCGTTGGCATCGCTGTCCTGATCGATCCACTCGGCCACGCAGATGCTGTTGCCCTTGTCCTCCGCCCCGGTGGGGTACAGGTACAGGCCGCTGATGGTCTTGCCGGTCTTGTTCTTGAAGTCGAGCGCAAGGGGCACATAGGTCACTTCGACGACCGGCTCCTCTTCCACGGGCTCCTCGGTGGGCTCGGTTACGGGTTCCTCGACATCTTCGGGTGCCTCCGTAGCGGCCACCGGCTCGTTGTCGGGCTCGTCCGCGGGCGGGTTGGTTTCGTTCTGGCACGCAATCAGGGACAGGGCCAGGACAAGTATCAGCATGATGGAAAGCAGTTTTTTCACAATGGTTCCCTCCTGTTTCTTTTTTTTGCTGATGGCTCCTTTGGGTGTATTCCATCTGCCGTTCGGCAGCAGATCGGAAAGGATGCGGTGGGCGGCACACCGCCGGGCCGCAGTTGTCGCGCCTCCGGGCAGCGGATGTGTCCGTGCGCATCGACTACAAACCGCACCGCATCGTGCGATGCGGCGCGCAGCCCCGGCATCGGACGGTTTTCCGTGCAGAGGACGTGCGGCACATGCCGCAAAAGCAATTCCGTCACGGCGCCCGCCGGGCGCTCCTTGCGCTTTGGCGAGTCGTTCTGGCAGGAGATAACCGCATAGCGCGGCGACAGGCGCCGCAGCAGCGGCTCGGTCATGGATTTCGCATCCCCGTGATGCGGCAGCTTCAGGATATCGCACGGCGCTTCCTCTGCGTCCTCCCAGCACGCTGCATATGCATCGCCCGTCAGAAGTACGGATACGCCGGCATAGCACAGGCGAACGATCAGGCTGGTACAGTTGCGCCCCTTGGACGCCTCGTACAGCTCCGTCTCGGTGCAGGGCAGGCCGTGATAGATGCGGTCGAACAGCGCCTGCTGCCGCAGCGAAAGCAACGGCACGGGTCGATGCACGGTCACCTCAAGTCCCGGCGCCGGCGCAAACGATACCGGCAGGGCGGTCAACCGGGAAGCGCCCTGCTGTTCCGCCTGCGACACGATGTCCGCGAACAGGTTGAGCGCGCCATACAGGCCGGTGATGGTCTTCTGTCCCTCTACTGGTGGAACCACCCGCCGCGCTGCCGGCGGCGGATAGTACCCCGCGAGCAGAGCGCGTACCGGGAAGCGCCGCAGAATTGCGGGCGCGCCGCCGATGTGGTCAAAATGCAGATGCGTCAGCAGCAGCAGATCGATGTGGTCGATCCCCGCCCGGGACAGATAGGCCGACGCCTCCATGCGGCGGGAGTCCCCCGAATGCGCTACCGCCGGGCGGCCGCAGTCCACAAGCATGACATACTCTTCGGAACGTTTGCGAGCGCCCGGAGGCCGGTAGCGAACAAGGATGGAATCGCCGTCGCCGACGTTGATAAAATCAACGCGCAGCATGTCCGCCCTGCGGTTCTGCAAGCGCCTGCTCGGCGCGCCGATGCTTCCTGTAGAGGGTGAACACATAGGCCGAACCCGTGATGAGGCCGGTGGGGACGAGCATGGCGAAGAAATACATGAACACCTGAAAATCGACCGCTTCGCCTAGCAGGGCCGCCATGATCACGATGGCCACGGCATAGACCCACAGGCAGAGATAGGCAACCGGGATGATGCGCTTCTCCTTGCGCTGGAGAAAGTAGGTACTGCCGCAGATCGCGCTGCCGACGACGCCCGGCACGATCGCCTGCGTCAGGTTTCGCACGCCAACGGAGTAGTTCGCAAACATCCGTTCCAGCACATCGATGAGGAAGTAGTAGCATGCGCCATAGATCACGATGAACAGGACGCTCATGCAAAACGCATACAGCAGCATCGCGCTCTTGGGCCTTCCCTCCGGCGTGAGGAACAACGCCATCCAGAAGCTGTCAAGTTTTTTCCGGAGTTTTGATTCGCCCTTTTTCTTATCCATTTCTTTGCCTCCGGCAAACACCCCGCCGCAGGCCGCTGTTCGCGGCCCGCGGCGGAAGGAATCCCCCATGGTACATCATGCGCACCCGGCGCGATTGGTCATCAGGTGGACGGCGCGAGACCTCTCCACTGGATCCAGTATGCCTTGACGTTCGGATAGAACTGATAGATCTCCACGAAGTCGGGACTCTTCAGAATGACTTCCTCAACGGTGTAGGGCGTCTTGTCAAAGAGCACGTCGTCGCGTACCGACCATTTGCCGATGCCGTTAAACGCTTCGGAATAGCAGCCGCTCTGACCGTCGGGACCGCCGATCATGTAGTAGATGAACAGGCGGGAGCCGGCCGGATTGTCACAGCCGCTGACCACATAGGCGTAGTTGCAGGCGAGGAACGCGGTGTACGGCTCAAGGCCGGTGACCCAGTTGATCATCGCGCCGCTGTTGACGTTGTCGAGCTTGCTGCCGGAGCAGAGACCGATCGTCGGCCCGTTCAGGGACTCGTCAACCGCGTTGACCACCTGATCGCCGTCATCCAGCTCGGTGATCTTCATCTGCGTAAAGCGCCAGAACAGCTCAACGCCGCCGTTGTTCTCCGGGAACTCCATCATGCCGGGCACGTTCTGGAGTTTCTCATGATAGGTGTACTCGAGCGGCTCGCCAAACTCCTTCTCGTACTGCTCGGCCATCAGGTCGCCGTCCACAATGACCTGCGCCCAGAGTGCGGCGTAGGAGGCGGAGGTGATGTCCTTGGTGTAAACCGTCCAGTACCGCGTATCGTTGCCGTTGGCGTCGATGAAGGACTTCGTATCAACATTGTAGCCCTCCACAATATCCCACCAGGTGTTGATCGGGCAGCCGTCCGGGAACATTTCGGTATTGTAATACCAGGGGCTGTACGTGGCGAACAGCGGCATGCCGTACTTGAGCAGATCCGCATCGATGTGTTCGCAGGCGGCGGCCGGATAGTAGGACTCGAGATAGTCGTACTGCACGAGCTCGTGGTAGATCTCGCCGCTGTTGTCCTTCACGATCAGGATGTCGGCGTTGAGGTTCCCGGAGTCGTGCTCGGTCTCGATGCGGTCGGCAACGGTCGCGGTGTCGGACTCGATGTACTCCACGCGGTCGGCCAGATCGGGATAGGCGCGAATGAACTTCTTGGAAGCGGCCTGCACGTCGGCGGTGGTCGAGTAGATCGTAATCTTTCCCGTCTCCTGCAGTGCGAGCTCGTAGAGTTCTTCCATGGTCATGTTGTCATAGTCGGGGCCCGTGGATTCCACGTCCTCATTCCCCGACCCGTCCGACGACGGATCGTCCGATACGTCGCCGTTGTTGCCGTCCTGATTCCCGTTGCATCCTACGGCAAATACCGCGAACGCGAGCAGTAGCGCAAGCAGGCAGGCGAGCAAGCGTTTGGTCTTCACGTCTCATTCCTCCTTAAAATCTGATTGTCGCTTGGTTCTTGCCGGGGAGCGCCGCGCCCACGCGCGGCGCTCCCCCTTGTCCTATATACTTGGCAAATGGGCGCAATATGCCGGTATCGTCCATCAGCGCCGCTCCGCCGCGTAGGCGTATTTGATCAGGCGCTCGGTCTTCTTGTTGTACACGTTCATGCGTTCCGGATGCAGCACGGCATAGACCTTCTGGTTCATCTCGTAATCGGCAAGACCAAGCTGGATGGCCAGGAACTCCGACTTGCCGACCGTCAGCGAAATCAGCGTTTCGCTGCCCGCCGGCTGGCTCGCATACACGTTCGCTTCGACCATGTAGGGGTGATCGTGCGGCTCGGTCTCGAGTTCGACCAGCTCGGGGCGGATGCCCAGCACGCACTCGAAGTCCTCGTTCAGCGGGATCTCCTCGTCCAGCTTGACATCCCGCTTGGGGAATACATGCTTGCCAAGGTCGCTGTTGACAACCAGCTCGTTGCCGTCGAAGCGGGCGACGCCATCGACGAAGTTGATGCGCGGATTGCCGATGAAGTCCGCGGCCGTCAGGTCGATCGGGTTGGTGTACAGGCCGAGCGGCGTGTCCACCTGCGCGATCTCGCCCTCCTTGAACAGGGCGATCTTGGTGGACATGGTGAGCGCCTCGACCTGATCGTGCGTCACGTAGATGATCGTCGTGCCGGTCTCCTTGTGCAGACGCTTGAGCTCGGCGCGCATGTCGATACGCAGGCGGGCGTCAAGGTTGGACAGCGGCTCGTCGAGCAGCAGGAGCTTCGGGCTGGTCGCAATCGCGCGGGCGATTGCCACGCGCTGCTGCTGGCCGCCGGAGAGCTCGTTGGGGTAACGGTCACGATACTCCTCGATGCGCATGATCTTGAGCGCGTTCATGACCTTCTCCTCGATGTCCTTCTTGTGCATCTTCTTGATCTTCAGGCCGAACGCCACGTTCTCGAACGCGGTCATGTGCGGCCAGAGGGCGTAGCTCTGGAACACAAGGTTCAGGCCGCGCTTGCTCGGCGCCTCGTAGAAGGCGGTCTCCGCGTCGATGATCGTATGGTCGTCCATGGTCATCACGCCGTTTTGCGGCTTCTCCAGGCCGGAGATAACGCGCAGCGTCGTGGTCTTGCCGCAGCCGGACGGCCCGAGGAGCGTCATGAAGTCGCCGTCCTCGATGGTGAGGTTGATATCCCGCAGGACATGGTTCTCACCGTAGAATTTGTCGATATGCTCCAACACAATTTTACTCATTGCAATTTGCCTCCCTTTAACAACAACAGTTATGAATTACCGGCCACCCGGTCATCAACCCCAGCTCTTGCCGATGTCTGCACCGAAAATGTTTGCTATGCGGTAGCAGATCAGGATGAACAGGAGAATGCAGATCGCAATGGCGTCCGCGCATTGCGGCATCAGGCTCTTGGAATACTCGAAGGACAGGAACGAGAGCGTGTAGTTCGCCGGCGTCATCAGGATGGCGATCAGGTCCAGCTCCTTGGCGATACTGATGAACACCAGCATGAAGCCCGAGATGAAACCGTTTTTGGCCAGCGGGATGATGATGCTCCCGATGCGCCGCCAGAAGCTGGCGCCTGCAATATCCGCCGCTTCTTCCAGCTCCACGCTGATCTGCATCATGTTCGCGGAACCGGAGCGGCTTGCAAATGGGAAGTGCTTGACCACCGATACCAGCACGATCAGGGTAAACGTCCCGTACAGCGATGGGATCAGGCCGCCGAGTCTTGGCTGACTGAACATGGCGAAGTAGATCGCCGAGAACGCCACGCCGGGCATCAGGTACGGGATGAACACCATCTGCTCCGTCGCACGGCCGTACCACTTGCCGCGGCCGCGGGTGGAGATGTAGCCCAGGAACTGGCCGCACACGGCCGTGAGGATGGACGCTATGATCGAAAGTTTCACCGTGTTGCCCAGCGCCCTCAGGAACTCGGGGTTGCGGAAGATACCGTCGTACGGGTACGATTCCAGAGGTGCGTTTTCGAGCTCTCCGATCCACGCGTACAACGTCAGGTTGTCAAGGCCGTACCCGGCGCCGGTGCGGATCTGGAAGCTCTCCATGACCAGCACGAACGTCGGCATGACCATGGCCACAAACAGGAAGACCGCGAGGAAGATGAGCAGCGCATACTTCACCTTGCCGATGTGCATGAGGTTGCTGCGCGTGCCCTTGCCGCCGATGGTCGCATAGGATTTGCGCACGCCGATCATGCGCTGGTTGGCGAAGATCGTGCCCGACGCCAGCAGGATCATGATAATGCTCATCGCATAGCCGACGCCCTTGGGGCTATCGGAGATGAACGACTCCATGCGCGTTGCCAGCACGTAGTAGCTGATGCGGTTGCCGAGGTTGGCCGCCACGCCGTAGGAGCCCAGCGACTTGGAAATGGTCATGATCGCCGCGGAGAGGATGGACGGCAACACGAGCGGCAGCGTGATGCTCTTGAGGATCTGCACTTTGTTTGCACCCTGAATCTCTCCCATCTCCTCCAGCTCGGAGTTGACCGAGCGAAGCGAGCCGGAGACCATGATGTATGCGAACGCGTAATAGTGCATCGTCATGACGCAGATGATGGCGAACGGTCCATAGGCCAGCCAGTCCGGTATGTTGATGCCCATACCGGTTAGCAGGCCCAAGCTGCCCGATGTACTGTTCCGGAACACCGACAGCCACGACAGCGCCTTGCACCAGGACGGAATCATGTAAGGGATGATGATGAGCATGCCGAGCAGTTTCTTGCCCGGAATATCCGTGCGGACCATCAGCCACGCCATGACCGCGCCGAGCGGCACCGAAATGACCGTGACGAAGAAGCCGAGCGTCAGCGAATGCAGGAACGGCTCCCAGAGGATCGTCTCCGTCAGCGGGCTTGCCAGCAGATACTTCCAATAGAACAGCGTGAAGTCGCCGATCTCAGCATCCGGAAGGTTGCGCAGCTCCGCCTTTGCCACCATGAACGTGTTGCCGATCATGGTGAGCAGCGGGATGATGATCAGGCAGAACAGGATCAAGAGGCTGAAAAACACAACCATGTTGAACGGGTTCCCCACCACGTTCAGGAACTGGTTCTTCAGCCTTTTCCACCTGACCGATTTACGTACAGGGGTTCTTCTACTCGACATGATATCACTCCAATCCAAATAAGTTCCGATCTGTCACAACAGTTGCAGTTAGATTGATTACAGCATGCGTCCGCTCCATCCTCGGGGGCGCTATGGCGGGATGCACCCGCCCGGCTCTTGTAAACGCAGAATCCCGCCGCATCAGCCGGCGGATTTGGGCCTCCTGCCCAGATGGTGTAGTGAAAGGAATCGATGCGGGCGTGCCGCCTGGTGGATCCGCACACGCGGGGAAGTCACAGGAATGGTGTCGTAAACGTTTGCGTATTGTAAGTATACAGCATGACGGTAATTCTTGTCAAGATGATTTTTACAAACATTTTACGCCGGTTTTACATTTCCTTTACATGAACGGACGCACCGGAGGCGCCTTGACGGCGGCCTTCCCGTCCTTTTCTTCGCTCTGCAGCCGCTTGAGAATCGTATAGACGTCATAGATGTCCTCTACCTCGTAATCCGGGGCAAAGCCGTCGTAATTGCCGATGTCCTTGAGCGGTGTGAGAAACGAGCCGATCTTGAACACGAGTCCAAAACCCACGCGGCGGGGACCGATCACATCGCGCGAAACGGTATCGCCCACGAACGCGCACTCCTCCGGCGTCAGGCGCGCCTGACACATGGCGATGCGGAAGATGTTCGGGTGCGGCTTGCGGTAACCGACGATGCTCGAAAGCGTGATATCGTCGAAATACTGGCGCACACCGTACTGCTCAAGCGTGTCGAACACCTGGAACAAGCTCGCCGTGTTGCTGACCGCCGCCACATACATGCCCAGTTCCTTAAGCCCCTTGAGCATGCGCGCCGCATTTTTGCGGAGCGAGCGGTTGAAGTAGGTGACTTCCCACATGTGTGCGATCTCTTCGCTCGCGGCGATGAGCTTTTCCCTGTCTACGGGAATGCCGCGGAAAGCGTAATCCGGCCAGATTTCCTCGGGCTTTAGCTCCATCTGCGTCCGCTCCGATTCGGCCTTGTACTCGAGCACCTGCGGATACACCTTCTCCCAGAGCGTCGCCTCGTCATACGGCACCTCGATTCCGTGCTCCTGCAGGATGCGGTACAGCTCGTGCGACGTTCTGCGCTCGTTCTCCACGTCGGAATACAGGTCTTCCAGCGTGCCACCCATATCGAACATTACTGCCCTGATCATAGAATTTCCTCCTTATCAATTTCCTGCGTGGTCGTATGTCCTTCGGGCCGCGCCGCCCCCTTGACGCCGGCGGACCGGCCATACCAGCGCACACGTTTGCGCTTTCGATCCTGCCCCGGAATTGCGCGCCCCCCGCCCGTTCAGTACGGCCGTCAGCCGGCCGGATCAGTCGTCAACTTCCTCCACAAACAACACGCCGTCCGTGTTTTCCACAAGCGCAAACGCCTGCCGCCGCGAAACCGAAGCCGGAAACTTCACCAAGCAGAACAGGCCGATGCCCTGCTTGTTGTCCGATTTGGAGGTCTCCAGATCGGAAATCTCCATGCCCGCCTGCCGCAGCCCTTCCAGGAATGGTTTAAGCCCCGCCAGATCTCGAAAGATGATATACAGATGCATCCGGCGCAGACGCCTTGTAAATGAATTTTCAAACCGATCGGCAAAGGTCATGACGGCGAGCAGCATCAGGCAGGTGAGGATTGCGCCGAAATAGAAGCCAATGCCGATGGCAAGGCCCATGCAGGCGGCGACCCAGAGGCCGGCGGCCGTCGTGAGGCCCTTGACGCGGTAATAGCGCGTGACCATGATCGTGCCCGCGCCGAGAAAGCCGATGCCGCAGACGACCTGCGCCGGCATGCGGCCGGGATCGGCCTTTTGGAAATCAAAATAGCTCGTCATGAACTGTGCCGTCATCATGACGACCGCCGCGCCGATGCACACCAGCATATAGGTGCGCAGCCCGGCAGGACGGCGCTTGCGCGTACGCTCGAGGCCGAGCACGCCGCTGCAGACGACCGCCAACAGCAGCCTGACGGCAACGGTCAGTTCGTCAAGCTCCAGCAGACCCAGCTGGTCAAAGTACTCGAAAGCTTCCAAACTGCGTACTCTCCTTCCTGTCTCATCCACGCAACGCGCAGGCGCGTGCATCCACGGGCGGCGCCGTCAGCATGTATAGAAACGGCTGATGTAGGCCTCAACGTCCTCCCGCGTACCGGCGAACGGCCCGGGTGTCTCCATCTTGAGACTGGTCAGCGCCGCAGCATACAGCAGGGCGGTCGGGATATCCTCCCGCAGCCGCTCCGTGACGTATCCGGCAAAGCAGGTGTCCCCGCGGCCCGTGCGCCCGCTGAGCGAACGGGGGCGCAACGGCTGCGTATAGATGTTCCGGCCGTCGCAGGCGAGCACCTCGGTATTGTGTGTGATCACGACCTCCTGCGCCCCCCATTCGCACAGCAGGCGGGCCGCCGCCGCGCGGTCGGTCAGGCCGGTGAGCACCTCGGCCTCCGCCGCGTCCGTCTTCAAAAAGCGAATATACGGGAGCATTTCGCGCTTTTCCGGCCAGTCGCGGAAGACCATTGCCCCGTCCGGCTCCACGCAGCGCAGCATGCACTGCACGTCCACCGCCGCCATGCCGCGCGCCGAACAGGCCGCGATCATGTCGTTGCCGATATCCCCGCGCACCAGGCCCGCGATATGATAGATGCTGCTCTCCACATCCGGCAGCTCTTCCGGCCGGTACGGATCAATGCAGGCGGTGCAGCGCGAGACGCGCCGCTCCCGGTCCGCCGTAAAATAAGTGTTCTCCATGCGCGTGCTCTCGGCCGAATCGAGCCCGAATACGTGCACGCCGGAATCCGGCCCGAACGCCTCGGACAGATCGATCGAAGCCGCGTTACGCTTTGGCAACACCGCCACGCGGTTGCCGAGCGCCGCGGCCGCATGCCCCGAAAACAGGACCGCGCCGCCGTACGTCTCCATGTATGTGCCGTCAAAATCCGTATTGCGATCCAGGCACACCTGGCCGATGATCAAAGTGTCGTACCGCATCCAATCGCCTCGCTTTTTTCAATAATATTCTGGAAAGTCGGGCACCACAACCGGTACCGGCGGGATTCGATGGCCGCTTTGAGCGCGAACGAATCGCGCACGCGCACCTCAAACTCCACGGCGGAGCGCCCCTCATCCCCCGGACGGTGCGCATCCGAGCCGCAAAGCCGGTACATCGACGGATGTGCTGCCGCCAGCGCCAGCGCAAGATCGTTGCGGCTGTCATGGCGCGGATTGCAGTTGGCGACCTCAAGGCCGTGGATGCTGTCGCTGAACACGACGTCGCAATTACGGAACGGGTGCGCGTGAATGATGAGAACGCTGTCGCCATAGGCTTTGAAGAAGGAGGCATGATCCATGCGGCAGATGTAGGGGTTGGCGCGCAGCCATGCCTCGTCCACGCCGTAGATGAGATAGTCGCTGTCATTCTCCGGAAAACGCAATTCCACGCCGAGAATCACATCCAGCCCAACGGCGTCGCCCGCGCGTTTGGCCGCCCGGTAGCCCGCCAAATACTGTGTGACACAGGCCTGCCAGTCGTCCCGGCAATCGAGGTGGGACAGATACTGCTCGTGCAGATGGTCCGTGACGCACAGGCCCGCATATCCGAGCGCATGGTAAGTCGCCACCATATCTGCCGCCGGGACATGGCCGCAATGGCTGGTTTCCTTCGTGTGCACGTGGATGTCGTACCGGTACATGGCTTGCCTCCGTGGTTGGTCGGCCTTATGGAATGGCGCGGCAGGAGCTGCGCTCGACGAGTTGCGGCGTCAGAATCCTGTGCGAATAGCCGGAAGCCGGGTCGTTGATCTTCTCCAGCAGCACGTCCACCGCTATGGACGCCATCGTCCGCTTCGGCTGTTCGATCGTGGTCAGGTTGATCTTGGGCAGGCCGGCGTAGGTGATGTTATCAAAGCCGATCACCGACAGGTCCTCCGGCACCCGGATGCCCGCCTCCTCCGCCGCGCCGAGCACGCCCAGCGCAATGGAGTCCGCCGCCGCAAAGATGGCGGTGTGCCGCAACGGCTTGGAAAACAGGTGCTTGGCCATCTGATAGCCGTATTCAATGGAGCTCGAAGAGTAGGTGCTGTTATAAAAGGAAGCTTCTATGCCGAGCTCCCGGCACGTTTCCAGATATCCCTCCGCGCGGAGCTGGTGCGTCATGCTGCCCTTGCGGCGGCCAAAATACAGGATATTCCTATGTCCGAGGCCGTACAGGTATTCCGTGCCGATCCGGACGCCGCGCGCATTGTCCACGGCGACGTAACTCTCCGGCAGATCGCGCAGGTTCTCGCTCATGAACACGGTGGGGACCTTGTTCAGAAGCGGCTTGAGGTTTTGATAGCTTTCCGTAAACGACGGCAACAGAATCACGCCGTCCACCTGGCGGCCCATCAGCAGTTCGAACACCTGTTTTTCCTGCTCCAGGTCGTGCAGCGAATTGCACAACATCAGATTATACCCGCGCTCGCGCGCGCGAAGCTCGATATGGTAGGCAAGCTCGCTCATGAACGGGTTGTCGATATTCGACACGATCAGGCCCAACAGCCGAGTGTGTTGCATGACCATCGAGCGCGCCACATAGTTGACGGTATAGCCCATCTCCTGACAGATGCGCAATACGCGCTCCCGCGTTTCCTCGCCGATTTCCGGGCTGCCGGAAAGCGCGCGCGATACGGTAGCATAGGAAACATTTGCTACCTTGGCTATATCCTTGATCGTGACCTTTTTTACCATGTATCGCCGCTCCAAACCGGTATAAAATGACATGCAGATACGTAAACGTTTCCGCTCTCAAGCAGATATTACTACAGATGCTGCCGCTTGTCAACGAAAATTTACCGCGGGGACCAAAAAGCTCAGTATTGCCAATCTCGGAGAAATATATTCCAAATATTCTTTCAGATGGCATTGACAAACAAAAATCTGTGTCTTATAATCAAACCATCACAGGAGCGCAAACGTTTTCGTCCACGGCACCGTTCGGAGGTAGCTCGATGATTCAGGCAGTCCTTTTCGACATCGGCGGCACGCTGCTCACCGTGACCAACAGTCCCCTGTTGCGCACGGCTTTTGCGCAGCGGCTTAAGGATCGCCTGCTTCTCTATGGCATCCGCATTGATACGCCCGCCGAGGCGCTCGGGCTGCAGCTGCACGAGAATGCGGAGCGGTACAAGCACTGGAGCGAGGAAACGCTCGAAGAACTGCCGCAGCCGCGCATCTGGAATGAGTTTTACCTCCCGGAGTACGCCATCGGCGAGGCGCGTCTCGCTCCCATCGCAGAAGAGCTGAGCTTTCTCTACGATTATGAGCGCGTCTGCACCATGCGGCGACCGCGCGTGACCGAGACCATGCAGGAGCTGCACGAGATGGGGCTGCGGCTCGGCGTGATCAGCAACATCATCTCCACCTCCTTTGCCCCGCACATTCTGAAGGAATACGGCATCGACGGCTATATGGAGCAGGTTGTGCTCTCAAGCCAGACGCATTGCCGCAAGCCCGGAGCGGAAATCTTCCATATTACCATCGGTCGCATGGGGCTTCGCCCCGAAGAAGTCGCCTACGTGGGCGATACGATCTCCCGCGACGTGCTGGGCGCCCGCAACGCCGGTCTCGGATTGATGATCCAGATTCGCAACCCCGCCATTGCGCATCGCGACGTGGCGTTCGTAAACAGCGGGCCCGCGCCGGACTATCTCATCGACGAGCTCTACGAAATCCCGGACATTTTGCGGCAGTGCCGCGGCCGTTGACCGGCGGGAACGGCCACAAGAAATCGCAACAGGAGGAACCTCCCCATGATCGACACCATTTTCTTTGATGTTGGGAACACGCTTCGCGTCGTCGTCAAGGACGCGGCGTTTTCCCGCGCCGCAGAGGACGAACTGATGCGCCTCGTCGGCGCGACCGAGCCGCACGACGTGTTCTTTGAAAAGCTGGAGAAACGCTGGAAAGTCTATCGCAAGCTCGCCAAGACCAGCCTGCTTGACGCTTCCGAAATGGAGCTGTGGAGCCAGCACCTGCTGCCCGATTACCCGATCGACACGGTATGCGCGCACGCAGGCCGGCTGACCCGCCTCTGGCGCGACCACGACGGCAGGCGCGTTGCGCGGCCGGACGTGAAATCCACGCTGATCGAGCTCGACCGGCGCGGCTACAAAATGGGCATCATCGCCAACACCATTACCGAAACCGAGATCCCGGACTGGATGATCGAGGACGGCGTCGCCCGGTATTTCAAGGCCGTGGTGCTCTCCTCCAAGGTGCGCATCCGCAAGCCAGATCCGGCCATCTACCTGCTCGCCTGCCGCTCCATCGGCAGCGAACCGCAGAACTGCGCCTACGTCGGCGACAACCCGATCCGCGATGTGCAGGGCACGCGCGACGCCGGGTACGGCCTGATGATCCGCATTGACGAACCGGACACCATCGCCAACGAGCCGCAGGAGATCACGCTCTTCCCCGATTACACGATCACGACCATTTCGCAGCTGCTGGACATCTTTCCGCCGCTGCACAACTGACGGAGGCAACCCATGCAAAAAGAATTTGACGCCATCTTCTATGATCTGGGCGGCACGCTCCGCCTGGTGGAGCGCGACGAAGCGTTCGAATCCCGCGCACGCCGCCGCATCGCTGAGCTCTGCGGCGAAAAGGGCGATCCGGACGCATTCTGCAAATTCCTCGATTACCGCTACGAGGGCTATCGCAAATGGTGTTTTGAGACCATGCGCGAGGCGCCGGAGGCGGAGCTGTGGACCAAGTGGCTCGTGCCGGAATATCCGCGCGACCTGATCGAAAAGAACGCCATCGAGCTCACGATCGAGTTCCGCAACAAGGACGGCCGCCGCGTGGTTGCCCCGAACGGCGCGCAATCGGTCAAGGACCTGTACGCCAACGGCTACAAGCTCGGCATCATCAGCAACCTCGTCACCTCGCGGGAAATCCCGGACTGGCTGGAACGCGACCACCTGACGGAGTATTTCGGCGCGGTGCTGCTCTCCTGCGTGGAGGGAATCCGCAAGCCCGATCCGCGCATCAGCGCCAAGGCGTGCGATCTGCTGGGCGTACAGCCGGATCGCTGCGTCTACATCGGCGACAACCTCAAGCGCGACGTCGAGGGCACGCGCCTTGCGGGCTTTGGCATGTTCATCCTGTACACCACGCCCGAAAAACTCGCCAAGGAAAAGATCACCGACGAGAACCGCCCGGACGCCATCATCTATGATTTCGCGGAACTCAAGGAGATGTTCCCGAAAGCGCCCACGGTCAACTGGGACAAGGTGCGGAGGATCGACTGATGGGACAGAAGATTCGCGGCATTTTCATCGACCTCGGCGGCACGTTCCGCGTCGTCTGCGAAAACAAGCCCTATTCCGACGACGCCAAGCGCCGTATCGCCGCGCTGTGCGGCACGGACATGGACCCCGAGGCGTTCCATGCGATGCTCGACAAGCGCTATGACGGCTACCGTGACTGGGCGCTGAAATTCATGTGCGAAGCGCCGGAAACGATGCTCTGGACCCGCTGGCTCACGCCGGAATTCGACCGCGCCCGCATCGAGAAGAACGCCGCCGAACTGACGTACCTCTACCGCCGCGCCAAGGGCGAACGCCGCGTGGTGCCCGGCGGCATCGAAACGGTCAAGGAGCTGTTCGCCCGCGGCTATACGCTCGGCATCATCAGCGACCTCATCGGCTGCCAGGAGATCGACGAGTGGCTCGACGCGGACGGCCTGCGCCCCTACTTCAAGACGGTGCAGCAATCCTCGATCACCATGCTGCGCAAGCCGCATCCGGCGATCTACTTCCTGGCCCTCTCCGAAGCGGGCCTGCGCCCGGAGGAGAGCGCGTTCGTGGGCGACAACCTCAAGCGCGACATCATCGGCGCCAAGGCTTCCGGCTTTGCAAAGACCATCGCCGTGGACTATCCGGACGCCGCGCCGCTCAAGCTGACCGAGGAGAACCAGCCGGACGGCATCATCACCCGGTTCGACCAACTGCTGGATGTGTTCCCGGGCGCCCCCGATTTCCGGGAGGACGCCATGGAGAAAAGGAGGGTTTTGTCATGAAACAGTATGCGCTCAACGGCGGCGAGGCGCTTGCCCGCGCGGTCGAACAGGCCTACCGCAGCGGCGGAACGGACTATTCGCTTGAGCCGCTCAATCTGGAGACCGCCGACGGCGCCCCCGTCGGCACGGTGCGCCCCGGCGATGCGGTCATCTTCTGCTGCCGCCGCGGCGAGCGCGAGGTCGAGTTGACCGATGCGTTCACCGACCCGAACTTCACCGGATTCAAGCGGGAACGGATTTCTCCGCTCGACTTCGTAATCCTCACGATGTATCACGAGAAATACACCTATCTGCCCATCGCGTTCGCGCCCTCCAAGGTGCGGGACACGCTCGCGCAGGTGCTCTCCGAAGCCGGCAAGACGCAGTTGCACTGCGCCGAAAGCGAAAAGTTTGCCCACGTGACCTTCTTCTTCAACGGCGGTAACCAGCAGCCGTTCGCGGGCGAGGACGACGTGCGCATTCCCTCCCCCAAGGGCGTGCCGTTCGATACCGTGCCCGGCCTGCGCCTGCCCGGCGTGGTAAACGCCATTACCGACGGGCTCAAGCACGGCTATGACTTCATCGTCGCCAACTTTGCAAACGGCGACGTGATCGGCCACACCTCCAACGACGAGGCGAAGATCGCCTGTGCCGGCATCGTAGACACGCAGCTCGGCCGCACGCTGGAGATGGCGCGCGCCGCCGGGTACACCGTGCTGGTCTGCGCCGACCACGGCAACCTCGAGGTCATGCACACGAACGAGGGCAAGCCGCATGTGGCGCACACGACCAACCTCATCGCGTTCGCTGCCGTTGCGCCGGACGCGCAGCCGGTGGCCGAGGGCGGCCGCCTGTGTGACGTCGCCCCGACCGTGCTCGCGGCCATGGGCGTTGCCCAGCCGGCCGATATGACGGGCAAGCCGGTCTTCCGCTTTGCGGATGGCCCCCGCAAGGTCCTGCTGCTCATCCTCGACGGCTGGGGCCTCGGAGAGGCCAATGAGCACAACCCGCTCCACATTGCGGACACCCCCGTCTGGGATGCGCTGCTGGCCGATAATCCGTGGGTGCCGCTGGCGGCCTCGGGCGAGGCGGTCGGTCTGGCGGCCGGAAAGGCCGGCAACTCCGAAGCTGGACACATCAACCTGGGTTCCGGTCGGGTCGTCCCGCAGGACGACGTGCGGCTCGACGGCGCCATGAAGGACGGTTCCTTCGCGGCCAACCCGGTATTTCTCAGCGCCATCGAAGGCGCAAAGGCGCGCGGCGGGGCGCTGCACCTGCTCGCGCTGCTGACAAAGAAATCCTCCCACGGTTCCATCGATTACCCGCTGGCCCTGCTCGACGTGGCCAAAGAGCGCGGCGTGAAGGATGTGTACGTCCATATCATCTTCGACGGCCGGTCCACCGAGCCCGGCAGCGCCCCCGCGCTGCTGCGCGAGCTGGGCGCGACCATGCAGGACAAGGGCGTGGGCTGCATCGTGTCCGGCGTCGGCCGCGGCGTTGCGCTCGACCGCGATCAGAACTGGGCGAAGGTGCAACGCGCCTACGACTCCATCGCCACAGGCAAGGGCGCCCGCTACCGCGAGTAACGCCCGCAAAAACGGACGGCGGGCAACGGCATGGTGTCTGTTGTCGAAGCGCAAATGTTTGCGTCTCGGCCGTCGTTCAGGACCCACACGGCTTTTCTCCCGCCGGGGCATGCGCGCCGGCAGGGGTAAACAAAAAAACAAGAAAACGAGGTAAAAAAGACATGGCACAGAAAATGAGAGGCGTGACGCTTCACGCGACCTGGGCGCCCAAGCCCGGCTTCAAGCTCGGCGCAAAGGACATCGACCACGTGCAGACCTATCTCGGCAGCCAAGTCTGGAAAGATCCGTACATCACGATCGATGAGTACGACATCCCCGAACCCGGTCCGGGCCAGGTGCTCATCAAGGTGAAGGCCTGCGGTATCTGCGGCAGCGACGTCCATATGGCGCAGGCCAAGGACGACGGCTACATCTTCTATCCCGGCCTGACGGGCTTCCCGTGCATCCTGGGCCACGAGCTCTCCGGCGTCGTCGTCAAGGGCGGCCCCGGCGCAAAGGACAAGGCGACCAACAAGCCCTTCAAGGGCGGCGAGATGGTCTGCGCCGAGGAGATGCTCTGGTGCGGCAGCTGCAAGCCCTGCGCCGACGGTTGGCCGAACCACTGCGAGCGGCTCGACGAAATCGGCTTCAACGTCAACGGTGCGTTCTGCGAGTACATCGTGCTGCCGGATCGCTGCCTGTGGAGCCTGGAGCCCCTCCGCCGTCAATACAAGGACGAGCGCGACATCTTCCTGGCCGGCTCGCTGGTAGAGCCCTGCTCGGTCGGTTATAACGCCGTCATCGAGCGCGGCGGCGGCATCCGCCCCGGCGACAACGTGGTCATCTGCGGTACCGGCCCGGTCGGCCTTGCCGCCTGCCGCGAGCTCAAGACGATGGGCGGCGCGACCGTCATCGTGTCCGAGCCGCAGCCCGAGCGCGCCGCGCTGGCGAAGCTCATGGGCGCCGATTACGTCATCGATCCGACGAAGGTCGACTTTACGCAGGAAGTCCTCCGCCTGACGGACGGCATGGGCGCCAGCCTGTACCTCGAGGCGACCGGCCTGCCGACGGCGGTGTATCCGGGCATTGAGCAGTGCATCTGGGAGGGCCGCACGCTGAACGCGACCGTCGTGGTCGTGGCCCGCGCCGAAGCCAAGATGCCCGTCACCGGCGAGGTCCTGCAGGTCCGTCGTGCCCGCATCGTGGGCGCGCAGGGTCACAGCGGCCACGGCACGTTCCCGCGCGTGATCGAGAGCATGGCCTCCGGCATGGATATGCTGCCCATGATCACCAAGAAGATCACGCTCGACGAGGTGCCCGAGAACATCATCGCCCTGCAGACGGATCGCAAGAACATGAAGATCACCTGCATCATGGACGACTAACGGGAGGAGACACACATGGCATATACCAAATACCTGACCACGGAATATCCGAACATCTTCTTTGAGGACAACAAGGTTGGCCGCCTCAAGAAGCGCATCTGGGACGCCTCCGAGGAGGAGATCCAGGCGATCCTCGACGACTATGGCATCGGCACGCCGCTCGAGATGGGCGTCGCCGGGACATACATCCAGAACACGCCGCGCGCCAAGCTGATCGAAAAGCGCCGCCAGAACGATATCGTGCTCGTGCCCATCGGCTCCACGGAGAACCATGGCGCGCAGAACTGCTCCGGTCTCGATACGTTCATGGTGCAGTTCATCTGCGAGGCCGTACGCCGCAAGACCAAGAAGCTGGGCCACGAGGTCAGCCTCGCCTTCCCGCCGATGAACTACGGCGGCCACCCGTACCACCACATCGGTATGCCGGGCACGGTCATGATCTCCGAAACGGTCATCATCGACACGCTGACCCAGGTCATGGCCGGCCTGTGGGACGACGGCTTCCGCAAGATCATCCTCGTAAACAACCACGGGCAGGACTGGATGCTGGAGAGCGCCATTCAGGAGTTCTTCAAGCGGTATCAGCTCCCGGCGTTCGCGTGCGTGGTCGAGTGGCACCGTGCGGTGCGCGAGTTCTTCTACCCCCTCGGCGACGAGCGTCCGGACTTTGTGACCACGCCGTTCGTCCATGCCGACGAGTCCGAGACCAGCGCCGCGCTGCTGATGTTCCCCGAGATGGTGGACATGAGCGTCTGTGTTGACGCTACGCCGAAGAACTTCGGCTTCCTGCAGGAGGGCTTCTTCGACGGTTCTGTGGACTCGTTCCATCGTCCGAACCGTTGGCAGGAGATGGAGGGCAACGCATGGATCGAGCGCTTCGGTACGCCTGAGGGCGTCGTCGGCAAGCCGACCCGCGCCGACCCGCGCCGCGTAAAGCGCGCCATCGCCGCGATCTGCGAGTACCTGACCTGCATGTGCGAGGATATCATCGAGAAGTATCCTGCCGGCAAGGTGCCGGATCCGTCGAAGTTCTCGTTCCGCCCGGCGGAAGAGATCGAACCCTGCCTGCGCGAGCCGCTCAGCGAGGGCTGGAAGAGCATCCACGAGCTGCCGCGCCGCGGAATGTTCATCGACTAACAGGACCATGCGGGAGGGATCGCCGCGCTGCGCCCGGTCCCTCCCCTTTCCCCCCAACGTACCCGAAAGGAAACGGCCATGAATCATCTGTCGCAAACCGTACCGCTGCAATACGACACCGCGTTTTCGCCCTATGCGGCGGTGGGCTGGCGCGCAGCCTTTGACGACCTGCATCGCAAGGGTTTTACGGGCGTTGAAATCGCCGTGGCATATCCCGAGCGGATCGACGCCGGCGAACTTTGCCGCCATGCGGAAGCGAACGGGCTCGCCATTACGACCATCTCGACCGGGCAGGTGTTCGGCCGGGACGGGCTGTTCCTGACCTCCCCCGATGCGGAGATCCGCGTCAGGACGATGGACGTGGTACGCGGGCATGTCGACCTTGCGACACGCATCGGCCGGCCGAACGTCACCGTCGGCCTGCTGCGCGGCAAGCCCGAAGAAGGTGCCGCCGCACTACCGCTGCTGGTCGAAACGTTCCTTCCCCTTGCGGAATACGCCGAAAAGCACGGCGTCATGCTGCAGATCGAACCGATCAACCGGGCGGAAACCACCCTGCTCAACAGCACGGCGGAAACGCTGTCTTTCCTGCATCGGCTTGGCGACCCGAAGAACGTGGGCATCCTGTTCGACGCCTACCACTCGAACATCGAGGACGGGGACATTGTCGCCGCCATCCGCGCGGCCGCCGGGCGCATCACCAATTTTCATATCGCCGACTCCCATCGCGGGCTTCCCGGCGACGGCACGATCGACTTTCCCACGATTCTGGCCGCCGCGATGGACACGGGGTATACGGGCGCTTTCGCGCTGGAAACCCTGTGCCTCCCGTCCCGCGAATACGTACTGCAAAACGAGGGACCGGCGCTGCAAAACGTCGTGTTGGCGGCAAACCACAAACGCAATAACGGAGGGTTCCCATCATGATCAACATCGGCATCATCGGCGCAGGCCGCATCGGACAGGTCCACGCCAAAAGCATCCTGACCGGCGTTCCTCAGGCGCGCATCCTTGCCATCGCCGATCCGTATCTGAGCGAGCAGGCGGAGAAGTGGGCGCAGAGCGTCGGCATCGAAGGCATCTATCGGGACCATCACAAGATCCTTGACGACCCGCGCATCGACGCGGTGCTCATCTGCTCGTCCACGGATACGCATGCGCCCATCTCCCTTGAGGCGATTCGGGCTGGCAAGCATGTGTTCTGTGAAAAGCCGATCGATCACTCGCTGCAAAAGATCGCCGAGGTGCAGGCCGCGCTGGCAGCATCGCCCAAAAAACTGTGCTACCAGGTCGGCTTCAACCGCCGCTTTGACCACAACTATCGCGCCGTGCGCAACGCCGTTGCCGATGGCCGCATCGGCAAGCTGCAATTCGTGCGCATCAGCTCTCGAGACCCGGAGCCGCCGCCGGCCGGCTATGTCAAGGTTTCCGGCGGCATCTTCATGGACATGATGATCCATGATCTCGACATGCTCCGCTACCTCTCCGGCGAGGAGGTGGTCGAAGTCTATGCAGCCGGTTCGGTGCTGATCGATCCGGCCATCGGCGAGGCGGGCGACGTGGATTCCGCGACCGTTTCGGCCAAGCTGGCCAGCGGCGCGCTCGCGCTCATCGACAATTCGCGCAAGGCCGTTTACGGCTACGATCAGCGCGCCGAAGCGTTCGGCTCCGACGGCTGCGTCCAATGCGGCAATGACGCGCCTTCCACGGCGGTGCTGTCCACCGTCGACGGCGTAACGGCCGAGAAACCGCTCTGGTTCTTCCTGGAGCGCTATATGGGCGCCTATCAGGCGGAAATCGCCTCGTTTGTCAACGCCATCGTTTCGGGCACCGAGCCCGAAGTCGGCGTCATGGACGGATTGATGTCCATCCGTATCGCGCTTGCCTGCAAACGCTCCCTCGCTGAGAACCGGCCCGTCCGTCTCGACGAGATCCAATAAAGCGCGCAACGTCCGGCAGGGAGATGTAATGGGGGATCTCCCTGACCGGTCGATTGCAGCGCGGGCGCCGGCACGACGCCCGCGCAGGCGGCATCCGGCGCCGGGCTCTCCCTGATCCGGTGCCGGGCCGCCCCATATCCGCCCGACCGGCCGCCCCTTTGGTCGCGGCCGCAACGCTACGGCGCGTTGTGCTATTGCCGGGCAATCTTCCCTGCGGTCGGCCGCTTCCCTTCGGTTGGGGCACCGCATGGGTGGTGTTTTTCTTCCCGGACCAACGATCGCGCATGGTTGGCCGCATAGATGGGATGTGTGCGGATCGGCACATGGTATGCGCTTCTTCCCCCAACAAAAATTTGTTAAGGAGATAGTTGCACATGTTTGGGCTTTACGTTGCTTTGGCGGCAGCGGTGCTTTCCCTGTTGCTCGCCATCCTGTTCCTGCTGAAGAACAAGCGCATCCCGATCCGGGATTCGCGCATTGCGGAGATCTCCGGCTTTATCCGCAGCGGCGCCATGGCGTTCCTGCGCCGTGAATACTGCGTGGTGGCCATGTTCATCGTCGTGCTGGCCGTCATCTTCTTCTTCCTGCCGACCATGGGCTGGCGCGTTTCGGCCAGCTTCATCTGCGGCGCCGTAATGTCGCTGCTGGCCGGGTTTGTGGGCATGCGCAGCGCCACCATTTCCAATGCGCGCACGGCACAGGCCGCGCAGGAGAGTGAAATTGCCGCGTTGCGCACTGCGTTCACCGGCGGCTCGGTCATGGGTCTCAGCGTCGTCGGCCTCGGCCTGTTCGGCGTGACGGTCTGCTATCTGGTCTTTCAGAACACCAACATTTTGACCGGCTTCAGCCTCGGTGCGAGCCTTGTGGCGCTGTTCAGCCGTGTCGGCGGTGGCATCTACACCAAGGCGGCCGACGTTGGCGCCGATCTGGTGGGCAAGGTTGAGCAGGGCATTCCGGAGGACGACCCGCGCAACCCCGCCGTTATCGCCGACAACGTGGGCGACAACGTGGGCGATGTGGCCGGCATGGGAGCCGACCTGTTCGAAAGCTATGTGGGCGCCATCGTCTCCAGCGTGATCCTTGGCATCGTGGCGGGCGGGCAGGAGGTCGTCTCCTTCCTGTTCCTGCTGTGCGGCTGCGGCGCCGTCGCCGCCATCCTCGGCATCCTCTACGTCCGCCTGTCGCGCCGTACCGACCCGCAACGCACAATGATGGGCGGCACCTACATCAGCATGCTGCTGTTCATCGTGGCTGCACTCATCCTCGATCATCTGCTGCTCGGCAGCTACATGCACTTCGTTGCGGTGCTCACGGGCATCGTGTCCGGTATTGTGACCGGCCTCTCCACCGAACGGTACACCTCTTCCGACTTCCGAGCGGTCAAGAGCATCGCGGATAAGAGCCGCACCGGCCCGGCTACCAACATCCTCGAGGGACTGAGCGCCGGCATGCGCAGCACCGCAGTTCCCATCGTCATCATCGTGCTGGCGGTCGTCGTCTCCTTCATCGTACTCGGCATTCTCGGCGTGGCGCTCTCCGCCGTCGGCATGCTTGCCACGGTCGCCGCCATCATCGCCGTGGACGCTTACGGCCCGATTGCGGACAACGCCGGCGGCATCGCCCAGATGACCGGCCTGCCCGCCAACGTGCGCGAGATCACCGACAAGCTTGATGCCGTCGGCAACACCACGGCCGCCATCGGCAAGGGCTTCTCCATCGGCTCCGCCGCGCTCACCGCGCTGGCCCTGCTCAGTTCATACACCAGCAGCGTCGGGCTGGAGACGGTCAACGTGCTCGACAGCCGCGTCATTGGCGGCTTCTTCCTGGGCGGCGGCCTGGCCTACCTGTTCTGCTCGCTGGCGATCGATGCGGTGTCGCACTCCGCCGTGCGCATCATCGACGAGGTGCGCCGCCAGTTCCGTGAGATTACCGGCATCTGGGACGGCACCGCCAAGCCGGACTACAACCGCTGCGTCGATATCGCAACGGGCGCGGCGCTCAAAAACATGCTTCTTCCCGGTTCGATCGCGGTCATCTCCCCCGTTGTCGTGGGCATCGTTCTCGGACGGGCGGCGCTGGCCGGCATGCTGATGGGCTCAACGCTCTGCGGCGTGCTGCTCGCGCTGTTCATGTCCAACAGCGGCGGCGCATGGGACAACGCCAAGAAGCTGATCGAAGAGGACGGCAAGGGCTCCGAGGCGCACAAGGCCGCCGTCATCGGCGATACGGTCGGAGACCCGCTCAAGGACACCGCCGGCCCGTCGCTCAACATCCTCATCAAGTTGATGAGCATCGTCGCGCTGCTGTTTGCGCCGATGTTCTAAGGCGTCGCCGGTTGCCGGAGCCGGGCCAATGAAGCGGGCCGCGGCCCCCGGCTGCCGTCAACCAGAAATGCCCCGCCGGTATGCCGGCGGGGCATTTTGTTCGTCCTGTTGTTCCGTTCCCTCCGGCGGTGCATCGCCAGGCGCTGCTTGCGGGGTCCGGGCCGGGCGGCGCGGCGTGGGGACGGCGTTTGTTCCGTTCCCTCCGGCGGTGAGGCGCCAATCGCTGCTTGCGGGGTCCGGGCCGGGCGGCGGCGCGCGTCGGGGGACGGATGGCATTTGCCCCGTTCCTGCGCCGGAAACGCGGGCGGCGCAACGGGCGTCCGGCGCGGAGCTTACAGCCCCGCGAGGCTCTCGAGGCGATCGCGCAGCTTCTCGAGCATTTCGGCGGCATTGTCGCGCTTTTTGCGCTCCCCCTCCACCACAGCGGCAGGCGCCTTGCCGGTAAAGCCCGGATTGTCGAGCTTTGCGGCGGAACGGCGGTACTCGCTCTCGACGCGCTCGATCTCGCGGCGCAGGCGCTCCCGCTCCTCGTCCAGATCGACCAGCGTGGAAAGCGGAATCACCACGTCCACGCCCGTGCATACCAGATGCACGTCGTGCCGGTCCGCCTGCGGCGCGCCCGCGAACACCTCGACCTCATCCGCGCCCGCCAGGCGTTGCACATAGGCCGTCAACGCCCGATAGGCCTCCGCACGCTCCTCCGGCACATACAGGCGCACACCAATGCGCTGGGCAGGCGGCACCTTGCGCTCGGCGCGCAGGTTGCGCACCGCACGCACGAGCTCCATCAGCGACTCCATGCGCGCGCACTCCGCAGGGAAGCACAATGCGTCGTCGCCCTGCGGCCAACTGGCGCGCATGACCGTCTCTCCATGGCCGGGGAGCTTCTGATACAGTTCCTCCGTGATGAACGGCATGAAGGGATGCAGCAGCTTCATCGCCTGCGACAGCACGAACGACAACACGCTTGCCGACGTCCGCTTCTCCTCCGCTGCCGCGCCATGGAGCCGGGGCTTGGCCATCTCGATGTACCAGTCGCAAAACTCCAGCCAGATGAAGTCATAGATCTTCTGCGCGGCCAACCCCAGTTCATAAGCGTCGAGATTGGCGCTCACCTGGGCCGTGACGTCGTTGAGCCGGTGCAGAATCCACTTGTCCGCATCATCCAGCCGGCAGTCCGCCGGCGGCGCCGTCTCCACGCCGTCGATGCTCATGAGCACAAAGCGCGCCGCATTATATACCTTGTTGCAGAAGTTGCGCGCCGCCTCCACCTTCTCCCAGTAGAAACGCATATCGTTCCCGGCGGAGTTGCCGGTGAGCAGCGAGAAGCGCAGCGAATCGGCGCCATATTTGGCGATGACCTCCAGCGGATCGATGCCGTTGCCGAGCGACTTGGTCATCTTGCGCCCCTGGCTGTCGCGCACCAGGCCGTGCACATACACGATGTCAAACGGCTTTTCTCCCATCACCGCAAGGCCAAACGTGATCATGCGCGAAACCCAGAAGGTGATGATGTCGTAGCCGGTGACGAGCGTGGAGGTCGGGTAAAAATACCTTAGCTCCTCCGTCTGCTCCGGATAGCCGAGCGTGGAAAACGGCCAGAGCCCGGAACTGAACCACGTGTCCAGCACGTCCTCGTCCTGCCGGAGCGCGCCGCCGCACTTCGGGCAGGCGTCCGGCGCCGTTTCGGCAGCGACGACCTCGCCGCAGGCGTCGCAATAGTACACCGGAATCCGGTGCCCCCACCAGAGCTGCCGGGAGATGCACCAGTCGCGGATGTTCTCCATCCAGTTGAAATACGCCTTGTCGAACCGTTCCGGCACAAAGCGGATGCTCCCGTTGCGCACCGCCTCGAGCGCAGGCGCGGTCAGCGGCTTCATGTCTACGAACCATTGTTTGGACACGATCGATTCGATCGTCGTATGGCAGCGGTAGCAGGTGCCCACGTTGTGCGCATACGGCTCCACCTTCACGAGCGCGCCGCAGGCCTCCAGGTCGCTCACGATCGCCTTGCGGCATTCAAAGCGATCCATGCCCTCGTAATGGCCGCCCAGCTCGTTGATGTGCCCGTCGTCCGTGAACACGCGCATCACGGGCAGGCCCGCGCGGCGGCCGACCTCGAAGTCGTTCGGGTCATGCCCCGGCGTGATCTTCACCGCGCCGGTGCCAAACTCCATTTCGCAATACTCATCCGCAATGATCGGGATTTCGCGTCCCACGGCCGGGATGACCACCGTCCTGCCGACGATATCGCGGTAGCGCGGATCATCCGGGTGTACCGCCACGGCAGTGTCGCCGAGCATGGTCTCCGGCCTGGTGGTCGCCACCGTGATGGAATAGCTGCCGTCCGGCGCGTCGTAACGGATGTGCCAGAGGAAGCTCGCCTGCTCCTCGTACTCCACCTCCGCGTCGGAAAGCGCCGTCTTGCAACTCGGGCACCAGTTGATGATGCGGTCGCCCTTGTAGATGAGCCCCTTCCTGTACAGGTCCACAAACACGCGGTTGACGGCCCGACTGCAGCCCTCGTCCATCGTGAAGCGCTCGCGCGTCCAGTCGCACGAGGAGCCGAGCTTGCGCAGCTGGCGCACGATGGTCTTGCCGTAATCCTCGCGCCATTGCCACGCCCGCTTCAAAAACGCCTCGCGGCCCACATCGTTCTTCGTCAACCCCTCGCGCGCCATCTGCTCCACGATCTTGACCTCTGTGGCGATGGAAGCGTGATCCGTGCCGGGCAGCCACAGCGTTTCAAACCCGCACATGCGCTTATAGCGGATGAGCGTGTCCTGCAGGGTGTTGTCGAGCGCATGGCCCATGTGCAGCTTGCCGGTGATGTTCGGTGGCGGGATCACGATGCAGTAGGGCTCCCTGTCCGGGTTGGGCGCAGCGTGAAAGTACCCCCGCGTCTCCCACAGCTCGTACCACCGCGGCTCCACCGCGGATGGGTCATACGTCTTTTCCATTTCAAGCGGCATGTGCAGTTTCCTCCTCGTTGCAACAAAAATCAGGCGCCCGCTCCGTCAAAGGACGAAACGGGCGCTCGCGGTACCACCTTTGTTGGGCGCGCACAGGGCGCATCCCCACTCTCGGGCCTTAACGCGGCCCCCGTCGCGCACCGCTAATCCGTTCACGGCGCGTGCTCCGAAGCGACCTTCCGCCCCTGCCTCTGCCGCCGAACCTTGCAGCCGGTGGGTTCGGCTCTCTGCTGCGGGCATGCGGGCGTACTCCTCTTCCTCATCGCATCCTGTCATATTACCGGTAGTTTAGCGCATTCGGCGCGCGCTTGTCAACCCTTGTCCACCTGTTCGTCCGCCCAGATGTCCATGCGCTCGCGCAGCAGGTTGGTATAGGCCGGGCCGTAGGAAAGATACTGCGCCAGCACCTCGTTTTCCAGATACGCCTCGCCCATATCGGCGCTGAAGGAGCGCATCATATCCGCCAACTGCGCATAGCCGAGCGCCTCCGAAAATGCGGCGAACGGCCGGTCCACCGCCGTGTTGAAAAAGAAGTCCACGTGCGCGTCCTCCCCGAGGCCGTACATCGACAGGTATTCCTGCAGATCGTCGCGTTCCATGCCCTCATAGTTGACCTTGATGCTGCAGATGGCGAGCATCAGCACGCCCGGCGCCATTTCATCGTACAGGCGCATGAGCGCCGCCGCCGGGTCGTAACGATCCTGCCAGAGGACGGCCAGCTCCGCCGCATACGCCGCCCAGCCGTCATAATAGCCCGGCAGGGCGAGCGCGCGCTGCATCAGTCCAAGTCCCCCGGCGTTGCGGCTGCCGGCATACAGGTACAGCCGTCCCGGATATCCCTCGCGCGAAAGCGTCAGAAACAGGCTGTTGCGGTCGGCGTCCGGGTTGTCGATCACCGTGATCCGTTCCCACGCATCCAGCGGCGGCGCGATGCAGACGACCGCGTCCAGCGCATGGCCGAGCGCCTCGGGCGCCTGCCGCAGCGCATACCCGTGCGCCGGCAGCGCCGGCAGCGCCCCGTCGGTCACCTCGAGCAGATACGCCAGCTCCTCCTCCACGCTGTCCCCCTTGAGCGGGGCGTCTGCATCGCTCACGCTCAGATTCAGCTCATAATAGGCGCGATACTGATAGGCATACTCCTGCTCGAGCAGCAGCAGAGCATCCTCGGGCGTCATGTCGCTCGCGGCGGCCGCCTGCATGCGCAGCACGAAATAGGCCTGCGCGTCCTCGCCCAGCGCATACAGCCCCTCCTCCCGGCGGCAGGCGCCGGAAAGCTCGGAAAGGCCGTCCCGCAGCGTCCGGAACCCGTCGAGGAACGCGCCGGACAGCGTTTCGGCCGCGCGCGCCGCAAAGGCCACCCGTTCCTCCTGCGTCAGTCCCTCGGCAAGGTCGAGCGTTTTTGCAAACTCCTCGATCAGGTACAATTCGTCCCCGGCCGCGAGCAGCGCATCGATCTCGGCAAGGACGGCGTTCAGCGCCGTCTCCGTCATGAACAGGCCCTTTTCCGCGCGCATCCGCTCATAGGCGAGCACCTCGGCCAGATACCGCGGCGCATCGGCGGCGAGCGCAAGGTACGCCTCGGCATCCTCCGGCGTTTCGATCGCATAAAGCCAGAGCGACAGCGGCATCCACGCCTGCACGCCGGTCACCGGCGACAGCGGTTCGTCATAATACTCGTATCCGTCGGCGGCGATCACGGCCGTAAAATACTGTTGCAGCAGATCGTAACTCAACTGATCCCGCTCGGAAAGGGCGCTGCGGTCAATCTCCAGCAGGCGCTCGAGAAAGGCGACGCAGTCCGCCGCACGCGCATGCGCCGCCTCCGCCGAACAGGCGCCCCAGGAGGCGTCCTCCGCCGGCGTGGCGAGCCCAAACGCCGACGGGTCCGCGAGCAGGGCGTGCAGCGTCGGCGCGTCCTGCGCCGCGTAGGCGGCGAAGGCGTCTTTGTCCAGCGCTTCCAGCAGGCGCGACGCCTCCCCCGCGGGCTGCGGCGTGGCGGTCGGCTCCGGCGTAGCGACCGGCACCGCCGTGGCAACGGCAGGCGTCTGCGTCGCTGCCGGACTGGCCGGTTCCACGCACCCGGCCGGTACAAGGCAGGCGAGCGCAAGCAGCGCCGCCAGCATACGATGCGAAACACGGAGCCGTTTCATGGGCGTCCCACTCCTTTCAGCGGTCTATCCAAAGTACTTTTCATACATGACGTCGTACAGCCGGACGTATTCGCACGAGGGCGTGATCAGCCCGAGATGCAGGTGATTGACGGCGCCGTTGCCCGTGTTGCCGACATGGCCCACGAGATCGCCCGCCTGCACGCGCTGCCCTTCGGCCAGAAAGTCCGTCTGGCGAATCATGTGATAATAGTGATATTCGTAGCCCTCGTCGTCGAGGATCAAGACATAATAGCCCGCCACGTCATCATAGCCGATGTACAGCACGGTTCCATCGGTGCAGCTGTAGATATCCGCATTGGCGGGGGAGTGCATGTCCAGCCCCGTGTGCTTGCGGGTGTTTTGGGAGCGGCCCTGATACCAGCGGTCATAGAACGTGGTGTGCGCAAGCGGCTTGCCCATCGCGTCCAGATACGCTTCCGGCACGTCCGGCATCACGTAATCCGTCTCCTCCCCGTCCTCGTCGTACACGGTGGTCAGATAGGACATGATGAAGCGCGCGTCCAGATACAGGTCCCGATCCGCCCCGGCCAACTCGTACAGGAACGGCTGAAACCCGGCCGGATGCACGGAAGCGGTCACCAGAATGTTGCCGCCGGCAAGCAACTCGGCGCTGCACGTCGTCTCAAACAGATCCCATTGCACGGCGTCCGCCGGCAGCGCCCAGAGAACGGAACTGGCATATTTCCAGTCCAGCATCTCCACGTCCACGGAAAACTCGAACGCCGCGTCCGTAAACCGCTCCTCCAGACGGGCCATCGCGTCCTCGCATTCGTCGCACAGCGCGAGATACCACTGCATGACCAGATCCTTCCATTCGTCCCTGTGCGCGAGGGCGTCCAAAAAGGACGGATGCTCCGGCAGCGCCATATCGGCGACCGCCGCAGCAAAATCAAACGTCGCCGGGCCCTCCTGCAGGATCTGCAGAAACGCCTCCGCCACCGCCTCGGAAGCCGGCGGCGGGACCATCGTGGGTTCGGGCGTCGGCACCGCCGTGGGCAACGGGGAGCTTGCCAAGAGCGCCCCCGTATAGGCGTCGCCGGGCGCCGGCGTGCAGGCGGCGCAAAACCCCGCCAGGACCAGAGCAAAGGCGAACAACGGGATGCCGCGTAGTTTCATCTCTGCATTAGCTCCTTTGCATATTCCGCATTCCCATCCCATCCAAGTCTTTCCAGCGCATGGACAAAGTATGCGGGAAGCGGCGCATGGAACACCATCTCCCGGCCGTCGGCCGGGTGGAACAGCCGCAGGCGATAGCCGTGCAACGCCTGTCCGTCAAGCCCCAGCTGCTTTTTCGCGCCGCCATACACATCGTCCCCCGCGACCGGATGGCGCAGATACGCCATGTGTACGCGGATCTGATGCGTGCGCCCGGTCTCCAGGCCGATGCGCAGCAGCGTATGGGAGCCGAAACGCTCCAGCACCTGCCAGTGCGTGACGGCGGAGCGACCCTCCGGCACGACCGCCATGCGCTTGCGGTCGCGCGGGTGCCGGCCGATTGGCGTGTCCACCGTGCCGCAATCCTCGCGCAGGTTGCCGTCCACCAGCGCCACGTAGGTGCGTCCGGCCGCATGGGTCCGGAACTGCTCCGTCAACGCCAGATGCGCCGCATCATTCTTCGCCACGACGAGCAGGCCCGACGTCATGCGGTCGATCCTGTGTACGATGCCGGGCCGCAGCGCGCCGCCTACGGCGGAAAGCGCCCCGAAATGGTGCAACAGCCCGTTGACGAGCGTACCCGTCGCGTGCCCCGGCGCCGGATGCACCACAAGCCCCTGCGGCTTGTCGATCACGCAGATGTCCGCATCCTCATAGACGATGTCGAGCGGCAGGTCCTCCGGTACGGCGTCGATCTCCACCGGGTCCGGTACCGTCAGCAGCACCTCGTCCCCGGCCGAAAGCAGGCGGCCGGCGCGCGCCGGCGCGCCGTTGACCTCCACCGCGCCTTCCCGGATCAGCCGCTGCACCTGATTGCGCGTCAGACCGGAGGCCTCCGCCAAAAAGCGGTCGAGCCGCCCTTCCCGGTCCGCGGCAAAGCGTTCCTCACGCATGGCCGGATGCGCCGCCGGGCGCCTCGCTCCCCGTAACGTCCGCCGTCAGCCCGGCGGCGGGGTCCGAAGCCGCGGGATCCGCCGCGCCGCCCGCAGCCGCAACGGGCGCCGCTTCCTCGCCGCCTGCCGCATCGTCCGCCGGCGGCTCGGCCTGCGCCGGTTTTTCCCGCTCCAGCGCGCCGAAGATGGTTCCCTCCCTGCCAAAGAGCGTATCCACGCACAGCAACACCGCGCCGACGGTGATGGCGGCATCCGCCACGTTGAACACCGGAAAGCTCACGAAGCAGAACTCAAACATGTCGCGCACATAGCCCAGCAGCGCCCGGTCGATGTAATTGCCGATTGCGCCGGCAAGCAGCAGCGACAGACAGATGCGGCCGAGCAGGCCGATGCGGGCGCGCCGTCTGAACAGCAGCAGCGCCAGCAGGATGCACAGCGGCGGCGTGACGATGAGAAACACCAGCCGCGCGTTGGGCAGGATGCCCCATGCTGCGCCGGTGTTGTGCACGTTCGTAAACTGAATGACCCCCTCGAGCAGCGGGGCAGAGCTCCCGAGCGCCAGATGGGCGTCGGTCAGGTATTTGGAGAGCTGGTCAGCGGCCAGCAGGGCGATAATCAGGATCAGTTCGAGCAAGGCTGCGGCTCCTTCCGAATAATCAGAATGAGTATATCACGCAACGGCGTCCGGGGCAAACAAATCATCTGTGAACAAATCGGGATACAGCGTGCGGTAGGCCTCGTAGGCGGCCTCCACCTTCTCCACATAGCGCGCCGTCTCCGGGAACGGGATGTTCACGAGCAGGCCGTCCACGGCATAGGCCGGATCGGCCAGCCATTTCTCCACGCTACCATGGCCGGCGTTGTACGCCGCGACGATGTGCCTGCACACGCCGTCAAAACGATCCGTCAGGAAGCGCAGAAACCAGCAGCCGAACCGAACGCTGTAATCCGGCTCGAACAGCATGGATTCCTCATATACGTCATCCATGTCGAGCTTATGGGCGATCCAGGCGCCCGTATCCGGCATGATCTGCATGAGTCCGACGGCGCCCGCGCTGCTGACCGCATCGCTCTTAAAGCTGCTCTCGGCCCGCATGACCGCCAGCACCAGGAAGGGGTCGAGGTCATACTCGTCCGCATAATGGGCAATCGTGTCCACATACGCCACCGGATACTCCCGCAGCAGGCGCTCCCGCGCGGCCCGATCGCGCAGCACAAGGCCGGCAAAAACGGCCGCCGTCACCGCGATGAGCGCCGTCAGGATCAGGATACCGCGCTTGACGGCCCGCTTCATAATCCTGCCTCCGCGCACAGGCGCGCATACAGCGCATCCACCTGCGGGTAGAGCGCCTCGGGCGTGCCGTCGTTTTCCAGCACATGATCGGCCAGCGCCACCTTGTCCTGCTGCGGCATCTGCGCCCGAATGCGGGCCGCCGCGGCCGCCGGCGTGCAACCGTCGCGCCGGCAGACCCGCGCGACGCGCGTATCCTCCCCCGCCACGACGAGCACCGTGCGGTACATCAGGGACTGCCAGCCGCTCTCGAACAGCAGCGGCACATCGAACACGACGAGGCGGCGCTCCCCCGCTTCGTCCGCCCGCGCCAGCATCTCGCGCTGCACGGCCGGATGGACGAGCGCGTTGAGCCGTTCGCGCAAAGCCGCATCTGAAAAGACGAGCGACGCGACGCGTCCCCGGTCGATGCGCCCATCCGGCCCAAGCACGCCCGGTCCAAACAGTTGAACCACCCCGGCATAGCAGCAGCCGTCCGGCTCGAGCGCGCGGCGGGAGATCGCATCCGCGTCGATCACGGCCGCCCCGAGCAGCGCAAAGCGCGCCGCCACGGTGCTCTTGCCCGCGCCGATGCCGCCCGTGAGCCCGATGTAGTTCCGCTTTTGCCCGCTCATTTGGTATCGTACCAGCTATGGCCTGCGCGCGTTTCCGCCAGCAGCGGCACGCGCAGTTCGGCCACACCCTCCATGCTCTCGCGCACCAGCTCGATCACACGCGGCTGTTCGTCCAGCGGCGTATCGAAAATCAGCTCGTCGTGCACCTGCAAAATGAGCTTCGCGTGCAGTCCTTCCCGCGCAAGCGCCTGAACCGCATGCACCATGGCCAGCTTGATGATGTCGGCTGCGCTGCCCTGGATGGGCATGTTCATGGCGACCCGTTCGCCGAAGGCGCGCGTATTGTAATTCCCGCTCTTCAGCTCCGGCAGCGCGCGCCGGCGGCCGAACATCGTGACCGCATAGCCGCGCTCGCGGCCTTCCTGCACGCACCGTTCCATGAACGCCTTGACGAGCGGATACCGCTCCAGATACAGACGAATATACTCGCCCGCACGCCTGACCGGGATGTTGAGATTCTGCGCAAGGCCAAAATCGCTGATACCGTACACGATGCCGAAGTTCACGGCCTTGGCGGCGCTGCGCATCTCCGGCGTGACCTCTTCCTGCGGCACGGCGAACACCTCGCTTGCGGTGCGCCGGTGCACGTCCTCCCCGCTCAAAAATGCGTCGATCATGCGCTCGTCCCCGCTCAGATGCGCCAGAATGCGCAGCTCGATCTGCGAATAATCCGCACCGACCAGCACATTCCCCTCGCTGGCGACGAACGCCTTGCGGATCTCGCGTCCGAGCGGCGTCCGCACCGGAATGTTCTGCAGGTTCGGCTCCGCGCTCGAAATGCGGCCGGTGGCGGTAACGCACTGCTGAAAGCGCGTATGCACGCGGCCGTCCGCGGGCGAACGCGCGGCAAGCAGGCCGTCGAGGAACGTGCTCTTGAGCTTGGTCACAAACCGATATTCCTGCACGAGCGGCACGATGGGGTGCATGGCGGCGAGCCGGTCGAGCGTATCCGCGTCGGTCGAATAGCCGGATTTGGTCTTGCGCTGCGGCGGAAGACCGATCCGCTCAAACAGCACGGCGCCGAGCTGCTTGGTCGAAAGGATGTTGAACGGTTCCCCGGCAAGCGCATAGATGCCGTCCGCCAGTTCGGCCGCACGCGCTTCAAACTGCGCCTGCATCGAAAGCAGCACCGCATCGTCCACGCGAAAGCCCTCCCGCTCCATCGAAAAGAGCACGTCGGCAAGCGGCAGTTCCACATCCCGGTACAGCGCCGTAAGCCCCTGCCGCTCCATCCCCGCGCACATGCGGTCGCGCAGGGCAAACAGCAGCCCGGCGGTGCCCTGCGGCGTACCCAGATGCCGCTCCGCAATCTCCTGCGGCGCGCTTGCCGGACGGTTGGCATTGAGCAGATAATCCGCGATCATCGCGTCAAACGCGATGTTCCGCACGGCGCCGCCCTGCGCCGCCGCCAGGTGGCGCAATGCCTTGCCGTCAAACACGAGCTTCTCCACCGCCGCGTCCTGCAGCAGCGGCAGCAGCGCGCGAAGCACCGTCTCCGGCTCGAGCACCGCGTCGAACAGCGTGCCGCCCGCCGTCACCACATAGGAGCGCGCGCCGTCAAACGCAAAGGACAGCTCCCCCTCCGTACAGAGCGCAAGCGCCGCCGGCGACGGATGCGCCCGGACCGCTTCGAGCAGCCGCTCCTCGGAATCCACGGGGACGCGCTCGCAATCGGTCGTTTCGGCCGCCGGCGCAGGCTCGTGCGCCTCCGGCAACCGCGAGAGCACCGCGCGCAGCTCCAGCGCGCGCAGATGCGCGGCGGCGCCGGCCAGGCGTTCCGCATGGAAGCGGCAGTCCTCCAGCCCCACGGCAAGCGGCGCCTCCGTGTCGATGGTGCCGAGCCACAGGCTCAGGCGCGCCGACGCCGCCCCCTCGCGCACGCGCTCGCCGAGCTTGCCCTTGATCTCCCCCGCATGGCACAGCACGCCCTCGAGATCACCGTACGTCCCGAGCAGCTTGAGCGCCGTCTTTTCTCCCACGCCGGGAATGCCGGGAATGTTGTCGGAACCGTCTCCCATGAGCCCCTTGAGATCCTTCATGCGCGCCGGGGTCAAGCCGTACCGCTCCTGCAGGCGCGCCTCCGTATATTCCTCCGTATCCGTCAACCCGCGCTTGGTGAGCAACACATGCGTTTGCCCGCTCACCAGTTGCAGCGCATCCCGGTCGCCCGTGACGAGCAGCGCCGATGCGCCCTGGCGCTCGGCCTGGCGCGCCAGCGTGCCGAGGATATCATCCGCCTCAAAGCCGGGGCACTCGCAAACGGTCACGCCCATCTCGCCAAGCAGCTCCTTGAGCAGCGGGAACTGGCGGAGCAGATCCTCCGGCGTCTCGCGGCGGCCGGCCTTATACGCGGCGTACCGCTCGTGCCGGAAGGTGGGGGCGTGTACGTCGAACGCCACGGCCAGATAGTCCGGCGGCGTTTCCAGAAGTTTGAGCATCATGGATAAAAACCCGTGCAGCGCGCCGGTCGGCACGCCGTCGCGCGTGGTCATATCCGGCAGCGCATAATAGGCCCGATACAGCAGACTGTTCCCGTCGATTGCAATCAAACGTTCCATTCGCTTTCGCCCTCCCGTGCGGCGACGTTCTGTTCAGCGGTGTTGCAGCCGCCCTCCCGTGTGCAGCAGGCGGAAAATGCGGGCCGCACCGGCGCGCAGGCGCTGGAGCGCCTCGTCGGCCGTGGCCGGCGGCGGCTCCTCCCCGTCGAATACGACGACGGGCACGTTCCCCTCCGCGCAGCGCCGCCTGATCTCGCGCACGGCGTCATGGTGCGCGGAATCGGGATAGCCGTCGCCCGTGACGACGACGGAAACCTCCCGGATGCGCGCATCGAACCCGGCGCGGTCGAGGAAGAACGCGCTGCCGGAACCGCTGTCGATGATGCGAATCTGCACGTTTCCGATCCGCGGGTGCAGCGGCAGCTGGAACGGCTCGCGCTCGCTGCAGGCGGCCTCGCCGTACAGGCCTACGATAAAGGAAGTATACCCGATATCGAGCGTTTCGCAGAGCAACTGCTGCGCGGTCTGCACCGATTCGGCCTCGATCACGATGGTACGGTCCGGCAATATGCCGTATTCCACCTCCATCCGGCCGCCATCGGCGGCGGTCACCTCCGTCCCGACATAACGGCCGCCGAGCGCATGCAGCAGCGCGTCCGTCGTGCCGCGTCCTCCGTCGGCCAACGGGAACGGAATGATCTGCGCCAGGGGAAAATACTCGTATGCCACGCGCATGAGGCACCGGATCGACTGCTCCGGCGTCAGCAGACCGCAGTAGGCGTCTGGCGCGATGAGGAACACCGCCGGTTCGAGCAGCGGGTCGAGCGGCGTATTGTCCCCGCAAAAGCGCATCGTCCCGTAGGACGCTTCCCCGTACTGCACGTCCCCGTTGTCGCCAACGACGCCCAGATACTCGTAGCCTGTCAGTTGCTCCAGCCGGTTGTTCTGCAGGAACGGGCGGTAGAACAGCAGGTGCGAGCAGATCAGCGGATGCGCCGACAGGCGCGCATAGAGCATCCTGCAACGGCTGAGCGACGCGCGGGAAAACACGCATATATAGCATTGCCCGTTCCGCTCCTGCTGGTGCACGCCGTACAGCTCCATGCCCTTGACCTCGCCCGGAGACAGGCAGGAAAACAGCAGGTTCCAGGCGTCCGCAGGGGAAAACCCTTCCGCATCCTGCATCAGAAAGCGCAGTCCCAATGAAAACCGTTTGAACGTCATAGCTCCTCCCCGTTTGCCGCGTCCCGCTCTGCGCCCTGTTCCCCCGTCTCCTGCGCAAGCAGTGCCTGTAGCACGCCGTCCGCCTCCTGCCAGGCGGCGTAAAGCGGTTCCAGCTCCGCCTCGAGCCGGGCGGCCTCGTCGGCCTCGCGCAGTACCGCGGCATAATCCGCCGCCACTGCCGGCGAGCCCATGCGCTCCTGGCAGGCCGCAAGCGCCCGCTCCTGCTCGGCCACGCGCGCCTCCGCCCTGGAAAGCGCGCCGCGGGCACGGGCGATTGCCGCGCGCAATTCGCGCTTTTTGACATATTCGTTGGCAGGCCGCGCTTCGCCGGCCGCCGCGCGCCGCAATGCCGCCTGCTCCTCCCGCTGCTGCCGCAGCGACGCGCTGTACGCCGTCCAGTCCCCCGAAAAGCCGGTCAGGCCCGTTCCGTCGAGCACAAGGATGCGATCGGCAATGCGGTCCACAAAATAGCGGTCGTGCGTGACGGCGAGAATCGTCCCGTCATAGGCGGCAAGCGCAGACTCAAGGGCCTCGCGCGAGGGGATGTCGAGATGGTTGGTCGGCTCGTCGAGCAGCAGCAGGTTGCAGCCCGAAAGCATGAGCTTGAGCAGCTGGATGCGCGCCTGCTCCCCGCCGGACAGGTCGCCCACGCGCTTGAACACGTCATCCCCGCGGAACAGGAACCGGCCGAGCGCCGCCCGCAACTGTGCAAGATCGAGCCGCGGGAAGAGCGCCTCCGCCTGTTCGAGCACGGTATATTCGGGAGAGAGCCCCCGCATGGACTGTTCGTAATACCCCACGCGCACGCCCGCGCCAAGTTGAAACCCGCCGGCGTCCGGCGTCTCCATGCCGGTGAGGATGCGCAGCAGCGTCGTCTTTCCGCAGCCGTTGGCGCCGAGCAGGCAGACATGCTCGCCCCGTTGCAGGCGCAGTCCGAGGCCGGAGAACAGGATGCGGCCGTCATACCCCTTCTGCAGCCCGTCGACAAGCAGCACGTCGTTGCCGCCCGTCTCGGCGGCATGAAAGGAAAAATGGATGGACGCCGGATCGGCGGCTGGTTTGACCATGTCCTGCCGGATGCGCGCGAGCTGCTTCTCCTTCGAGGCAATGGTCACATAATTGCGCGCCTGATTCCAGCGGCGCTGCTGCTCGATGATGCCCTCGATGCGGCGCACCTCGCGCAACTGGTTGTAGTATTTGCGCTCGGCCGCCTCGCGCGCGTCCATCTTCAGCTCGAGATGCCGCGAATAGTTGCCGCGCGAGACGATCGCCGTACCCTGCGCAAGCTCGATGGTGCGATCGGTCACCCGGTCGAGAAAATAGCGGTCGTGCGACACGACGATATAGGCGCTGCGGCAGGAGAGCAGAAACTCCTCCAGCCACTCGATGGCGCGGATGTCCAGGTGGTTGGTCGGCTCGTCGAGCAGCAACAGGGTCGCTTCGGAGAGCAGCACGCGCGCCAGCAGCGCCTTGCGCACCTCGCCGCCGCTCAGGCTCTGCACCGGCCGCCCCAGCGCGTCCTCGGCAAATCCCAGGCCGAGCAATACCGCGCGCGTACGGCTGCGGTATGTCAGGCCGCCCCGGCGCTGATACTCCTCTTGCAGCCGGTCCTGACGACGAATCAGCGCGTCGTCCGCCCCCAGCTCCAGCCGCTCCGACAGTGCGGCGAGCTGCCGCTCCAGCTCCATGAGCGGCGCAAACTCCTGCAGCGTCGCGTCCAGGAGCGTCATGCCCGCAGCGTCCGGTTGCTGCTGCATGAGCCACGTGATGCGGCAATCGGATGCGCGCTGTACCCGGCCTTCGTCCGGCATGTCCTCGCCGCAGAGCAGGCGCAGCAGCGTCGTCTTCCCGCAGCCGTTGACGCCGACCAGTCCGATCCGGTCGCCAGGGGCGACCTCAAACGACACGTCGGCAAACAGCTCGCGCTCCCCAAATTGTTTTGCAAGGCGCTGCGCCTGTAGGATAGCCATACATTCCTCTCCGTACCTGTCATTTTAACACGGGTATGGCGAAATTGCAAAAAGTACGCGCGCAGGGCCGGCCGCCGCGCCGGTAAATTCGCAGAATGTTCAAACTCGGCGCCCCTTTTGTCGTGTATACTGTTAGGGAAGAAATCTCTGTCAGAAATCCGTCAGCAAGGAGGTACAGCGATGCCATCGAAAAAAAAGAGGCAGCAGCTTCAGGTTGAACACGCTCCGCGGCGGCAGCTTTCGCCCGTGGCGCTGTTCTCCAGACGCGCGCGCACATGGATCGTGGCAGCCTGCTCCATCGCCATCATCTGTTTTGTCCTGCTCCCGCTCGGGCTTGACCGCCTGAGCTCGGCCAACACGCAGCAGGCCGTCACCTATCGAGCCGCCGACGCCTCGGCGCCTACGCCCGAGCCGGAAGCAGCCGTGCTTTCCGCGACGGCGACGCCCCCGGAGGAGGCGCCCACGGCTGAGCCAACCCCGGAGATGCACATCTCCCAGTATTCCACGCTGCGGGAGGGCGACAAGTATCCGGCGGTAGCCGAACTGCATGCGCGTCTCGTTTCGCTCGGCTATCTGGAATCGGACGAACCCAGCGAGACTTACAATGAAGCGACGGCCGCCGCCGTCGCGCTGTTCCAGCGCACGCTCAACCTGGCGATGACCGGCGTGGCCGACAGCGCGCTGCAGGAACAGCTCTTCAGCGAAAACGCGGCGGCATATGAGGCCAAGCTTGGCGACGACGGGGCGGATGTGCGCAGCATGCAGTCCCGGCTCGAGGAACTCGGCTACTATACCGAAAAGGTCAACGGCTACTTTGGCGTGGCCACCGAAGAAGCGCTTAAGGCGTTCCAGACGAAAAACAAGCTGGACGTCACCGGCGTGTTCGGCCTTGACGACCATGATCTGATCTATTCGGCGGATGCGCGCCCGGCCATCGACCCGACGCCCACCCCCTCCCCCACGCCCAAGGCGACCAAAAAACCGACGACGACCAAAGCGCCCTCCACGACCAAAGCGCCCTCGAGCAATCCTGAAAAGACGAGCGCGCCGGCCACCACCGACGACTCCGGCGGCAGCTCCCTGCCCGTGGTCAGCGATGCGCCGGTCGTGGAACCCGATCCCACCGATCCGCCGTCCTCCGGCGGCAGCGGCGGCTCCTACGGTTCCGGCATCGAAGGCATGATCGCGTGTGCGGAGGACCAGCTCGGCAAACGCTACGTCCTCGGCGACGAGGGGCCGAACACGTTTGACTGCTCCGGCCTGGTATACTACTGCCTGACCAAGGCGGGCGTGAGCACGACGCGCTTCAGCGCCGCGAGCTTTGCCAAGGTGGAGAAGTGGACGCTGATCTCCAGCATGGACGATCTCAAGCGCGGCGACCTGCTCTTCTTCACCGACGACGGCGCAAGCCGCGTCACGCACACGGGCATCTACATCGGCGGCGGCACGATGATCGACGCCTCCTCGAACAACGGGAAGGTCGTCAAGCGCTCGTGCACGACCGCCTACTGGACGCGCAACTTCGTGTGCGCACGGCGCGTGTTCTAATGCGCTGCACCGCCTGTCCGCGCCGATGCGGCACGGACCGCACCGTCCATACCGGGCCTTGCAACGCGGGGGATCTCCCCCGCGTTGCGCGCGCTGCGCTGCACCTCTGGGAGGAGCCCTGCATCAGCGGAACGCGCGGCTCCGGGGCGGTCTTCTTCTCCGGCTGCAACCTTGCCTGCGTCTTCTGCCAGAACCATGTCCTGCACGACGGCAAGGCCGGCCGCCCGCACACGCCACAGCAACTTGCCGACGTATACCTGGCCCTGCAAGCGGCGGGGGCGCACAACATCAACCTCGTCACGCCGACGCCGCATCTGGCGGCAGTACGGACTTCGCTTGCGCTTGCCCGTCAAAACGGCCTTCGCATTCCCGTCGTATACAATACCAACGGCTATGAGCTGGTCGCCGCGCTGCGCGCGCTGGAGGGGCTTGTGGACATCTATCTGCCCGATCTCAAATACGTCACGCCGGCGCTCGCCGCCCGCTTTTCCGGCCGGGCAGACTACTTCGACTTTGCCGGAGATGCGATTCTCGAGATGTATCGCCAGGTTGGCACGCTCCGGCTGGACGCCGACGGCATCGCCGTGCGGGGCCTGCTGATCCGGCACCTCGTATTGCCCGCCTGCGTGGACGAAGCAAGGCGCGTGCTGGACTTCATCGCCGCCCATCTGCCGCTGGATACGCACCTGTCGCTCATGCGGCAATACGCGCCGACGCCGAACGTTACGCAGCCGCCGCTCAACCGCCGCCTGACCGCCCGGGAATATGCGCGAGCCGTCGATTACTGCTGTGCGCTCGGCTTTTCCAACGTTTGGATTCAGGGCCCGGAAAGCGCCTCGCTCGACTACACGCCAAACTTCGAAGAAGCGTGGTGAACTTAACAAAAATGACACAATTTTTGCATCCGCCCGCCCTTGTCTCGCATGGGCGGATGTGGTATACTGAAGACGTGAAAGAACCATGACAACAGATTTCCGTCCGCTGCATTGTTTTTTCATTACCGATTTCCTCCTTAAAACGAGTAACGAACTACATCAGTACATCATACCAATACTTTCTTCACCTGTGGGCACCGTGAAGAAAGGCAACGGACGGAAACACAAAGGGCCATCCCATTCGGGATGGCCCCTTTTTCCGCTTCCTGACAGCCCGTATCACCAGGCTCGATTATAATACCGCTCGTAGGGCCCCGGGACCAGGTCGCTTTGCAGAAAGCCGACCATATCCCGCAGATAGCGGGCGCCAAGTTCCTCATAGTACGACCGGTTGACGGACTCGCCCATAAACGCCATGGAGACCGAGCGCCCGCCATCGAGATTGTAAGCAAGGGAACAGCCATAATCGACAAACAGCTGCGCCAGCTGTCGGAGCGTCCCCGTACCGGTCGTTACCGCGATATGATGATGCGCGCCCACGGTGCCGATGGCGCTGCGCAGATAACGGTAATCGTTCACGAGACGGTGCCCCTCAATATCGCCGACCCGGCCCTGCTCCACGAGCACCGGACCAAACGTCCAGCAATCCTGTACGCCGATGGCGAGCAGGTCGGCGGCGGTGGTCGTTTCCGGGTCCACGAGGCGCATCGTTCCATCCGGGAAGAAGGCCAGCCCGCGCTCCTGTGCGCCGTCCGCGTCGTCGTATATCTGCCCGTAGCGCATCTTGATTCCGTCCGGATTGGTGCCATAGAAATAGAAGTCGCCCGTGATGGCGAACACGGCGCTGTTCTGTCGCGCCAGCCGCGGGCCGGGAGCCGCCATCGCCGCTTTCTCGCCGCCGCCGGAAAGGATGGCGGTAGGGGTCGTCCCGGCCGTGCAAAACAGGTCGGCTCGAGCGGCGGCAAGCGAATAGGCGTCGTCCACGGCAATGGAGACGGCGCCTCTGTTGCTGGCATACAGCCACGGGCCGTCGCGCCTGTCCGCAACGAACGTTACCTCGGTTGCCGGCAGATGGGTTGTTTCCCATGCTGTGCCATCCGGCGTGGCCGCAAAAGCCGTCGGCAGCTCCGCCGGGCATTGCCCGTTGTCGTTCGTCCCTGCGGTGACCAGTCTGCCGTCGGCGCGCACGCATACCGTGTGCCACAGGCCACCCGCGACGGCTACCACATCGGTCCAATTCCCAACATCACACTGACCGGCTCCGTTATCGCCTGTGGCCAACACGCGCCAGTCCGCCGTCAGGGCTAGCGTATGGTTCCCCCCGCAAGCGATCCCGATGACATTGGACCAGTCGGCCACGTTGCACTGCCCACAGGCGTTGTCCCCAACGGCAACCACCGTTCCATCCGAACGCAGGCCGACCGTATGGTTGAGGCCGGCGGCAATGGAGACGATGTCCGCCCATTCCCCTACGTCGCACTGCCCGACGGCGTTCGAACCCGTCGCAACGGCCGTGCCGTCCGAACGCAGCCCGACGCTATGGAAAGCGCCTGCCGCGACGGCGCGCACATCCGTCCACGACTCCGTTGCATCCTCGCCGCAAGCGCCGCTGCCCACCGCGGTCACCGTCCCGTCCCGATGCAACAGCAGCGCATGGGTGAGCCCCATCGCGGCTGAGACGACGTCGTCGGCGGCTTCCATTTCCGCCGCCGCGCCCAATGTGTCGCCATAGGCGGTAACGCGGCCGTCCCGCAGGAACAGCGCCCCAAACAGGCCGGCAAACACCGCGTCCGCCGCATCCGGCAGCGCGTCCGGGCTGTATCGCGCGTCTCCCATGACCGTTATCCCCTGTTCGCCGAGCAGAACGGTATACCATGCCCCCGCACCCAGCCGGGCGGCATAGCGCTCGGCCAGTTCGCCGAGCTTGGCATCGCGTTCCGCCGCAAACTGCGCCGCCTGCGCCTGAGCGCGCGCTGCATCCAATACGCCAAGCAGCAACGTCTCTGCGCCTACAAAGTCATATCCGTCGAATGCGGCGCGCGCCTCGGCCAATACGACGCCATCCAAACAGCGCTGCTCCGCCTCTTCGGCCTCCAGATAACCGCCGCAGGCGCGATACGCCTCCGCGGCCTCGGCCAACGCGCCGTCCGCCTCCAACTGCCGGGCCAGCGCATATTGCCGCGCATCGTTGAGCGATTGCGCCTGCTCCGTCGCGCCGGCCTCCCCGAACAGCGCGGCGGCGCGCTCAAACGTGCCGTCCGCAAGCAGCGCCGCATACGCCTCCCCGCCATCGAGCAGTTGTTGCAGCGCACTTAAAACACCGGCTGCCGCGCGTTCGCTGAGCGCGCCGGACAGAAAATTTCTTCCCTCGATCACGGAAAAATAACCCGCCAGCGCCTCCTCGCCATCGCCGTGCGCGAGCGCCTCGTCGGCCCTGTTGGCGCGCGCATGGAGCGGCAGCAGCAGGCAGCAGGCGGTCACGCCCACGGCGACAAACAAAGCCAGCACGCCCATCCACCAAAAGCGGCGGCAGGCGCTTCCCGCAGCAGTCCGCTAGGTGCGCAGGGCCTGCTGCCACCCTGCATGCTTCCTCTCCATTCCCATCCCCAAGCTCCCTCATTGTGATCGAGTCGCGTTGCGCGCCCTACATTTTTGTTCATTGTAATATTTTGTCGAAAATTCGTCAATAGGCTTGTCACATGATTTCGGATGGTCTATACTTATCTTAATTCCCCATCAATCTGCCAAAGTCGAGGCCGTATGAAACAATTTGCCGCCATGTTGTCCGCCTGTCTGCTGCTGTTCGCCCTGCCTGCCGGCGTCGCCGGTGCGGACACGCCGCTGCCCACGCCTGCGCCCGATACGCCGATTCCGGAGGAAACGGCCGCCATCGCGGAGGAGTTGACGCGAAGCGTCAGCTATGCACGCATTGACAGCGGCTTTACTGCCAGTCAGTTATACGACCGCAATCCGCTGACCTACTGCGAATTGCTGGCCGGGGAGCGCCTGCAGCTGACCACCAGGACCGACGCCGCGCTCGGCTACCTACACCTGAGGCTCGCCGATCCGCTCACCCCCCTTCTCATCGAACAGTTCGACGGGGATGGCGCCCTGCTCGACAGCGCAACGCTCGCGCCGCAAATGCTCGTCGAGCTGGTCGTGCTCGAGCCGGGCTGCATGTGCGCAACGATCACGCCGGTGGACGCCTCCGCGAAGATCTGCGACGTGCGCGTCTATGGCATGGGCACGCTGCCGGACGAGGTCCCCGTATGGCAGCCTGCGGAGGAACGCGTTGACTTTCTCATCGTAACCACGCATCCGGATGACGAATGGCTCTTCCTTGGGGCGATATACCCCTTATATGGCGGGGAGCGCGGCCTGACGGGCACCTTCGCCTATGTGACCACGCCAAAAAACTTTGGCCGCCTGCACGAGGCGCTCAACGGCCTCTGGACCGCCGGTGTGCGCGCCTATCCCCACTTCCTAGGCTTTCCCGATATCCATACCTCCGAACCGAAAGAAAAGAAGTCCCAGTTCCGCGAGGACGAGGTGTTGCTTTCCCTCGTGCGGCTCTATCGCAGCGTTCGCCCGCTTGTGGTCTTCGCACAGGACCCCGTTCGGGGCGAATATGGGCACTGGCAACACATCATCAGCGCCAACGCCGCCCTGGAGGCGGCACGGTTGGCCGCCGACGCCTCCTTCGACCCGGCTTCCGTTCAATCAGACGGCACGTGGCAGGTGCGCAAGGTCTACTGCCATCTGTACGAAGAGAACGCCGTCGTGTTGGATGTGGAAACGCCGCTGTCCGCCTATGACGGCATGACGGCGCTGGAGATTGCCCGCGCCGCGTACAAGGAGCACAAGTCGCAGCAGGATCTCTGGTTCTATCCCATCGCCAAGGAAACCAGCAGTTGCGATATCCGCCGTCTCGGGCTCGCTTACACCACGGTTGGGTTGGATTCGACGGCCGGCGCCGACCTGTTTGAAAACATCGATCCCGCTCTGTTTGTCGCCTCGCTCAACGCTACGCCGGAGCCGACCGCCTCGCCGACGCCGACCCCGAAACTAACCGCCACGCCTGCATCGGCCACGCCGACGCCAACGGCGGAGCCGGCGGAACCGGCAGGCGCCGCTGCCTCCCCGGCCGCTGCGATTGTGGCAGGCGGCATCCTGGCAACATGTCTGCTGGCGCTCTTGGCGCAGCAACGCCGCGCGCGCCGCGCCGCAAACCGGGGGACGGACGAGGGCTGACGGCGGACGGGACCGGCCGGACGCCTGCGCCGCCCGCGGCGGGGGCAAAGGCTCGGTCCCAAAGACCCCCCTTGCTTTTTCGGCGCTTTTGCGCGCCGCTCCAGCGTGCAAAAAATGCCCGCCGGCCAACTGGCCGGCGGGCATCGTCCTCATAGCCGGGCTTCGTCCGCTCTCTGCTTCAACGCCGTGGGCTTTTGCAGCGGTCTGCCGGACGCGCGTTACCGCTCCGGCTCCTCGCGCAGTTTGGAGAAGATGCTCTTCTTGCCGCCGCGCGACCGCGCGCCGCCGCCAAGCGAAGCCTCAAACTGCTCCAGCAGCCGCCGCTGCTCCTCGTTCAGATGCTTCGGCACCTCGATGCCGACCTTCACGAGCAGGTCGCCCCGTCCCTGCCCCTGCAGACGCGGCACACCCTGTTCGCGCAGGCGGAACGTGGCGCCGGACTGCGTGCCGGCGGGCACGGTATAGCGCACCGGGTCCTTGAGGGTCGGGACGGTGATCTCGCCGCCGAGCGCGGCCGTCGTGAACGGAATCGGCATCTCCAGATACAGGTCGAAGCCTCTCCGCTGGAACAGCTTGTGCGGCCGCACCGTAACCGTGATATACAGATCGCCGCGCGGGCCGCCGCGCCGCCCGGCCTCGCCCTCGCCGCGCATGCTGATCGTCTGTCCGTTGTCGATACCGGCTGGCACGTTGATGGCGATGCGCGTATTCCGGCGTATGCGGCCGGTGCCCTTGCAATCCGGACAGGGGTCCTTGATGACCTTGCCCGTCCCACGGCAGGCCGAACACGGCCGCGTGGACGTAAACGAACCGAGAATGGTGTTCTGCTGCGTGCGCACCTGGCCGGTACCGCCGCAGGTGGTGCAGCGCACCGGCTCCGTTCCCGGCCGCGCGCCGGAGCCGCCGCACGTATTGCAGCTCTCCTCGCGCGGGATGAGCACCTCGCGCCGCACGCCGAGCGCCGCCTCTTCAAACGACAGCGTCAGGTTGTATCGCAGGTCGTTGCCCGCGACCGGGCCGTTCTGCTGGCGCGCCGCGCCGCCGAACCCGCCGCCGAACATCTGGTCGAAGATATCAGAGAAACCGAACCCGCCGAAACCGCTAAACCCGCCTTCAAACGGATTCTGGCCGCCCATGCTCGGGTCGAACGCGGCATGGCCGAACTGATCGTACTTGGCGCGCTTATCCGCGTCGCACAGCACCTCGGCCGCCTCGTTGAGCTCCTTGAAGCGCGCTTCAGCCTCCTTGTCTCCCGGATGCAGATCCGGGTGGCAGGTCTTGGCTTGCCTGCGGAACGCACGCTTAATCTCGTCCTCGCTTGCATTCTTGGATACGCCCAATACTTCGTAGTAATCTCTCTTCTCTGCCACTACCCCTCACCTCTTGCGAAGAGGCGCGGCGTACCGCCGCGCCTTTTCGTTTCCTGCTTCCCCGCGTTTATTTATCGTCGTTGACAACCTCATAGTCGGCGTCGACCACGTTGTCATCCTGCGGGGGTTCCGTCGTCGTGCCGCCGTCCTGCTGCGCCTGCTGTTCCTGCGCGGCCTGCTGGTAGACCTTGCCGAACGCCGCGTAGCTGACCTCGGTCAGGTGCTCGGTCGCCTTCCTGATCATTTCCACATCGTCGCCCTCGAGCGTCTTGCGCACGTCGGCAACGGCCTTCTCGATGTTCTCCTTGTCGGCCGGATCGAGTTTGCCCGCCATCTCCTTGACGGTCTTTTCCGTCGTGTAGACGAGCTGATCCGCCTGGTTGCGCACCTCGACCTCTTCCTTGCGCTTCTTGTCCTCGCTGGCGAACCGCTCCGCTTCCTCCACAGCGCGCTTGATCTCCTCCTCGTTCAGATTGCTCGAAGCGGTGATCGTCACCTGCTGCTGGTTGCCGGTGCCAAGGTCCTTGGCCGACACGTGGACAATACCGTTGGCGTCGATGTCGAACATGACCTCGATCTGCGGCACGCCGCGCGGCGCCGGCGCAATGCCGGAGAGTTGGAAGCGGCCCAGCGTCTTGTTGTACTGCGCCATCTCGCGCTCGCCCTGCAGCACGTGTACCTCAACGCTCGTCTGCCCGTCGGCAGCGGTGGAGAAGATCTGGCTCTTCTTGGTCGGGATGGTCGTGTTGCGGTCGATCAGGCGGGTAAAGACGCCGCCGACGGTCTCAATGCCCAGGGAAAGCGGCGTCACGTCCAGCAACAGGATGTCCTTGACCTCGCCGCCGAGCACGCCGCCCTGGATGGCCGCGCCAATGGCCACGCACTCGTCCGGGTTGATACCCTTGAACGGCTCCTTGCCGGTGATGTTCTTGACCATCTCCTGCACGGCCGGGATGCGGGAAGAGCCGCCCACGAGCACGACCTTGTCGATTTGCGACGCCTTGAGCCCCGCGTCCTGCATGGCCTTCTGCACGCAGACGCGGGTCTTGTCGATCAGGTCGGCGATCAGCTCGTTGAACTTGGCGCGCGTGATCGTGATGTCAAGATGCTTCGGGCCGGAAGCGTCCATCGTGATGAACGGCAGGTTGATATTGGTCTGCATCACGCCGGACAGGTCGATCTTCGCCTTCTCGGCAGCCTCCTTCAGGCGCTGCATGGCCATCTTGTCGTTGCGCAGGTCGATCCCGTTGTTCTTTTTGAAATCGTCCGCGATGTAGTCCATCAGCCGCTGGTCGAAGTCGTCGCCGCCCAGGCGGTTGTTGCCCGCCGTGGCCTGCACCTCGAACACGCCGTCGCCGATCTCAAGGATCGACACATCGAACGTGCCGCCGCCCAGGTCGTACACAAGGATCTTCTGGTTCGTTTCCTTGTCCAGCCCATAGGCCAGCGACGCCGCCGTCGGCTCGTTGATGATGCGCAGCACGTCCAGGCCGGCGATGCGCCCGGCGTCCTTGGTGGCCTGGCGCTGACTGTCCGTAAAATACGCCGGCACGGTGATGACGGCCTGCGTGACCGTCTCGCCCAGATAGGCTTCCGCGTCCTGCTTGAGCTTTTGCAGAATCATCGCGGAGATCTCCTGCGGCGTATAGTCCTTGCCGTCGATGCGCACCTTGCGGTCGGAACCCATGTCGCGCTTGATCGAGGAGATCGTGCGCTCAGGGTTCGTGATGGCCTGCCGCTTGGCGATCGTACCGACGAGGCGCTCGCCGTCCTTGAACGCGACGACAGACGGCGTGGTACGCGCGCCCTCCGCATTGGGGATGACGACCGGTTGGCCGCCCTCCAGAATCGCCACACACGAATTCGTTGTACCCAGATCGATACCGATGATCTTGCCCATAACTGTTATCCTCCTGCTTCTCTTTCCGAAACTTTATTATTCCGCGACCTTGACCATGCTATGACGGATGATCCGGTCGCCCACGCGGTAGCCCTTCTGAAACACCGCGATGATCTCTCCGCTCTCCCTGCCTTCCGCAGCCTCCTGCATGACCGCTTCGTGCAGCGCGGGATCAAACTTCCCGCTTGCATCGATCTCGGTCAGATCCATCTTATGCAGCACGTCGAGCAACTGGCGCTGCACAAGCTTCACACCCTCGCGCCACGAGGCGTCATCCGCGGAATCGTTCTCCATGGCGCGATCGAAGTTGTCGAGCACCGGCAGCAGCGCGGTGATGCACTCGCGCCGCCCCTCGTCGAGGCTGTCGGTACGCACGGTGGCGTTGCGGCGGCGGAAGTTGTCGAAATCCGCCTGATTGCGCTGCAGCAGGGCGACGGTCTCGTCCCGCTCCTTCTGGAGCTTCTCGATGCGCGCGCGCGCCTCCTGCATCTGCTCGGCCGTGAGCACAAACGTTTCCCCGGCCTCCTGCTCCGCCTGTTCCGGCTGTTCCGGGTGGGCGGCCTCCGTTTCCTGCTGTTCGGCGGCCTCGTTGGCAGGCGTTTCCGCCTCCTTCTTCCTCTTGCTCAAAGCTCTACTTGTCCTCCTCGATATAGTTGCTCAGCACCTCGCTGAGGCTCCTGCGCATGAATTCCAATACGGACACGACCTTGCTGTAGTTCATCCGTGTCGGCCCGATCACGCCGAACGAGCCCATCGGCAGATCGCCGATGCGGTAGGTCGCCGTGACCACGCTGCAATCCTGCAGCGGCTCGAGGTCGTTCTCCGTGCCGATGGTGATGCAGAACTCAACCTGGCTCGCACGCTTGAGCATCCCGTACAGCGCGTCGCGCCCCTCGACCGCGGCGAGAAAGTTGCGCGCCTTGGTCATATCGCTGTACTCCGGATAGTGCAGCATGTTCGTCGCGCCGGAAAGCTCCACGCTGCGGGCGTTCGGCGCCATGCGGCGCTCAATGGTCTCCGCGACCTGCGACAGAAAGGCCCGCCGCTCGCGCAGCTCGGCGCCCAATTCGTTCTGTATCTTTTCCGCCACCAGATCCATGCGGCAATCGTACAGCCGCGAGGTGAGCAGACGGGAAAGCTTCTCCAGCTCGTCTGCATGGAGATACTCCGGCACGCGGATGACCGCGTCGCGCGCAAAGCCCGTATCCGTCACCACGACGAGCAGCGCCCGCCCTTCCGTGAGCGGCACGAGCTGGATGTGGCGCAGCCGGTTGAATTCCAGAACCGGCGGCAGGACCATGGCGGTATACTGCGTTACCTCGGACAGCGCCTGCGCCGTCTGTTGCATCACCAGCTCCACACCGTCGATGCGGCGGTCGAAATAGCGGCGGATCAGCCGCATCTCGTCCTCAGTGAGCCTGCTGCGGCGCATCATGCTGTCCACATACAGGCGGTAAGCCTTGTCGGATGGGACGCGCCCGGCAGAGGTGTGCGGCTGCTCCAGATAGCCCAGCTCCTCGAGATCGGCCATCTCGTTGCGGATGGTGGCGCTGGACAGGTTCAGGCCCGACCGGCGGCTGATCGAACGGGAGCCGACGGGCGCGGCCGAGAGCACATACTCGTCGATCACCGCTTTGAGAATCTGCAACTTCCGTGCGTCCAGTTCCATCGGTTCCGCCTCCTCTCCGCCTTTGTTAGCACTCGATCCTTTTGAGTGCTAACCACTATGAACAGGATACCGCCTGCGGGGCGCAAAGTCAAGTAAGCCCTGTTTCAAAAATGTGACAATCCCGTGAATTCGGCCCTTCCGCCGTTGGGAGGGCCGCCGAGCCCGACCGTTTCGCCGCGCCGCATCGGCCGCCCGCTTTCCCAATCGTAGCAAGCGGCCCCGTCCGCCGTTTTGCCGTGCCGGGCCTGTCGCTTTGCGCGGCCTGTGATATAATATTAGCCGCACGCGCGCTCTGTGGAAGACGGCCCTTCCACGTGGGGGAGCGACGCGCGCGGCCGTCCACATGGATGCGCCGGATTCCCGGCCGGTACAAACACTCAGCCCATGCCGTATGGGCAGGACTTTGCATGCGAGGGGGCATGTTAAAATGATACGGAGGTTCATATGCGATGGAAAACAATGTCTACGGGTATGTGCGGGTTTCCAGCACAGATCAGAACGAGGACCGGCAACTGGTGGCGCTTCGGGAGCGGGCCGTGCCGCCCAAGAACGTGTTCCTGGACAAGCAGTCCGGAAAAAGTTTCGACCGCCGGCAATACAACCGGCTTGTGAAGAAGCTCAAGCCGGCGGATCTGCTCTACGTGCTGAGCATCGACCGGTTGGGACGCGACTACGAGGAAATCCAGAACCAGTGGCGCATCCTGACCAAGGAAAAGGGGGTGGATATCTGCGTCATCGACATGCCGCTGCTGGACACAAGGCAGGACAGGGACCTGCTCGGGACGTTCATCGCGGATCTCGTGCTGCAAATCCTCTCCTTTGTCGCGCAGAATGAACGCGAAAGCATCCGCATCCGGCAACAGCAGGGCATTGCCGCGGCAAAGGCGCGCGGCGTCAAGTTCGGCCGGCCGGAAAAGAAGCCGCCGGATGAGTTCGACGCCATCATTCAGGCATGGGAAAAGAAAAAACTTCCCCTTTCGGAAGTTCTGCAGCGATGCGATATGAGCGAAGCAACGTTTTACCGCAAACGAAAGGCGCTCCAGCAGGCACAGGAAGCGCCAGGCACCATCAGGAAATAGCCTCTCTCAATAAGCACACCTTTTGACCCCCGCGTGGATTTACTCTCCCCTCGTAAAAAATGGAAAAATAAGTAAAAAAATTAGCGGATTCACCGTAAAACGGTTGAATCCGCCGTTTATTTGTGATAGAATATGAACAAAATATGAACTTTCAAAAGGTGTACCTTTCTACGGCCAGTAAAAAATTGAAGCCTCAAAAGGTGTACCTTTCTGCGGTCGGCCGGCGGGGCAAACGGGCGCCGCTCCCATGACCCCGGTACACCAAAATAGCCGAACGCCTTTCGAAACGACGGACAATGCTGTCGCAGCAGCAGAGCATCGGCCCTGCCGTGCACGCTGCCAGCGTTTCCCGGGCGTTCGGCGTCGGCATCGATTCATCTCCTGCGGCGGCGCCGGTTCATCTCCCGCGTCGGCAACGACGCCGTTTTTGCCGCCGCTTTTTCAGGAGGGTTCCCGCTGACGATGCTGCGCCGGAAGAACCGGCCGGCGGGAACAACGGGAACAAGCACGGTTTGCGCGGGGCCGGAAGTCTGCGCAGACCGGTCGAATAGCAACGATCAAACGGAGGGGAAAAATGAAAGCCAAACAAAAACGCGCCATTCTGTTCGTCATCCTTGGGGGCGTCCTTCTGTGCGCAGGCGCCGTGCTCGCCTTTGCGCTGGGATTGCCCACGGGCGAGGCGCCCTATCCCGAGCATATCATCGACGGCGTTTCGCCAAACGGCACGACCATCAACCTGTTCGACTACTGGATCACCACGCAGGAGGACCCCGACAACGAGGACCCTGCCAACCTGCTCACCAGCGGCATCAACAACGACCATGCGCTGCTCTTTGGCGCGAGCCTTGGCGGTAGCTATGGCGATTGGAACGAGTGGACGGGGACCGCGGCGCCACGGACGGGGATCGTGGAGAACGGTTTGACGAACGGATATCCGCAGCTTGCCATCAATACGAGCGCCGCACAGAACGAGACGATCCGAAACCGCAGCGGCAGCGAATCGCTGGCATATCTGTTCGACCCGGCGGTCGCGGTGGATGGGAAGGCGAGCTACAGAGACGCGCAGGGGCTCCTGCAGGTGGACAAAGACGGATACTACTATTTTAACAGCGCAGAGAACTATGCCGTCTATTATCCGGGCGACAACGCCTTCACCCTGTACGAATACCCGGGCGTGGGCTCCGGCGGCGCCGCCGGCAACGTCGGCCAGTTCTTCCCCTTCAATGCAGCGACGGCAGATGCGGAACGGTATTTCTATCGGCCGCCGCAAGGCGCCGATACCAGTCAGCAGAGATATCATACCCTGATGAATACCGTATACTCCACCGACGCGTCGCTCAACCATTATTTCGGCATCCACATGTCCACGCGCTTTGTCCAGCAATACGGCGGCCATGTGGATGAAAACAAGACGAAGGCGGTCACCTATGAGTTTTCCGGCGACGACGACGTGTGGATCTTCATCGACGGGGTGCTGGTGGCGGACCTGGGCGGCATCCACAACGCCGCTTCCGTCAAGATCGACTTTTCGACCGGCGAAATCAAGATCAACGGCGCAGCGCAGGGCCAAAAGCTCGGGGCCCTGTTGGGCGTCGGCAGAAATACCCTGCCCGACGGCACCTACCATACGCTGGATTTCTTCTATCTGGAGCGGGGCAACACGGACTCCAACCTCTCGCTCAAATACAATCTGGTATCCATCCCGGAGAGCACCGTCATCAAGGTGGACGAGAACGGCAACACCCTTGCGGGGGCTGCATTCGAACTTACGGTGTCCTATACGGAGGACGGAGAGTCCAGGACCGAAACCCTCACCTCCGGTGCGACGGGGGCGGACGGACGGCTCGTGCTCCGGGAAAGCGAGGACCCGGACGCCCTCCCCCTCACCATCGACCAACTGTACGAGCGGTACGGGCAAAAGAAGAACCTGTCGCTGACCCTCACGGAAACGAGCACACCGGATGGATATCGTTCCGCGGGCGCCGTATCCCTGCGCTTTGACAAAGTGGGAGAACAGCACATCCTCCTTGCGGCAAATCCCTGGAGCACGGGCGCCTACGCCACCTCCGGCGTGCTGCTCAAACTGGGCAACAGCATAGGCCTCTACTCCACCGACGGGGGGATCATGGGCGACACGCCGGAAAAAATCCTGACGCTTTCGGACGCCACGGCAAAAAAGATGTTCGGCGTGATCTTCATGAAGGACGGCGACGACTGGCGCCCCATCCACGGCAACCCCATCGACGGATGGAAGGTCGAGGATGGCAGCGACTGGAAAAACATTCAGGCGGCCCTGACGGAAAACCCCTGCTGGTTTCAGCTGGGTTCCGGCGGCGCCTGGGAGATCACGATTGACGAGTTGCCCGGCGATATTACCAAATACTATAACGCGCTTCCCGAAAACGAGCGCGACAGCGCCCAATACGGCGTGTTCTACTACTATACCGAGGCGGACGCCGTGGAGAAGATCAACGGTAACAACACCTGGCTCATGAACACGTTTGCCGAGAATTCCGGCGTGCAGCGCCAGTTCTTTGCCAACCTCTATGTGCCCAACCTCCGCAACGAGCTGAGCGTGCTGAAGGTGGACGATCAGGATCAGCCGCTCGCAGGCGCGGCCTTTGCGCTCTACGCCGTGGACGATGTGACGCTGACGGACGGCGGCTATACCGCCGGCGGCACCGCCCGGCTGGCCGGCGTCACGGGCACGAACGGGCTGCTCGTCTTCGGCGACGACGAGCTGCTCCCGCAGGGCAACTACTACCTGATCGAAACGAGCGCGCCGACGGGCTATCTGAAAAACGGCACCCCCATCCCGGTGGTGGTGGACGACGCCGGCGTTCACGTGGACGCCGGCACGGAGGACAACGGCGTGAGCGTGCGCTTTGAAGCGGGCAATCTGGTCGGCAGCATGTGGGCCTTTGCCACGGATGACGAAATCGACGTGACGCTCCACCACATCACCGCCAAATTTTACACGACGCCGTCCGATGCGGTGGAGTTTGACGCGGATACGACCTTTGCGGACCAGGCGTGGCGGGGAATCGTCGGGGAAGGAGCGAATAAGGCCTTCCAGGCGATCGACGGCGTGACCTATCGTCCGTCCTATTACGCCGTATCCGACGGCGCCGGCGGCTACACCGTCTACCGCTACGACGAGAACGTACCCGAAGGCGCCAGTCCGCTGGGCATGCATCTGAAATATGCCGGGAACGGACGGTACGACGCCTATGCCGGCCCGGAGCAGCAGGGGGACCCCGTCACCTTTATGGAGACCGCCACCGGCTGGGGACACCTGATGATGGAACAGTGCAGCTATCACACCCTGGCAAGTGGCAAGGAGTACACCGAGTTGCATGGGGCGGGGCTTACCGACCTCACCAACCTCTTTGCCGACAGCGTAACGGTAAAGGTGGCGAACGAGCCGGTTGATGACGTTGGTCCGGAACCGTCCTATATCGTCGTACAAAAGTCCATTGCCGGGCTGGACGATGCGCAGATCGAAAAGCTGAAACAGTCGCTGGCAATCACCGTTACCGGCAACGGTGAAGCCGGCCCCGTGTCCTATACCCTCGCCTATGGCCGGGAGGACGGGGTCACCATCCTCTGGCGCGAAGTGAACAAGACCCTCTGGAGCTGGAGAATCAACGGGGTCAGCGGAGATACCTATACGGTCACGGAGACCGGCTGTGAACCGGAAGATCTCGGCCTGCTGGAGGGCACCGAGCTGACTGCAACCGGCCTGGGCACAACGACCATCGGCGTCTCGGAAATCGGGCTTGAGATAGAGGAAGCCACGACCTGCAGCCATACAGACTGGCCTCTCTATGACGGCTGCTTCTTCGCGGGAACCCTGACGGGGAACAGGGGTACCGTGGTGATCACCTCCAGGGCGCCGAGCGCGTCCCAGCGAAAGGCGATCAAAGCCGCGCTGTTGCACGGCGTATGGAAAGAACCCGTCTATTACTACAGCCTTAACAGCCTGCAGATAAACCAGGCCAATCAGGACCCGGCGTATAACATCGCCATGAACATATCCGGGGACGACGGGGTGCTCATCACAACGCTGCACTATTACCCGAATGTGGCCTATGCGGACGGCGGCACGCCCGGCAAGATCGTATTTGCAGACACCAGCGTCTGGCAGCACGTCGCCAAGATCGTTTACGATACCGAAGCGGCGCAGGTAGGGGATATCCAGATCTCCAATACCTATACCCAGCTTATGGATCTTGCCGTGGAAAAGGTCTGGGACGACGCGGACGACCAGGACGGCAAGCGTCCGGAGACCGTCACCGTCCGCCTGCTGGCCGACGGCGAGAGCACCGACAGGGCGCTCACCCTCAACGCGGACAACGGCTGGGCGTGGCGCTTCACCGACCTGCCCAAATACGAAAACGGACAGGAGATCGTATACACCATCGCCGAGGATGCGGTGCCCGGTTATACCGCTACCGTAGACGGCTTCAACGTCACCAACACGAAGGACATCCTGCCCGGCAGCCTCACCGTTTCCAAAACGGTCTCCGGCAACGCGGGCGATACGGAGCGGGAATGGGCGTTTACCGTTTGGCTGGACGACACAGACATCAACGGCGCCTATGGCGACATGACCTTTGTCGGAGGCATGGCGACCTTCCTGCTCCGCCACGGCGAAAGCGCGACGGCAACCGGGCTGCCCGCCGGGGTCTCCTACCGGGTGACGGAAACGGGCGCGAATCAGGACGGCTATGACACCACGAAGCACGGAGACAAGGGCGTCATCCCGGAGGGCGGCACCGCTACGGCGACGTTCGACAACGCCAAGACCATCGCTCCGCCACCCACCACCGGTAGCCTCGCCGTTTCCAAAACGGTCTCCGGCAACGCGGGCGATACGGAGCGGGAATGGACGTTCACCGTGCGGCTGGGCGATACAAGCATCAACGGCGCCTACGGCGACATGACCTTTGTCGACGGCGTTGCAACCTTCCGGCTCAGACACGGCGAGAGCGTGAAGGCCACCGGCCTGCCCGCGGGCGTTACCTATGTCGTCACGGAGGCCGAGGCGAATCAGGACGGGTATGCCACCGCAGCCACGGGCAACACCGGCACCATCTCGGGCGGAAGAACCGCGAGAGCGGGCTTCACCAATACCCGGGAAACGCCTCAAGTGCCGGCGGCCGGCGACGAAGCCAGCCCCCTGCTGTGGTTCACGCTCGGCTGCGTGTGCCTGCTCGGGCTGGGCGGCGCAGCGATGCTCAACAGAAGAATGCGCGGCGGGACGAAGTCCTGACGCGACCAGGCGTGGCGGTCATCCCCCCGCCACTGCGATGACGGCCGTCATGCTTTCAGAGTCGACCGTCATCCCTCGCCGGGCCGTTGGCGGGCATACGCTGCCTTTCCCGCGAAACCGCATAACGGCCCGACGAAAGGGCGGGACGGCAACCGCCGTCCCGTCCGTCTTTTTTCCTTCGGACATGCGCGCATGCCCGCCCGTTCTATGCCTCGTTGCCCGGGAAATGCGGGGTCTGCGCAAGGCTCTCGGCAATTTCCGCATCCGTGGGGATATAGTCGGTCATCTCGCCGTCGTGGTAGCGGCCGTAGGCCACCATATCGAAATAACCGGTACCCGTCAGGCCGAACACGATGGTCTTGGCCTCCCCCGTTTCCTTGCAGCGGAGCGCCTCGTCAATCGCAACCCGGATGGCATGGCTGCTCTCCGGCGCCGGCAGCGTGCCCTCGGTCCTGGCAAACAGCTCCGCCGCCTCGAACACCTTGGTCTGCTCCACGCTCGTCGCCTCCAGATAGCCGTCGGCATAGAGCTGCGAGAGGATGGAGCTCATGCCATGATAGCGCAGGCCGCCCGCATGGTTGGGCGCGGGCATGAAGCCGCTGCCGAGCGTATACATCTTCGCCAGCGGACAGACCATGCCGGTGTCGCAGTAATCGTACACGTATTTGCCGCGCGTAAAGCTCGGGCAGGAAACCGGCTCCACGGCAATAAAGCGATACTGCCTTTCGCCGCGCAGCACTTCGCCCATGAACGGGGAGATCAGGCCGCCCAGGTTGGAGCCGCCGCCGGCACAGCCGATGATGATATCCGGCACGATGCCGTATTTGTCGAGCGCCGCCTTGGTCTCCAGGCCGATGATCGACTGGTGCAGCAGCACCTGGTTGAGCACGCTGCCGAGCACATAGCGATACCCTTCCTGCGAGGTCGCCGCCTCCACCGCCTCCGATATGGCGCAACCAAGGCTGCCGCCCGTGCCCGGGAACCGCTCCAGAATGCGGCGGCCGACCGCCGTCTCCTGCGACGGGGATGCCGTCACCGACGCGCCGTAGGTGCGCATGACCTCGCGCCGGAACGGCTTCTGCTCATAGGAGACCTTGACCATGAACACCTTGCAGTCCAGCCCGAAATAGGCGCATGCCATCGAAAGCGCCGTGCCCCACTGCCCCGCGCCCGTTTCGGTCGTCACGCCCTTGAGTCCCTGCCGCTTGGCGTAATACGCCTGGGCAATGGCGGAGTTGAGTTTGTGGCTGCCGCTGGTGTTGTTGCCCTCGAACTTATAATAGATCTTTGCCGGCGTATCGAGCGCCTTCTCGAGAAAGTATGCCCGCACGAGCGGCGACGGCCGATACATCTTGTAGAAGCGGACGATCTCCTCCGGAATATCGATCAGGGCATGGTCGTTGTCCAGCTCCTGGCGCACCAGCTCTTCGCAGAACACGGCGTTCAGCTCCTCCGCCCGCATGGGCTGCAGCGTGGCGGGATTGAGCAGCGGCGCCGGCTTGTTGCGCATGTCGGCGCGCACGTTGTACCACTGCTGCGGGATCTCCGCTTCGTCCAGATAGATCTTGTACGGGATGTCCTGTGTCTTCATGTCTCCTTCTCCTTTCCGATATCCTCGAATTTTCGGGATAGAAAAACGCTCCTATCCCACTGCGTTTGCTGGGACAGGAGCGTGCATGAAGCGGTTTCTCCTGCGGTGCCACCCGGCTTGGCGCCAACGGCGCCCACTCTGCGCATACGAACATATGCCGATCCCTTGACGGAGGATCACCCGGCTCGCCTACTTCTGCATTCAGCTCGCCCTCAGAAGCCCATTCGTCCATGCTCTCCGCACCGCTTTCCACCAGACGCGGCTCTCTTTGCCGGAGCGGCCATGAAGTACTTACACTTCCTCAACGGTTTAGCTAATGATAGCATGTCGGCCGCGCCGTGTCAAGAAAAATATATGATCTGACAGCGCGCCGCTCCAGCCGCCGCCTGCGGCTACAGTTTTTCCTTGCAATGGGCGGCCGCTTGTGCTACAATTCTGTTCGGTGGAAACCCCGCCCTCCTGCCTGCGCCGGAATGATGGAACTGGCAGACGTGACGGACTCAAAATCCGTTGGTAGCGATACCGTGTGGGTTCAAGTCCCACTTCCGGCACCAAAGCAGACAAAACCTGCGTATAACGATAGTTATACGCAGGTTTTGTCTACTTTGGTGACCCGTCGGGGATTCGAACCCCGGACCCACTGCTTAAAAGGCAGTTGCTCTGCCGACTGAGCTACCGGGTCAAAGCTTTTCTGGGGCCGCCGGGGCGGCAGAAAAAATGGCTGGGACGGCTGGACTCGAACCAGCGGATGAGGGAGTCAAAGTCCCTTGCCTTACCACTTGG
>UQGA01000008.1 GCA_900540495.1 uncultured Eubacteriales bacterium | reverse complement strand
TCTTTAGATATAAGGACATGATGCTACGAATTATAAAAAGGAAGCGCAAGTGACGATCCGCTGTCAACCGTGAGCTAAGATAATTGCTGTGGGAAAACATACCTAACAGGAACGGGCTGAAACGATTTGTGTCAGCCGGCTTGGACGAAATATGCAATAAGGTCAACATTATCAGAATAGTGTTTGCCGTACAAAGCATTGCCCAAGAACAGAAAAGCAGCAGCGCCACATGTTTGGGCACGCAAGGAAAGAGGAAGCCATGTCCCACTCGGGAGGAAGAAAAACTTTGGGAATTTTCCGGTTTTGCTGCTTTGTTTTGAGTATATATTAAATGGCATGGATTGCTTCACATGAATTTTTGCGATGTACTGAATATCGAATTGATCAGAGTGGCGGACTGGACCCTGACAGCGCGGGGGTGGAGCCGGCGCCTATTTTAATCCGCCGCTGCGGGGAAAACGTGCTTCGCCTGCACATCCTCATGTTCGGCGGAGGGCCGGCAATCCGGGCAAAGACTTATCGCGTGTTTCACAAACACAGCACGAAAGTTGTGTTGGATAAAATTGTGAATTGGGCAAGGGAGGCGGTTGCGCAGCTTGGATGCTCGCCCTGTACGCTTGCTGTGGGAGTCGGCAGATCACATTTTGAGGCAAGCTCCCTGATGCTTCAGGCGCAGGTGGATGGACGATATGATAGCCAATCGGAGATGGAGCAGGAGATAACAAGGCGAGTGAACGAAGCCGGCATCGGGCCGCTCGGACTGGGCGGAGGCACTTCGGTCATTGCGACATTCATGAAGGTTGGCCCGCAACGGGCTTCGGGCGTACGCATCGTCTGTCTTCGCCCCGCGTGCTGCTTCGAGCCGAGAATTGCGACGGTGGAGCTTTGAACAACGAAGCAAAAAACCGTTGCCGTTGCGGGGGTACAGCGCCGCGTTTAACATCCGTGCGACAACATGCCGGCAGTGCGATCCGAGCGCATTCCCTTCGTTGCCCGTTTTGTGCGGGTTACCGGAAAAGGGCGGCCGCTGCAGGGCGGCTGCTCTTTTTTAATGCGATTTCGTCTGGAAGGCTTTTCACTGAGCTTCTTGGCATGGGAAAAATCCTTCTTTTTTGCCCCGTTTATTCCCCTTTCCCCCGGACTGTGGTATACTGGTGCCCAGGGCGGCCGAATGGAAGCAAGCCGCCGGAAACGGCGCCGGCCGGGGGCAAGTGGCCCCCTTATGAACGGGGAGGGAAGCGCCGACGTTTGTAATGGGCGGAGTGGAGCTGGCGTTGGGCTTGCCGGCTGAAGAGGAATGATCGGAAATGGCGGCCGGCTGCGACAAACGAGGCCGGACGATGCTGGATGCGCGTTCGCGGCAAATGGCGGCGCTGCAAGCTTGCATGCCGAACGCCGGCGCCGACTTCACAGCGCCCCTTCTCTGCCATGGATGCGGGCGGCCGGGGCCCCGCCTGACCGACCCCTTTCCGCCGCCTTGGCGCCGGACAGCGCAGGGACGACGGGGGGCAAGGCCGTGGCGGTTATGCAAACGCGGCCGGCAAGCCGAAGGACCTGCGCGCAGGGAATCTCTTGTATCTATGCCATGGAAGCCGGTAGCAGCGCGATTGGCGTGCCGGCGGGCGGCGAAGAAGCGGCCGGACAAAGCGCCGGAAAGGAAGGCGGATAATATGGTGGAGGATTTGAAAGTGAACGGGGAGCAAGGGAACGCGACGGAGAAGAAGATCATCCTGACGGGCGACCGGCCCACGGGGCGGCTGCACCTGGGGCATTATGTCGGCTCGCTCAAACGCCGGGTGGAGCTGCAAAACTCGGGCCTGTTCGATGAGGTGAACATCCTCATCGCAGACGATCAGGCGCTGACGGACAATGCGGACAACCCCCGCAAGATCCGGGACAACATCATCCAGGTGGCGCTGGATTATCTGTCGGCCGGCATTGACCCGGACAAGGCCACCATCTGCGTCCAGTCGGCGCTGCCGGCGCTCCATGCGCTTACCTTTTATTACATGAATCTTGTGACGACCGCCCGCGTGTCGCGCAACCCCACCGTCAAGGCGGAGATGCAGATGCGCGGCTTTGCGGACGAGGGCCTGCCCGTGGGCTTCTTTGTCTATCCCGTCTCGCAGGCTGCGGACATCACCGCCTTTGACGCGACGGTCGTTCCCGTCGGCGAGGATCAGCTTCCCATGATCGAGCAGACGCGCGAGATCGTCGAGAAGTTCAACCGCATCTATGGCGAGACGCTCGTGCTGCCCACGGCGCTGATCCCGGAGAACGAGACGCAGCGCCGCCTGCCCGGCGTGGACGGCAAGGCCAAGATGAGCAAGTCGCTGGGCAACTGCATCTATCTCAGCGACGATGCAAAGACCGTCAAGCGCCAGGTCAACGGCAAGATGTTCACCGACCCGCAGCATCTGCGGATCGAGGACCCCGGCCACATCGAGGGCAATGTGGTGTTCACATATCTGGATGCGCTCTGCTGTGACGATATGTTTGCCGAGTATCTGCCCGCATACGCCAATCTGGAGGAGATGAAGGCGCATTACCGGCGCGGCGGCCTGGGCGACGGTACGTGCAAAAAATTCCTGATTCAGGTGCTGGAGGAGACGCTGGCCCCCATTCGTGCCGCGCGCGCAAAGTGGGAGGCGGATATCGACGGCGTGTACGATATCCTGCGCGCAGGCACGGCGCGGGCGCGCGAAAAGACGAACGCCACGCTGGCGCGCGTGCAGGCGGCAATGCAGATCGATTACTTTTCGGACCGGCGCATCGTGGGCGAGTGGGAGGCGCTTCTCCGGCAGTAAGCGGGCGGGCTGAACGGCGCGGCTACCGTGCCCTTTTCTCCTGCAAAAGCCATTCGCTTTTCAGAATGCCGTAGCACACCGCGTCCTCGAAGACGCCGTTTTTGAGGATGTGTTCGCGCAGCGTGCCCTCAAGTTGCATGCCGTTCTTTTCCATCACGCGGCCGGAGGCGGGGTTGGAACCGAAGTGTTCCGCAGTGATCCGATGGAGCTTGAGGGTCGTAAACGCAAATGCGAGCAGCGCGCCGAGCGCCTCGGTCGCATAGCCGCGCCCCCAGTACGGCTCCCCGAACCAGTAGCCGGCCTCGGCTCGCCGGTTGGTTGCATCGCACTCGAGCCCCATGCAACCGTACAGCGTGCCGACAGTCCTGCCCGTGACGGCAAAGGTGTAGGCGCGTCCCATGGCGGCCCGTTCCGCATGCGTGCCGATCCAGGCGCGTGCATCCGTCTCCTCATACGGGTACGGCAGGAGCAGCACGCGCCGGTTGAGCCGCTCGTTGTTGCACAGGCGCGCGACCTCCGGCGCATCGTCCTGCGTGAATGGGCGCAGCACAAGCCGCTCGGTCGTCAGGCAGCCGTGGTTGGTTTCGCTGTGCATGGTGCCTCCCTGTGCGGCGAATGGGCCGCCGGCGTTTTTTCATATTATAATGAATGGCGCCGGGGCGGTCAAGGGGATGAATTTACGAAAATAAATGCAATATATTTGCATAAATATACTTGACAAGCGGAAATAAAGCGCGTATCATGTATAAACATTAAAGAACACGTTGCAGAACGCGGTTTAGGAGGAATGGACATGAAGAAGATCAACAAGGTTGTGCTGGCCTACTCCGGCGGACTCGATACATCCATCATCATCCCGTGGCTTAAGGAGAATTATGACGGGTGCGAGGTCGTAGCCGTTTCGGGCGACGTCGGGCAGGGCAGCGAGCTGGACGGCCTTGAGGAAAAGGCGCTCAAGACCGGCGCTTCCAAGCTGTATATCGAGGACCTGAAGGAGGAGTTCGTCACGGACTTCATCTATCCGGCGGTCAAGGCCGGCGCGGTCTATGAAAAGGAATACCTGCTCGGCACGGCGCTGGCGCGGCCGGTCATCGCCAAGCGGCTCGTGGAGATTGCAAAGGCCGAGGGGGCGGACGCCATCTGCCACGGCTGCACGGGCAAGGGCAACGATCAGGTGCGCTTTGAACTGACGGTCAAGGCGCTTGCGCCGAAGATGGGCATCATCGCGCCGTGGCGGGAGTGGAGCATCAAGTCCCGCGAAGAGGAGATCGACTACGCCGAGGCGCACAACGTCCCGCTCAAGATCAGCCGCGAGACGAACTATTCCAAGGATAAGAACCTCTGGCATCTTTCGCACGAGGGACTCGATCTGGAGGACCCGAAGAACCAGCCGCTCTATGAGAAGCCGGGCTTTCTCGAGATGTGCGTTTCGCCCAAGCAGGCGCCGGACACGCCGGCGTATGTGACCATTTCGTTTGAAAAGGGCGTGCCGGTGGCTGTGGACGGCGTGGCGCTCCCGCCCGTGGCGCTGGTGGAGAAGCTCAACCAGATCGGCGGCGCGCACGGCATTGGCCTGGTCGATATCGTGGAAAATCGGCTTGTGGGCATGAAGTCCCGCGGGGTGTATGAGACGCCGGGCGGCACGATCCTGTATCGGGCGCATCAGGTGCTTGAAACGCTCTGTCTCGACCGCGACACGCTGCATTACAAGACGCTGGTGGCCGAGCAGTTTGCCGAGCTGGTCTACTTTGGCAAGTGGTTCACGCCGTTGCGCGAGGCCATCTCCGCGTTTGTGGACAAGACGCAGGAGCACGTTACCGGCGACGTAAAGCTGGAGCTTTACAAGGGCAACCTCATCAACGCAGGCGTCAGCTCGCCCTACTCGCAGTATTTTGAAGAGCTGGCGACGTTCGGCGAAGATCACGTATACGACCAGAAGGACGCGGCCGGCTTCATCAACCTGTTCGGACTGTCGTTGCGCATGAACGCGCTTGCGCGCGAATACGGGCTGAAGTGATCCGGCGGGCCGGAACAATCGAAGGCATACAAACGGGGGCGCCGGTATCGTCGGCGCCCCTTTGGAGGAAAGGGAGGCGCGGCACAGCATGAAGGCGATGTGGGCGGGCCGGTTTCAGAAGGAACTGTCCGCCGAGGTCAACGATTTCAACTCGTCCATCCCGTTTGACGCGCGGATGTACCGGCAGGATATCGAGGGGTCGCTTGCGCACGCCGCGATGCTCGCCGCCAAGGGCATTCTCACCGGGGCGGAGGCGGCGGCCATCGCGGAGGGGCTTGCCGGCATCCGGGAGGATCTCGACAGCGGCGCGCTGGCCATCGATCCCGAGGCGGAGGACATCCACATGTTCGTCGAAGCGGAGCTTACGCGCCGCATCGGGGACGCCGGCAAAAAGCTGCATACGGCGCGCAGCCGCAACGACCAGGTGGCGCTGGATCTGCGGCTGTACCTGCTTTCGGAAACGGATGCAATCCGGGGCTTGACGCGGCGGCTGCTCGGGACTATACTCATGCAGGCGGAAGCGCATGCGGAGACGGTCATGCCGGGCTACACGCATCTGCAACGCGCCCAACCGGTCACATTCGGGCACCATCTCATGGCATACGCGAACATGTTCTGGCGCGACCTGGACCGGCTGGCCGACTGTGAAAAGCGCATGCGCGTTTCCCCGCTGGGCAGTTGCGCGCTCGCCGGGACGACGTTTTCGACCGACCGGCAGCAGACGGCGGCGGCGCTCGGGCTTTCCGGCGCGTGCGAGAACAGCATGGACGGCGTGTCCGACAGGGATTTTGTGCTGGAGCTGGCCGCCTGCCTTGCGGTGATGATGATGCATCTGTCCCGCTTTTCGGAGGAGATCGTGCTCTGGTGCTCCTGGGAGTTCCGCTTCGTGGAGCTGGACGATGCGTATGCCACCGGGTCGAGCATCATGCCGCAGAAGAAGAACCCCGACATTGCGGAGCTTGTGCGCGGCAAGGCCGGCCGGGCGTATGGCGACCTGATGGCGCTGCTGACGATGATGAAAGGCCTTCCGCTTGCCTACAACAAGGACATGCAGGAGGACAAGGAGGCCATCTTCGACAGCGTGGATACGGTGCGGCAGTGCCTGTCCGTGTTCGAGCCGATGCTTTCCACCATGCGCGTGCGCACGGACAATATGCGCCGTGCGGCGTCCGCCGGGTTCATCAACGCGACGGATTGCGCCGATTACCTGGCCGCGAGAGGCGTGCCGTTCCGCACGGCGTATCGCATCACCGGCGAGCTTGTGGCCCATTGCATTGCGGCCGGCACGACGCTGGAAGCGTTGCCGCTTGAGGTTTACCGGCGGTTTGCGCCGCAGTTTGACGAGGACGTATACGAAGCGATCGACCTGGACGCCTGTGTGCGGCGGCGGCAGTCGTTCGGCGGGACGTCGCCCGCGTCCGTGCGCGCGCAGATCGCCGCCATGAAAGGACGGTTGTCGCTGTGATCCGTGTGTTCATCGACGGCAGCGCAGGCACGACGGGCCTGCGCATCCATGACCGGCTGCCCGCGCGCGCCGACATCGAGCTGATCCGGCTTGATCCGGCGCTGCGCAAGGACCCGGCCGCACGGCGCGAGGCGCTCAACAGCGCGGACGTCGCCTTTTTGTGCCTGCCGGATGCGGCGGCGCGCGAAGCGGTCGCCATGGTGGACAATCCGCGCACGCGCATCCTTGACACCTCGACGGCGCATCGCACCGCGCCGGGCTGGGCATACGGCTTTCCGGAGCTGACGCATGCCCACCGCGAGGCGGTGCAGGCCGGCAAACGCATCGCGGTGCCGGGCTGCCACGCGAGCGGCTATCTGGCCATTGTGCGGCCGCTGGTCGAGGCGGGCCTGCTCGCGCCGGACGCGGCGCTCAGCTGCACCTCGATCACCGGGTACAGCGGCGGCGGCAAGGCGATGATCGCGGATTACGAGGGGGATGAGCGGCCGGAGGCGCTCCTTGCGCCGCGCATTTACGGCCTGGCGCAGCAGCACAAGCACCTTGCGGAAATGCGCGCGCAGTCGCTGCTTGCCGCGCCGGTGTTTTTGCCGGTTGTAGCGGATTTTTACAGCGGCATGCTCGTGACCGTGCCCCTGCACGCCGGCTTGCTCTGCCGCCCGGCCACGCCGGAATCGCTCAGCGAGCTGTATGCGGCGCATTATGCGGGCTGCGCGTGCGTGCGCGTGCTGCCGCCGACGGACGAGGGGATGCTGGCGGCCAACGCGCTCTCCGGGTGCGACGGCATGGAGCTGATCGTAACCGGCAACGGCGAGCGGCTCGCGGTTCATGCGAGGTATGATAATCTTGGCAAGGGCGCTTCGGGCGCGGCGGTCCAGTGTATGAACCTGCTGCTCGGCGCGCCGGAAACGGAAGGACTTAAACTCTGGAGGGAATGAAGCGACCATGAAGCAGGTATCTGGCGGCGTTTGCGCGCCGAAGGGATTTACGGCCGCGGGCGTACACTGCGGCGTCCGCAAGAACAGGACCAAGCGCGACCTTGCGCTGATTGTCAGCGAGGAGCCTTGCGCGGCTGCGGCCGTTTACACGCAAAACCTTGTGAAGGGCGCGCCGCTCATCGTGACGCGGGCGCATCTGGAAAACGGGTTCGCGCAGGCCATCGTCTGCAACAGCGGCAACGCCAACACCTGCAACGCCGACGGCGAACAGGTCGCCGCCCGCATGTGCGAGGCGGTGGCGCGGGAGACCGGCCTTGACCCGGCGGACGTCGTGGTTGCATCCACGGGCGTGATCGGGCAACCGCTCGACCCCGCGCCCATCGAGGCGGCCATGCCGGCGCTTGTCGCGGCGCTTTCCCGGGACGGCAGCGGCGACGCTGCCGAGGCGATCATGACGACCGACGTGGCGAAGAAGGAGGTTGCCGTTGCATTTGAAGCGGGCGGCCGCATCTGCACGCTCGGCGGCGTGGCCAAAGGCTCGGGCATGATCCATCCAAACATGGCCACTATGCTCGTGTTTTTGACGACGGACGCGGCGATCAGCCCGGATATGCTCCGTCTGGCGCTCGCCAACGACGTGAAGGATTCGTTCAACATGATCAGCATCGACGGCGACACCTCGACCAACGATATGGTGGCCATCCTTGCCAACGGCCTTGCCGGCAATCCGGTCATCGACGCGCCCGGCAGCGATTATGCGGCCTTTGCCGAGGCGCTTGCCTGTGTGACAAGGCGGCTGTGCCGTGCAATCGCCAAGGATGGCGAGGGCGCCGGCCGCCTGCTGACCTGCCGCGTCAGCGGCGCAAGGAGCGCGGCGGATGCGCGCACAATCGCAAAGGCGGTCATCTGCTCGAGCCTTGTCAAGACGGCGATGGCGGGCGCGGACGCCAACTGGGGACGCGTTCTCTGCGCGGTGGGCTACAGTGGCGCGGCGGTGGATGTGAACGGCGTGGCGGTGCGGTTTTCCTCTGCGGCCGGGACAGTGGCCGTCTGTGAGAACGGCCACGGCGTTCCCTTCAGCGAGGAGACGGCCAAAGCGGTGCTCTCTGCGGACGAGATCGATATTCTGCTCGATCTTGCCGACGGCGACGCCTGCGCCGAGGCGTGGGGATGCGACCTCACGTGTGAGTATGTGAAGATCAACAGCGATTACAGAACCTGAAGCGGAGGATGTTTTCATGCAGTTGACCAACGCGCAGCGGGCGGAAGTCCTGTGCAACGCGCTGCCGTATATTCAGGCCTATAAGGACAAGATCGTCGTCGTCAAATACGGCGGCAACGCCATGGTGAACGAGGACATCAAGCGCAGCGTGATGGGCGATGTGATGCTGCTGCGGCTCATCGGCGTGCGCGTGGTGGTCGTGCATGGCGGCGGCCCGGAGATCTCCGGACTACTCCGGCGGCTTGGCAAACGGAGCGAATTTGTGGACGGCCTGCGCGTGACCGACGAGGAAACGGCCGAGGTCGTACAGATGGTACTGGCGGGCAAGGTAAACAAGAGCCTTGTGAGCCTGCTGCAAACGCTCGGCGGACGGGCCATCGGCCTGTGCGGGCTTGACGGCGGCATGATCGAGGCCAAACAGCTCGACGAGCGGCTGGGGCTTGTGGGGGAGATCACGCGCGTGGACCCGCAACCGGTGCTCGACGTGCTGGAGAAGGGGTATATTCCCGTTGTTTCCACCATTGCGCGCGGCGAAAAGGGTGAAACGTACAACATCAACGCCGATACCGCAGCGGCGCGCCTTGCCGCAGCCCTGCGGGCCGAGTGCCTGATCTCCATGACCGATACCGCCGGCGTGCTGCGCGACCGGGACGATCCGGGTTCCGTCATTCCGTACATCGGGGTGAGCGAGGCGCCGCAGCTCATGCGCGAGGGCGTCATCTCCGGCGGCATGATCCCGAAGATCGGCTGCTGCATCGAGGCCATCCGCCGCGGCGTGAAAAAGGTGTTTGTGCTGGACGGCACGACGCCCCATGCCATCCTGATCGAGATTCTGACCAACGAGGGCATCGGCACGATGTTTCGTTGACGTGCGGAGGGACGGCATGCGGGAGGCTCTGCGCTTTGCATTTTTCAAGACGATCCCCGTCCTGCTCGGGTATCTGTTCCTCGGCATCGCCTTTGGCGTGGTGCTCCAGCGAAACGGTTACGGCGCGCCCTGGGCGTTGCTTGCAAGCACGGTGGTCTATGCCGGCTCCGGCCAGTTCGTCATGGCGGACCTGTTGGCCGCCGGGGCAGGCCTGCTGACCGTAGCGGTGACGACGCTGCTGGTCAACAGCCGCCACATCTTTTACGGGCTGACGTTTGTCGAGCGGTTTCGCGGCATGCCCGGCCGCTGGTATATGATTTTTTCGCTGACGGACGAGACGTATTCGCTGCTGTGCGCGCTGCGGGTGCCGGATGGGATCGATGAAAACCGGGCCATGCTCCTCATCGCGCTGCTCGACCAGAGCTACTGGGTGCTGGGCGGCTGCATCGGCGCATTGCTCGGGCAGGCGCTGCCGGTGGATCTGACCGGTATCGACTTTGCCATGACGGCGCTCTTCACGGTGATCCTCGTCGAGCAGGTGCGCGTGGCGGGGCAGCGGCTGCCGGCGCTCATCGGCGGTGTGAGCGCGTTGGTGATGCTGTTGCTGCTTGGGCCTGAGGCATTCCTGCTGCCGTCGCTGCTCGTTACGGTGACGCTGCTCGTGTGCGGGCGGGGCCTGCTCGTACGGAAGGGGGCGGCTGCATGACGGGGCCGGTCTATGCCCTGCTGGTGATTGCGGTGACGGCGGCCTGTACGCTGCTCACGCGCCTGATCCCGTTTGCCGTGTTCGGCACCAGGCGGCCTGTGCCGGAGCCGGTGCGTTATCTTGGGCGCATCCTGCCGCCGGCGATCATGGCCACGCTGCTGGTGTATTGCCTGCGCAATGTGCAGCCGCTTTCCGGCGACCACGGCCTGCCGGCGCTGCTCGGCGTGGCGCTCACGGCGCTGCTGCACCTGAAGTGGCGCAATACGCTTTTGAGCATCGCCTGCGGCACGGCGGCATATATGCTGCTCATCCGCGTGGCATTTCCTGCATAGGAGGAGAAACTTATGGACATTCGCGCGCTCGACAGGACGTATATCGCCAACACGTACGACCGGTACGACCCGGTGCTCGTCTCCGGGCAGGGGTCGATCGTGTTCGACGACGCGGGCAGGCGGTATATCGACATGGGTACCGGCATCGCGGTCAATGCGTTCGGCGTAGCCGACCCGGTGTGGGCGGCGGCCGTGGCAGAGCAGGCGGGGCGCATCCAACACGCCTGCAACAAGTATTACACCGGGCCGCAGGCGCTGCTGGCCGAGCGGCTCTGCGCGCGCACGGGCATGCGGAAGGTCTTCTTCGGCAATTCCGGCGCGGAGGCGAACGAGTGCGCGCTCAAGGTCGCCCGCAAGTACGGCAGCGACCGGTATGGCACGGCGCGGCCGAACATCATCACGCTGGAAAACAGCTTCCATGGCCGCACCATTGCAACGCTTGCCGCCACCGGACAGGCGGCCATGCACCAGCATTTCGGTCCGTTTCCGGACGGCTTTCGGCATGCGCCCGCGGGCGATGTCGCGGCGCTCGAACGGCTGTTCGACGGCACGGTGTGCGGCATGCTGATCGAGCTGGTACAGGGCGAGGGCGGCGTCAATGTGCTTGATCCCGGCTATGTGCGCGCAGTGGAACGGCTGTGCCGCGAAAACGACGCCCTGTTCATGATCGACGAGGTGCAGACCGGTAACGGCCGGACCGGCACGCTGTATGCGTATCAGGGCTACGGGGTCGAGCCGGATGTGGTCACCACTGCCAAGGGCCTCGCCGGCGGCCTGCCCATTGGCGCGACGCTGCTGGGCGCGCGCGCGGCGGACGTGCTGAAAAGCGGCGATCACGGTTCCACGTTCGGCGGGAATCCCGTCTGTGCGGCGGCGGCGCTCAGCATTCTCGACCGCATTGACCAGGCGCTGCTTGCCGATGTGCGCAAAAAGGGCGCATATCTGAAGGAGACGCTTTCGGCTGCGGCTGGCGTGAAGAGCGTCACGGGCCTTGGATTGATGCTCGGCGTGGAGGCGGAAAAACCGGCGGCTGACATCGTCCGCCGCTGCATGGAGCGCGGCGTGCTCGCGCTGACGGCCAAGAACAAGGTGCGGCTCTTGCCGGCGTTGAACATCCCGTTCGAGCTGCTGGCCGAGGCTGCGGAAATTATCAAAGGAGTGATCGAAGAATGAAACATCTGCTCAAACTGTCCGATCTCACGGCGGAGGAGATCACCGAGATCCTGAACCTGGGCGATCAGCTCAAGTATGAGAAGAAGCATGGCATCGCGCATCCGCGCCTTGCAGGGCAGACGCTCGGCATGATCTTCCAGAAATCGTCTACCCGCACGCGCGTTTCGTTTGAGGCGGGGATGTATCAGCTCGGTGGCAGCGCGCTGTTTTTGAGCGCCAACGACCTGCAACTCGGGCGTGGCGAGCCGATCAAGGATACGGCGCGCGTGCTTTCGCGCTATCTGGACGGCATCATGATCCGTACCTACAAGCAGAGCGACGTGGAGGACCTCGCTGCCTACGGCACGATCCCCATCGTCAACGGCCTCACCGATTACGCTCACCCGTGCCAGGTGCTGGCGGACCTGATGACGATTCGGGAATATAAGCAGTCGCTCGCAGGGCTGAAACTCTGCTTCGTGGGCGACGGCAACAACATGGCCAATTCGCTCATCGTCGGCTGCATCAAGATGGGCATGCGCGTATCCATCGCCTGTCCGGCCGCCTACCGGCCGGATGCAGAGATCATGGCGTGGGCGGAGCAGACCGGCCGCTTCACCTGCGTGGAGGGCGTGGAAGAGGCCATTGCGGATGCGGATGTGGTGTATACGGACGTGTGGGCGTCCATGGGCATGGAAGCGGAGGTGCAGGCGCGCCGCGCCGCATTCCAGGGCTATCAGGTCAACGACGAGGTCATGCGCCTTGCCAAGCCGGACGCAATCGTGCAGCACTGCCTCCCGGCGCACCGTGGCGAGGAGATCACCGACGAGATCATGGAATCCCATGCCGGGGAGATTATAGACGAGGCGGAGAACCGCCTGCACGCGCAAAAGGCGGTGCTCGTGCTGCTGATGGAACGGTCGTAAGCGGATCGGGGAAGGACAAACGCAACAGGGGCCGGGACGGCGATGCCGTCCCGGCCCCTGTCATTTCCGGCACTGTCCCGTCTGCCGGCGGGGTGCTGCGCTCAGACGAACGCGAATCCGACGAGCGGCTTGCCGGCCGCCTGCAGCCGTTCGGTCTCCCGCATGATATCGCTGACCGTCGTCTTCCGCTCCTCCAGCAGGATGGCGGCGTCGGCCGCCTGCAACTTTGCTACCGTTTCCGCACTGACAAAGACGTTGCCGCCGGCCACAAAACGGAAGCAGCCCTCGCAGGCGGCGTCGAGCGCATCGGCGATGGCCTGCAGCCGCGCAACCGGCAACATGCCGGTGAGCAGGACGGTCCCATGCCCGCCGGCGGCTTCGGCCAGATTCGCGGCGACGAGCGACAGGCTCGCCTTCTCGTCCAGCGGGTTCTTGTCGCCCATCAGCCGGTCGGCCAGCCCGTCGAGCCCCTTGCGGATGCACTGCGGCTCGAGGCTGCCCAGATAGCGCAGCTTTATCGCCTTGGCAAGCTGTTCGGCGCTGCGCGGCCTGTCGCTGAAGATCACGAGGCAGAGAATCAGGCAGACGCCGATGACGAGCCCCACGATCAGGCCGAGCGCCCCATACTTGATGCCGCTTTTTATGGCGCTTCCGAGCCCGGCGGTCTTCATCACGGGTTCCACAAGGTCCTCAAGCGCCGTCGTTTGCTCGGCAATTTGCGCCGAGATCTCGGCCGCCTTGCCCCTGTTTTCAGACTGCTTGAGCGCAAGCTCGCTGTCGACCGTCACGCTTTCGTTGCAGGCGAGCACGCTCAGCGTATGCGCCTGTGTGGTGGCGGCCACATCCGCCTGCCGGGATACGGCGTATTCATACAGGGCTTTCGCCGCCGCCGTTGCGTCCAGTTCCGGCGTTCCGCATACTTCGATCACCACCGTACCGTCGCCGGCGTTTTGCACCTGGACGATCTCCTCGAGGAAGCGATCCTGCAGGCTGTCGGGCGCGATGCCCGCCAGCAGTTCAGCAAGCGGCGCGTTGCGGAGCGCAAGGACGTAGCGGCCGGCGATGCGGTCGGCGACCTGGGAAGCGAGGTCAACGAGGACAAGCTGCTCCATGCCGTCCACCTCCGCCCCGGCAACCCCAAGCGCGCCGTCCACCGCCGTATCCACGCAGAACACCAGGCTGCATACGTGTTTGTTGTAGGGGTCGACGCGCATCAGCAGGCTCCTCTCGTTGTACAGGGTTGCCTGCTCCAGGTTTGCGTTCAACTGTTCCAGCGATTGTTCCATGCTGTCTTTATTTAGATTGTACGTTTCCAGCTCGCGCGCATAGGTCGCCTCGGCTTCGACGTCTCTGCCGCCTGTCGGCAACGCCTTTACGGTCCGATAGCCGCCGAGCAGGACGGCAACGATCAGGGCGATTGCGAGCAACAGCCGCCAACGCCGCAGCATGGCAACTAAGATATCCCGCAGGGCGATTTCGTCGTTCATAGCATTCTCCTTGCAGTGGATTCGCGCCCGGCAGCCCGCCGGGCATGTTTACAGGATGCGGGCGACGCGGGACGCCCCCGTATATTCCCTTTCACTATATCATTAGTTCCGGGCATTTGCAAGCGCCCCTATACCGGCACGACCGTTCGCGCCGAAAGCAGCACGACCAGCCGTTCCTGCACCGGGTGGCCGGTGAGCCGGTGCAGCGCCTCGGCATACAGCGCCAACTGGGGCGCATGCCCGGCGGCCTGCTGCGCAGGCGATACGCCGGGTAACGGGCGATCGGTCTTGTAGTCCACGAGCACCCAGCCCGCCTTTTCCCAAAAACAGCAGTCGATTACGCCCTGCAACAGGACCGCCTCCGCCGCCCCGTCCGAGCCGAACAGTTCCGCGGCGGGCACGAGGTGTGAAAACGGCAGTTCGCGTTCGCAGCGCGCGCTTGCCGCCATGCGCGCCCAGAGCGGAGTATGGGTAAGCCAGGAGAGTGCGGCAAACGGCAGCGCGTCCTCCTGCGCCTCGGTGAGTTGCCCGGCGCGCACGAGCGCTGCGCAGTGCGCGCGCACAGCCGCTTCGGACAGAGGCAGCAGCGGGAGCGTGGACAGGACGGCGTGGACGGCTGTGCCGCGTTCGGCCGCAGAGAGCGGCGCGGAAGCCGGTTCGCCCGGTTGGGCGCCCTCTTTGGCAAACGCAGGCGTCTCAAATGCAATTCGCGCCGTCTGCTGCGGCGCCTGCGCATCCGCCTGACGGACGATGGCGCTGACGGCGGCCTTGGCGGGCAGCGCGGCGGCCTCGGCAAACGGATAGCGCCAGGAGAGCCGCCCTTCGAGCGCGGCAAGAGCGTCCGGATCCGGCGCGGGAACGGCCGGTTCTGCCCGCTGCGCGCTTGGCGCGGCGAGGAAGGCCTCGCGCGCATGAACCGTGGTCGGGCAATGCGCCCGCGTGCCCATGAGCGCCCACTGTAGCGGGGCGCGGCATGTGAGCACCTGCGCGGGGGACGGCTGCGCTTCTGCGCGGTCGAGCAGGCCCGCCGCCTCCTTCCAGGAGCCGATCAGGATCAGCCGGTGCTGCGCGCGCGTCATGGCCACGTACAGCACGCGCATCTCTTCGGCGAGCTGTTCGCGCCGCAGGCGTTGTGCGATCATGCGCCGCGCCGCCGTGTCGCGCTGTACGCCGCCGTCGAGCCACTTGAGCCCGACGCCCGCCTCCCCGTGCAGCAGCAGGTCCTTGCGCTGCGCGTCCATATGGAACCGCCGGCCGAGCCGGCACACGAGCGCGACCGGGAACTCCAGCCCCTTGGAACGATGGATCGTCAGCACGCGCACCACGTCCGCGCCGATCTGTTGCGCCGCGCCGAGGCGCGCGCTGCTCTGGCCGGCATGGTCCATAAAGCGGAGAAAGGCGCCGACGCCGCGCTCTGCGCCGCGCGAAAAGGCGCGCGCGCGGCCGAGCAGTGCGTCCAGATTCGCCTGCCGCTGCGCGCCGCCGACAAGCGCGCCCATCTGCGCATAAAGGCCGGTTTCCTCGTACAGACGGCCGAGCAGCGCGTCCAGGGGCAGCAACAGGCTGTCCTCGCGCCAGCACTCGAGGCACGCGAGAAACGAGGCGCATCTTTGGCAGAGCGTGTCGCCGGCGCCGTCCTTTGCCGCCGATGCGGCGGCTTCAAACGCCGCAAAGAACGTTCCCTCCCGCTCGCGCATCCGAATGCGCGACAGTTCCTCGGCCGAAAACGGCCCCGTGTCCGCGCCCGTAGCGCGCAGGACCGACAGCAGGGGAATGTCCTGCCGCCGGTTGTCGATCACGCGCAGCAGGTTCAGCGCGAGCATCACCTCGATGGAATCGAAATAACCGCCGCTCATCTGCGCATAGCAGGGGATACCGGCCTGCGACAACGTGGCTGCAAAGTGTACCGCCTCGTCCGTGGCGCGCAACAGGATGGCGAAGTCGCCGTAGCGCAGTGGTCGGGGTTGCCCCGTCTCGCGGTCGGGAATCGTTTCGGACGCCATCAGCTCGCGGATGCGCCGGGCGGCCAGCCGCGCTTCGATCTCCGCGTCCAGCGCGTCCTCCGCCGCATCGGTGGAGGACGCATCCTCCTCCTCTTCGCGCTCGCGCGCGACGGCGTCCGGCGGCGTGTCCGCCGCGGCCTCCGGTTCCGCGCCGCCGCGCTCGATCACGTGCAGTTCGGCGCCGCCCTGCAACTGCGCCAGCCCGGGTTCGAGCCGTGCGCGCGCATCGTAGTCCAGCTCGCCCGCCTCGCGCGTGAGGATGGCGGAAAACACGTCGTTCACGCAGGCGAGCACGTCGGGCGCACTGCGGAAATTGCTCGTCAGGTCGATGCGCGTACCGGCCTCGCCGCAAAACCGATCCAGTTTTTCGAGAAACAGTCCGGGCTCGGCCTGACGAAAACGGTAGATGGACTGCTTGACGTCGCCCACGAGGAACAGATTGTCCGGGCGGCGCACGGCGTCGAGCAACGCCTCCTGCACCCGGTTGCTGTCCTGATACTCGTCCACGGCAATGTACAAAAACCGTTCGCGGTACTCCGCCGCGACCGCCTCATCGCCGAGCAGGCGCAGCGCCAGATGCTCGAGATCGGCATAGTCCAGCGCGCCCAGCCGTCGCTTTTCGTCGGCATAAGCATCCCGGTAGGCTTCCACTACCGCCCTGAGCGACGCAAGCACCTCGCCGGTGCGCAGCAGCAACGCGCTTTCCTGTTCCGCCGTGCGGGAGAATTGCGCCTGCTGGGCGGCGATCAGCTTTTTGAGCGCGTCGCGCGCGTCCTTCACATCCGCCTTGTCCGCCTCGGCGGTACCGCGCGGGAAGGTCAGCCGGCCGGGCGCATAGGCGAGCAGCGCCGCCCGGTAGGCATCGTAGTCCTGCTGCAGCAGTGCGGCACGCAGGGAGAGCAGGTCCGCGTCCAGCACGCCGATCACGCCGGCCCAGTCGGGCGGCAGCGTATCGCGCACGGCCTGCAGGGCGCGGAGCGATTCCGAGAGCGCGCTGCGCGCATCGTCCGTTACCAGGCGCAGCATTTGCGCGATCCAGGCAGACTCGGCGTACTGCAGCGTCGCGCGCTCGAGCCACGCCTCCGGTTCCGGCTGGGTCTGCAGGAACGTGGAGATCTCCGCAACCGCCGCCCAGGCCGCGTCCTCGCTGCCGAATGCGGCGAGCAGCGCGCGCCAGTGCGCGTTTTCCTCCGCCCCAAACGCGGTAAGCAGCGCATCCTTTACGCGCTCGGACAGCACCGGCGCCTCCAGCTCGTCGAGCACGCGCATGGCGGGCGGCAGGTCGATCCGGTGTCCGTGCCGCCGCAGAACCCGCGCGCAGAATGCGTCGATCGTCGAGATGTAGGCGCGCCCGATTGCGCCCGCCTGCGCGCGCAGATAGGCCTGTTGCTCGGCCGTCTGTGCCCGGGCGGCCGCGTCGCGCAGGTTTTTTTCTATGCGCTGCTTCATCTCCGCTGCGGCGGCGCGCGTAAACGTGAGCACAAGCAACCGGTCCACCGGCGTGCCGGAGGCCACGATGCGCGTCAATCGCTCCGTCAGCACGGCCGTCTTGCCCGCGCCCGCCGCAGCCGATACGATCAGGTTCCCCTGCGTTTCAATCGCGCGGCGCTGTGCCTCCGTCCAGTTGCGCATTGGCTCGCTCCTTCCTTCGTTCGATGCTCCGGCCCCGCGGGGTGGCCCCGCTCATCGGTCAGGTTCCGCCGCATGGCGGCTACAGTGTTTCAAAAAACGCCCGCTGCGACAGCGTGCGCCTACGGCGCGTGCGGCAGCCTGGCAGACGCGGGTCAAAGCGGCAGATGCTCCTGTGCGGGCAGTAGGCGCAGGCGCCCTCCGCCGGCGCGGCGGCGGCAACGCCGTCAAGCATGTTTTCCAGTGTGGAAACGGCTTTGTTGTGCGCGGCCGCAAGCAGCCCGGCAAACGCCGCTTCATCCGCAGCGGGCCCGGACAGCGTGCCGTCCCGCCGGCGGCGCAGGCCGTATACCACGTCGGACGCCGCCGCCGTTTCCCCGGCGAGCGCCGCATCGGTCAGCTCGATGACGCGCGGCTGCGACAGCGTCAGCCCGCGCAGGCGGAAGGCAGCGGCAAGCGCCGCCGCCTCATCCTCGCCATCGGCCACAGGCGGCACGCGCACGGGCATATAGTACATGCCGCCGCCACAGCCCCCCGCCTGTATGACGGCGGAGAGATAGAGCGGCAGTTGCAGGGTCAGTCCGTCGGCGATTGCGGCAAAATCGAGCGCTCGCCCGCCGGTCTTGTAGTCGATGACACGGCGCACGTCCTCCGCCCGATCCACGCGGTCAATCACGCCGTGCAGCAGCGCGCGGCGGCCATCGCGCGTGGTCAGCTCGATGGGCGGGAAGGCGCATCCCTCGCCAAAGCGCACCTCGGTGCCGTCGAGGTCGAACGCCCCGGCGGCAAGCTGGCGCACGATGGCCGCAACGCTCCGGCGCAGCGTTTCCACGAGCAAAAACAGCACCGAGCGCAACCGGTCGCTGCCGAGCAGCACGCCGTTGTTGTGCGCGGCGATGACCTCCGGCAGCACGTCGTCGAGCAGGGCCTGCTGTTGCGCTGGAGTCAGCGCGCGAGCGGACAGCCCCTCATCGGCAGCGCGGCGAAACACGGCATTGAGCGCTTCGTGGTAGAAGGCGCCCAGATCGGCCGGACGTTCGCGGTATTCGGGGCGCTCCTCTGCGCGCAACCCGTAGGTGATAAAATGACGGAACGGGCACGCATTGAATTGTTCCAAACGGCTGGCGCTCATGGCGAGACGCTCGCCGTAGAGCGCCTTTGCCAGAGGCCGGGGCAACATCTCGCCGGCCGCCGCGCGCCCCATGCCGAGGATACGCCGCGTAAAGGCGGGAGTACTTTTAAGAAAATGGGCCTGTAACGCCGGCAGCTCGGGCGGCAGCACGCCGTCCTCCGCCTGGCGGCGCAGCGCGGCGACCAGACGCTCCAGCGCGTCCGCCTCGCAGGAGGGGAGCGCGTCCGTGCGCAGCAGGTCGGTCCCAGCCGCGGCTCGAGGGAAGATCGCCCGTATGCGGGCGATCAGGGGGGACGGCGGCAGTTCGCCCGACTCACCGGTGAACGGATAGAACAGGTACAGCCGGTCCGACGGGCGCGAGAGCGCCTCATAGAGCATAAGCCGTTCATGCGCCGCGAGGAACGAGGCGCCGCGCATCCGCGGCAGACCCAGCGCGAAGAGGGAATCCCGCTCGGCCTCGTTGAGCAACCCGTCGTCGCCATGATCGCGCGGGAGCAGCCCCTCGCTGCAGCCCAGCACGAACAGCGCATGCACGCCGCCCCCGCCGGCCCGTGAGAGCGGCGATAGGCGCAGCGCGTCAGACGTGTCGGGGATCACGCCGAGGCTCGCCTCGGAGAGCCCCTCTTCGAGCACGGTGAGGAATTCCGCCCGGCTCATCCGTTCCGCCCCCATGATCGCGTCGATCTGTTCCAGCAGCGCCATGAGCGTGTTCCAGACCTGCGCATGTTCTTCCGCCTGTGGGATGCGCCCGGCTTCGAGCAGGCTGTCGGCGCGGCGTTCCAACTGGCCGCGCACGTCGAGTGCTACGAGATAGTCGTAGCAGGCGCGCGCCTTGTCTCCCGCCGCAGGCCGGGCCAAGCCCTCGCGCAATGCGAGCAGCGGCCCCGTCGTCGCCTGCCGCACGGCCTCCGCCGGGGCCGCCTGTTCTCCGCGGGTAAAGGGGGAGAGAAAGCGGCTGTGGCGCACGCCATACCGCAACACATGGTTTTCAAACAGTTCCGTATCTTCATGCGCGATGCCGGCGTATCCGGTTTTGATAAGATCGAGCAGGTCGGGCGCGGAAAAACCGCCCGCCACGGTACGCACGGCGCACAGCAGCAGCCGCGCCGCCGCATGGTCGCGCACCGGCCGGCGCGCGTCCAGGAACAGCGGAATGCCGCGGGCGGCGCATACGCGCTCCAGCGTGCCGCCATAGGCGTCCATGTCGGACACGAGCACGGCCATGTCGCGGTAACGCACGCCGCCGCGCGCCAGGGCAAGCACGGCGTCGCACATGGCGCGCACCTCGGCGGTGCGGCTGTTGGCGCCGAACACGGTTATGGCGGGAGCGGCCGCCCCATACGGCTCGTCCGGGTAGGCGAACAGGCGCCGCTCCAGATGGGAAAGGGCGGGGTCCGCCGCGCGGCGGCCCGTCAGGCGGCGCTCAAACAGCGGCAGATGCAGCCGGGCGGCCATGTCGCGCAGCGCGTCCCAGGCCTCCGCATTGGGCCCGAACACGTCCGCATCCGGCGCGCCATCGTCGATCGTCAGCGCGACGGTCATGCTCTGCACCACGGGGAGGAGCGCTTCGAGAAAGGAGAACACCTGCCGCGTGACGGCGGGCAGGCCGTCGAGATAGACCGGCACCCCGTCCACAAACGAGCCGGGCAGCAGCGCGGTGGCGGCGGCGTAAAAATCGTCCTCCGTGAGGTAGCGGCCGTTCAAATAGGTTTCGACGTCGGCGTACAGCAGCGCCGCGTCGTGGAGCTTGTCGGACAGCAGCGCGCCCGCCGGCAGTGCGTCCGCCGCCGAGAGGAGCATCTCCGGCGAGATGCAGGCCTGCTTGCAGGCGGCGATGAGCGCGGCGACCTCTGCGGCAAACCCCGGCCCGCGCGCCACGCGGGAAAAGGCGCGCAACTCCTCCTGCCGGTGCAGGGCCGCCCGCCGCACGACCATGCGCACTCCCTGCGCGGTGAGAAACGTTCGCCGGTTGCCCGCCGCCTGGAGGAGACGCTCCGAAAGGCGCTCAAGGCTCAGCACCTGGACGCCAAACAGCCCGCCCGCCGCTTCCGCCACGCGCCGCTCCGCTTCAAACGTATGCTGTTCGGGCACGAGCAGGATTGCGCGCTCGCCGCGACGCATGTGCGCCGCCAGCGCCTCGGTCAGCAGGCGCGTCTTTCCTGCGCCTGCACGGCCGGCGATCAGGTGCAGGCCGGGCTTTGGCATGGCCGGCTCGGTCATGTTGAGCGCCTCCTTTGCTAAAACTGGATGCGGAGGGCGGGCCGGCGCCGCACCGGCGCCCGCGCCGCTTCCGGAAGGGATGGGGTTCAGAGCGCCGCCGCGCAATCGCGCGGGGAAACGCCGGTGGCGTGGTCGCGCGCGGCGACGGTCACGCGCACCTCGCCGCCGAAACCGGCCTCCTCGAGGGCGGCGCGCACGGTTACGGCCGCGAGTTCCGGCGTATTGTTTTCCCGGGACAGATGGCCGAGGATGAAGTCGCGCATGCCGCGGCGGGCAAGGCGGACGATCGTCGCCGCCGCATCCTCGTTGCACAGGTGTCCGGTGTCGGACAGGATGCGCCGCTTGAGCGGATACGGATAGGCGCCCGAGAGCAGCATGTCCACGTCGTGGTTGGCTTCGAGCAAAAGCACGTCGCACCCGGTCACCAGATCAAGCATCCGGTCGCTGACGTGGCCCACGTCGGTCATAACCGCACAGCGACCGTCCGCGTCCTCAAACAGATAACCGACCGCATGGGCGCTGTCGTGCGGCGTGGAAAAAGGGAGCACCTGTACGCCCCGGAGCAGGAACGGCCGGTCCGGTTCAAACACGCGCATCCGCGCCGGCGCTACGCCGCCGACCGACGGCGGCAGCGCCGCAAAGCAATCCGCCGCGGCGTACACGGGCAGGCCGTACCGGCGCGAGAGCACGCCCACCCCCTGCACGTGATCGATGTGCTCGTGCGTGAGCAGGATCGCGTCGAGCGCGTCGGCGGCGGCGCCCGCTTCCGTCAGCAGGGCCTCGATCCGCCGTCCGGTGCCGCCCGCATCGATGAGCAGGCGCAGGCCGCCCGCCTCGACGAGGGTGGCGTTGCCGGAGGAACCGCTGCAAAGGGGGACAAGGCGCATGGTGACAGGAACCTTCTTTCTTCGTACCGATACAACGCTTTCAGTATAGCATATTTTTCGCCAGGGTGTGATACCTATCTTATACAGACTGTGATATACTGGTCATCATGGAGAAGATGATTCAGGAGCGGGCATATGCCAAAGTCAACCTGACCCTCGGCGTGACGGGGCGGCGCACCGACGGATACCACCTGCTCGATTCGCTGATGCAGACGGTCGATCTGCACGATGAGGTTACGGTGACGCGCAGCCGCGAGGTCGTCGTTACCTGCACGGGTATGCTGCTGCCGTACCGCAACACGCTGCGCGCGGCGGCAGAGCGCTATCGCGCGCTGACCGGGCGCGGCGCGCGCATCCATGTGTACAAGCATATCCCGGCCGAGGCCGGCCTTGGCGGCGGCAGCGCGGATGCGGCGGCGGTGCTGCGCGGGATGCAGCGCCTGTATGGTGAGGCGGAGGAGCGCGACCTCTACGACATTGCGCTTCGCGTAGGGGCGGACGTGCCGTTCTGCCTTCGGGGCGGCCTGTGCCGGGCGCAGGGGATAGGGGAAGTGCTCACGCCGTTGCGCTCCGGCGCGACGCTGGACCTCGTGCTGGCAAAGCCGGTGCGCGGCGTGTCCACGGTGGCGTTGTTCCGGGAGCTGTCCCTGCCCAGGCCCTTGCCGGATACGGCGGGCGCGCTGGCGGCGCTGGCGGCGGGAGACGTGCCGTCGCTTGCATCGCGCCTGTACAACGCGCTGGAGGAGGCTGCCGTGGAGCTCGTGCCGGAGATCCGCACGTTGCGCGAACGCATGGCGGCGCTCGGCGCGCTCGGCGCCTGCATGAGCGGCAGCGGAAGCGCGGTATTCGGCCTGTTTTCGTCTCAGGCGGCGGCGGAGGCGGCTGCGGCGGTGCTGCGCGGCGATCCGGCCTGTGCGTTCGCCTGCGCGGCCAGAAGCGTGTAAAGGCGGAAAAGATGTCCAAAGGAATGAATCGGATATTTCCGCAATGTGAAACATCCGTAAACCCTGCCCGCGTTGCCTTTACTTGTCACGCGCCATCCGTTACAATTATTTGTGGCGTGTGTTGCGCTGCCGGGCGATCGCCCGCAGGATCGGGGGTTCCCCATGTGCATTGCGGCGTGCCGCAGCGCGCATCCGTATAACAGAAAGGACGCTTTGTCATGCAGAGCCCGTTTCGGAGGTTCCAATTGAGGAAAAAGCTGGCGCTCGCCCTTGCGGCGATGCTGCTGCTGTTCTGCGTGCCGCTGGCCGCGCCCGCGAGCGCGGAGCCGGCGATGGTGCGCGTCCTGCTCTCCACGGAGGGCGCCTCCAGTCTGACCGTCACGGTGACCGGGACATACCGGCTCGTCGAGTCGGATGACACCTTCACCGGCGGCAAGCTCACGTTGACCGCCTCCGGTTCCTCCGTGATCGTGACGCACTCGTCCGCCGGCAGGTTGTACAGCGGCGCATGCGCGACCATCGAGCGCACGGACCTGGCGCGCACCGCCGGGCATCTGACGTTGCCGGTCGCCGGCTACAGCCGCTCCTATCTGGGACATCTCGTCGTAACGGCCGACGGCGGCGAGCTGCAAGTGGTCAATCGCGTGCCGCTTTCGCACTATCTCTATGGCGTGGTCGCCTATGAGATGAGCAACTCCTTCCCGCTGGAGGCGCTCAAGGCGCAGGCGGTCGCCGCAAAGAACTATGCCCTGCCGCGGCTGGGCAGCAGCGGCGCGTACGATATCGGCGACACGGCGTCCGATCAGGTCTACAAGGGTTATAACAGCGCCAATACAAATGTGATCGAAGCCGTCGACGCCACGATGAACGTCGTCCTGCTGCTCAACGGGGCGGTCATGCCCTGCTACTATTCGGCCAGCAACGGCGGATATATGAACAAACCATCGGACAACTGGTCGGGCGGGACGGCATATGACGCGGGGTACAGCTCCGGCTATGACGACTATGACATGAAAAACAGCCTGAGCCCGCGCGAGACGCTGTTCATCCCGTCGGAGTTTACCGAGAAAAGCGTGCGGAACGATGCGCTCTACACGCTTGTGATGGAGGCGCTTTCCGCGGCGATCGCATCGCCCGGCAGCATTCCGGACGGATATTTGTTCGAGGGACTTTCCCGCATCACGAGCGTGGTGTCCACGGACGATGCCGGCGGCATGGAGGGACTAGACCACACCAACGCGGTGTTTACGGCGCTGGTCACGGTCGTGCGCGACGAGGATGCCGGGTCGTCGTCCGCCACGCCGGCGCCCGCCACGCCGACGCCGGCCACGCCGACGCCGGCCACGCCGACGCCGGCGGAGGGGACGACGGAAGGCGGCCCCGTACCGCTTTCGGCAGAGGCAATGCGCTCGCAGAGCCAGGCCGGTGCAGCTGTGACGACGGTTGTCGCCGCAGCGCCGGTACCGGTAGACGGGGAGCCGGAGGGGGAAACGCCGACCGGCACGCCCGCAAGCGGCGAGGCGGAGGACGAACAGGCGGAGAGTACGCCTGCGCCTTCGGAGGAACCGACCCCATCGCCCGCCCCTACGCAAACGCCGGCGCCTGCGCCGTCACTTTCCGCCACGCTCAGCGAGATTGCGGAGGTGCCGGTCACGTTTACCATCCCGTTTGCGGCGATGGCGGAGGCGGGGCTGTTTACGGCGACCAACCTGCGCATCTACTATGCCACCCCCTCGGACGGTGGATTTACGATTACGCACGCCCGCTACGGGCACGGCGTGGGCATGAGCCAGCGCGGCGCGCAGCAGATGGCAAATGAGGGCAAAACGTACCGCGAAATCCTCGCCTATTATTACGGCGGCGCGACGCTTTCCTCCTATTCCTATACCCTGCCGGAGGAGCAGACCACCGTGGGCGGCACCGGCGGCGCCTCCGAACCGGTGATCGCCTCTGCGCGCGTAAAGGGCAGCGCCGTGAACCTGCGCAAGAGCGCATCCTCTTCGAGCGTCAGCGTCGCCACGCTGGCCAACAATACGATTTTGACCGTGAGCGGCCTGTCCGGCGAGTGGTACGCCGTGCGGGTGGACGCAACCGGAATGACGGGCTATATCCATTCCGATTATGTGGCCATGACCTCGGATGCCGCTCTGGCGCGCGGCTACGTCAACGCCGCAGCCGTGAACATCCGCACCGGTCCGTCCACGGGTTACAGCAGCCTCGGCAAGCTGGACCGCAACATCCAGGTGACCATCAACGCGCTCGAGCAGGGCTGGTATCGCGTGCGGGTGGACGCGACCGGGCAGACCGGATACATCATCAGGAATTATGTGACCGTCAGCACGGCGGCGGCGACTCCGCCCGCCGCAACTCCGTCCGCCACCCCGACGCCGGCCGGCGCGTCGCCCACGGCCACCCCGCAGGAAGACGGCCCGATCCCGGTGCCGACGGCGGACGCGCAGGACGCGACCCCGACGCCGGAAGGAACGGGTTCCGGCGGGACGACGCCTACGCCGGCCGGTACAGTTTCCGGGGCGGCAACGCCGACGCCGGCGGTGGAGACGCCCGCCTTCCTGGCCTACGGGCAGATCAACGCCACGCGCGTCAACTTCCGCAAGGGGCCGTCCACTTCGACGACCAGCATGGCCAAGCTCGACCGGCCGGAACAGCTTGGCATCTATGAAAAGGTGGGCAACTGGTACCGGGTACGGGTGCTTTCGCTCGACAAGGACGGCTATGTATACGCCAAGTACGTCACGCTCACCGGCAGCGCCTCCGGCGCCTCCGGCGAGGAGATGGGCGCCGGGCAGATCAACGCCACGGGCGTGAACATCCGCACCGGCCCGTCCACCGCGTATACCAGCCTTGGCAAGCTCGGAAAGCGCACGGCGCTGACGATCCTCGGCAGCGAGGGGAGCTGGTATCGCGTGCGCGTGGACGAAAGCGGGCTGGAGGGCTTTGTATTCGGCAAATACGTGACGATCACGGCCGACGGCGCGGAGGGGAACGATTCGCAGGCCACCACGGGGCAGGGCGTTGTCAACACGGGCTTGCTGGTGTTGCGGGACAAACCGGGCAGCGAAGCCGATTCCAAGGCGCTGCTGTCCATGCGCATCGGCTACACGGTGACGGTGCACAGCATCAGCGGCGAATGGGCGTACGTCACCTTCAACGGGAAGCAGGGCTATTGCGTCGCCAAGTGCATCCTCATGAACTGACGGCCAAGAGAACCGGGTTATGGAGAAGAAGGATCGAAAAAAACCGAACTTTACCCTCTTGTGTACGCTGCTGACGGCCGCCCTGCTCGCCGGGCTGTGTCTGTTTGCGATGCTGACCGGCCGCCATGGCGTTGCGGTGGAGGATTCGGACGGGTCGGGCAGCGTCGTGCAGGTCGAGGAGCTGCAACCGGAGATCCTGCGGCTTGAGCCGACGCCGGAGCCGACCCCGGTGCGTTATCCGATGCCCGAGGGCGCCGTGGAGATTCTTTCCGACGGGGTGCCGGTGCTGACCCTTTCCTCCCGGGCCGAAGCGGAAGCGGCGCTGACGGAGTACCTTGCCGCCTGCATGACCGATGGGGAGAACGAGCGCGCGCTCCATGCGACGTTCGATTGTGAACTGCTCATCGTGGAGGCGTCCGGCGTGCTGCAACTGAGCGAGCGGGCGGAGGCGGTCGCACGCCTGCTGGAAACGCCGTCGCTCGTGCCCGTACTGCTCGAGACGGAGCGGCGGGAGGTACAGGCGGCGTCCGACACGGAGCTGCAGACGCGCGAGGACGCGGCGTTGGCCAAGGGCACCCGCATTGTTTCGCAGTTTGGCGCGCCCGCCTATGTGGCGACGACGACGCAACTCACCTATCGTGCGGGCGAGCTCGTTTCCGGCGGCGATCCGGCCAGCGAAACGTTGACGGAGGCGCGCGCAACGATCGTGCGCACGGGGACCTATGCATCGAAAACGCCGAATGAGGAGCCGGGCAAGGACGAGGGAGAGGCCGGGCGCGACGCGGGCGACCTTGATTTTGCGGCGCCCATCCGCAACGGGCGCATCAGCTCCTATTTCGGCACCCGCAACGGCGAGATGCACTGGGGCGTGGACTATCAGGTGCGCGCCGGCACGCAGATCCTTGCGCCGGAGGAGGGCATCATCGTCTATTGCGGCGAACGCGGGGAATACGGGTTTGTGATCGATATTGATCACGGCAACGGCTTTGTGTCCCGGTTGACGCATTGCGACGAGGTGGAGGTGGAGCTGCATCAGCGCGTGTTCCGCGGCGAGGTGGTCGCCGTGCTTGCCGAACCGGACGATGTGGACGAACAGGCGCACCTGCATTACGAGCTGTTGATCGACAGCGTGCCGCATAACCCCGTCCCCTATCTGTAGAAAACCGTGCCTGTCGCGGGAACCGCGGAACGATTGCGATGGCGCCCGGATTCGGCCGGGCGCCTTTTTGGGCGCCGCATCCCGTTCTGGGCCTGCTCGGGGGACACTTTGCCGGTCCGGTCCGTCGGCGCTGTTTCGTTTTCCAACCTCCGCCCGGCGGCGCAGGAATTTGATGGAATTGTAAAAATTTTTGGACCGCCCGCGGGCGCTTGCTTATTTCCGGAAATCTGTATTATAATGAAAAAAGGTTTTATTGGCACGCGCACGCGTGCAATCCGCCGAACCGGGAAGGAAACACAGCGATGGGCAAATCACACATGCAGGTAAGGATCAATCTCTTTGGCGGTCTGGAGGTGCTTGCCGATGGGAAATCGGTCTTGAGGCAGCTCCAGCAGTCGCGCAAGACGGATCTTTTTTTGGAATATCTGATTCTTCAACGCGGACGCCCCGTTCCCCATGCCGAGCTGCTCGACGCGCTCTGGTCTGACCGCGAGAGCCGCAATCCGGCCACCGCGCTGCGCACGCTGCTGCACCGCTATCGGAGGATGGTCGAGCGGGAAGGAATCGGGCCGCTGGACCACTCCGTGCTCACCTCGCGTGGCTACTACCGGTGGAATGCGGCGCTGAAGGACTGCGAGGTCGACGTATACGAGTTTGAAGAGCTTGCCGACGAAGCGGAAGCGCTTGCCCCGGACGACGAGGCACGCCTTCCCCTGTACCGCCGTATGATCGAGCTGTATCGCGCGCCGCTGCAGATTTCGGCGGTGCAGAGCTGGATCGTCCCCATCACCGTCCATTTTCAGGAACTATACGTCCGCTGCGTGTATGCGCTCATCGATCTGCTCAAGGCGCGCGGCGCGCACGGCGAGGTCGCGGATCTGTGCCGGCGGGCGCAGGAGGCCGGCGTGAACGACGAGCGCCTGCGCCTCGAATACGTGCTTGCGCTGGCCCGTCAGGATGGCGCGCAGGATGCGCTGTCCGACGGCGATGCCCAGAGCGCTTACGATACCGTGCTGCAGGCCGACCGGCAGGCCGGGCAGGCCATGGAGGACCTGCTGCAGGCGATTGGGCCGGAGCAGGAAGGGGCGTATCTGTGCGAATACCCGGCGTTCCTCGATCTCTGCCGGGTGGAGCGGGCGCTCACCGAGCGCACGGTGACGGTACAGTTGTTGTGCGTGATGACGCTCGGCGATGCGGACGACGCCGGCCGGGCGCAGGCCGGGCGCCTGTGCGGGCTGGCTGTCCGGATGCTCCGCCCCGGCGATGCGGTCGCGCATGACGGCGCGAAGGTCGCTGTGTTGCTGACGGCGGCGGATTATGAAGCGGGCCGGGCGCTGATCGAGCGCATCAAGCTCGCTTTCCTCGAGGAGACGGGCCTGGCGGACAGCGGCCGGCTCTCCTTCCGGCTGCATCTGCTGCGCGCATAACCGGCCTGCATCTGGACGGCGCTGCGCCGTGCATCGGCGCAAAACCGTTTCGGATACCGGTTTGGCCGCGGCCGGTGGCTCGTCAACCGCATACATGGCGGCCGGCCAAAACGTTTCGGCCGCCCCCGGACTGTGCCGGGGGCGGCTTTCTTCTGCCGCCGGGCTGCGGCGCGCGGTCCGGCGCTATTCGCCCTTGAGGTTGGCGATGATCTCCACCTGCGTGGCCCGGTAGGCGAACAGCAGGCTGAACGCGGCCGTCAGCAGCAGGCTGCACGAGAAGAAGATCTGCCACGAGCTGGGGGCGATATAGATGGTCCACACCCTGCCCGCATTCCAGAGATTCCATGCCTTATACACCAGCATGCAGTCCAGCACCGCCACGACGGACAAGATGGTATCGGCGCCCAGCACGAGCGCGCCTTCGTAGAGGAATTGCCGCATGATGTCGAAGCGGGAGGCGCCCAGCGCGCGCTTGACGCCGATTTCGAAACACCGGGTTTCCAGCACGTTGGAAAAGCTGCTGTACAGGTTGATTGCCAGCAGGATCAGCATGACCGCCGCCGTCACGCCTTTGGCCCTGCTCTCCGTGAAGAGCACCCTGTTCGCCTCATCCTGCGCGAGCGCAACGCCCTGCGCGGGCATATCAAGCGACCTGGCGCAGGAGATGACCTCTTGCGGCGTGTCGCTGCTGGTGAACGTGGCGTAGCAAACGCCGTCCATCTCGTCGAGCGATACTTCGTCCAGGAGCGACTGGTTCAAAAACAGGCTCACGCAGCCAATCTGCGATCCGTTTTCCACAAAGAAACGATTCTGTTGCTGGTCTTCGCAGACGCCGACGATCTTGAGCAGCCAGAAGAGCACCCTCCCGTCGCCGACATTGAAGTGGGCGCTGATCGTGGTCGGCGGTTCGCCGCCGCCTTTTGTCAACGCTTTGTAAAAGCTCTCGTTGATGATGACCTCGTCCGGGGCGATCTGGAAAACCGGCTTGCCGGAGAGCATCTGCAGCGGCTGAACGAATGCCGTGGTGCCGATCAAGCCCTCCTGAAAGTACGGTGCGGTTACGCCCCCGTCCGGCAGGAAGACGCCTTCGGCTATGAAGGCCGCTTCCGCCCCATCGATGCAGTAATCATCCAGTTGGACGGGCAGGCGATAATAGGAGTATTCGTTTGCGTCGGAAACGGTGCTGTGCAGCTGGCTTAAAAACGCATGGTGCGCTGTTGCGTCATAGGTGTATGCGACGACGACCTCGCGCGGCAGCGAGGAAAGGAAAGCATACCGGTTGAAAAGGTCCGCGTCGATGGACGCCATGTAGCCCAGCAGGATGGTGAACGTGAGCACCACCGTGATGGAGAGCTTCCGGTAGGCCTTTCCGTTGCGCGCGACCATTGTGACCGCCGCGCGCAGATGCCGAAACGGGCCCATCGTGGGGGCCGGCGGTCTACGCATGTGTCAACACCCCGTTTTCCAAGTGAAAGACTTCCTGCGCCTGGGAAGCGGCCTCCGCATCGTGCGTGATCAACATGACCGAACGCCCGGCGGCATGCTCCTGCCGCAGGATGGAAAAGATCACATCCCGGTTTTCCCCGTCGAGATTGCCGGTCGGCTCGTCGGCCAGCAACAGGCCGGGGTCCGCCATCATCGCCCTTGCGAATCCGACGCGCTGCTTTTCCCCGCCGGACAGGACGGCCGTGCGCTGGTCGCGCAGGGCCGCGATGTCAAGCCGTTCCATCCATTCCTCGCTGCGATCGGGCAGGTCGCGCTCAAACAGCAGGGGGAGACGGATGTTTTCCCGGCAGGTGAGGGTTGGGATCAGGTTGTAGGACTGGAAGATAAAGCCGATGTGCCGCCTGCGCAGCGCCGCATAATCCTTTCCCGGCCGCAGCTCGGTGCCGTCAAAGAGGTAGCGGCCGCCGTCGTGCCGTTCGATGAGCCCCAGTATGTGCAGCAGGGTGGATTTTCCGGAGCCGGAACGCCCGAGCACAGCGTAATACCCGCCCTGCGGCAGCCTGAGATTGATGTCCCGCAGCACCGGCCGGACGTAGCTCTTTTGCACGTGCTGCAGCTCAATCGTAATCTGCTTCATCCATGCCGCCCCCCATGATCGCCGCGTATCCGCTATCCAGCCAGACGCCCTCTTCCACGCCGGTGACGCAGACCATGTCCTCGGCGGCAAAGCCGATCTTCACTTCGGCGTTGCCCACCACTTCGCCGTTTTCCGTGATGACGCGCACATACCACCGGCTCGTATCCCCGGACAGATGGAACAGGCATTTTCTGTTGACCACGAGCGCCCGGGTATAGACCAGGCCGGTGAAGAGCTTCGCGCCGTGATCGACGCGGCCGTACGCCCCGCCCTGCATCCGGAGCAGGAGCGTCGTCGTTCCATCCGGGTTCTCCCGCTTGGACACGTCGAGGAGCTCGACCGGCGCGCCGCTCTCGTCCGTCAGGGTGGCCGCCGCGGAGGTCAGGAGCCGGAGCGTTTTGGCGCTGACGTCGCAGGAAAACGCCAGGTCCTCCACGTCCTCAAGCACCAGATAGCTGTTTTGCCCCAGATGGATCTCCACGAGGAAGCCGGAAACCGTCGCAACGATCTCCTCCTTCCCGTCCGCCGTCCAGCCGATGACGTCCCCCGCTTCGATGTAGTCGCCCTCCCGGACCTGCCAGCGCGCCTCATATTGCCGGTTGAGCGCCGGCAGTTCCATGAAAAAGCGCCGGTTTGAGATATACTGACCGGAAACGACAACATATTCCGCGACGTCCCGGCGGACGACCTGCGATGGCGCGCCATAGCTGCGCAGCGTCACGCTGGGAACGTCCGCAACGGCGTAGCGCCGCATCTCCGCCTGCGTGACAAAGTAGATCAGCCCGAGCGGCAGCAGCAAAAGCACGCAGAACAGCAGGGCCCACGCGACCCTTGCCGCCGTCCGCAGGGGGAAAAGCCGGTTTTTCATGTCATCACCTCATTCCACCTCTTCGATGAGGTATATGCCATAGTCGTTCTCGCTGTCGCTGAGGGGAAAATAGTAATCCGTATAATAGGCCGCCACATCCGTTTCGGTCTCGCGGGCGAGGTAAACCTCAAAGGGGGAGGCCGGATACAGTTCTATACCAAGATCCATATAGACCTTCCAGACCTGCCCGTCCGCGTCGCGGTAGGACAGTTCCGCGGGCTGGTTTACCATGCCGTACAGCTTGCCCGCCAGCCGCTGGTCGTGCGCGGTGATGTACAGTTCCAGCACCTGTCCCTGGCTCAGGCGGATGGGCGATTGCGCGTCCCAGTAGAAATCTGCTGCGTCCAGCCATTCCCCATCAAAATATTCGTTGCCGGTGACCTCGTCCAGGCTGCCGGTTGCGCTGTTGAGCACCTTTGCCCGTATGCTTTCCACGGAATAGGGCGTATCAAAGGAGAGCTGCAGGTTGAGGATTTCCGCATCTTTCTGCGCCGCAAGGACGTCCCAGCTGGTGTGCTCTGCCAGCAGAAAGACGCCGTCCTCGTTGAACGACACGGACCTTGCGCTTGGAGACGTCAGCGGTATCACGTCCGCCCTGTCCTGCAGGGACGCCGCCGGGAACGGGGTCTCCGTGTCGATGGCGACGCCGCCGATGGGGAAGGAGTAAGGCGTGCCGTTGATCGTCACATCCAGCCTGTCGCACGTGACCGTGCCGGACGCGCCCACCTTCGGTTCTAACCGGACGGAGAGATTGTATTCGTACAATGCGGGCAGTTCTCCGGCGGCCTCGAGCGCGGTATAATCCTCCAGATACTCGTTTTGCGCCGCCAGCAGAGCGGCTTCCGCCGCGCTGCTGTAGTTTGTGTCGAGATATTGCCGCTGCAGCTCGGCATATTCCGACCATGCTTTCCCGCGATACGCCTGGTACAGATAGAACGGCAGAGTCCGCGGCTGTTCCCAATAGGGGTCTTCTGCCAAATAGTATTCCGTCGCCCTGATCCCGCTCTCCGGCGGCGTTTCAAGCGTAAACTCCTGGATCGGGAACGCGGCGTACACGGACAGATCGGCGTACACACTGTTCCAGCTGTAATCCATCAGATAGTGGTTTTCTGCCGGAATGCAGACATAGTCTTCGGGAATCGTAAAGATCGGGGCCGCATCCGGGCCGGACCGGCCGGCGGGCGCGCACCCCGCCAGCAACGCCGCCGCGACCAGCAGGCCGAGCGCATGGCGCGCATGTTTTTTCATCCTGACCTCCTTCGTTTGACGGGAAGTGTCTGCCGCGCAAAAATCCGTTTCGCGCAAGCGTCCCTGCGCGGCGGGGCATCCCCGCCGCGCAGGAGAATCGGGATGGTCAGAGCGTTCCCGCATAGACCAGCAGCAACCCATCGATATGGCTGGAGGTATGGGGGACGGCTGTGATGGTCTTCTCGAATAAGTATGACGTAACGGAGCCGTCGCCGCCATGGCTTTCGATCAGCTTGACGCGTTGGGTGAGCCGCTGTGTGGTAGCGATGCCCCTGATCTCATATCTGCCGGTGGGCTTGCTGGAATCGATGTGCCAGCGCATCAAAATGACCGTCAGATTTTTTTGAGACGTCAGCCCCAGGCTGCTGTTGTGGGAGCAGAAAACCGATCCATAACCGGAAGCGTTGCCGCTGATGTCGGAGGTTGCTGCTAACTGGAACGTTTTGGTGAGGCGTCCGGAGTCCTCCGTTCCTACGATGTGGTTGACATAGTTGCCGGTAGGGAGGAGCTGATTGGGGCCGGACGCGGTCTCGCTGATCGCATAGGTGGTATGCATGGTGGAGTGGTCTACGCAGGTGACTCTTTGGTCGGCAAGTGCGGTGGACGAAACGAACAAAAGAATGGCGGCCAATGCCAGGCTGATGATCTTTCTTTTCATCATAATATCCCCCTCTTCTTATTCTGTTGTCGATCATCGGACTCTGTCGTGCGCCGGGACTGCCGGCGCTCTGGCGCGCGGCGCGCCGCGCGTCCGCAACCGGAATCAGCCGCATCCCCCCTCTTGGATTGTGCTGCCGTGCGTACCGGGCCGAATGGTGGAAATGAAATGCCCGGATTTTTACAAACTCATAATATCACATACCGCCGGCAAATGCAAGCCTGTCTGCATATTTCTATCCGCCCCGCCCGGCACCTTTGCCATCCGCCCCGCCCGGCGCTTTGCCATCCGCCCGGCGCTTTTGCCACCCCGCCCGGCGCTTTTCCCATCCGCCCCACCCGGTACGCTTTTGCCGTCCCGCATGGAACTTTAGCCGCCCCGCCCGGCGCTTTTGCCATCCGCCCCACCCGCGCGCGTTTGCCGCCCGCCCGGCGCTTTTCCCATCCGTCCCCCCCGGCGCGCTAATTTGCACGAAAAAAACGCCGGAGCAAAGCGTACTTTGCTCCGGCGTGGTGGAGGCGACACCCGGAATCGAACCGGGGAATGAGGATTTTGCAGACCCTTGCCTTACCGCTTGGCTATGTCGCCGGGGATGGAGCGGGAGACGGGGCTCGAACCCGCCACCTCAGCCTTGGCAAGGCTGCGCTCTACCAAATGAGCTACTCCCGCAATGGTGCCTCAGAGTGGAGTCGAACCACCGACACAGGGATTTTCAGTCCCTTGCTCTACCAGCTGAGCTACCGAGGCATTGGCGACCCGGAGGGGGCTCGAACCCCTGACCTCCAGCGTGACAGGCTGGCATTCTAACCAACTGAACTACCGGGCCACATCTCTGGTGGGAACAACAGGGCTCGAACCTGTGACCCCTTGCTTGTAAGGCAAGTGCTCTCCCAGCTGAGCTATGCTCCCAACACGCAAACGCGCATTTATGAGTATAGACTAACTTTGCTTTGGTGTCAATGTTTTTTTGTCAGGATTTGTATAGTTCTTCAAATAAACTTTCCATGAGCGTTTCATCCGGCATATAACAGCGCCGTCCGTCGATCAATGCCGAGTCCACCGGGATCGTCCGGCGGCGGATCGCTTCCGTGTCCGTCTTCACCAGGCTTCGATAGAGCGCCCAGCCCGTTTTTTCCTTCAAATTGGTTTTGACCGCCGCTTGCAGCACATTCTTCGCAGCAAGCATCCGCAGCAGCGGCAGTTCGTGCAGTTTCTCAGTCAATGCCTGCAGAATAACGGCAAAGCGCTCTGCGGTCAGCAGGGGATCCTTTCCTGCGCTGTCCAGATACGCCAGCGTTTCCTCTCCCGTCCTCAGCTTTCCGGCGATGAACAGCGAACCAAGCGCGTCGATGCAATCCGCCGCATTCGTTTTTGAAATATAGGCATAGGTCTCATACCGTACCGGAACGACCTCTCCGACGGCCTCGAGCAGTTGTTCTCCTGCATACTCGGACAGCAGCGCGCCGCCAGCCGTCCGGCAATTTCCGGGCAGCGAAAGCAGCGTGGTTCTTTCGTCTGCCGAAACGAGCACGGCGACGCATTCGATGTTTCCCTCTGTATCGGTCATGCCGAATACCAGATCCAGCGCGCCGCAGGAAAACTGCTTTGGAGCCGATTGCACGCCGATCGCCGCTGCCGGCAGTTCTTCCGGCAGTCCTTCCGGCAGGACAGTCCCGTGCGGCAAAGGCGTTCTCTCCGGCTGTTCTTCCGTTGTCTCCGGCGCGACGCTTTCCTTTGGCGGTTCTTGCGTGCGAAGTTCTGCGGGCGACGGTGTGAATACCGCTTGCGCCGCATCGGTCTGCTTGCCCGGCTGCAGTCCTTCCGCGGCTGCCGCCGGCGTTTCCATGGACGCCTCCTCTTTTGTAAACTCTCTGGAGATCGTGCCGAACAGCAGTCTCGCCGCGCCATATGCAAGCAGGACCGTCACAAGGACAAATCCCGCCGTCGCCGCAACGGAAGGCTTTCGTTCCCCCTGCGTCCCCGCATGATCCTGTCGTTTCATTCTGCCGCTCCCTTCAATCATTTTCAGATAGTTTGCGCCTTTTGCATTGCCATATCCGTGAAAACAATATACAATTATCGAGAGGCGGCATTCGTCGAAACGCGCTGCGCCGCCACACGGCCTTTTGCCGGAATATAGAACTGTACGCCGGCGATCACGGAAATGGAGGTACTATTCAATGCCAAAGCCCATGAAACGTCAAAACCTACGCGCATTTACAATGGCCGCTGTACTGTCAGCTCTGATCATTGTCATGACCGTTATTCCGTATACCGGCTACATTTATTATGGCCTGATCGAAATCACAACGCTGCATATCGTCGTTGCGATCGGCGGTGTGCTTCTCGGCTGGAAGTACGGCGCATGGCTCGGGTTCGTTTGGGGCGCGACCTGCGTGATACGCGCATTTACAAATCCGCTGTGGGCGCCGTTTACAAATCCGCTGATCTCTCTTGTTCCGCGTGTCATCGTCGGCGCGGTGGCAGGTTTTGCCGCTGCCGGGCTGCGCAAGGCAAAATGCAAGCCCTATGTCGTCGGTGCGCTGTCTGCCGCCGCGGCAACGCTGACAAACACAGTGCTCGTCTTGTCCGCTCTCAAGCTGTTTTCCGCCATCATCAACGGTAGTCTCATTGAAACGATCTACATGACGCTTATCGGCGTCAACGGCTTGATCGAACTCGGCGCTGCGATCATCATCGTTCCTGCGGTGCTTGCTGCATTGCAGCCGCGTGAGCTCGTGCTCGGCATCGACTTCGGCGCTTCGGCGACAAAGCTCGCCCTCGTCAAAAACGGCCGCTGCCTGCGCACCCTGCGCAAAGAGGACACCGAAAGCCTTGAGGCGGCCATTCAGCGTCTCGGCGCCGAAAACGCCGCCCGCATTGCCATTACGGGCGTCGGATCGGCTTCGGTTCAGGGCGATATTCTGTCGCTTCCCACGAAACACGCGGATGAGTTTGCCTCGCTCTCGCGCGGTGCAAGCCACCTGGCAAAGAAGCCCAATTGCCTCGTCGTCAGCCTTGGTACGGGAACTTCCTTTGTCCGCGTCACACCTTTCCGCTCCTGGCATGTCGGCGGCACCGGGCTCGGCGGCGGCACCATGCAGAGCCTTGCCGCGCGGCTGTGCGGCGTGACCGATATGGACGAATTCTCCCGGCTGGCGCAAAGCGGTGATCTTTCGCATGTCGATCTTCAGCTGAAGGACGTCTGTGCAGGCGTTCTGCCGGATCTTACGCCGACCTCTACGGTTGCAAATCTTGCAAAGACCGGTGCGAACGTTACGCGCGAGGATCTTGCCGCCGGCCTTTGCAATCTCGTGTTTGAAAGCATCGGCGTCATGGCCGCTTTTGCCGTCAAAAAGCGTCTCACCCGCTCCATCGTTCTCGTCGGAACGATCAGCGACTTTCCTGCGGCGGCGCGCAGCCTGGACGAGGTAGCCGCGCTGCATCATGTCCGCTTTATCGTACCGGAGCATGCGCCCTTTGCCGTTGCGATCGGCGCCGCCATGGAGAACTGAACGAACAACCGTGATTTGACTGAAAGGCTTTTTCCGCATGAAACAGTATCAACTGGCTATCCTCGGCTTCGGCACGGTCGGCACCGGCGTATATCGCATTCTAACGGAGAATCACGGCGATCTCATGCATCGCGAGTCGCTCGACCTCTGCGTTTCGCATATTCTGGTTCGCGACATCGAGCGCGCGTCTCTTCTCGGACTTGCGCCCCGAGCCCTGTTTACCACGGACTATGACGACATTCTTTCGGATGCTTCCGTTTCCGTTGTCGTAGAATGCATGGGCGGCGTTGAGCCAGCCCGGAGCTATATTCTGCGCGCGCTGGAGGCCGGGAAAACAGTCGTCACCTCCAACAAGGAGGTCATCAGCAAGTTCTGGTTTGAATTTGAAGCCGCGGCGAAATCGTCGGGCGCGGGCCTGTATTTTGAAGGAACTGTAGGCGGCGGCATTCCCGTTCTCCGCACAATCACGGACTCCATGCAGGCAAACAATCTTACCCGCGTTATGGGGATCATCAACGGCACAACAAATTATATCCTCACGAAAATGAGCGAAGAGGGCAAGGACTTTTCGGACGCGCTTGCTGAGGCGCAGCGGCTTGGGTATGCCGAAGCGGATCCTACCGCCGATATCGAGGCTTTCGACGCGGTTTACAAGCTCTCCATCCTCTCGTCCATGGCGTTCCATGCGCACATGCCTGTCGATGTGATCTATCGTGAAGGCATCACAAAGCTCACCAAAGCCGATTTTGAGACAGCGAAGCTCCTCGGTTATGAGATCAAACTCCTTGCCATCGGTAAAAAAACGGGACCCCGCATCGAGGTGCGCGTCCACCCGACCATGATCCGGAAAACACATCCGCTCGCCTCCGTGCGCGGCGTTTTCAACGCGGTCTTTCTGACGGGACACGCAGTCGATGATATTATGCTCTATGGCCGCGGTGCAGGCCGTATGCCTACCGCCTCCGCTGTTGTATCGGATATTGTTTACGCCTGCCATGCGGTCGGACATCACCGCTACATGACATTTCGCAACGATGCCGCCATGAGTCGCGAAATCGATCTTGTACGGGACTTTCGCTGCATCTACTGTGCGCGTATCGAGGTATATGACGAACCCGGCACCATGGCCGCGATCGCGCAGAGCTTTGCCGCGCACGGCGTGTCGCTCAAGGACGTGCTCCAGCTCGGCGAGGCAAACGGCGGGTCTTCCCACATTTCGTTCATGACGCACGAGGCGCATGAGCTCAGCGTGCAGGCCGCGCTCGAGGAGATTCGACGGTTGCCCTGTGTAAAAGCTGTTGAAAGCCTGATCCGTGCGGAAAACTGATTGAAATTGTCACCGAAAACATGCAAAAAACTCTTGCCAAACCGGCAAGCATTCGCTATAATGGGTTTGTTGCGAATCTGCAACATATTGAAATAGCGATGCTGATGTAGCTCAGTCGGTAGAGCACTTCATTGGTAATGAAGAGGTAGGCAGTTCGAATCTGCTCATCAGCTCCATATCGAAGCAGGCGCGTATCGCCTGCTTCGGCCTTTTTCACCCCGGGCGGCATGCTTGCGGCCGCTTTCCCGCTTTCTAAAATCACGCGCCCTAAAATCGCGCGCCGGTTCGCCCTTTGGGCGCCGGCTTTTTGCGGGGCGACGGCCCGCAGCCGCAGGCGTTGCCGGGCGAGGGGGGGGGAAGCGGGAAACGGGCAACAACGAAAAACGGCCTGCGCCAAACGCGCAGACCATTTTTACTTGAGCCGATGCGCAGGACGCAGCCGCGCGTTGCGGACGCTTAATCCGGCAGGCGCTTGCCGCACCGGTTGCAAAAGGCAAAATTTATGTCCACGGGCGCGCCGCAGTAGGGGCAGAACAGGCTGCCGGACGGGGCGGAAGCGGACGGGGCGGAAGCGGACGGGGCGGAAGCGGACGGGGCGGAAGCGGACGGGCCCGACGGGCCGCCTGCAACCGGCGCCCCGTCAAACCGCTCGTTCAGCGGGTCGGGCTCCTCCCGTCCGTCGGTGATATCGTATTCGGAGTAACGGTTTTTTCCGGTGGCGTTCCTGAAATGATAGAGCGCCTGGACGACGGCAACGGCCACAAAGATCAGGCCGAATACCGCCATGAAGCCGCCGCCGATGCGCAGTGCGACGATGGTCCACGCCACGCCGAACAGGCCGATCAGCAGGCTCATTACGCCGCCCATCATCGAGGGCGCGCGACCGCGTTTGATACTTTTCATGTCGCTTTCTCCTCCTGCAACAGACCCATTTGCACGAGCGCCGCGTCCACGCGGGCGCCGATGGTCTCAATGCTCTCCAGCCGGCCGTCCCGCATACAGGGGATGACCCGCACGTTGGGCAGGCGCGCCGCATAGGCGAGGTATTTCTCGCGCGCCCGGCGCTGGATGTCCGGGATGGACTCGTAGATATCGCGCCCTTCGCCCACATAGTCGCGGTAGCCCTTTTTGTCCACGTTGCCCGCCGCCTGCGCAAGATCCATGTCGAACAGCAGGTAGGCGTCCACGCGCGGAATGCCGAAGTGCTCGTGTTCCAGCGCCAGCACGAAGTCGAGCAGGTCGGGCTTGCCGGCGTCACAGTCGCGGATGGACTGGTATACGGCGTTGGACAGCACATAACGGTTGATGAGCAGCACGTCGCAGGCGTCGCCGTCAAAATCCTTCAGCGCCTCGAACCGGTCGAGCGCAAACCAGAGCGCCATGCTTTTGCCGTCCACGGTATCGGCGCGCACGCCGTCGCTGCCGGTGAGCAGCTTGCCGACCTCCCGCCCGAAAAAGGAGCTGTAGATCGGAAACGAGAGCCGCTCCACGCGCCTGCCGGCTGCGAGCAGCCGGCAGGCGGCGCGCTCCATCTGCGTGCCCTTGCCGGTCCCGTCAATGCCCTCAAATGCAATGATGAACGCCATAGCCTCAGCCCTTTGTAATGCGCGCCATGGCGCGCAGCGTGTTTTCGCGCGTGGCGAACGCGGTCATGCGGAGATAGCCTTCGCCGGCCTTGCCGAACCCGGCGCCGGGCGTGCCCACGATGTGGTGCGTTGCCAGCAGTTCGTCAAAAAAGCGCCAGCTGTCGCCGTGCGGCACCCTGAGCCAGATGTAGGGCGCGTTGACGCCGCCGTAGACGGTATAGCCGGCCGCGCGCAGACTCTCGCGGATGATGCGCGCGTTCTCCATGTAGTCCGCCACCACGGCGCGCAGCTGGGCGTAGCCCTCGTCGGACAGGCCGGCGGCTGCGCCGCGCTGGGTGATGTAGGATACACCGTTGAACTTGGTGGCCATGCGGCGCGCCCACATGGCGTTGAGCGAGACCTCGTTGCCCAGGGTGTCGCGGCAGCGAAGCGCCCGGGGCACGACCGTATAGGCGCAGCGCACGCCCGTAAAGCCGGCCGTCTTGCTCATGGAGCGGAATTCGATGGCACACTCCACAGCGCCCTCAACCTCAAATATGCTGTGGGGCGCCTCCGGCTCCGAGATGTACGCTTCATAGGCGGAGTCGTACAGCAGCAGCGTGCCGTTTTTCCGCGCATAGGCCACGATATCGGCAAGTTGCGCCTTTTTCAGCGCCGCGCCGGTGGGGTTGTTCGGATAGCACAGGTACATCACGTCCGGCGCCGCTTCCGGCAGCTCCGGCATGAAGCCGTTTTCCGCCGTGCAGGGCAGATAGACGATGCGCGCATAGGCGCCGTCCTGGTAGCGGCCGCCGCGCCCGGCCATCACGTTCGTATCCACATAGACGGGATAGACCGGATCGGTCACGGCCACGGTGCAGTCCGGCGCAAACAGCTCCTGAATGTTGCCCACGTCGCACTTGGCACCGTCGGATACGAAGATCTCGTCGACCGAGATATCCACGCCCCGGCTGGCATAGTCGCGCTGCCGGATGGCTTCGCGCAGAAAATCGTAGCCGTATTCCGGCCCATAGCCGCGGAAGGTCGCCTCGTTCCCCATCTCGTCCACGGCCTGATGCATCGCGGCGATCACCGCAGGCACGAGCGGCCGCGTCACATCCCCGATGCCCATGCGGATCAGATCCGCCTCCGGGTGCGCCTTCTGGAACGCGGCAACGCGCTTGCCGACCTCGGAAAACAGGTAGTTGCCCTGCAACAGGCTGTAGTCGCCATTGGCCTTGAACATAACATGCCTCCGCTTATCGATTCTGTTCTTCCCAGTTTATCACACAAGCCAACCGGCTGCAAGCGCAGGACGGACAGCCGCCGCCCTGCGCGTTCGACGTGTTTCCGGCGCATGACGGCGGCCCGGCGGGGCGGAAGGCGGGCTTTGTGCCGCATTGGGACGGTTTGCGCCGAATGGCGGGCGAGAAAAGCTGTCCGTGCTTTCGCTCAATCCGAGCTTTTCGACAGGCGTGTGTTCTTATAATAGCAACGAGGGTGGATGTATGAGCGACGAGAGCGAAAGAGCCAACAAGCCGAAGCAGAACCGTTTTTTGCAGTATATCGGGCGGCGCGCCTTTGCCGGCGAGCTGCTGACGTTCTTTGGCGCGCTGCTGCTCGGACGCGTGTGCATCGCCGGGGATATTGCGCCGTTCGGGCTTGCGTTTCTCGCCGCGGCCACGATTTCCGGCTGCAACGCGCACTATGCGTTTGCCGGCGCGGTTTTTGGCGCCATTCTGCTGCAGGCCGAACCGCAGTATCCGGCCGTGTGCGCGTGTGTGCTCTATTATGTGATGCACCTGCTCTGGCTGTGCTGGAGCGGCAAGGGCGAAACACTCGACCGGCTGTTCCTGCTGTTCCTGGCGCAGGCGGCGATGCTGCCGATCTTTCATGCGTCCGACGTGTCGTCGCTGCTGCGCGCGCTGATCAACATAGGCCTGTGCGAGTTTGCGGCGCTCGTCATGCAGAGCGCGCTGCGGACCATACGTATGCTGGGCAACCGCCACGTACTCTCGGACGCCGAACAGGTGAGCATCAGCTTGTCGTTCGGCTTTTTCCTGCTCTCCGTGACCGATGTGCAGGCATTTGGCTTTTCATTGCCGGTCGTGCTGCTGCTGCTGTTTGCGATGATCGCGGCGCTCTCGCGCGGCGTCAGCGGCGTGGCGGTGTCCGTGGCGCTGGCGGTGGTGCTCGCCGTCAGCGGGGATTTCACGCTTGTGTTCGTCGGCAGCCTTGCGGCATGTACGCTTGCCGGCGCGCTCATGCGCCGGGCGGATACCATCGGCGTGTTTGGCGGCTTTCTCGCGTGCAGCCTGGTGGTCGGCACGTACGTGTATACCGCGTCGCACACGATCAACCTGCTGAACCTTGCCGTTTCCGGCGCGGTGTTCCTGCTCATCCCGCGCAACCTGCTGCTGGCGCTCTGCTCTTATCTGGATGCGGATATGGATCGGGAGCGTTTCAGTGAAAAGGCGATGAAGCGGATGCGGGAACATACGGCCGAGGATATCCGCCGCACGGTCGCCGTCGGACGCGAGGTGGCAAAGCTGTTTGAAATGCCGCAGCGGCAGGAACCGCCGGACGCAAAGCTGCAGTGGACGGCGCAGGCGGCCGCGAGCGTCTGCATGGACTGCTCGCTCAAAAAGATGTGCTGGCGAGACCCGCATCTGGCGGCGCAGGCCGTATCGGCCATGCTGCAGGCGCACGAGCGGGGCGAGCGCATCCGCATTCGCCGCCCGTTCGACCCATCCTGCAAGCACATGACGCAGATGGCGGCCGCCGCCTGGCAGGCGCAAAATCAGTACCTGGTGCAAAGCGCGCTGCGCAGCCGCACGGCACGGCAGTACGGCTTTGTCAACCGGCAGCTCAACGGCATGTGCGATGTGCTGGAGGGGCTGGCGGCGCGCGTGCAGGAGGAGCGGTGGCTCGACGAGGATCTGGAGCGGGCCGTGGCGCAGAGCCTCGACCGGCATGGCATCCGTGCGTTCGGCGTGGACGCCGCATTCCCGTCCGGCAAGCTCCGCCTGGACGTGCGCGTATCGCCGAACTATGTGGATGCGCCCCTGCCGGTGTGCGAAGCGGTGCATGCGACGCTGCGCCGGCCGGTCGCCGTATTATCGGCGCGCAAGGTGGGACGGCAGGGCATCCTCGTGCTGGAAGAGGCGCAACCGCTCAGCGCGCAGATGGGCGCGGCGAGCGCGCCGGTGAGCCGCAGTGGCGTGAGCGGCGACAGTACCGGCGAGCGGCGGCTCCCGCTGGGGCGGGTGCTGTATGCCATCAGCGACGGCATGGGCGCGGGCGAAAACGCGCGCAGCGAAAGCCAGGCCGCCATCCGGCTGCTGTTCGACCTGTTTGACAGCGGGTTTTCGCGCGACATGGCGCTCGAAACCGTGAACCGCCTGCTGCTCAAGCATGAGCAGGACATGTACGCCACGCTCGACGCGCTGTATCTGAACCTGCGCAGCGGGCAGGCGGAGTTCATCAAGTGCGGCGCGCCGCCAACGTTCGTCTATCGCGCCGAGAGACTGCATACCGTTTGCGCGGAGGCATTGCCCGCCGGCATCGTGGATGACGCGACCCCGGCCGTGCAGCGCGCGCGCATCCGCAGGAACGATACGATCATCATGTTTTCCGACGGCGCGCTGGACGCGCTGGGCGAGCGGACGCAGGAGCACATCGGCCGTGCGCTCGAGGATGGGCCGGACAGCCAGACCGCGGCGGACCGGCTGCTGCACGCGGCGCTCGAAGCCGGCGCGCAGGACGATATGACCGTCATGGTCATCAGGATTGCATAGCGCTATGGTATGGAACTGTCGATTGAGCTGTTTCTGCTCGACAACCTGATGATGGACCTGCTGATGCTGCACCTGGCGGCGGCCATCGGCGCGCTTCGGCTGCGGCCTGTGGCGGCCGTGGCGGCGGCGCTGGGCGGCGCGGTCTATGCGCTGTTGTCGTTGACCGCCGTGCCGCTGCTGCGCACGCTTCCCTGCAAGCTGCTGCTGTGCGTTCTCGCTTCGCTGCCGCTCACGCATGGGCTGCGCGACCTGCCGCGCGCGCTGCTGGCGCTGTTCCTCTCCGCCTGCCTGACGGGCGGCTTGCTGCTGGCGCTCACGCTGCTGTTGGGCGGTACGCTTTCCGGCGGTGCGCTCGTAGGCACGGTGCCGTTGCGCGTCGCGCTCGCCGGCGCGGTGGCGGCCGCTGTGCTGCCGCGGCTCGTGCGCGCGTTTTTCAGCGCGGTGCGGGACCGCAGCCGGCGCGTGCGCATGCGCGTCGTGCTCGAGGACCGCACGCTGGAGCTGACCGCTTTTGCCGACAGCGGCAATCTGCTGACCGAGCCGCTCAGCGGCAAGCCCGTCGTTGTGGTGGAGCGGATGCTCATGCCCCTGACGGAAGGGGGGCGCCCCGTCCCCTATGCGGCGCTCGGCGGCGACGGTTTTCTCTATGCGGTGCAGCCCCGTCTGATACAGGTGTATTGCGGCGGGTGGTATGCGGTGGATGCGCTGGTCGCGCCCGCCGACGTGCAGATCATGGGCACGCAGGCCATCATCGACAGCGCGCTGCTGCCAAAGGGAAGGAGAAATGAAGATGTGGAAACGCATGTGGACGTGGTGCCGGCGGCGGTACCTGCGCCTGATCGCCCGGCGCCAGCGGCCGATCCTGTACATCCATTCGGGCGAGACGCTGCCGGCGCCGTTTGCACCGGAGGAGGAGCAGCAGTGGGTGCAGCGCCTGAAGGCGGGGGAGAAGACGGCGGCGGACGCGCTGATCGAGCATAACCTCCGGCTGGTGGTGTACATTGCGCGCAAGTTTGAGAATACGGGCGTCGGCATTGAGGACCTGATCTCCATCGGGACGATCGGGCTCATCAAGGCGGTCAACACGTTCGATCCGGACAAAAAGATCAAGCTGGCCACCTATGCCTCGCGCTGCATCGAAAACGAGATCCTCATGCACCTGCGCCGGTCCAACAAGCTGCGGCTGGAGGTGTCGTTCGACGAGCCGCTCAACGTGGACTGGGACGGGAACGAACTGCTGCTCTCCGACATCCTCGGCACGGAGGCGGACATCGTCAGCCGCGACCTGGAGGACGAGGTGGACCGTGAGCTGCTGCGCGCGGCGCTCCAGCGGCTTTCCCCGCGCGAAAAGCGCATCGTCGAGCTGCGCTTCGGGCTCAATGACCAGCCGGAATGTACGCAGAAGCAGGTGGCCGACCTGCTTGGCATTTCGCAGAGCTATATCTCGCGGCTGGAAAAGCGCATCATCAAACGGCTGCACAAGGAGATGGTGCGCATGCAGTAAGGGCCCTCCCCAAAAACGGGCGCGCGCCTTTTGGCGCGCGCCGCTTTTCGCTTTTGTGGTGATTGTTACTCCAGAAAATCCTTGAGACGCTTGCTGCGGCTGGGATGGCGGAGTTTGCGCAGCGCCTTGGCTTCGATCTGGCGGATGCGCTCGCGCGTGACGTTGAATTCCTTGCCGACCTCTTCAAGCGTGCGCGCCTTGCCGTCGTCGAGCCCATAGCGCAGGCGGAGCACCTTGGCTTCGCGCGCGGTGAGGGAGTTGAGCACATCCATAAGCTGCTCCTTGAGCAGCGTTACGGCGACCGCCTCCGCAGGCGCGGGCGCATCCTGATCCTCGATGAAGTCGCCCAGATGGCTGTCGTCCTCCTCGCCGATCGGCGTTTCGAGCGAAACCGGCTCCTGCGCGATCTTGATGATCTCGCGCACCTTGTCCTCCGACACGCCCATTTCCCGGGCAATCTCGTCCGGCCGCGGGTCGCGGCCATACTCCTGCACGAGCTGGCGGTTGACGCGGATGAGCTTGTTGATCGTTTCGACCATATGCACCGGGATGCGGATGGTGCGCGCCTGATCCGCGATGGCGCGGGTGATCGCCTGCCGGATCCACCACGTCGCATAGGTGGAGAATTTATAGCCCTTGCGGTAGTCGAACTTTTCCACCGCCTTGATGAGGCCGAGATTGCCCTCCTGAATCAGGTCAAGGAACAGCATACCCCGACCGACGTACCGCTTGGCGATGGAGACCACGAGGCGTAGGTTTGCTTCCGCAAGCTGCTGCTTGGCCTCCGGATCGCCCTCGGCCATGCGCCGGGCGATATCGACCTCCTCATTGGCGCTCAGCAGCGGCACCTTGCCGATCTCCTTGAGGTACATGCGCACCGGGTCGTCGATGTTCACGCCCTCCACCGCGGCGAGGGTGCTCTCGATTTCGGCGATCTCCTCGTTGATGTCCTCCGGGACTTCAACCTCCTCGACCACGTCGATATTCATTTCCTCCAGGTGCTCATAGATCTTTTCGATCTGTTCCTGATCGAGCTCGAGCTCCTCAAGGGAGTCCATGATCTCCTTGTAGGTCAGGACGCCCTTGGCCTTGCCCGCATCGAGCAGTTCCCGAACCTTTTGCGCCCGGGGGTCAAGCTTCTCCATATCCGCTCACTCCTTCCCCACCGGCCGTGCGGCCGGCGCGTGAAAATGCTGTATTTCTGTATCCCTGCGGCTCAGCCGCGAAGCTCGCGCGTCAGGTGTTGTATCTGTTCCATCAGCGCCTGCCGTTCGTTGGCGGGCAGCGTGCTGTCGGTCAACTGGAGGGTCATCGCGTCGATCTGCCTGCGGCGGTCAAACCGGCGGATGGCGGCGGCGCAGTCGCGCACGACGCGCAACGGGTCCTTGGCGACGGCGTCCTCGCGGAATACGCCGGCCAGCCGGCCGGCCAGCTCCTCCGGCATGGCGGCGATGATGCGCGCGCAGTTGGGCGCCGTGTCCGCCGCGTAAGCGGCGATGATCTCCGCCGCCAGAAGACTGCGCGCATCGTCGGAGAAGAGCTCCGCCGCCCCGTCGGACACGGCGGCAAGCGTCGCTTCGCGCGATTGCGCCATGGCCAACAGCAGCGCGTTCTCGGCGCGGGTGCGGGCGTCTTCCTCAACGGGGACCGCCGTGCGTCGAATACCGGGCGATCGCCGGACCGGCGCCGTCTCCAGCGGGCTGCCGGCGGCGCCCTGTGCCTGCAGCGCCTCCACCGGATAGCCGGTCTTTTTGGCCAGTTGCGCATAGTAGCGCCCCTGTTCGACCGGCTGGAGCGAAGCGATGAAGCGGCACGCCTCCTTGGCATATCGCTCACGGTTGTTCTCGTCGGTGAGACGGTACCCGCGGGCCATGCTCTCGAGCTTGAAGGCATTGAGCGAGAGCGCATGATCCTTGAGTGCGTCGAACGCCTCCCTGCCGTGCGTCCGGATGAATTCGTCCGGGTCCTGCGCATCCGGGAACACGATCACGCGCACGTCAATCCCCTCGTGCGAGAGGATGTCGAGGCCGCGGATGGTCGCGTTCTGCCCGGCCGCGTCGCCGTCGTAGGCAATATAGACCAGCTGCGTGTAACGTTTGAGCAGCCGCGCCTGCTGTACGGTGAGCGCCGTGCCAAGGCTGGCGACGGCATTTGTGATCCCGGCTTCGAACAGGCCGATCACGTCCGTATATCCCTCAACCATCACCAGGTCGGCGCAGCGGCGTCCCTTTTGCAGATACAGGCCGTACAGATTGTTGCGCTTGTTGTAGATCGGCGTGTCGCCCGTGTTGATATACTTGGGCTTATCGTCGTTCAGTACGCGCGCGCCAAACCCCAGCACCCGGCCGGATGCGCCGATGATCGGGAAGATCACGCGGTTGCGGTACGCATCATACACGCTGTTCTTCTCCGTATTATGCACAAGAAGCCCGGCGTCCAACAGTTCCTGCTGCGTGAAGCCGGCCGCCAGCAGGTGGTTTTTCAGGGCGTCCCATGCGGCCGGCGCATAGCCGATGCCGAAGCGCTTGACCGATTCGCTGGTCAGGCCGCGCCCCGCGAGGTATGCGCGCCCGGGCGCGCCGTCCGGCCCGAGCAGCGTTTCCATGTAGAAACGGGCGGCCGCCTTGCATGCCGCATACAGACGTTCCTTGTAGGCCCGTTCGCGCTGCATGGCGGTATCGTCGGCGTTTTCGGGCAGTTCCATACCGGCGCGGTTGGCCAGCAGCTTGACCGCCTCCACAAAGCTCAGCCGTTCCATCTGCATGATGAACTGGATCACCGTGCCGCCCGCATGACAGCCGAAACAGTAGAACATCTGCTTGTCCGGCGAAACGGAAAACGAAGGCGTTTTTTCGCCGTGCAGCGGGCAGAGCCCCCAGAGGCGGCGCCCCTTGGGCCGCAACTCGACGTAGGAAGAAATGACGGAAACGATGTCGTTCTTTGCCAGCAGCTCGTCGAGCCATGCGTCCGGGAACGCCAAGCGAATCCGCCTCCTTTCTCCACAACCGTCTATCGTTTATTCGACAAATCGCATGCGTTTCCTGCCTTTTCAGGCCCAGGACTTCGGCACGAACAGCCGCTCAAAATCGTGGATGGCATAGTTGTCCGTCATGCACGCGATGTAATCTGCGGCGACGCGCTCGCGCCCGTCCGCCGCAAGCCGCAGCAGAAATTCCGGCGGGATCTCGTCCAGATGTTCGATATAGTGGGCAAACAGCTGCTCCATCATGCGCTTGGCCTTGCCCTCCTCGCTTTTGGCGGCCGGGTTGCGGTAGACCCGTTCAAACATGAACGCGCGCAACCGGTCGAACTGTTCGCTCACCTCGCCGGACATGAGGATCTCCGGCCGGTCGGTGCTCTGCGCGACGATATCGAGGATGATCGTGTTGATCCGTTTGCCGTGGCTGTCGCCGAGCATGCGCACGCAGGCGGCGGGCAGGTCCGCCTCCTGGATGACGCCGGCACGGATGGCGTCGTCGATGTCATGGTTGAGGTAGGCGATCCGGTCCGCAAAGGAGACGACCTTGCCCTCGAGCGTCGCCGGGGTGCCGTTCTTCTTGTGGTGCAGAATGCCGTCGCGCACTTCAAACGTGAGGTTCAGACCGGCGCCGCCGTTTTCCAGGTATTCCACCACGCGCAGGCTGTGCTCGTTGTGCGCAAACCCGCCCGGCACAAGCCGGTTGAGAACGTCCTCGCCGCTGTGACCAAACGGCGTGTGGCCGAGGTCATGGCCGAGCGCGATGGCCTCCGTCAGATCCTCGTTGAGGCGCAGCGCACGGGAGATCGTGCGCGCAATCTGTGCCACCTCCAGCGTATGCGTCAGGCGTGTGCGGTAATGATCGCCCTGCGGCGCAAGGAACACCTGCGTCTTGTGCTTGAGCCGCCGGAAGGATTTGCAGTGCAGGATGCGGTCGCGGTCGCGGATGAAATCCGTGCGCAGCTCACAGGGCGTGATGGGATGTTCGCGCCCGCGGCTGTTGCGCGAGAGCATGGCGTATTGCGAGAGCGTCGCCGCCTCCAGTTGTTCGGTATAGGCTTTGCAGGTCATGTCGCTTCCCTCCCGTGCGTTTTGCATTGCCCGCGCCTGCGCCGTGCCGCATGGCGTCCTGTTGTGATAAATACACCATAACTTGTCCGTTTCCTGCTATTCGGGGCAAAATCCGCATCGCTCCGTCGCGCCGGGTCGCCATACGACAAAATCCGCCCCGATCCTCCGCTGATCCGCCGTTGCGCTTTTTGGGGAGGCTGTGATAGCCTGATGGAAACGGGAGAAAAACGGGAGGGGGGCGGCGGATGTATCGGATCGAACGGGTTTTGCTGGGGCTTGGCGCAAGGCCGGACCGGCGCGGCTATGGCCAGACGGTGCTGGCGGCGGCCGTACTGCTCGAGAGCGGGGACGACCCGGGCGTAGAGGAGGTGTACGCGCGTGCCGCACGCCTGTGCGGCTGTTCGGCGGACCGGGTCGCCGCGGGCGTGCGGGATACCGTGCGCTGCATTTGGCGGCATCAGCGCGCGCTGCCCGGTTGGCCCATCCGGCTCTCGCCGCGGCGGCTGGCCGGCGGCGAGCCGGGCGGCAAGGCGTTCCTGTACGGCCTGGCGCAGCGGTTGCGCCTTGCGGGCGTTTTGCACGTCTCCTGGCCGCCGGAAGGGACGGCGGCATCCGCCGTTCTTGACCTTGCGGGCGAACGCCACTATAATATAGAAAATATATCGTGATGCATATCTGCAACGCAATTCTTGGAAAGGAAGGTTGTTTCAATGCAGATCACCTTTTTGGGCGCGGCGCACGAGGTCACCGGAAGCTGCACCTACCTGGAGGCGGCGGGCAAGCGGATTCTCGTGGATTACGGCATGGAGCAGGGCAAGAATTTCTTTGAAAACGCGCCCCTGCCGGTCACGCCCGCCGAGATCGACTATGTGTTCGTGACCCATGCGCACATCGACCATTCCGGGCGCATCCCGCTGCTGTTCAAGCAGGGGTTTGCCGGGCAGATTCACGCCACGGTTCCCTCGGTCCGCCTGTGCGACATCATGCTGCGCGACAGCGCGCACATCCAGGAGTCCGACGCCGAGTGGAAATCGCGCAAGAACAAGCGCCGCGGCGAACCGCCCGTCGAGCCGCTCTATACGATCGCCGACGCGGCGGGCGCGATGGAGCTGTTCTGCGGCCATCCGTACGACGAACGGTTCCGGATTGCGGAGGGGATCGAAGCGCGCTTTACCGACGCGGGGCATCTGCTCGGTTCCGCTTCCGTCGAGCTGTGGCTGACGGAGGACAGGGAGACGCGCAAGCTCGTGTTTTCGGGCGACGTGGGCAACATCAACCAGCCGTTGCTGCGCGATCCGCAATATGTGGACGGGGCGGATTATGCGATCCTCGAATCCACCTATGGCGACCGGCTGCACAACCCGCCGCCGGACTATGCCTCGGCGCTTGCGGAGGTGCTGCAGCGCACGTTCGACCGGGGCGGCAGCGTCGTCATCCCGTCGTTCGCCGTCGGCCGCACGCAGGAGATCCTGTATTTCATCCGTCAGATCAAGGAACGCGGCATGGTCAGGGGCCACGACGGCTTCACGGTGTATGTCGACAGCCCGTTGGCCATCAATGCCACGAAGATCTTTGTGGACAATGCGCCCTTCTGCTATGACGAGGAGGCGTCGTCGCTGCTTCGGGCAGGCATCAACCCCATTACGTTTGACGGGCTTGTGACCGCCTCGACCGTGCAGGAATCCATGGCGATCAACGCCGACGACCGGCCCAAGGTCATCCTCTCCGCCAGCGGCATGTGCGAGGGCGGGCGCATCCGTCACCATCTCAAGCACAACCTCTGGAATCCAAAGAACGTCATCCTGTTTGTGGGCTATCAGGCGGTGGGTACGCTCGGCAGGACGCTCGTGGACGGGGCGGACGAGGTGCGGCTTTTCGGCGAAGACATCGCCGTGCGCGCCGAGATTCTGCAGCTTCCCGGTGTGAGCGGCCATGCCGACGCAAACGAACTGATCCGCTGGATCACGCACATCGCGCCAACGCCGAAACACGTGTTCGTCAACCACGGGGAGGACGCCGTTTGCACCGCCTTTGCCGGGCGGCTCCACGATGAGTTCGGTCTTGATGCAAGCGCGCCCTATTCCGGCACGGTGTTCGACCTGCTGGCCGACGCCGTCGTGCGGGAGGCAGCCCCGCAGCCGATCCGCCAGGCGGAACGCGCCAAGCCGAGCCCGAAACCGCTGTTCGACAAGCTCATGCTTGCCGCCAAGCGCCTCTACGATCTCATGGCTGGAAGCGCCGGCCGCTCCAACCGCGATGTGGAGCGCATGACCCGGCGCATCAACGACCTGTGCAACGAGTGGGAGAAGGATTGACCCGTTTTCCGCTCCGAAGACCGTTCCCTCCGCCCGCCGCATTGTGCGGCGGGCGTCCTGTTTTCATGGACGCATGCTCCCCGGCCCCGCAACCGCCCGGGCTGGCCACGGACGTTTTCCTTTCGGGCGGACGCGCGACGCGCGGCGGCCTGTCCACATGTCGCATTCCGCCGGAGGATGCGTCCGGCCGATTTTGCCTGACGCCTGCGCGGATCGTGCCGGTATCGCTGAACGAGCGGGAAGCGGACGGCACCCTCCCGCGGGCCATCGCCGTCAACGCCGTGGACGGCGGTTGCATCGCCCCGGGACAGAGCGGCTGAACGGGAAACGGCGCCGCGATTGCCCGGTACCGCCGCCGGCAAGAGGGCGGCCGTTCTCCGCCGCGCCGCCCCCCATGCCTCGCCTTCGCGCGCAAAACCCGTTCCCTTGCATCCCGGCTTGCTCTTGCCAAGCGCGCGCTTTCAAACCGTTAATAAAAACTCGATGCAACCATTTTGTGGTTTTCGCAAGTCTATATAATAAAAGGTTTTCGCGCGGGTCGCGGAGCGACACGCCACGGCGGAAGGCCGCTCCTGCGATCGAGTAAAGGAGATAGCCGCATGAAACGGAAGACTAGTATGCTGTTCCCGCTGCTTGTGGCGGCGCTCGCGCTCTCCGCCTGCCGGCCGATGCCCGCAGGGGACGCCGTGGCGAATCAGGGAGACGGGGGATGCGGGCAGACGCTCGGTGAAGCGCAGGCGAACCATGCGCCCGGCGAGGACGGCCGGCAGGCGGCGACTGCCGCGCCGGTCCCCTATCTAACGGAACCGCACTGGCGGGAAACGCTTGCTTTTGGCGATTTTAACATCGACATCGATTTGGACGTGGAGGCGCCGGAAGTCGGCTGGTTTCCGGTCCATACCGTTGAGCGCGCAGAGTTTACCGACGGCGACGAGCGCGCAGAACTGGCGCTCGCTTGCCTCCTACGGGACGTCCGGGGCGTCCGCCCCGGCGGGGACACAAAAGAGGAAATCCGCCGGATCAGGCAGCGCATCCTGGAAGGCGTCTACGACCGGGAGACGGGCCGGAAGGTCCGGCTTCCCGAAGAGGAGATCCGTCGAATCATCGATGAGATGGAAACAGTCTATGCGCTTGCGCCCACTGCGGACAGCTATGAGCCGGCGCTGGGGCTCAAGCCGGTGGCCACCGGCACGCATTGGGCGTACTATCTGGCAAACGGCACGGAATGGGATGTCCTGATCGAGCCGGACATGCTGACGGTCCAGCGATTGCCGGGCGGCGCCGTGGAGCCGGAGCCCCGGGCGCCGGAGGGTACAGCGGCGGAGGGGGAGGCCCGGCATCCGCTCGAACGCGCAGAACTCACGCAAGCGGAAGCGGAGGCCGTTGTCGCGGACTTTTTGGCGCGGGCGAACATCGGTTCGTTCGGTATTTCCCTGATCGAAGAGGCGCGGATCGTACAGAATTATTCCGGCGAGACGATCTCCGAGGGCTACCGGGTGGAATGCGCGCGCGTTGGCTGCCTCCCGGCTTCTTCCCGTCAGTACGACGGCGGGAACGGCCTGCGCTTTTTGGGCGATGTGTATGCGACGGCCGCCCCGCCGGAAACGATGACGATATACGTGGACGAGGTGGGCGATGTGTATGCGACGGCCGCCCCGTCGGAAACGATGACGATATACGTGGACGAGGGCGGCATCCGCCAGCTCGTCTGGGCCGACCCGCTGGCCATTGCGGAGCAGGCGGCGGAGAACGCCGAACTGCTGCCGTTTGGCGAGATACAATCGCTCATCCGGCAGGCGCTTCGCGCAACGCTGAGCCGGACGGGGGACGAGCAAAGCGGGCGCGCGCTTTCGGGCGGGCGCGTGACGCGCGTCGTCCTATCCACATGCTGCATCCCGCAGGAGGATGCGCCCGGCCGGTTTTGTCTGACGCCCGCGTGGTTCGTGCTGGTGTCGCTGAACGAGCGGGAAGCCGACGGCGCCCTCCCGCTGGTCGTCGCCGTCAACGCCGTGGACGGCGGTTGCATCGCCCCGGGACAGAGCGGCCGAACGGGAAACGGCGCCGCGATTGCCGGCGCGCCTGCCGGACGGCCGGACGGGCGCGCTTTAGACCGCTTCAAACTGAGCGTGATACAGCTCGGCGTAAAAACCGTTTTTTGCCATCAGCTCCTCGTGCGTCCCCTGCTCGACGATATCGCCGTCGTTGACCACGAGGATGCGGTCGGCGTGGCGCACGGTGGACAGGCGGTGCGCGATGACGAAGCAGGTGCGTCCCTTCATGAGCTGGAGCATTGCGTCCTGGATGCGCTGCTCGGTCTGCGTGTCCACGTTGGAGGTGGCTTCGTCGAGGATCAGCATTGGCGATCCCAGCAGCATGGCGCGCGCGATGGTCAACAGCTGCTTTTGCCCTTTGGAGATGTTGGAGCCGTTGTCGGTCAGCACGGTGTCGTATCCGTCCGGCAGGGACATGATGTAGTCGTGGATGCGGGCAGCCTTGGCAGCGGCGATGACGCGCTCGATCGTCGCGTTCTCCCGGCCATAGGCGATGTTTTCGCGCACCGTACCGTGGAACAGCCAGGTATCCTGTAGCACCATCGTGTAGGCGAGGCGCAGGCTTTTGCGCGTTATACCGCGGATATCGCCGCCGTCGATGGCGATGCGGCCGCTCTGAGCGTCGTAGAAGCGCATGAGCAGGTTGATGATGGTCGTCTTGCCGGCGCCGGTCGGCCCGACGATGGCGGTGACGGAACCTGGCGGCGCATCGAAACTCAGGTTGGACAGGACGGCGCGGCCCGGCTCATAGCCGAAGCGCACGTTTTCAAACGCGACATCGCCGCGGACAAAGGCGAGCGTGCGCGCATCCGGCGCGTCGGCCGGTTCCGGCTCCTCGTCGAGCAGGCGGAACACGCGCTCCGCTGCGGAGAAGGTGGATTGCATCTCGGCCAGCAGGTTGGCGAATTCGTTGATCGGGCCGGAGAACTTGCGCGAGTACAGCACGAAAGAGGCGATGTCGCCCAGCGAAATCGCCCCGCCCATGTACAGCAGCGCGCCGAACACGCTTACAAGCGCAAGCGAAAGGTTGTTCACCAGATTGACCGACGGCCCCATGACGCAGGCGTAGTAATCGGCGTTGCAGTAGGCGTCCACGGCTTCGCAGTTCTTCTCGTCGAACCGGTCGATCATGACCTGCTCGCGGTGGTAGGCGCGCGTGGTGCGCTGCCCGCCGGTGACCTCCTCCACAAAGCCGTTGAGCTCGCCGAGCTTCTTGGAACGCAGGCGGAACAGCGGGCGGACCTTTTTTGAGCGGTAGCGCGTGATGAGCACGGAGATCGGGATTGTCACCACGAATACGAGGATCAGGATGGGCGAGATGGACAGCATCATCACCAGCGAACCCAGTACGGTGATGAGGCTCGTAAAGACCTGCACGATGTCGCTCGAAAGCGAGGCATTGATCGTATCCACGTCGTACGACAGGATGCTGATGACGTCGCCGGTCTGGTGCCGGTCAAAAAAGCCGACGGGCAGCGAGACGAGCTTGTCGAACAGATCCTTGCGCATATGGTAGACGACGTTGCGGCTCAGGCGGATCATCAGCCGCTGCAGCAGGTAGCTCATGGCGGCGGAGGCGACGTACAAAACGACCATATAGCCGGCGTAGCGGAATACGGTGGCGAAGTCCACGCGGCCCACGCCCGGCTCGATTGCGTCGATGGCCAGACCGGACAGCTTCGGGCCGATGAGCGCGAGCACGTTGCTCACGATGGTCAGCACGATGGCCAGCGCCAGCATCCATTTGTACGGGCGGAAATAGCGCCATAGCCGGCGCAGCAGATAGCTTTTGTTTGGTTTTCCCCTTGCCGCGCCGGATGACGCGGCGGTCTGCGTGCGTTCCATGTCGTTCTCCCTCAAACGGCTTCGCCCATCTGGACTTCGTAGATCTCGCGGTAATCCTCGCAGGTCATGAGCAGCTCCTCGTGCGTCCCCTCCCCGACGACGCGCCCGCCGTCGAGTACGAGGATGTGGTCGGCGTGCAGGATGGAGCTGATGCGCTGGGCGATGATTACGGTCGTCGTATCGTGCAGATTCCTGCGCAGCGCGCTGCGCAGCGCCCGGTCGGTCTTGTAGTCGAGCGCGGAGGAGCAGTCGTCGAGAATGAGGATCTCCGGCTTGCCCGCAAGCGCCCGGGCGATGAGCAGGCGCTGCTTCTGCCCGCCGGAGAGGTTGGCCCCCTTGGCGGTGAGCATGTGCGAGAGGCCGCCCTCCTTCTGCTCCACAAAATCCGCCTGGGCGAGCTTTGCCGCGACCAGGAGCTCCTCGTCCGCGATGCCGCGGCCGAAGTCAATGTTGGCGCGGATGCTGTCGCCGGGGATGAAGTCGTTTTGAAATACCACGCCGAACATCGCATACAATTCCTCCGGCGGGATGCCTTCGATCCGACGGCCGTTGATGCGGATCTCGCCCGCATCCGCGTCGTAGAAGCGCAGCAGCAGGCTGACGATCGTGGACTTGCCGCTGCCGGTCGGGCCGATCACGCCCAGGGTCTGCCCGCGCCGGAGCGCAAAGCTCACGTCCGTCAGGTCGTCGCGCGTCTTGCCGCGGGCCTTGTTGTACGAGAACGTGACGTGCCGGAACTCCACATGATAGGGGCTCTCTTCCGGCAGCGGGTCGCCCGGCAGCGGGTCTGCGGGCGCCTCCAGGATCTCCTCGATGCGTTTGGCGCTGGCCACGCCTTTGGAATAGATCATAAACAGGCGCGACACCATGAGCAGCGCGTTGAGGATGATCGTAAAGTAGCTCAAAAACGCGATGATCTTGCCCGCCTGCGAAACGCCGCCGTTGACACGGTAGGCGCCTACGACGACCACGGCCGTCAGGCCGAGGTTGAGCAGCAGACTCATCACCGGGTTCGTCGTGGCCATGACGGTGCTGGCGCGCTGGTCGCGCCGCACGACCTCGCGGTTAATCTCGTCAAAGCGCCCCGCTTCATACTCCGAGCGCGAGAGCGCCTTGATGACGCGCACGCCGGTCATGTTTTCCTGCACCTTGCGCACCAGCGCGTCCACCCCCTCCTGCACGTGCACGTAGAGCGGCACGCCCTTGCGGGAGACGCCGAATACGACGGCGGCGAGCAGCGGCAGCGTACAGGCGAGCGTGAGCGTGAGAACCGGTTCGAGCGCGAGCGTCACGCAGATGCCGCCCAGCAGCAGGATCGGCCCGCGCACGCCGAGGCGCTGCATCCGGTCGACCATCTGGTGGACGTTGTAGGTGTCGGTCGTGAGGCGCGAGATCAGCGACGAAAGCGTGAAGCCGTCCACCTGACGGCTGGAGAGATAGGAGACCCGCGCGAATGCATCGTGCCGGAGCTGTTCGGTAAAGCGGCGGGAGATGCGCGTGGACATGCGGTTGGCGATCACGTTGCCGAAGAATGCGACCGCCGCCGCAATGAGCATGAGAACGCCCCAGAGATACACCCGCGGCATATCCCGCAGCGGCACGACATCGTCGAGGATATAGGAAAGCATCCACGGCAGCAGCAGCTCCGTGATCGTTCCGATGAATTTGACAAACAACTGCAGGACAAGGCGCGCATATTGCGGCCGCAGATAGCGAAGTACAGTCCTCATCGATCCCCCGTCAATCCCTCTTCATCCCGTCGATGCGGGCGCGCGCCCGCTCTGCCGCCCGCTCGAGAAGCCCGGCGAACAGCGCACGTTCTTCGTCGGTAAACCCTTCGGTGATGCACTCGTTCCATTCCGCGAGCACCGCGCGCACCTGCGGCAGCACCTCAAACGCCCGTTCCGTCGGGTAGATCTCCAGTGCGCGCGAATCCGTTTCGCAGGGCCGGCGCTCCACGAACCCGCTCTGCTCGAGCGCGGCGAGCTGGCGGGCCACGTTGCTCTTGTTCACACAGAGCGCCCGGGCGATGGCGTCCTGCGTCAGGCCCGGTTCGCGGCATACGCGCAGGATATACGCGCAGTGCGGCCCGCACAGTCCGGTGCCGTGCAACCGTTCGGAACGGAACAGGTTGCTGCTGCGGGCGATGGTCATGATGTGGTGGTTGATGCTTGCCATGGGACCTCCTTGCCGCGGGAGTGGACGATCGGGCAAAACGTTGCATGCGCAACTGTTGCGTACGCAACGATTTCTGATACTATATCATATATATTTGCGATTGTAAAGAGGATTGGGCAAAAACGGTGGCGGCGCGTCCCGCGGCGCATTGCGGACGGTTCCCAGGAAATCGGGCGAAGGCATGGGGCGCCGCATCTGTAAAAAGGGCCTTCTGCGGACGGAAGCCCCAACCGCAGAAGGCGCCTGCAAGATTCCGGCATTGCGTCCGCCGCGGTGGCGGACGGCCGAAGGCTATCGCTCGCGCCCTGGCACCCACGACGTATTGCCGAGCCGCCGGACCAGGTCGAAGCAGAGCGCGAAAACGTCGTCCCGGTGCGCGGCCATGACCTCGTCGATGCCGCAGTCGGTCACTTCGCTGGTCATGCCGGTGCAGTAGTTGGCGATGATGCCGATGGCGGCATAGCGCATGTCGAGGTCGCGGGCCAGCGGCGCCTCCGGCACGATGGTCATACCGATGGCCTGCGCGCCGAGCATGCGCATCATGCGGACCTCCGCGGCTGTTTCAAAGCGCGGACCCTCCGTGCAGGCGTAGATCACGCGGCCGGCATAGGGCAGGCCACGCTCCAGAATGAGCGCCTCCAGCGTATCGTTGAGCCCGGGGGAAAAGACCTCCTCCATGCCCGTGTGCAGCCCGAGCCGGTGCTCGCGTTCGAACGAAGCGGGACGGGACCTGGTGAAGTCGATGAAATCGGAGAGCAGGCACAGGCTGCCGAGCTTGTGCGTATAGTCGCACGTGCCGACGGAAGTGATGCCCACCACGTTCGTCACGCCAAGGCTGTACAGCGCGTAGATGTTTGCCCGGTAATTGATCTGGCCGGGGTCAAAGCTGTACAGCACGCCGTGGCGCGAGAGGAACACGAACTCATGGTCATCCAGATGGGCGCGGAACACGACTACGTCCCCGTAGGGCGTCGTGATGGCCTGCTCGCGGTAGGGAATGGGCAGTGTTTCGATGTTTGTCCCGCCGATGATGCCGAATTTCATGGATGCTTCCTCCCGTCTGGCTGCTGATGTGACGGTATCAGTATACCACGTTCGGGGGGAAAAGGGTAGCCCCGTGCGGCGGCGGGGCGCTGGAGCGCGCCATTTTTCGGCAGGGCATGACAGCGCGATGGAAATGTGGTATGATGCAAGGAAAAGCGGAGGTAGCAATGGCATTGCGGGTGAACATCCGGCCTGCGCAGGCGGCGGACGTGCCGCGCATTACGCAGATCTATAATGCGGAGATCGACGGCGGCGTCGCTACGTTCGACGCGCGGCCGCGCACGGAAGCGGAGCGCATGGCGTGGTTCTTACAGCATGGTTCGCCGCGCTATCCCCTGCTTGTGGCCGAGGCGGACGGCACGGTCGTAGGCTATGCGTGCCTTTCCCCCTACCGCCCGCACGATGCGTATGCCTCCACGGCGGAGCTGTCGGTCTATGTGGATGCGGCGCATCGCCGATCCGGAATCGGCAGACGGCTCATGGAGGCGCTGATCGCGCAGGCGCGCGCCTGTGGCGAGCTGCATGCGGTCGTTTCCGTCATCGCGGGCGGGAACGACGTGAGCTTCCGCCTGCACGAGCGGCTCGGCTTCCGCTATGCCGGCACGCTGCCGGAGGTGGGCTTCAAGCGCGGTGCCTACCATGATATCGTACATTATTATCTGCTCGTTTGACGGGCGCTGCACGGCGCCCTACGGGAACGGCAAGGAGGACGGGACATGACGGAAGGTTTGCACACGGAAACCCTGGCGGAGCGCGCGCTGCGGCTCCACCGCGAATGGGGCGGCAAGATCGAGGTCACGCCGCGCGTGGCGGTCGATACGCGCGAGGCGCTTTCGCTGGCGTATACGCCGGGCGTGGCGGCGCCCTGCCTCGAGATCCGGCGGGACCCGGCCGCCTCCTACGCGCTGACGCGGCGGCACAATCTCGTGGCGGTTGTGACGGACAGCTCCGCCGTGCTCGGCCTTGGCGACATCGGCCCGGAGGCGGGCATGCCCGTGATGGAGGGCAAGTGCGTGCTGTTCAAGGCGTTCGGGGGCGTGGATGCGTTTCCGCTGTGCGTGAATACGCAGGATGTGGAGGCGTTCGTGGAGACGGTCTACCGGATCTCCGGCAGCTTTGGCGCCATCAATCTGGAGGACATCGCGGCGCCGCGCTGCTTTGCCATCGAGCGGGAGCTCAAGCGCCGGTGCGATATCCCGGTGTTTCACGACGACCAGCACGGCACGGCGGTCACGGTGCTTGCGGGCATGCTCAACGCGCTGCGCGTGGTGGGCAAGCGGCTGGAGGAGGCGCGTATCGTCATCAACGGCGCCGGCGCAGCGGGCGTGGCCATCGCGCACATGCTGCTCGACGCGGGCGTGGGGGAACTCACCGTGTGCGACCGTGCGGGCATCCTTGCGGATGGGTTCCCACAGGGATTGACGGACGCGCAGGTGACGCTGGCGACGCTGACCAACCAAGGCCGCCTGCGCGGCGGGCTGGCCGACGCGCTGAAGGGGGCAGACGCGTTCATCGGCGTTTCTGCGCCGGGCCTTGTCACGGCCGATATGGTGCGTTCGATGGGCCGCGACGCGGTCGTATTCGCCTGCGCCAACCCCGTACCGGAGATCATGCCGGACGAAGCGCTGCGCGGCGGCGCGGCGGTGGTCGCCACGGGCCGCAGCGATGCGCCGAACCAGATCAACAACGTTCTTGCGTTTCCCGGCATCTTTCGGGGCGCGCTGGACGTGCGCGCGCGCGACATCAATAAGCCCATGCAGCTGGCGGCGGCCCGGGCGCTGGCGGATCTGGTCGCACCGGAGGCGCTTTCGAGCGGCTACATCATCCCGGAACCGTTCGATCCGCGCGTGGGGAAGACGGTGGCGGCGGCGGTCGCGCAGGCCGCGCGGGACAGCGGGGTTGCGCGGCAGTAGGCGTCGAAGGTTTTCACAAAAAATGTGAAATTTATTCGGAAATCTACATTTTTCTAAAAGACTGTGGTATAATCACGCCGTCTTACTCCATGAGAATTGCGAGGTTTGTTATGCAACGATTGACTGGCCATAGACGAATGGCGCGCCTGCTGGCCCTTGCACTGGGGGTGTCGATGCTCGTCGGCTGCGGCAATGCGGCGCAATTGGCAGAAGACGATCGGCAATCCGTCGCCACGACGGCCACGCCCGCCCCGCAGGTGGTCTCGGTTGCCGTGCAGCAGACCGAGGTGCCGCCTGCGCCGACGGTCACGCCTTCCCCCATCCCGGAGGAAACGCCCATCCCGTTTTCCTACTATGCGCCCACGGTCAACATGACCTTTGAAGAGCTGGTCGGCAGCACGGACGATGTGTATGAGGAGGCGCGCGACCTTCTCAAGGACGGTTATCCGGACCCGGATACCTATTATATCATCGTGGACGTCTACTGGCAGGTCGTCATGGTGTACCGCAAGGGGGAGGACGGCAAGCCTGATTATGACCAGCCCGTTCGGTACATGATCTGTTCCACCGGCGACCCGCAGGTCGGCAGCGAAACGGCCCGGGGCATCTTTGAGATCAAGAAGCCGCGTGTGCGCTTCGGCCAGTTTCTGAGCGGCGAGACCGCCCAGTACTGGACGTTGATCCGCAGCCGCACCTATTTCCATTCCGTGCTGTATACCAAGGATAAGGATATCTCCTCCTACGATGTGGAGTGCTACAACAACCTCGGCAGCAAGGCTTCGCACGCCTGCATCCGCCTGACCGTGCCGGATGCGCGCTGGATCTTCTACAACATTGGCTATGGAACGATCTGCGAAATCCGCGATGGCAGCGCCAGCGACACGCAGACGCAGGCCATCCGCAGCCAGCTGATCCTTCCGCCCGCCAAGACCGGGTTAAAGCTTAAGGCGGGCGAGACGCCGTGGACGGACAACTGGACCATTGAGGAGGTCGCACATGAGCTGGAGTATAAGTATGAGGCGCCGCCCCGTCCTGCCGAGGACGACGATGACGGCGACACTCCGGCCGATCCGAGCGAAAACGTGACGCCTGCGCCGAGCACCACGCACGACGGCGGCACGACAACCGATCCCGGCACGACGACCAGTCCGGGCACGACGACCGATCCCGACGACGGCGATTCCGGCTCAACCGAGCCGCTGCCGGTGACGACGGATAAGCCGGACACGACGGGTGGAGACACGACCGGCGGCGACACGACGGGCGGCGACACGACGGGCGGCGACACGACGGGCGGCGACACGACCGGCGGGGATACGACCGGCGGCGATGCCGACGGTGCGGATGACGCGGCGGAATGATCAACAACGACCAACCGGGGATGTGGATCGAGCCGATCCACATTCCTTTTGCTTAGAGGGGGGAGGATGATGCAGGAGATGCCCGTGCGGCATTCGCGGCGGCGGCTCCGGCTGCTGGGCAGAATATTGGGTGGCGTGTTGCTCGCGGCGGTATTGGCGGTTGCCGCGCTGGTGGGCTATCTCACCGTGCGCGAATACCGGCCGGAGGCGGAGGAGCCGGCCTGGACCGCCGGGACGGCGCAGGCCGTGCTGGCGCGCGGCAGGAGCCTGTCGCTGCTGTCGTTCAACATCGGCTTTGCCGGCCTCGGCAAGACGTCCGACTTTTTCATGGACGGCGGCACGATGACGCGGCCGGCCTCTGCAACCGTCGTGGAGGACAACCTGGCGGGCGTCGAGGAGACGATCGGCGCGCTTGCGCCCGATATCGTGCTGTTGCAGGAGGTGGACGTCTCGGCTAAGCGCAGCTACGGCATCGATGAGCGCGCGGCGCTCCACGCGGCGTTCGGCGGCGCGGCGGCGTTTGCGCCGAACTATGTTTGCGACTACGTGCCATACCCCATCCCGGACACGATCGGGCAGATCAACTCCGGCCTGCTGACGCTCAGCCGCTTTTCCATGGAAGGGGAGACGCGCGTCGCGCTGCCGGTCCCGTTCTCATGGCCGGTGCGCATCGCCAATCTCAAGCGTTGCCTGCTTGTGGCGCGTCTGCCCATCGAGGGAAGCGACGCGCAGCTCGTGCTCGTCAACCTGCATCTTGAAGCGTATGACGACGGGGCGGGCAAGCGCGCCCAGACCGAGCAACTCCGCTCGCTGCTTGAGCGCGAATACGAGAGGGGCAACTACGTCATCGCGGGGGGCGACTTCAACCAGCGCATCGAGGGCGTGGGCGAGGCCTATCCGATGATTGACGAATCGTACTGGCAGCCGGGCGTGCTCGGGCGCGATATCCTGCCGGCGGACTGGACGTTCGCCTTTGCCGACGAAGCGCCGACCTGCCGCCTGCTCAACCAGCCCTATGACGCGGAAGACCCGCTTACGCAGTACTACGTCATCGACGGCTTCCTCTGTTCGCCCAACGTGACCGTGGAGACGGTGTCCGTAATCGACCATGCGTTCCGGTACGCGGATCACAACCCGGTGCTGCTGTGCTTCTCGCTCGACTGAACGGCCTGATGCCGAAGCGCATACCGCCGCCCTCCCGCTGCATACACTTGCAGCAGGAGGGCGGTTTTCAATGGATTTGGAAAAGCTGGACACAACGCCGTTTGAGACCTCGGAATTCCGGCGGCGCCGGAGCGGCATATATGCGAATCTGCGCCGGCGGGCGGCGAACGGCGGACGGCGGGCGCGGCGACAACCGGCGGTGGGCGCAAGCATGCTCGTCAAGATCGGCGTGTGCGCCGCCACGCTGGTGCTGGTGCTGGTGCTCGAGCTGTTCGTGTTCCCGACGGACCGGTCGGCCACGGAAACGGGGGCGGATGCGCCTGCGGCGACCGATGGAACGGGAACGGGCGAAACGCCGGGCCGCCTGCAGTTTGTGGATGGCGGTGGGTTGATCGGCGTGTTTGCCGGCAGCGCAAAGTGGAGCCTGCCTGTGTCGGCGCACGCGGCCCAACTGCTCGAGGACGACCAGATGCTCGAGCTTGACGCCGACGCAGGGGCGATCGTCTCCGCCAGCGCCGGCGGAGAGGTGCGCGCCATCGGGGAGGACCCGGCCCTTGGCCCCTATGTGCGCATCTATCACGGCGAGGATCTGGAAAGCATCTATTACCATCTTTCCGAGATCCGCGTCGAGGAGGGACAGCCGCTGCTGTTGGGGGATACGCTGGGCGCGGTGCCGGAGGACGGGAAGATCTATCTGCGCATCTACCGGACCGGCGCGCCGCAGGACATCGAGTCCTATGTAGACGTGCCGCAGGTCTCCTGAGATGCGCATCCTGTCGTTCGGACAGACGGAACTGCGCGTCCACCCGCTCGTGGTGGTGGTGGTCGCGGCCGCCTGCGTGCTTGGCCGTCTCGGAGAACTGTTGCTGGCCGTGTGCGCGCTTACGCTGCACGAACTCAGCCACGCCGTTGTGGCCTATGTATTTGCCTGCCCCGTGCTGTCGGTGGAGCTGATGCCGTTCGGGGGCGTCGCACGCCTGTCGCGGCAGGCGCTGTCCCCCCGGGCGGAGGTGTGCATCGCGGCCGCCGGGCCGGTAACGAGCCTGGTCGCGGCCGGTCTGACCGCCATGTGCGGCTATCTGTTCCCGGCAGTACAGGCGCGCCTCGCCGCCTTTTTGACGTTCAACGCAACGCTTGCGGCCGTGAATCTGCTGCCGGCGCTGCCGCTCGACGGCGGGCGCATTCTTCGCGCGCTGCTGCAGCGCCGAAGGGGTTACGGGCTGGCCACGCGCGTTGCGGCCTGGCTCGGCGTGACGTTGGGCGCGGCGATGCTCGGCCTTGCCATCTACTGCGCCTGCGACGGCGTATACAATCTTACGCTGCCGACGATGGGCCTGTTTTTGCTGCTGGCGGCCGCCATGGAACTGCGCGCGCTGCCGGAGGGGCAGATGAGCGCCTATCTGCGGCGCTACGACGGCGTGCACACGGGCGAGGCGTACGCGGTGCATCAGGTTGCGGCGCACGCGTCCATGCGCGCGCGCGAGGCGCTGCGCGTGTTGCGCCACAACCGCTACAACGTGCTGCGCGTGGTGGACGGGCAGATGCGCACCATCGGCGAGATGGACGAGGGTACGCTGATGCGCGCGATCGCGCAGGGGCGCGGCGGGGCGGCGCTGAGCGAGCTGCTGCCATTTGACCACGGCCGCCGGATGTGATATACTATTATCGGCTATATATGCGGCCGATGGAGGGAAACGTTGGAACAGGCGGCGCTGGCGCGCATTTTGCGCGGGGTGGAGAAACCCGCGCGCTATATCGGCGGGGAATGGAACAGCATCGCAAAGGAACATGCGGATGTCCGCTTTGCGCTTTGCTTTCCGGACGTATACGAAATCGGCATGTCGCATCTTGGCTCAAAGATCCTCTATCACGTGCTCAACAGCCGCGCGGAAATCGCATGTGAGCGCGCGTATGCGCCCTGGCCGGATATGGAACAGGCGCTGCGGCAGGCGGGCATGCCCCTGTATTCGCTTGAGACGAAGCGCCCGCTCGCTTCGTTCGACATCGTGGGCTTTTCGCTGCTGTACGAGATGTGCTACACGAACATTCTCGCCATGCTGGATCTTGCCGGCATCCCATTGCGCGCCGCGGAGCGCGGGGCGGACGCGCCTCTGATCGTGTGCGGCGGGCCGTGCGCGTGCAACCCGGAACCGCTCGCCCCGTTCATGGACGCGGTCATGATCGGCGACGGCGAGGAGATGATCGTGGAGCTGGTGGAGGCGTACCGTGCATCGCGCGACGCAGGCGAGGACCGGCGGCAGCTGTTGCACCGGCTGGCGGCGATCGAAGGGGTCTATGTTCCTTCGTTCTATGCGCCGTCGCCCGGCGGCGCCGTACCCGTGGAGAGCGGCGCGCCCGCGCGCGTTGCACGCCGCGTGCTGCGCGATCTGGAGCATGCGCCGTATATCGGCGAACCCGTCGTTCCGTATTTGAACGTGGTGCATGACCGCGCCTGCGTCGAGGTCATGCGCGGCTGCACGCGCGGCTGCCGTTTCTGTCAGGCGGGGTACATCTATCGGCCGGTGCGCGAGCGCACGCGGGAGACGCTGCTCTCGCAGGCGCGCGCGCTCGTCGATTGCACCGGCTACGACGAGATCTCCCTGCTCAGCCTCAGCACGGGCGATTACTCCGACATCCACCGTCTCGTGCCGGAGATCATCGACGGCATGGCCGCCCAGCGCGTGTCCGTTTCGCTCCCGTCGCTGCGCATCGATTCGTTCCTGAAGGAGGATCTGGAAAAGATGCAGTCCATCCGCAAGGCGGGGCTGACGTTCGCGCCGGAGGCCGGGACGCAGCGGCTGCGCGATGTGATCAACAAAAACGTGACCGAGGAGGATCTTTTCCGCGCCTGCCGCGATGCGTTTTCCGCCGGTTGGACAAGCGTCAAGCTGTACTTCATGCTGGGGCTGCCCACGGAAACGGACGAGGATATTCTGGGCATCGCGGCGCTTTGCCGGCAGGTCAGCCGCCTGTTCTATGAACTGCCCAGGGAGCGCAGGGGCAAGGGGTTGCGCCTGTCGGCCAGCGCGTCCACGTTTGTGCCAAAGCCCTTTACGCCGTTCCAGTGGACGCCGCAGGTGCCGCTTGACGAGATCCGCCGCCGACAACAGCTCCTGCGCGCGGCGCTCAAGGGCGTGCGCGGGGTGGAGTTCCATTGCCATCTGTCGCAGCTTTCGGTGCTGGAAGCGGCGTTCTCGCGCGGCGACCGTCGCCTGGCGGGCGTGCTTGAGACGGCCTATCGTCTGGGCTGCCGGTTTGACTCCTGGTCGGAGCATTTTCGGGAGCAGGCGTGGCGGGAAGCGTTTGCGGCGCACGGGCTGACGATGGAAGCGTATGCGCAATGGGCGCCCTCGCCGGGCGATCCGCTGCCGTGGTCGCACATCGATATGCTGGTCACGGAACAGTACCTTGCGCGCGAGTACGGACGGGCGATGGAGGGAAGGACCACGCGGGACTGCCGCGAGGGCTGCAACGGTTGCTTTGGAGGTCGCTATGCGGATATTTGCCACCTATCGAAAGGGTGAGGCGCTCGCCTTTATCTCGCATCTGGACATCCAACGCACGCTGCAGCGCGCGTTCCGGCGCGCGGGGTTGCCGTTGCGCTATTCGGAGGGCTTCAATCCGCATCCGCAGCTTTCGTTTGCGGCGGCCGTACCCACGGGCGAAACGAGCGAGTGCGAGTGGTTTGAGGTGCGCCTGGCGGAGCCGGTGCGGCCGGAGGAGTTTTTATGCCGCGCAAACGCTGCGCTGCCGGCCGGGCTGTCGGTGGGGACGGCGTTTGAAGCGCCGGTCCAGGCGGGCACGCTTTCCGCGATGGTGCGCGCAGCGGCGTACCGCGTATGCCTGACGGCCGAAGGGGGGCTTTCGGCCGGGGCGGTTGCAGAGGCGTTGGAGACGCTTCTGGCCGGGGAAATTTTTGTAAATAAGCGGACCAAGGGCGGCTCCCGGCCCGTCGATATCCGTCCGCAGATCATGCAGGCAAGCGTGGAGGGAATGGAGGAAACGGAAGTCGTTCTCCGCGTTCTGGGCAAATTGCAAGCCGATGGCGGGTTGCGCGCGTCGCTTCTGGCGGACGCGGTGCTCGACCGTTTGGATGCGCATGGCGGCGCGGCGCGCATTTGCCGCACGGCCATGTATTTTGACTCGGATGGTTCCCTGCCCCGCCTGTCGCCATGATAGAAAGTGAAGGAGAATGAACAAGGAAATTCTGGTGGATGCGAACGGGTTTTCCACCCGCGTCGCAGTGGTGGAGGACGGCGCGCCCGTCGAACTGTACGTCGAGCAGGAGGGCGCGCAGCGGCTCGTTGGCAACATTTACAACGGAAAGGTGCAGAACGTGCTGCCCGGCATGCAGGCCGCGTTCATCGATATCGGACTGGAGCGCAACGCGTTTCTGTATGCGGGCGATATCGTGATGCCGGACGATGCGGACGAGGAGATCGAACGGGAGAAGATCCGCTCCATGCGCAGCATCCGGGACATGCTCAAACCGGGGCAGACGATCATGGTGCAGGTGGCCAAGGACCCGGTCGGCACCAAGGGCGCGCGCGTGACCACGCACATTACGCTCGCGGGGCGCTCGCTTGTGCTCATGCCGACGATGGATTATGTGGGCGTGTCGCGCCGCATCGATAAGGAGGAGGAGCGCACGCGGCTGCGCCGCATCCTGACGGATATCAAGCCGGATAACATGGGCGTTATCGTGCGCACCGCTTCTGCCGGCAAGAGCCGGGAAGCGTTCGTGGAGGATCTTGAGAGCCTGAAACTGCTCTACGAGGACATCCAGAAGCGCGCCCGCAAACAGAAGGCGCCCTCGCTCCTGCATGCGGAACAGAGCCTGTTGTTCCGTACCGTGCGCGACCTGCTGATGCGGGATGTGGATCGCGTGTTCGTCAACGACGCCGGCGCGCTGGAGCGTCTGCGCGAGATTGCGGACGTCATGGCGCCAAAGCTCAAGCCGCGCATCCTGCTCAAGCAGAGCGAGGCGCTGTTTGACCGCTATGATACCGAGGGCAAGATCGACAAGGCGCTTGCGCGCAAGGTCTGGATCAAGAACGGCAGCTATATCATCATCGACCGCACCGAGGCGCTTACCTGTATTGACGTGAATACGGGCAAGTTTGTCGGCAAGGACAATCTGGAAAAGACCATCACGGCCACCAACTGCGAGGCTGCGCGGGAGATTGCGCGACAGCTGCGGCTGCGGGACATTGGCGGCATCATCATCATTGACTTTATCGACATGGAGCGGGAGAGCAACCGCAGCATGGTGCTCAACACATTGAAAACGGCGCTCAAGGACGATCATACGCGCTCGCATGTGTTCGGCTTTACGCACCTCGGGCTTGTGGAGATGACGCGCAAAAAGACCGGCCGGAGCCTCGGCGACACGCTGCAAACCCTGTGCCCCTACTGCGCCGGCGACGCGCACGTGCTTTCGCCCGAGAGCGTCATGGCCAAGGTGCGCAAGCAGACGCTTCAGGTGCTCAAGGGAAGCGAAAACAAGCGCATGCTCATTGAGGTGCATCCGGACGTGCTGCGCGCGATGGAGCAGGCGGAAAAGGAGCATGGCAGCGTGTTCCCGCCGGAAGCGGGGGGCACATATTATGTGCGCACGAACGACGCGCTCCATATCGAGAAATATTCGGTGCGCCCGCTTGCCGAACGCCGTGTGGCGGAAGCCAAAAAAGACTGTAAAATCGTGCATTGACACGGCGGTGCGCCTGTGGTAAAATCGGTCGGTAAGCCGCTTCGGGACGGCTCCTAAGCGCGCGCCTGTGCGCGCCGCCGTGCCCGAGCGAGTTCTGGGAACAGGAGGTGCAGCTACTGTGTATGCAATCATCCAAACCGGTGGGAAGCAGTATAAGGTAGAAGCGGGCGACGAAATCCTCGTCGAAAAGCTTGAGGCCGATGTGGACGCCGAGGTCGAGTTTGACACGCTGCTCGTTTCGGACGACGCGGGCGTCAAGGTCGGCAAGCCCGTGCTGGATGGCGTGAAGGTCAAGGGCAAGGTCGTTGAGCATGGCAAGGGCAAGAAGGTTGTCGTGTTCAAGTACAAGCCCAAGAAGAACATCCGCACCAAGCGCGGCCATCGCCAGCCGTACACCAAGGTCGAGATCCTCTCGATCGGCTGACGGACAGGGCATGATCCGCGTGACGTTCCTGCATCAAAACGGCCGGCCCGTCGGGTTTATCTGTACCGGCCACGCAGGATTTGCCGAAGCAGGCAGCGACATCGTGTGCAGCGCGGTTTCCGCGCTGGCGCAAACGGCGGTGTTGGGGCTTGTGGAGGTGGCGCACATACCGGCGGGGTATTCCGTCCGCGAGGAGGGAAGCCTGCGCTGCACGATCGGCGGGGATGCGACCGACGCACAGCGCAAAGACGCGGCACTGCTGCTGGACACGTTGGCAGCGGGGCTGCGCGCCGTAGACGAATCGTATCCCGGGTACCTCAAATTTTCAGACAGGGAGGTGTAACAGATGTTCAGGATGAATCTGCAGCTCTTTGCCCATAAAAAGGGCGTCGGCTCCTCGCGCAACGGGCGTGACAGCGAGAGCAAGCGGCTGGGCCCCAAGCGCGCGGACGGGCAGTACGTCCTCGCGGGCAACATTCTCGTTCGCCAGCGCGGCACGCATTTCCACCCGGGCAACAACGTCGGCATCGGCAAGGATGATACGCTCTTTGCCAAGATCGACGGCGTCGTTCGCTTCGAGACGAAGCATTCCGGCAGAAAGCAGGTCAGCGTTTACGCCGAGGCGGCGGGCGAGTGACCGTAACGGGCATACAAGGCAAGGGGCGGACCGGCGACGGCCCGCCTTTTTTGCGCGCCCGTGCGCTTTTTGCGCGCGCCAGCTTTTTCGCGTTTCCGCCCCGCCGAGGCGGCGGGCGAGTGACCGTAACCGACAGATAATGCAGGGGACGGACCGGCGACGGCCCGCCTTTTTTGCGTACCCGCACGCATTTTCGGGGGGGCGCGCTCACCCCCTCCGCGGTTTCGGCGCCCGTCGCTACTGCACGCGCCTGCGAATCATCCGTGGATGCGTTGCGACAGGCTCGCCACGTCCGCAATTGACAAAACGGCGCAGGAGTGCTATTCTCGTCCTGAGATAACGGTTTGTGACGACGGAGGGGATTTCATGCGCCTGACCCAGGCCTTTTCCGGGCGTTTGTGCGACGTGCTGCGCGTGCCGCAGGGCCTCACGGCCCTCGTCGGCGGTGGGGGAAAAACCACGCTGATGGAGCGGCTTGCGCGCGAGCTTGCGCCGCATGGCCGCGTGTTGATCGGCACGACGACGCATATCTTTCCCCCGGCCGACATGCCGCTGCTACTCGGCCCGACTGCCGGGCAGGTGCGGGAAGCAATGGAGGCATCGGCCGGGCGGCAACCGGTATGCGTGGGCGCCGAAGGGGAGGATGGCAAGCTGGTGGCCTGCGGCCTGCCGGCGGCCGAACTGCTCCAGCTGTCGGATTATGTTCTGCTCGAGGCGGACGGCGCAAAGCGCCTGCCGCTCAAGGCACCGGCGCCGCACGAACCCGTCATTCCGCCTGAGACGGCGCTTGTTCTTGCGGTCGCCGGTCTGGACGGTATCGGCAGACCGATTCTGGAAACGGCGTTCCGGCCGGAGCGCTATGCCGCGCTTCTCGGCCGTTCGGTAGACGATCCGGTAACGCCGGAGGATATGGCGCGCGTGCTCATCGATGCGGCGGGGCAGCGCAAGGGCGTTGCGCCCGGCATGCGCTTTGCCGTCGTACTCAATAAAGCGGATGATGCGGCCCGCGTTGCGCTTGCTGCGCGCGTGGCCGACGCGATACCGGACGGGGCCTGCGAGGCCGTCGTCTGTACCTCTTGGAAGAAGGGAAGCGCAACCGTATGCAACATCTGACGATCCTCGTCAAGGGCGCAGGCGACCTTGCCAGCGGCGTTGCCTGCCGCCTGTACCGAAGCGGGTTTTCCGTCATCATGACGGACCTGCCGAAACCCACCTCCATCCGGCGCACCGTCTGTTTTTCAGAAGCGATTCCAAACGGACAGACCGAGGTGGAGGGCATTGTAGCGCGCTTCGCGCCCGATGCGGACGCTGCGCGGGCGATTCTGCGCGCCGGGGAGATCCCCGTGCTTGCCGACCAGCAGGGCGCCTGTGCGGCGGCGTTCCGCCCGGATGCGATCGTGGATGCGATCCTTGCCAAGGAGAACCTTGGCACGACGATGGCCGATGCGCCCGTGGTCGTCGGCGTTGGGCCGGGCTTTACGGCGGGCGTGGATTGCCATGCGGTCGTGGAGACCATGCGCGGCCACACGCTCGGGCGTGTCTACTATACCGGCAGCGCCCTGGAAAACACCGGCGTGCCGGGCAACATCGGAGGCTTTACGATTGAGCGGCTGCTGCGCGCGCCCTGCGCCGGTGAATTCCATGCCGTACATCGCATCGGCGATACGGTGGAAGCCGGGGAGGTCTGCGCCTATGTCGGCCGGCTCAAGATCTGCAGCGCCATCCGCGGCGTGCTGCGCGGCATTCTGCCGGACGGCACGGAGGTTTATAAGGGCATGAAGAGCGGAGACGTCGATCCGCGCTGCCGGGTGGAGCATTGCTTCACCGTTTCCGACAAGGCGCTCAGCATCGGCGGCGGCGTGCTCGAGGCAATCCTGCACTTTCTGAACGCATAGGAGGAGGACCCCATGGAAGAGGAGATTAAACTGACAAAGCTTGCCAAATGCGCCGGCTGTGGCGCCAAGGTCGGCGCGGGCGTGCTGGCCAGGTTGCTCGAGGGCATCCGGGTGCATGAGGACCCAAACCTGATCGTGGGTTTTGACCGCGCGGACGACGCCTCCGTCTATCGCGTCAGCGACGAGCTGGCGCTGGTGCAGACGCTCGACTTTTTCCCGCCGATTGACGACGATCCATATACTTTTGGGCAGATAGCGGCGACGAACGCGCTTTCAGACGTATACGCCATGGGCGGCGAGCCGAAACTTGCGCTGAACATCCTGTGCATTCCGGCGGATATGCCCAAGGAGGCGGTGCATGCCCTGCTGCGCGGCGGGTACGACAAGGTGTACGAGGCGGGGGCGCTCATCACCGGCGGACACAGCATCCTGGATGAGGAGCCCAAGTACGGGCTGTCCGTGACCGGCTTTGTACATCCCGACCGCGTGCTGACCAACAGCGGCGCGCAGGAGGGCGATGTGCTGCTGTTCACCAAGCCGCTCGGCATCGGAATTTTGACCACCGCGCACAAGGCGGGCCTGCTCAGTAGCGAGGGAGCGGCGCTCGCGCGCAAGCTGATGACGACGCTCAACCGCGCCGCCCGCGACTGCATGGTACAGTTTCGCGTCCACGCCTGTACGGATGTGACCGGCTTTGGCATGCTGGGGCATCTGCTCGAGATGGCGCAGGGCTCGGATCTGACCGCGCGCGTGGATACCGCCGCCATCGACATCATCCCGGAGGCGCTCTCCCTCGCGGAGACGGGCGTGCTGCCGGAGGGGATGTACCGCAATCGCGCCTTTGCCGAGGCGCACGTGGAGCCGGGCGACGTTCCCCTGGCCGTGCAGGATGTGCTCTACGACCCGCAGACCGCCGGCGGGTTGCTCATGGCGGTACACCCGGATGATGCGGACGCCCTGTTTGCAATGCTGCAAAAAAGCGTCCCGAGCGCGCAACGCATCGGAACGCTGGAACGGGCGGGGGAGAAGCGCATCATCCTGCGCTGACCGCCTCCGCAAGCGCGGCCACGGCCGCGTCGATCTCGTCGTCCGTCGTCCCATAGCCGACGGAAAAGCGGATCGTCCCCTGCGGGAAGGTGCCGAGTGTACGGTGCGCGCTCGGAGCGCAGTGCAGCCCGCAGCGCGTGCAGATGCCGTGCGCCGCTTCCAGCCGATAGGCGATCTCCGCATTGTCCGCCGTCAGGCAATCGACCGATACCACGCCGACGCGTCCGTCCACGGTGGGAAGCCCCACAGGACGGACGCGTTTGTTCTGCCGGACGCCTTCAAGCAACCGGGCGGTAAGGCGGCGCTCTTCCCTCTCAAGCGCGGCGATGCGCTCGGCCGTCAGGAACTCCATTGCCGCCAGCAGGCCGAGGATGCCGGGCAGATTGAGCGTGCCGGATTCAAAACGGTCCGGCATGTACGGCGGCTGCTCCTCGCTGTCGGAGGCGCTCCCCGTGCCGCCGCAGATCAGCGGTTCGAGCTGCTCGGCAAACGCAGGCGCCAGCAGCAGCGCGCCGACGCCGGAGGGGCCGAGCAGGCCCTTGTGACCCGGTACGGCCAGCGCGCTCAGGTGCAGCGCATGGAAATCGATGGGTACATGCCCCGCCGTCTGCGCCGCATCGAGCACGAACGGAATGCCGCGCGCGTGCAGCAGCGCGCCGATCTGCTCGACCGGCAACAGCGTGCCGCATACGTTGGAGGCATGCGTCAGGACCGCAAGGCGCGTGTTCGGGTACAGATAGGGAAGGATATCCTCGGCGCACAACGTGCCGTCCGGCGCGCAGGGCACGCGGTCGACGGCGATGCCGACGAGCCGTTCAAGCTGCCTGAGCGGCCGCATGACCGCGTTGTGCTCCATGGAGCTGACCAGCACGCGGTCCCCCGGCCGCAGCAGCCCCTTGATGACCATGTTCAACCCGGCGGTCTGCCCGGGCGTAAACACGACGTGCGTAGGCGAATCAAAGCGGAAACGGTCGGCGAGCAGTTCGCGGCAGCGGAGCACGCGCATGGCCACATCCGAGGAAAGCGCATAGGTGGAACGGTTTACGTTGACGGCCGTTTCGCGCAGGTAGGCGGCCGCTGCGTCCGCCACGCCGGGCGCTTTTTTGCCGGAGGTCGCCGCGTGATCGAGATAGATGGTGCGCCGTTCGGGCATTTTCGTTATACCCCCTTGTGCATAACGCTTGTTTGTGATATTATACCACATGAGGATTCCTCAGTACATACTTTTCGGGAGGTTTTCATGGAAAAGAAGGAATCGTTTCTGAAGCGGTACTGGCTCATCGTGCTGACGGGCCTGATCGTCGGCGCTGCCGCCGTACTGCTTACCGCTTACGGCAACCCGCAGAACATGGGCTTTTGCATCGCCTGCTTCCTGCGCGACATCGCCGGCGCGCTGAAACTCCAGACCGCCGGGCTCACCGCCGAGACCGGCACCGGCATCGTCCAGTACATCCGGCCTGAGATCATCGGTCTCGTGCTCGGCGCGTTTGCACTCTCGCTTGTACGCAAGGAGTTCCGTCCCGTGGGCGGTTCTTCGCCGATGACGCGCTTTGTCATCGCCGTGTTTGTGATGATCGGCGCGCTCGTGTTCCTCGGCTGCCCGCTGCGCATGGTCATCCGCATCGGCGGCGGCGACCTGAACGCGATCGTCGGCCTCGTCGGCTTTGTGATCGGCATTCTCATCGGCGTGCTGTTCCTGCGCGGCGGGTTCAGCCTCGGCCGGGCGTACCGCCAGGGGATGCTGGAAGGCCTGATGTTCCCGGCGCTGATGGTGGCGCTGCTGCTCCTGCTGCTCTTTGGCGGTAACTTTGTCGCTTCGAGCGTGAGCGGCCCCGGCTCCATGCGTGCGCCCATTCTGCTCGCGCTTCTGGTGGCGCTGGTGGTCGGCGCGCTCGCGCAGCAGTCCCGTCTGTGCATGGTCGGCGGGATCCGCGACGCGGTGATGTTCAAGGACTTCCGGCTCATTTCCGGCTTTATCGCCATCATCGTGGCCGTGTTTGTCGGCAATCTGCTCACCAACAAGTTCACCGGATTCTCCTTTGCGGATCAGCCCATCGCGCACAGCGAATGGCTCTGGAACCTGCTCGGCATGGTGCTGGTGGGCTGGGGGTCCCTGCTGCTGGGCGGCTGCCCGCTGCGCCAGCTCATTCTTGCCGGCGAAGGCAATACCGATTCGGCCGTGACGATCACCGGCTTTATCGTTGGCGCCGCCGTTTCGCACAACCTTGGCCTCGCTTCGAGCGCGACCGGCATCGGCACCGGCCCCGTGGCGCTCGCGGTGATCGTCGGCATGGCGGTGTTGCTGGTCATTTCACTGCTCAACCGGCCGAAGGAGGCGTAACGCTATGGTGGATGCCCGCGGATATTCCTGCCCGATCCCCGTCGTCATGACGCAGCGGGAGATCGAGCGGACCAAACCGGATACGCTGGAGGTCATGGTTGACAACCAGGCGGCGGTACAGAACATCAAGCGCTTTGCCACGGCGCGCGGTTATGCCGTGGCAGTGGCGGAGCAGGGGGGCGGCGACTTTCTGCTGACCCTGAGCCGCGCCTGATATGCGCTGCGTCGCCACGTTCCATACCCATCTTTCCGCCATGCGCACGCAGCGCTCGCTGCTTGCGGCGGGGGCGCGCGCTGTGCTCGCTCCCGTGCCGCGGCGGCTCAGCGCCAGCTGCGGCACCTGTGTGCGCTATGAGGCGGAGGATGCGTGCCTCGCGTGCATGGATGCGGATGTCGATTGCGTATACGCCCAGCGCGAGACGGGGGACGGGTTTGACCTGTTGTACGAGAACCGCGCATAAAACCCTTTGCGAACCCGCTCCCGGTAGGGTATAATGGAAGCATCCTTGGGAGAGGGGACAACGCATGAACAGAAGGCACTGGCCGTTTTTCGCGTTCGCGCTGCTCATCTGTCTGCTCGTGTTTGCGGCAGCGGGCCTCGCGGACGCCGGCAATTTTGGCGGCGATTCCGACTGGGGTGGCGGCGACTGGGACAGCGATTGGGATAGCGACTGGGGCGGCGGCGACTGGGACAGCGACTGGGGCGGCAGCGGCGTCGGCGGCATCATTTTGTTTGACGGTTCCGGCGGCGGCAGCGATCTGCTCGTGGTGGTGGTCGTCGTGCTGATCATCGCGCTGTATGTTCTCCGCCGCAGCAGGGGCGGCAAACGGGCCGGACGCCGCAACGGCTCCGGCGGAGGCGCCTACCGCGCTCCTGCGGAACCGGCCGGGCTCCCGCTCTCCGTGCTCAAGGAGAAGGACCCGAACTTCAACGAACAGGCGCTGCTCGAACGGGTCGGCAACCTGTATGTGCAGATGCAGATGGCATGGCAGGCGAAGGACTGGGAGCCGATGCGCGCGTTCCTCACCGACGCGCTGTTCAACCAGATGGCGCATCAGCTCGAGGAGCTCAAGGCGCAGGGGCTGACGAATTGCGTGGAGCGCATCGCGGTACTGGATGCGTTTATCTCCCGCTATTATCAGGAGGGCGACGACGACGTGCTCGTCATCCGCCTCTCCACGCGCATCTGCGACTATACCATCCGGGACGACACCGGCGAGCTCGTGCGCGGCAGCAGGACGCGCGAGCTGTTCATGACCTACGACTGGAAGATGACGCGCAGCCAGGCGTTCACCACGCCGGACGCTTCGGGCATGAGCAGCGTCAACTGCCCCAACTGCGGCGCGCCGCTCTCCGTGCGCGCATCCGGCCGGTGCGAGTATTGCGGCACGGTTGTCACGCTGGCCGATCACGACTGGGCGCTGTCCGCCATCCGGGGCGTCTCGCAGCGCAGCCGCGATTGATGCCGCGACGGGGACATGACCTTTTCGCCCGCGGGCGCTCCCTCGCGGGCGATTCGTTTGCCCTGGCGCGCCATACGGCCTGCGGCGGGGCGGATTGCGCTGCGAACGGACTTTCCGCTTGCGGCCGGGCGTTCGCGCGCGCATGCTGCTGGAAAAACCCGTTGACAGCGCCAGTGAGGTGTGATAAGATAAATTCTTTTTTGACATCGCTTGAGATTTCCTCTATAATTATATTAGCGGGCTTATACCGGCGGATTGTTTGTTCGGAAAGGAGCGGTCGGCTTGTTCAGCGTGGGCGATTTGGTCTGCTATCCGATGCATGGGGTTGGTGTGATCGAAGCCATCGAGGAGCAGCAGGTGTTGGGGGAAACGGCCAGATACTATGTGCTGCGTTTCGTCGTGGGCCGGATGACGGCCATGGTGCCGGTGGCCAGCGCGGAAACGGTGGGCCTGCGCGCGCTGTCGGATTCTTCGGTATGCGAGCGCGTGCTCGGCTATCTGGCGGAGGATACGCCGACGGAGGAGAGCGAGAACTGGAACCGGCGCTATCGTGACAATTTGGACAAGCTGCGCGGCGGGGATATTTTTTCCGTAGCGGACGTGGTCAAATGCCTGGCCCGCCGCGACCGGGAAAAGGGGCTCTCTGCAGGCGAGCGCAAGATGCTGGCCACGGCGCGGCAGGTGCTGCTGGCCGAGATCTCCACCGTATGCGGGCGGGAGGAGACAGAACTCATGCCGCTGCTGGGCGGTTAAACCGTTGAAAGGAGGGTGATCTCCTGTGAAAAGGTTGCTCCGTGCCGCCGTCGCGCTGCTCGGTGCGGGGGCGGGGTGCGGAATCGTCGCGTTGATCCTGTATAACGTCCGGTATCCCGGCTATTCCTATGTGATGCGGTATACGACCGATACCGCCGTCATGATCGGCATTTATATTGCGGTGGGCTTTCTTTCAGGAATCATATTTTTTATTTTTGCCCCCCGGATCATTGACGGCGTACGGGCGTGGGCGCGGCGTGTGGATAACCATTTCCGCAGCATGCCGGCGCTCGACATCCTGTTTGGCATTGCCGGGCTCATCCTGGGGCTGCTCGTGGCATATCTGGCGAGCCGGCTGTTTCTGTCGCTGCGCATCCCGGCGCTCTCGACGATTCTTGCCGTTGCGCTCTATGTGCTTTGCGGTCTGTTCGGCTACCGGTTCGGCATCTCCCGACGCAGCGAACTCATGCACGGCGGGCCTGCGGCCGGCGGCGCGCGCCCCAAGGTGCTCGATACGAGCGTCATCATCGACGGCCGGTTGCTCGATGTGTGCCGCACCGGTTTTGTGGAGGGGGAGCTGATCGTGCCGGAGTTCGTGCTGCGCGAGCTCAGGCACATTGCCGACAGCGCCGATGCCACCAGGCGCAACCGCGGCAGGCGGGGACTCGACATCATCAGGACCATGCAGGAAGAGCTGGGCGCGCGGGTGCGCATCGACGGTACGGATTTTGCGGAGGTTGCGGAGGTGGACCTCAAGCTGCTGCGCCTTGCGGAGCACCTCGGCGGCGTGCTGGTAACCAACGATTATAACCTCAACAAGGTCGCCGCGGTGCAGAATACGCCGGTGCTCAACATCAACGAGCTGGCCGGCGCCGTGAAGCCCGTGCTGCTGCCGGGCGAAGAGCTGGAGCTGACCATCCTGCGCGAGGGCAAGGAACAGGGGCAGGGCGTCGGTTTTCTGGAGGACGGCACCATGGTCATCGTGGACGGCGGCAAGCGGTTCATCGGCGAGCAGGTGGAGCTGCAGGTCACCAGTTCGCTGCAGACGTCCGCCGGGCGCATGATTTTTGCGCGCCTGCGCGGCAAGGCGAACGTGGTTTGATTGGCGTGCGATTTTGTCAGAAAATCGCTTGACAGGGCGCGCCCCATTCCTCTATAATAGCAAAGGTTATGATCGTGTCGGCTCGTCCGCGCGTTCCATACGGGCGGCGCCTCGTGCGCGCCTGCAGATTCAATCGGGAGTGAGGTGTAAGGAATGGTACGGACCTACCAGCCGAAGAAGAGACAGCGCAGCAAGGTGCATGGCTTCCGCAAGCGGATGCAAACTTCCGACGGCCGCAATGTGCTCCGCCGCAGGCGTGCCAAGGGCCGCAAGAGGCTCAGCGCTTAACCGCCGGACCGTTTGCACAGCCGGCGCGGGTATGGATATGGGCGATTGCGGCAGGCATGTTCCTGCCGCGCGCTTTTCTTTTCCCCGTGCAGGAGGACGGCCTTGAAACGCAGCGAATCACTGAGAAAGAAAAAGGAATTCCGGTATACCTATCGCGTGGGCAAGTCCACCGGGCATCGCCTGCTGGCGCTGGTCTATGCCAGGAGCCGCGAACGGGCGCCGCGCATCGGGTTTTCCGTCAGCCGGAAAATCGGCAACAGCGTCGTGCGCAACCGCGTTAAGCGCCGTATGCGCGAAGCGGCGACGCCGCTTATACCGGAGATTCGCAACAACGTCAACCTGATCTTCATCGCCCGCGACGCCGTCGTGGACGCGCCGTTCCTTGAGATTCGCGCAGCCATGCGCGCGCTGTTGATCCGGGCGGGGTTGATCAAGGGGAACGAACCATGAAACGCATTCTTATCGCCGCGGTGCGCGGCTATCAGCGGTACATCTCCCCGGCCTTTCCCCGCCACTGCCGCTTTATGCCGACCTGTTCACAATATGCCATCGAAGCGTTGCAAAAGCATGGCGCGCTCAAGGGCTCTGCGCTCGCCATCTGGCGCATTCTGCGCTGCAACCCGCTTTGCCGCGGCGGCTACGATCCGGTGCCGTAGCGTTCCGGCGCGCCGGGCCTCAACACGAGAGGAGGGGACAATTTGCACAATGACTTTATTTTGACGCAGTGGATTTTTCTCGGCATGCGCTGGCTGTTCGAGTCCGTCACCGGGCAGAGCATCGCGCTGACCGTCATCATCTCCACCATTCTCATCAAGGCCATCACCATCTTTGGCGATATCAAGTCGCGCAAGTCCTCGGCCAAGATGCAGACGATCCAGCCGCAGCTCAACAAGTTGCAGAAGAAATATGAAAACGATCCGCAGCGCCTGCAGCGCGAGAGCTCCAAGCTCATGAAGGAGAACGGCGTTTCCATGTTCGGCGGATGCCTGCCCATGCTGTTCACGCTTCCGATCTTCTTCATGTTCATTGCGGCGTTCCGGCAGTGGGGCAACGAGATGATGGTTCACCTCATCACGACGCTGCATGCCGACCCCGAAGCGGGCGTGGAGATGTTCAAGAACTTCCAGTTCCTCTGGATTCACAACATCTGGCAGCCGGACAGCGGCATGCAGCCGGTCATCGCGTCGGCGCAGTCGCTCTTTGCCGGCGCCAACAACATCCACCGCCTGTTCTATTTCACGGAGCACCCGGAGGCGTTTGAACTGTTCAAGGAGCTGGGCTTTTTTGTGGAGAGCACGGCCAAGGGTTCGTTCAACGGCGTGACCCTCGCTACGCTGACGGACGAGCTCATCGCCAAGTACGACGCCATCGTGCAGCCCTGCGTGGATCTGTACGCCGGTTATAACAACGGCTGGTTCCTTCTGCCGGTGCTCTGCGGCGGCACGACATTGCTGTCCACCTGGCTGATGCAGCGCGGGCAGACGCAACCGGCCAATGCCGCCGGTTCCGGCAAGATGATGATGTATCTCATGCCGGCCATGACGTTCGTCTTCTGCCTGACCACGAATGCGTCGTTCGCACTGTATTGGACGGTCAGCAATGTGATTTCGATGGGTACGACATACTTTATCAACAAGAGCTTCAGCAATCCTGTTGCTGTGACAGAGGTGAGTAAAACATGAAGAGCATGGAATTTTCCGGCCGTACGGTCGATGAAGCGATCTTTCATGGCCTTACGGAGATGGGGTTGACCATCGACGAGGTGGAGATCGAAACGCTCCAGAGCGAAACCAAGGGGCTCTTCGGGTTTGGTTCCAAGATGGCGGTCGTCCGCCTGACGGAGCGCGAGACCCCGGTGGTCCCGGACATGGAGCAATACAAAAAGCGCAACGACGAGCGCCCGCCGCGCCGGGAACGCCGGGAACGCGGCGACCGCCGCGAGCGGGACGAGCGCAGGCAGCGGGACGAGCGCGGCAGCGCCGCGGCGGCGGATGCGCAGTATGATTACAGCGAGGAGCTTGCGCAACAGGAACCGGCCGCTGCCTTTTTACTGGAGTTGTTGGAGAAGATGGGCGTAGAGGCGCGCGTGCTCGCCGCCAACACGGACAACGGGCTGCGCCTGCGCATCGACTCCGACTCCATGGGCCTGCTGATCGGCCGGCGGGGGGAAACGCTCGACGCGCTCCAATACCTCGTGTCGCTGCACGTCAATCGCGGCGCGAAGGAATACCGGCGCATCACGCTCGACACGGAGGGCTATCGTTCCCGCCGCGAGGAGACGCTCTGCCGCCTTGCGCGCAAAACCGCTTCCCAGGTGCGCGCGACCGGGCGTCCCGTTGCCATGGAGCCGATGAATCCATACGAACGCCGCATTTTGCACAGCGCGCTGCAGGGCTTCCGGGGCGTGACCACGTACAGCGAGGGCGAGGAGCCCAATCGCCGCGTCATCATCGCGCCGGACCGGTAACGCCGGCAGGAACGGGGACGATCCCGCCCGGGGGAGCAGCTCCCGCCGGATACGCGCCGCCCATGCGGGCGGCGCTTGCTTCATGCAACCGAAGCGGAGGAGGTACGATATGCGCGAGGATACGATCTTTGCCCCGGCCAGCGCCGTCGGCGGCGCGGTAGCGGTCATCCGGATTTCCGGGGGCGATGCGCTGCATACCGCCCGGCTGCTTTCGGCCGATATCGCCGCCACGCCGCGCGAGCTGCGCTTTGTACGCATTCTCGACGGGGACGAGACGGTGGACGACGCGATGGCCGTGTACTTCCCCGCGCCCCGCTCCTATACCGGGGAGCACATGGTCGAGCTCCATTGCCACGGCGGCAACCGGACGGTACAGCGCGTCCTGGAACTGCTCTCCGGGTGCGGGTTCCGCCCCGCGGCCGCGGGAGAGTTTACACGGCGCGCGTTTCTGAACGGGAAGATGGATCTGTCCCAGGCTGAGGCGGTCATGGATGTGATCAACGCCGAGGCGGACCGAAGCCTCAAAGCGGCGATGGCGCAGTTGCACGGTAGCGTGAGCCGGGAGGTCGGCGCCATTGAGTCGCTGTTGCTGGATGCGCTCTCCGGCATCGATGCGGCGCTGGACTATCCGGAGGAAGCCGAGTCGGACGCCTATGCCACCCTGCCGCAACAGCTTGCCGCCGCGAGAGGACGCGTGGAGGCGTTGCTGGCGGCGGGCAGGCGCAGCCGGGTGCTGCGGGACGGACTGCGCGTCGTGCTCCTCGGCCGTCCCAACGTGGGGAAATCCTCGCTGCTCAACGCCCTGCTCGGACGGGAGCGTGCGATCGTTACCGGCGACGCCGGCACCACGCGCGACGTACTCGACGAGCGGACGGTGTTCGACGGCGTACCCGTGCGCCTGCTCGATACCGCCGGCATCCGAACCGCGCGCGACGAGGCGGAGCGCATCGGCGTGGCGCGTGCGCGCGAGGCGCTGGCCGGGGCGGACGTGCTGCTGGTGGTGTTCGACGGCGCACGGCCGTTTGCCGGTGGGGACGCCGCCCTGCTTGCGGAAACGGCGGGACGGCGCCGCATTCTTGTGCGGAACAAATGCGATTTACCGCCGGCCGCCGGGAGGGACCTGCCGGCGGACGCGCTGCCCGTAAGTGCGAAAACGGGCGCCGGGCTCCCGGAGCTGCGCGCGCGCATCCTTTCGCTCGCCGCGCCGCAGGAGGCCGATGCGGCCGCCATCACCAACGAACGGCATCTGCACGCGCTTGCACGCGCCCATGCGGCCCTGTGCGCGGCGGCGGAGGCTACGGAGCTCGATTGTGCCGCAACGGACCTGCGCGACGCGCTGCATCACCTGGGGTCCATCACCGGCACGGATGTGGACGAGAGCGTGATCGACCGCATCTTTTCAAATTTTTGCGTCGGCAAGTAATGACGTGCGCCCCGTATGCGCGGGGGAATCTCCGGTTGTATGGGAACCCGCTTCCCGGCAGGCCGGGGAGACGAGTTCTGTTTCCGCCCCTCGTGCGTTCACTAAAATTTCAACCGGGGGAATCCGGTACCCACCTGTCGCCCGCTGGGCTCCTTGTTTATTTGTTTATTTCGATGTGGCGGTCGCAACCGCGTTTGACGTATCGCCTGCGCAATACCAGCGCAAGATACCTTCGCAAAGCCCTTGGGCCATCGTCTGCTGAAAGTCGGGGTCGGCAAGGAGCAGCTCCTCCTCCTCATTGGTCAGATACCCCATCTCAATCCCGATGATAGGCCGCGTACACCAGTTAAACCCCGTCTGGTCGCCGCGCACGGTGATTCCGCCGCGGTCCTCATAACACATGGGGATGCCTGTTTTTTCACAATATGCCCGTATAACGTAATCCGCCGCCTGCTGACAGGTCTCGAAATGATCCGTTCGGTATTCTGCGGGGATGAGCATAAACGCGCCGCGCGCTCTCTCCTGATCCGAACGGTTGCAGTGCAACCGGATGGCGAGCGTGACATCAAGCGCATTGAAAAACTCCGCCCGTTCGCGGTTGGAGATGTTTACATCATTCGTTGTGCGCGTCATATGCACAGTTGCGCCGAGCTCCTCCAGCCGGTCGCGCAGCAGCAGGCCAACGGCCAGGTTGATCTCATATTCCAGCGCGCCGGTACGCAGGCCGCGCGCACCGCCGGCGACCTTTTGTTTCGTGCGCGAATCGCCCGGTGCGATGGGTTCCTGCGCAGGGTCGTATATGTATTGATGCCCGGGATCGATTCCGATGACCGCCCCCAGCAGCGGCGGCACGGGCGTGGGTTCCGGCGTCGGGACGGCCGTGGGACAAGGCGTAGGCGACAGCGGCGCTACCACCACCGTGCTGGGTTCCGGCGTCCAGGTGGACGGCGCGGCGGTAGTGCGCGTCGGGACGTCACCCGAACAGCCGAACAACAGAACGAAGGTTGCACAAATGGCGATCAGGAGCGGAGAAAACGACTTGCGATTCACGGCTCGGTCCTCCTTTATTCTGCGGACGGATTCAACGTGGGCCGTTCTTTGGCAGGAAGGCTGCGTCCAGCGCATCGAACGCGCCCTGCTGCTGTTCGGCCGCATGAATGGCGCGCGTGGTCAGCACGGTCAGCGCAGCGTGCACCAGTGGCGCGTTGGCGTGGAGCGTCAGCGTATACGGCAGATCGCTCTGCTCGTCGAACGAGGCGCGCCCGGCGACAAAGCCCAGCGGCACGGCCGCAGCGGAAAAGGCGGCGCGGCGGTTTGACGTGGCGAAGCGGAACGTCAGGTCGATGCGTCGCGGCGTGGCGACGTCATCGCCGCGTGCAAGCCTGTCCGCGATGAACGCGCGATTGGCGGCGGACTGCCGTTTGCCGGCGTCCGGACACAGGTATTGCCGGTATGTTTCCCAGCCCGGCTCCTCCGCCTTGGAGCAGGAGAGCCGCAACCCGCGCTCCCGTGAGCAGTAGGCATAGAGCGGCACGAGCAGGCGGGCGTCGGACGTGTAGAAATAGTGGCGCACCTGCGCGCCCAGCGACACCGTGCCGACGTGGACGCCGGCCTCGCCCAGCAGCGCGCGGCAGTGTTGCAGCATCGGTTCAAGCCGTCCCCGCTCCATGAATGAAAACGCAGCCGCCCCCTCGCGGCGCGGCACGGCGGTCACGAACAGAAGCGTGACGAAGCGTTCCCGCAGATCGGGCTGTTCGGCATATTGCAGATCGACGCGGAAGCGCGCGGGCAAGCCGCGCACCTCCCAGTCGTATGCAAACCACTCACTCATGGATGAGCACGGCCTTGATCCGCCGCACGCCGGCGGAGGAGGCCTCCTCCTTCTTGATGACAAAGCGGCCGAGCTCGCCCGTGTGCTGCACATGTGGGCCGCCGCAGATCTCCTTGCTGTAGCCGGGGACGGTGTAGACCTTGACCTTTGCGCCGTACCGGCTTTCGAACAGGCCGATCGCGCCGGCCGCCTTTGCCTGCTCCACGGTCATCTCCTCGCACTGAACGGGCACGTCCGCGGCAATCGCCTCGTTGACGAACGCTTCCACGCGGCGCAGCTCCTCCGGCGTGACCTTGCGCGGGAAGCTGAAGTCGAAGCGCAGCCGCTCGGCGGTGATGTTGCTGCCGCGCTGCGATACGGTATTGTCCTCCAACACCTTGCGCAGCCCCGCCTGCAACAGATGCGTGGCGGTGTGCAGCGCGGTCGTGGCCTCGGTGTTGTCGGCAAGACCGCCCTTGAAGCGCTGCTCCGCGCCGGCATGCGATTTTTCCTGGTGCGCGCGGAACGCCGCGGCAAAGCCCGCTTCGTCCACGGTCAGGCCGTTTTCAGCCGCCAGCTCCTTGGTAAATTCGATCGGGAAGCCGAACGTATCATACAGGTGGAAGGCCGCCGGACCATCGATACGGCCGTCGGTCAGCCGCTCGCGCAGGCGGTCAAATTCGCGCATTCCCTTCTTGAGCGCAGAGGCAAAGCGCATCTCCTCCTTGTTCAGCTCGGAGACGATGGCCGGCCGGGCATCCACCAGCTCGTGGTAGAAATCGCCGTACTGGTCGACAACCGCTTCCGCTACTTCGTGCAGCGTCCCCTCGGGGATGCCCAGTTGCATGGCATAGCGGATGGCGCGGCGGATCAGACGGCGCAGGATGTATCCCTGGTCGACGTTCGACGGCGTGACCGGCCGCCGGTCGCCAAGCAGGAAGGTAGCCGAGCGGATGTGGTCGGCCACGATGCGGAAGGCGCGCGTAGTCCCCGCATCGTCGCCATACCGGCGGCCGGACAGCCGGGCGATGGCTGCAAGGATGCCGGTAAAGGCGTCCGTATCATACACGCTCTCCACTCCCTGCAGCGTCGCTACCGTGCGGTCAAGTCCCATGCCGGTATCCACATTCTTCTGCCGGAGCGGTTCGAACACGCCGTCGGCCACCTTGTTGTACTCCATGAACACGTTGTTCCAGATTTCAAGGTATTTGCCGCATTCACAGCCGGCCTTGCAGTCGGGCCCGCAGGCGGGACGCCCGGTATCGTAGAAGATCTCCGTATCGGGGCCGCAGGGGCCGGTCTGCCCGGCAGGTCCCCACCAGTTGTTCTTCTTTGGCAGGTAGACGATGTGCGATGGGTCCACGCCCATTTCCACCCAGCGGTCGTGCGCCACCGTATCCCGCGGCGCATCCCCGTCGCCTGCAAAGCAGGTGAAGTAGAGCCGGTCCGGGTCGATGCCGAGCCAGCGCTCATCCGTGAGAAATTCCCAGGAAAACGCAATGGATTCCTTCTTAAAATAGTCGCCGAGCGACCAGTTGCCGAGCATTTCGAAGAACGTGCAGTGCGACGCATCGCCCACCTCGTCGATGTCGCCTGTGCGCAAGCACTTCTGCACGTCCACCAGGCGCACGCCTTCGGGGTGCTTTTCCCCCATCAGATAGGGGACAAGCGGATGCATGCCGGCGGTCGTAAACAGCACGGTTGGATCGTTCTCCGGGATGAGGGACGCGCTCTCGATGACCGCATGGCCCTTGGAACGGAAAAAATCCAGATAGAGCTCTCGAAGCTCCTTGGAGGTCAGTGCTCTCATGGTTGTTTTAACTCCTTACCCATCGTTTGCGCCCACAGGGAGTGGCGTTCGCAGTATATAATAGGATAGCGTAACCGCGCCCGCTTGTCAACGAACGGACAGGGAGGAAGGCAAAAATATTTCCGCAAATCACTAAAAAGGTGTTGACATTCAAATCAACGTTTGCTATACTACAAAAGCTGCCGAGAAGCGGACCGCGGGGAGCGGGAAGCGGCGAGGCGGCGGGAGCACCTTGAAAACTATACAGTGCAAGAAGAAACAAGCCAAGAAGCGCGGGCGGCGGAGCCGGGAGGCGAAGCAGCTCGCGAGCGCAAACTTAGAGACGACCAAGCGAAACAGTGAGCAACGGCTGGAGACAGCCGCAGGAATTGAACTCAAGAGTTTGATCCTGGCTCAGGACGAACGCTGGCGGCGTGCCTAACACATGCAAGTCGAACGGGGATATTGATTTCGGTTGATATCCCAGTGGCGAACGGGTGAGTAACGCGTGAGCAACCTGACCTTTTGAGGGGGATAACACCTGGAAACAAGTGCTAATACCGCATAAGACCACGGAGCGGCATCGTTCAGGGGTCAAAGGAGGAATCCGCAGAAGGAGGGGCTCGCGTCCCATTAGATAGTAGGCGGGGTAACGGCCCACCTAGTCGACGATGGGTAGCCGAGCTGAGAGGCTGATCGGCCACACTGGAACTGAGACACGGTCCAGACTCCTACGGGAGGCAGCAGTGGGGAATATTGGGCAATGGGCGCAAGCCTGACCCAGCAACGCCGCGTGAGGGAAGAAGGCTTTCGGGTTGTAAACCTCTGTCCTTGGTGACGAAGGAAGTGACGGTAGCCAAGGAGGAAGCCCCGGCTAACTACGTGCCAGCAGCCGCGGTAATACGTAGGGGGCGAGCGT
>UQGA01000007.1 GCA_900540495.1 uncultured Eubacteriales bacterium | reverse complement strand
CCCCAGCCTACTCCCTTAGCAGGGGAGCCCCTTACAGCCACTTGGGTACTTCTCCGCATATGTTGTTGATCGATGCTGGCGGAGAGAGTGGGATTCGAACCCACGGTGCCTCTCAGCATCACCGGTTTTCAAGACCGGCTCCTTAAACCGCTCGGACATCTCTCCTCAAATGCACCGTAGTCAGTATAGCAAAAAGCGGGTTCTCTGTCAACAAATCCGGGCCGCTAAAAGCGCTGCCGTTCCTCTGCGCCGCCGGTGCGCACCGGTCGGCGCAAAAGCGAGGTTTGAGCGGTTTCGTCCGGTTGTCAACGGTGCGCTCACGCCTCCTCATCCCGTTGCCCATCTTCCGGCGATTGCGGTTTGCCGCGCATACCCGGGAAGAAACCCTGCACCGCATAGTGGATGAGCGCGAGATAGGAAAGCCCGGTGGCGGCCGTGAGTACGTAAAAATCCCACGGGGACATCTGCGGGAAGGAGAATGACAGAAGCGCCAGTATGATGCCGGCGCCAAACATGCCGGTGGCGATCTTGCCGAACCAGTCCGCATACACGACGATATTGCGCCGGAGCATCACCGCGCCGCCAAGCACCATCAGCAATTCCTTCACCGCCGAAAGTATGAACAGCACCAGAAACGCGCTCTGCCGCTTGCCAAGATAGATGCAGATGAGCGCGACCACGATCAGCAGCTTGTCTGCAAACGGGTCAAGCAACTTGCCCAAGTTGGTGATCCAGTTGTTGCGTCGCGCCAGATACCCATCCAGGATATCCGTCAAAAAGGCCAGTACGTACACCGAAAGGGCGGCTAACGGCCGCCCAATCGCAAACAGGTAAGCAAATACCCCAACCATAATGATCCGTAAAACGGACAGGATGTTCGGTATGTGCCGCATCAGAACCCCAAATCCTCCACATACAATGTTTGTACCGCCGGTTCAGCCGGCGCAGGCGCGGGCGCTGGTGTTTCCGGTGCGGACACAGTCTGCTTGTCCGCCTCCGCCTCACGCGATTCGAAGATCTTTCTGGCTACCTGCGGGAAGAGCGCATAGCTCAGCACATCTTCCTCCTGCCGGATATGTTCTCCCAATTCCTCTCGGTAGCCATCCAGCTCAGGCTTGAGCAGGTCGGCAGGGCGGCAGGTGATGACCTCGTCATCCCCGATGGCCATATGCCGCACCTCTTCGTTCACTTCCCCGGGCAGGCGGCCATACTCGCCCCGCAGCAGCGCCTTGGACTCCTTCGGGAACATCTTGTAGCGCCCCGTCAAAACGTTGAACACTGCCTGCGTGCCAACGATCTGGCTCGTGGGCGTGACCAGCGGCGGATAGCCGAAATCCTTGCGCACGCGCGGAATTTCCGCCAGCACGTCGTAATACTTATCCTCGGCGTTGGCCTGCTTGAGCTGCGAAATAAGATTGCTGAGCATGCCGCCCGGCACCTGATAGAGCAGCGTGTTCGTATCCACGCGGAGGGATTTGTCGCTGATCAGTCCCTCCTTCTTCATGCGGTCGAACACTGGACGCATGATCTTCGCTGCATCGGCGAGGCGGTTCAGATCCAACCCGGTGTCCCGTTCCGTCCCGGCAAGCGCCGCCACGAGCGGCTCGGTCGCCGGCTGAGAGGTGCCGTTGCCAAAGGGCGAAAGCGCGCAATCCACGATATCCACCCCGGCCTGCGCGGCGCGCAGATAGGTCATGTCGCCGGTGCCGGTGGTGTTATGCGTGTGCAGGTGGATCGGCACGTCGATCTCTGCCTTCAGGCGAGAGACGAGCGAGTATGCCGCCTCCGGCAGCAGCAGGTTCGCCATGTCCTTGATGCAGATGACGTCTGCGCCCATCTGCACGAGCTCCCGCGCCAGCTTGACGAAATAATCCTCGCTGTGAACGGGGCTGGTCGTATAGCTCAACGCCGGCTCGCAGATGCCGCCGTATTTCTTCGTGAAACGGATCGCCGCCTCAAGGTTACGGGTGTCGTTGAGCGCATCGAAAATCCGAATCACGTCAATTCCATTCTCGATGGACTTGCGGCAGAACTGCTCCACCACGTCGTCGGCATAGTGCTTGTATCCGAGGATGTTCTGGCCGCGAAACAGCATTTGCAGCTTGGTGTTGGGCAGCGCCTTGCGCAGCGTGCGCAGCCGGTCCCATGGGTCTTCATGCAGGAAGCGGAGGCATGCGTCAAACGTCGCGCCGCCCCAGACCTCCAGCGACCAGTAGCCGATGCTGTCGAGCACTTCGCATGCGGGCAACATGTCGTTGATCGACATGCGCGTGGCCGCAAGCGACTGATGCGCATCGCGCAGGATTGTGTCAGTGATGTTAAGCTTGGTCATTTTCGGTCCCTCCTTTGCGGCAGAATTCCGGCGTAGCCGCCCGCCTCAGCGGAGGGTGCACAGCGTATCGTCGGAATTGACCGAAGCGCCCTGCTGCACAAGGACGGAGACCACCGTGCCGTCAATGGGGCTCAGAATCTCGTTCTCCATCTTCATCGCTTCAAGCACCATAATGGCCTGCCCCTTCTTTACCGCATCGCCTGGTTTGACGCTGACGGAGAGGATGTTTCCGGGCATGGGAGCCTTTACCAACGTGTCGCCGGCGGCAGGCGCTGCCGGTGCTGCAGAGGCAACGGGCGCTGCGGCAGCGGCGGGCGCGGCAGTGGGGGCTGCGGGCGTTGCCGGTGCGGCGGCTGCGGCGGCGGCCTTGCCGTCGATCTCCTCTACCGCGACCTCGTAGGACGTTCCGTTAACATTGACCAAAAAGCGACGCATGATAGTGACCTCCCTGAATACTTTGGTAAATTGGACAATTAGCAGCTAACCTTTTTTACGGAGAGAATCCGGATGCCGGAGACGTCCCCGCCTATCGTGACGGCAATGGCGGCGGATACGGCTGCCATGAGTTCGGAGCGGTTTTCAATCGCGGGCGCTGCAGGCGCCGGCGGAACTACTACCGGGGCCGGCGATGCCGCCGGCTGCGACGGAGTCGCTGCACTGTCGCGCAGTTTCGCAGACATCTGCGATAGCGATCGGGCGATGAGCACCAGACACAGCAGGATCAAACATCCAAGCACGATAAACGCTGTGCCAAGGTTTGATCCCAATGCGGGCAATCCGTTTGACATATTTTCCATGCAGCGACCTCCCGGGGCGGTTGAATTGGGCCTCTGAGAAATATTCTCATCCTAACCCTAATTCTTTATATTCACCGTAAATCCTTCTTTTCCTGCCCCCTTGCGAAAAATATTTGCGCAATTTGCAATTATTACTCCGCTTCGTTCCTGCCGCCGCTTCGGCGGCTTTGCATGCGCTGGGCGAAGGCCGGCGCACAAAGCGCCGCAGGCGACAACGCCCTTGGCGATGGAGGCAGATCCAGCAACCGCCAAACACTGAAAACCGGGGCGGCGGTCAAAGGGAGATCCGCCGGCAGCGCCCATGCGTCCGGGCTTTTGAGCCGCGGGAAGCAGCGCGTGCGCGGAGGAAACCAGTCGGTAGGCGGCAGCGCGTCGGCCCGCTCAGGGCCGGAAGGCGTGGTGGCAAAAGGCCCTCCGCGCATTGCGCAGAGGGCCCAAAGGCGGGCGAAAGCGTCTATAGACCCAACATTTCGTACAGCCGTTCCAATTCCCGCTCCGTGAGATACCGCCATTTCCCGGGTGCAAGCCCCTCAACGGACAGCGGACCGATTCGCTCGCGCTTGAGGCGCAGCGTGCGATGGCCCAGCGCCTCGGCCATGCGGCGGATCTGCCGGTTGCGCCCCTCATGAATCGTAATCCGCAGCGCCGTATCCCCTCGCTGCGTCATGCGCACGCGTTCCACGCGGGCCGGGGCGGTCATCCCGTCCTCCAGCAGAACCCCGCCGGCAAGCCGGCCGATCTCTTCGTCGGTCACGACGCCATCGAGCACGGCATAATAGGTCTTTTCCACCCCGAAGCGCGGGTGCGTCATGCGGTGGGCGAGCGCCCCGTCGTTGGTCATGAGCAAGAGACCCTCGGAATTCAGGTCGAGCCGGCCAACGTGATACAGCCGTTCCGGCACATCCCGGAAAAAATCCTGCACCGTGCGCCGCCCCTCGGGGTCATCCGCCGTACAGACCACGCCGCGCGGCTTGTAAAACAGAATCGTCACACGGCGCTGAGCGCCCGCGATACGCGCGCCGTCAAGCTCCACGACGTCCCCCGTTTCTACATTCGCCCCGATTGTGGCAGTCACGCCATTGACACGAACGCGGCCGTCCTGAATCAAGGCCTCGCACGCGCGGCGCGAGCCGACCCCCGCATCCGCCAAATACTTTTGCAACCGCACAAAACCCCTCCATCCCTGCCGCTTCAGGCGGCCCAGCCGTGAAAGATTCGGAACAGATAGTACCAGATATCCGCTGCTGCGACCGCCTCGCCCGTGACAAGCGGCGAGGACGCGACCGCCTCGCCGTTGACCAGCAGCGTCAACACACCGACCTCGCTCCCCGCCGCTACCGGCGCGGGCAGCGACTCCGTATAGTCGAGCCGCCATTCGATCTCGTCGCCGCCGTCGCATCGCAACGGATACAGTATAGCCTGTTTTGTGTAAATTGCCAAACCCTTTTTGACGCCGCCGGTCACATCCGCATAGGCCATGCATGCGCCGGCATCCACAAGCAGCGTGTTCTCATAGGCGTCAAAGCCGTAATCCAGCAGCGAATAGGCCGCGTTCCACATATCCGGGCAGTTGAGCACGACGCCGACCAGCAGCATTTCCTCTCGCGCAGCGGCAAATACAAGGCACCGCCCGGCTGTGGTCGTGTATCCGGTCTTGACGCCGCAACCGCCCTCATACTGCCAGAGCACTTTGTTCTTGTTTTTCAACGTGCGCGCCCTGTCGCCGGAGACGGTTTCATGGTAGGTGGTCCCGACAAGCGCAGCGAACGCCTCGTTCTGCATGGCGGCGCAGGCAATGCGGCACAGGTCGCGCGCAGTGGTATAGTGTTCGTCGTCCGGCAGGCCGTTGGGCGTGACAAAATTGGTATCCGTACAGCCGAGCTGGGCGGCGCGCTCGTTCATCAGCGCGGCAAACGCCTCAACGCTGCCGGCCACATGGCAGGCGATGGCCACCGCCGCATCGTTACCGGAAACGAGCATCAGCCCATACAACAGATCGGAGAGCAGCAATTCCTCATCGAGATTCAGATACATGCTCGAACCCTCCACGCCATAGGCTTCCCGCGGAACGGAAACGATTTCGTCGGGCGAGCAGCGTTCGAGCGCCAACAGCGCCGTCATGATCTTTGTCGTGCTGGCCATGGGCAGTCGCGCGTCCGCATTCTGCGCGAACAGGAGCCGCCCCGTATCCGCCTCCATGAGCGCGACACCGCCGGCCGATACGGTGGGCTCCGCCGCTTCAGCCCGTGTCTGCGCGGGCAGCAGCAGGACGAGCGCCAGCAACGCACAGATGCCCCGCCTCATTTTACACCGCCCGGCGTCCCGTCGCCGTTTCCGCGCTTCCTGCGTTCGAGCAGCGTTGTTATCATCCGCTCGGCCTCCGCCAACAGCTGAGGGGCGCGATCGATCAGCCGCTCCAGCGTCCCTTCACAGGTAGCGGAAACGGCGCAAACATGGCCGTCCTGTATGGTCAAAAATGCGACCGGCGTGAGACACAGCCCCACCGCCGAAGCGCCGGTGAACGGAAACGGCTGCGGCGTCTCGTCCAGCGCCCGGCCGCAGCGCACCACGCCGTCCTTGCCCTCGTATTCCCCGCCGCCGGTCAGGAGGCCGAGGGATACCTTCGATACGGGCAGGATCACCGCGCCGTCAACCGCCACAGGTGCGCCGACGACCGTGTTGACATCGACGATCTGGTGGAGTTGCTCCATCGTCGTGCGGAGCATGTTTTCAATGGGATGTGACATGTCGCCCTCTCCTTCGCATTTGCCATCTTTTACGGATAATTTGAGCCGGGCATACCGTCGCCATACCTGCCACATTTAACCGGAAGAGCGCGCCGCCCGCATCCGCCGTCCCCGTGATTTCAGCGGACGGCGTCAGATAGCGCCGAAGCAGGCAGGTCAACGCGCTGTGCAGCGCGGCAAACGCAAGCGCGGAGGCGGCCGGTGCGGCAGCATCGCCGACCTCGAGCTTGACGCGCAGGCACCGCCAGCGGAGCGACGTCCAGGCGGCGGCCGCCCATGGGTTCTGCCCACCGTCGCCTTCTCCTGCGCGATAGACCGTGCGCAACGTGCCGTCCCGCCGCAACCAATCCACCGTCAGATACGGCGGCGACAGCAGATGCAGCCGGAAGCGCAGGCGCGCCACGGGCAGCAGCCAGTATACGCGCACCTCCAGCGAGCCGCCCGCGGCCTCCAGCAGAAGCCGCGCCCGAAAACGCCATGCGATACACAACAGCGCCAGCGCCAAAAGCGGCACGGGCAACAAAAGAAACGCCCACACAGCCATAGCATGTGCAGGCGGCCAATCTTTTACCCGGCGGGCGCCGTTGTCTTACGGTGCGAGCTCTGCCGGAATATACTCCTTGGCGTTAAGAATATGATTGCTGAGCAGCTCTCCCGCTCTGGCGAAGTCCCCGGCACGACAGGCGGCGACAATCTGCTCGTGTTCGCTGATGGAGCGCTCCCGCGTGGCGGCGCTGCCATAAAAATTGTGCCGCATGTACCGGTCGATATTGGCATGAATGATATCCATGAACAGGTTGGAGACGGAGTTTTCCGCGTGGTAGCTCAACAGGTCGTGGAACCGGTAGTTGAGCTCTTCCGTACGAAACAGATCCGTTTCCTCCTTCTGCGCTGCGATGACCTCGTCGAGCGCCCGGTAATCCTCTTCGGTCAAAAGCGGCGCGCTGTTGCGCAACGCCATGACGGAGAGCGTGGCGCGCACCTCCATCATATCGAGCAGCGTGCTGCGCGACAGCTGTGTGACCGATGCGCCGCGGTTGGGATGGATGCGGACGAGGCCGAGTGCCTCCAGTTGGCGCAGGGCTTCCCGCACCGGGATGTGGCTGACGTTCAGGGCGGCGGAAATCTCGTCCTGTTTGAGCTGCGTACCCCCCGGCAGTTCCCCGCTGATGATGCCCTGCCGTAAGACACGGTATACCCATTCCTGAGTTGCGCCCGTACGCGGGCCGACGTGTTCGGCAATGGATTTATAGTTCATGCTGCACCTCGAAATGATTGATGTCGAAGGGTTCTCCAAAGACAATCATGTCTTGTTATATATATTATATGTTTGAACCGAATTTCCGTCAACACCCATTATTCCTCCCGCTCGGAAAACCAGAAACGAAAAAGGCTCGCAGAGCGAGCCCCTGTCGGTTTCCCTTGCCTGTTCGGCGCGCGATTCTTCAGCCGGGGATCGTGACCTGCGTCCGTGCGGACGCAGCCCCGACAACCCGCTCGCCTCCGATCTCCAGTTGCGGATGAACGGGGATCACATAGTAGGCATAGTCGCCGGGCGGCAGGTCCGCATCCGTATAGCTCACGCTGCCTGCGCCGCCGGAAAACTCGCCCAGCAATACGGGCGTGCCGTCGACGCCCTCCCGGTACAGCCGATACAGGCAGAAACGGCTGGGCACCTCAAAGTAGACCATCACGGAGTCCCCGGCAACGGCAAGGCGCACGTCGCCAGGCGGCGACGGGATGCGCCAGTAGGCGGTATAATCCTCCGGTTCCGTGCCGACTACGAACACCTCCGAATATGCCGACTGTTCCGGCATCAGCGCGTTGGCGAGCACCGCCACATGCTCGGTGTCAAGGGTATAGCCGTCGAGCCGATATTCACGCACGGTAGAGGGCATAATGAAATCCGGCGCGTTTCCATCCGGATACAGCGTCTCGAACACCGCCTTGAGCAACAGTGCGGGATAGGTGCCGCCGGTCGCCGTGTCCGGCAGGCGGCCTGTGGCCTCGCTGTCATACCCCATCCAGACTGCGGCGGCATAATGCGGGTTATACGCCGCCATCCAGATGTCCCGATTGCCTTCATCGTCTCCGGTCGTGCCGGTTTTGCCCGCCAACGGAATGCCCAACTCGCCAAGGCGGTGTCCGGTGCCGGTCTGCACCGCGCTTTCGAGCATGCTCGTGAGCACATAGGCATTCCCCTCGCTCATGACGCGGGTGTACGCCGGCGTATAGCTGTACAGCACGTCTCCATCCTCATCGCAGATGGCGTAAATCAGTGAAGGTTCCGTATACAGACCGCCCGAAGCGAACGCTGCATAGGCGGCGGCGATCTGATAGGGCGAGACGCCGTACGTGAACCCGCCGAGCGCCAGCGCAAGGCTTTGGTCGCGCTCATCGAACGTGATGCCGACGCTCCGTGCGAACCGTTTGCCGCTGTCCACGCCCAGCTCCGCCATCACCGACACGGCCGGCACGTTGAGCGAGCTGGTCACCGCCTGGCGCATGGTGACCCAGCCCCGGTAGCGGTCGCCGGAATTGCTCGGCTTATAACCGTCAAAATCCGTCTCCTCGTCGAGCAGCATTGTGGCGGCAGTATACCCGCTCTCAAGCGCAGGGGCGTACACCATGATCGGTTTGATGACCGAGCCCGGCTGCCGCCGGATGCGCGTGGCCCGGTTGTAGGCCAGCGCCGTATCGTTCTCCCGCCCGCCCATGAGCGCCGCCACGCCGCCGGTGCGCACGTCGACAACGACAAGCGCTCCCTCCACTCCCTCCCCGCCCGCCGCCGGGAAGTTTGCGTCATCCGCGAACAGGCGTTCGCAAGCCGCCTGCAGGTCGCTGTCCATGGCCGTATAGATGCGGTAGCCCCCCGAGAGCAGTTCATCCATCTCCACGCCGAGCAGCTCGCAGGATTCCGTCAACACCAGATCGACATAATAGCCGCGCTTTTCCTGGTTCTGTCCGTGGCGCAGGGCGACCGGCTCCGCCATTGCCTCTGCGCAGGCAGCCTCATCGAGATAGCCGTATTCCTTCATCAGCGAGAGGACGAGATTGCGCCGGCCGATGCTCGCCTCCATATCCAGATGCGGCGCATACCGCGAGGGCGACTTGAGAATGCCCGCCAGCTGCGCCGCCTGCGCGACCGTCAGCTCGGAGGCGTGTACGCCAAAGTAGCCGCGCGCCGCCGCTTCAATGCCATAGTAGCCGCCGCCGAAGTAGACGTAGTTCAGATACATCTCCAGGATCTCGTCCTTGTCGTACCGCTTTTCCAGCTGATACGCAAGCACGGCCTCGTCGATCTTGCGCTCCATCACCTTTTCATCGGTGAGATGCGTGAGCTTGATGAGCTGCTGGCTGATTGTAGACGCGCCCTGTACATATTCGCCCGCCTTCAGATCGGCCCAGGCTGCGCCAAAGATGCGGATGATATCGACGCCAAAGTGATCGTAAAAGCGCGCGTCCTCCGCCGCAATGAATGCATACCGCACCATCATGGGCACTTCCTTGATGCTGATCCAGATGCGGTCCTCCTGCGTGTGCAGCGTGGTGATCTCCTCGCCTTCGGCATCATACAGGATGAGCGATTTCTGCACGTCGAGAATCTTGGACATGTCCAGCTCATGCCAGGCATCGAGCTGCAACAGCCAGGCGGCGCCGAACGCGCCGGCAGCGCCGAAGAGCAAAAACTGCGCAAGCAGCCAACGGCGCAATAATTTGCGCCGCCGCTTTCGCCGTTGCTGTTTTGTAAGCGTCCGTTTTGTTCCCCGCATGGGGAATATTGTGACCCGTTCCGCCGGCAACGATACCCGAAAGGCAATGTCGCGGCACAGAGAAAGAGCAAAATTTTATGGGTGCGCCTGGATCAGCAGCAGCAGAATGCACGCCCGCAACAGTTGCAGCACAACAGCGTTGAACAGTCGTCGCACAGCGTGCCGCCGCCCGCGGATTCCCCATCCTCGGCATAAGCGGCGCTGGTGCGGTGCAGCGCGGCGTATGCATTGCGGTATTCGCTGTTGTCCGGCTCCTGTTCGTAGGCATAACGAATACATGCGCGCGCCCGCTCATACCAGCCCTGCCGCAGGTAGATGATGCCGTACAGGTAATGCCACTCCGCATTGTGCAGATGGATGCTGTCGAGAATGGCGGCGGCAGCGCCCAGGTTGTTGTGGCTGATGAGCGAGCGCACGCGCGCGAGCGCCGCAGCGTTCGGCCCCGCATAGGCCGAGCTGCGCGACGTGCGCTCGGGGCCGTAGGACGCGGCACGCCCCGCATCCGCATGAGCGCCGGCCCCCGTGCGCTTGCCGATGAGCTCGTATGCACGGTTGATCTCCTTGAGCTTTTCCCCCGCCATCTCCTTGAGCGGGCCGTCCGCATAGCGGTCCGGATGGTACTTCTTGACCAGGGCGAGATAGGCGGCGCGGATCTCGTCCGGCGTCGCCGTTTCGCTTACGCCGAGCACCTTATAGGGGTTCATTGGCTTCTCCTTTCAGCAGCGCACGGGTGCGTGCGTTGCAGCCAAGGCGCAGGATATGCTCGAGCAGCGACGCATTGCGCCGCAATTCCAACAGGTCAAACGCCTTACACGCCTCGGAGAGGGAATAGTTGAGCAGAAACTCCGCATCCTCCACGCTCGCGCCGGCGGCCGTGAACGCATTGTACCGTCCCGCAGCGGCATCGTCGGCACGATCCTGCCAGGCGTCGGCAAGATAGATCCAGCGCCCAAGGTTGTAAAACAGCCAGGCAACCGGTTCGCGTGCGCGCGTCTCCAGTTCCGGATACGACAGCGCAACGGCGCGCAGCAGGCCTCCAAACGCATCCGCCGGTTCATCCGTGCAGGCAGGGCGCGCCCGCTCCACCGCGTCGAGCCTTGCAAGCCCGCCGCAAATCGCCTCATCGAGCGCCGGGCGCATGGTACGTGTGCGCGATACGGCGCCACGCAGCGCCAGCGCCAGCGCGCGTCTGGCGATACGGCGCTCGTCGCGCCAATCGTCGAGGAGCTGATGGTATCCGAGCAGCACATTGACATCCGCCGCATAGTCCACCGCCGGGTGCGCCGCGACGCAAGGGCGCCTGCCGCGTTGGGGATGGACCCCGCACAGGCGTCCTTCCATCGCGGGCGCCTCGTCGGAAAGGGCGGCGAGCAACAGCGCCAGAAAGGCGCAGTCGTATTGCAGCGTCAACCGGGCGCACTGGCCGCACCGCGCGCCGATGGACCGACACACGCCGCAGTAATACGCACGATAGACGGACAGTTCGCGCACCTTCAGCTCGCATTCCAGAGGCCGCACATAGCCGAACACGCCACACCTCCCCAAGATACTATGCGTATTGTACCACTTTGCGCGCACGGACGCCATATGAAAACAATTATTTCACGATCAGGGCTTTATGGACAGGCCTATGATACACAGGACGGGCAGCACAAACAGCAGCGCGCTTCCCAGCGCGCACCCCCAGGCGCGACGGCGCACGGCATGGACCGTGTAGGCGGCGGCATAGAGCGCGACTGCGCCAAGTGTCAAACAGAAAAGAAACATGCCGCGCCCCTCCTCACTTTAACAGGGCATGGTACTCGTTCGCATCGAGCACCACGTCCACCGTAAAGGTTGCCTCCAGATTGTAATAGACATCGGCCCAGTCGTACGCCTCCCAATCGGCCACGCTTTGGAACTGGCGGACAGCATATCGTCCAAAGCCAAATACATCCGATCCCAGCGACCGGCAGGTGTCAAACAGGCTTTGCAGGCGGCCGGCAAGCTCGCTCTCGATCCGCCGCTCCAGCGCCTCTATGGTCACGCCGTCCGGCAACGTCTCCGGATGCATGGCGTGCAAATACAGTTTTAGGGCGACCGTAGCGCGCGGCGTTTCGCCAAGGATGAGCTCCACCCTGGCAGCGCCATCCTGACGGACCGCCACATAGAGCTCCCCGCCCGTACTCTCCGGCAGTGAAAACTGCATGCCGCCGTTTTCAAAGCCACCGGCGACCAGCAGCAACAACTGCACGTTCTGGCCGTCGAGCACGCCCACCATCCGGTCGTCCCGCAGCAATGCCGCTCCGGCGACGCCCGTCTGCAAGCCGGTCTGCGTCAACATTCGACCGGCAAGGTAGGCATATGCTTCCCCGCCCACGCTGTCGGCTACGCCGAGCCGCACCAGTCCCTCGGTCGTGCCAATGAGAGGCAGCGCCGCATCCACACATCGTCCCGACATCGTTTCATAGAGCTGCATCAGGTTTGTCCGCGGCAAAAAACCCGTCTCCGACGCATAGTCAAGAAAATGGCTTTGCAATTTGTCGATGCCCGGCTGCGCATCCTCCCCCGACAGGCCCTCAAGCGCCTCCAAAGCGCCGTCGACGGAAACGTAGACGTTAGCATTATAGCGGATCAGCAGCTGTTCCATGGCGGAATCGAGCAGATCGGCAAGGCAACCATCCCGTTCGAGCAACGACGCGTCGAATATCATCATCGTCGTGCGGGCAAAGCTCAGCTCGTGCGACAGGCTGGCCGACACGGTTTCGATCGCCGCAAACAGCGTCTCAGCTTCTGCGCTCAGGATAAAAAAACCGTCGGCGCGGGGTTCGCTCGCCTCCGTATTGATGCGCTGCACCGCAAAACTGAACCGATAGGCAAACGTTTCGCCGGGGTCAAACGCGATGGCAAGGACGTATTCGCTCTCGTCAAGCGTCTGGGATTTCAGGCAGCCCGCAAGGAACAGGGTCGGCAGCATGAGCGCCAGCAACAGCGTCCGCTGCAGAAATTGTTTTCCAAAACTGCATCGTCCGCTCATGCCTGCCTCCGTTCCTTCCGGCAAAAGGCGACGAGCGAGGCGAGCACGGGCGGCAGTAAAGCCGGCAAATAGAGGTACTCGACGATTACGGCCGCCACGTTCCGCAGCCAGCTTGCCGTATCCAGCGACGCCAGCGCCGTCAGCGTAACGGCGCACGCGGACAGCGACAACGCCGCCGGCCGTACATCGCGCACCCCCGTCGCATGGCAGTAGAGCAGCGCCGCCGCATACAGGTAAAACGCGCCGCAAAGCGCGCCCGTCACCAGCCAGAAGAACAGCAGCAGCTTATCCATGCGCAAATAGACGCCCGGGTAGGAGGTCATCACCATTCGATAGAACGGGAAAACCATGTCCCGCAAATCCAGATAACAATAGGTAAGGCCGACGCATAGCTGTGCCACGCACACGAACAGTCCGCCCGCTACGATCGCAATGCGGCCATACCGACATGCGTTTTGCACTCCGAACACGCCCCGCGTACAGATGAGCAGCGACAGCAGCGGCGCAAGCATGCGTGACAGTCCCATGACCCCGCCGCGAGCGATGAACAGCGGTTCCTCGAGCGCCAGCGGGAACAGTGCGTTAACCCGGTACGACGGTATGGCCAGTATGAGCGGCAACGCCAGCGCAACCGCAAGCGGCCAGAGGCACAGGCGCGCCGTGCGGCCGAGCGTTTCAAGCCCCGCAAACGAAAGACCCAGCAGCGGCGGCAGGAAATACAGGCAGACGTTCAACACGGGAGAGTTCGGAAGCACATAGCGGTCCATCGCAAGCTGAAACTGAATCAGCGGAACAGCAGCCGCCACAACCAGATACGCAACGACCGGCAGCGCCGCAACGCGTCCCAAACCTCCGCCCAGTGCATCGCACAGAAACGCGCCCAGATGCGGCGCGCGGCGACGCGCCATTGCCTTGATTACAAGCGTAAACAACAGCATCAGCAGCGCCAGCGTGACGGGAGCGGCAAGATAGTTGGCGTTTCCGTGGGCGTAGAGCGACGCAGCGTTGGGATAAAACAACCCGCTGACCGCTACGCCGAAAGCGGTCAGGCTCGTCGCCTCCTGCCTGCCGATCCTTCCTTCGCGCAGATTCATACCCGCTGGCCTCCCGTGTTCGTAAAATCGAGCGTCTCCGGCGCATTGCGGCGCCGCTTGCGCAGCACCTGCGGCTCCTTGGACATGGTCTTGGGGGCGACAGGCGTCAAAAACGGCACGCCACACGATTTGAGCGACGCCAGATAGGCAATCGACAGCAAGATGGTAACCATCAGCCCCAGCAGCCCGCCCAGCCAGCCGGCCAGCACGAGCAGAATGCGAAAATAGGCGATGGCATTCTGCGTGCGGTAATCCGGAATCGTAAAGTTGCCGAGCCCGGAAATGGCGACGATGATGAGCACGACCGTGCTGACGATGTTCGCCGCTACGGCGGCCTGTCCGAGAATGAGCCCGCCGATGATGCCGACGCTCTGCCCCATCGGCCCCGGCGCGCTGAGACTTGCTTCCCGCACAAGTTGAAAGACGAGCTGCAAAAAGATCATTTCAACGGCAAGCGGCAAAAACACCATATGCCTCGAGGAAGCGACGGTCGCCAGAATTTCCCCGCTGAGCATGCCCTGATGGTGCAGCGCAAGCGCAACGAAATAAGCCGGCAGAATCGTGGACAAAAACGCCCCGAGATAGCGCACGATGCGGATGATCGAAACGGCGACAGGGCGCAAATACGCGTCCTCGGCGGAGGTCATCAGCATGAACAGCGTCACCGGCATGACGCACGACTGCGGGCTGCCCTCCACCAGGATGGCCACATGTCCCTCCATGATAGCCGAAGCGGTGCGATCCGGCCGCTCCGTGATCAGCGACTGGGAGACCGGGGAGTATGGGTGTTCCTCGATGAGCTGCACGAGCATGGCGATGGAGATGATCTTGAGCGTATCCACGCGCGCCAGCCGGCGTTTGACCTCGTTGACGAGCGTGCGGTTGGCCGTGCCCTCCCGATATGCGATGGCAAGGCGCACGTTGTTCGCGCCGCCAGCCGGGCGAAACTCGCACACAAAATCATCCGTCCTGACCAGCTTGCGCAGCAGGCTGATGTTCGTGCGGATGTTTTCGGTAAAGGCTTCGTGCGGGCCGAGGATGACGGTTTCATTGCGCGGCTCGCTCACGCTCCGGCCGGGGAACCCGCGTGTATCCATGACAACGGCATGGTCGTCCCCTTCCAGAAACACGACCGAACGGCCTTCCGCCACCGCCGCACGGACCTCGTCCCAGTCCACGATCAGCGAAGCGTCCTGCATGGCCAGAACATGCTCCACCGCATACGCCGCCAGCGGCGGGTCGGCGCCTTCCATCGCATCTGGCCTCATGGAGGGTTTCAATATAAAGTCGTTGATCTGATCGGCGTTGGCCATGCCGTCAAAAAATGCAACGGCGGCGCGCACACGGCCGCCCATCGAAAACCGTCGCAGGATGATGTCGGAGTTGATGTCCCCGCGATATTCCTCGCGCAGCCGGCGCAGGTTTTCATCGAGCGATCGGCTGACAAACAGTTCCGGCGCCGCCGGGTCCTCCCGGTCGCTGCCGCGCCAACCACCAAAGAACGGCGGTTCGCCCGGTTCGTTCTCCAACAGTTCGTATTCGGCCGGCGGCTCGTCAAAGCGGAGCAGCCGGCGCAACTGGTCGCCCCTGGTCGCTTTCATCCATTTCAGTATCTGCGAAGGGCAAAAAAACTATGCAGTTTCCGCTGCCGCGCCTGGGCAAAAAGGCCCCGCCGTCGGCGGACGGCGGGGCTTTTTTTGATTGGAAATACCGGCTCAGCCCTGACGGATGCAGGCCTGCGCAGCGGCAAGGCGCGCGATCGGCACGCGGAACGGCGAGCAGGATACGTAGTCCAGCCCCAGTTGGTGGCAGAACTCGATCGAGGACGGGTCGCCGCCGTGCTCGCCGCAGATGCCCATGTGCATATCGGGACGGACCGGGCGGCCCAGGCGCACCGTCATCTCCATGAGTTTGCCAACGCCGGTGCGGTCAAGCCGCGCAAACGGATCGTTCTCAAAGATGCGGGCATTGTAATACGCATCGAGGAATTTGCCTGCGTCGTCACGGCTGAAGCCAAACGTCATCTGCGTCAGATCGTTCGTGCCGAAGCAGAAGAACTCCGCCTCTTTGGCGATCTCGTCGGCCGTGAGCGCGGCACGCGGAATCTCGATCATGGTACCGACCTCATAGCGCAGTTCGATGCCGGCGGCGGCAATCTCAGCGTCCGCGGTCTCCACGACGAAGTTCTTGACGTACTTGAGCTCCTTGGCCTCGCCCACGAGCGGGATCATGATTTCGGGCACAATGTTCCAGTCCGGATGGCGCCGCTTGACGTTGATCGCAGCGCGGATGATGGCGCTGGTCTGCATCTTCGCAATTTCGGGATACGTAACTGCAAGGCGGCAGCCGCGATGGCCCATCATCGGGTTGAACTCGTGCAGGCCGGCGATGATACCCTTGATCTGCTGGACGGTCTTGCCCTGCGCTTTGGCGAGCTGTTCGATATCCGCCTCCTCGGTAGGAACGAACTCATGCAGCGGCGGATCGAGGAAACGGATCGTGATCGGGCGGCCTTCCATCGCCTCGTAGATCTCCTCAAAGTCCTTCTGCTGGATGGGCAGGATCTTGTCCAGAGCGGCTTCGCGTTGCTCGGCCGTGTCGGCGCAGATCATATCGCGGAATGCGGCGATGCGGTCCGCCTCAAAGAACATGTGCTCGGTGCGGCACAGGCCGATGCCCTCCGCGCCCAGCTCAAACGCCTTGCGCGCATCGCGCGGCGTATCCGCATTTGTGCGCACGGCAAGCTTCTTATACTTGTCCGCCCAGCCCATGATGCGGCCGAACTCGCCCGCAATCTCGGCGTCCACGGTGGGGATGATGCCGTCGTAGATGTTGCCGGTGGAGCCGTCGAGCGAAATGGGGTCGCCCTCGTGGTACGTCTTGCCGGCCAGCTCAAAGCGCTTGTTCTCCTCGTCCATCAGGATCTCGGAGCAACCGGAGACGCAGCAGGTACCCATGCCGCGCGCGACCACGGCCGCATGAGAGGTCATGCCGCCGCGCACGGTCAGAATGCCCTGGGAGGCCTTCATGCCTTCGATATCCTCCGGAGACGTCTCAAGCCGCACGAGCACCACCTTCTCGCCGCGGGCGTGCCACTCCTTGGCATCCTCCGCGGTGAAGACGATCCTGCCGCAGGCAGCGCCCGGCGAAGCGGCCAGCGCGCGCGCAACGGGCTTGGTCGCCTTGAGGGCCTTTGCATCAAACTGGGGATGCAGCAGCGTGTCGAGGTTGCGAGGGTCGATCATCATGACCGCCTCCTGCTCGGAGATCATGCCCTCGTCCACGAGGTCGCAGGCGATCTTCAGCGCGGCCTTCGCCGTCCGCTTGCCGTTTCGGGTCTGCAACATGTACAGATGGCGGTCCTCGATGGTGAACTCCATGTCCTGCATGTCACGATAATGGTTCTCCAGGGTCTTGCAGATGCCAAGGAACTGATCGTATACCTCCGGCATGACCTCCTTGAGCTTGGCGATCGGCATCGGCGTGCGCACGCCGGCGACGACGTCTTCGCCCTGCGCGTTCATCAAAAACTCGCCCATCAGGTGCTTTTCGCCCGTCGCGGGGTCGCGCGTAAAGGCGACGCCCGTGCCGGACGTCTCGCCCATGTTGCCAAACGCCATCATCTGCACGTTGACGGCGGTCCCCCAGGAATACGGGATGTCGTTGTCGCGGCGGTAAACGTTGGCGCGCGGGTTATCCCAGGAGCGGAACACGGCCTTGACCGCGCCCATGAGCTGCTCCTTCGGGTCGGACGGGAAGTCCTCGCCGATCTTGGCGCGGTACTCCGCCTTGAACTGGGCGGCCAGCGAACGCAGGTCCTCAGCAGTCAGCTCCACGTCCTGCGTGACGCCGCGCTCTTCCTTCATGCGGTCGATGAGCTGCTCGAAATACTTCTTGCCCACCTCCATGACCACGTCGGAATACATCTGGATGAAGCGGCGATAGCAGTCCCACGCCCAACGGGGGTTGCCGGACTTCTTGGCGATGACCTCGACCACCTCTTCGTTGAGGCCCAGGTTCAGGATGGTATCCATCATGCCCGGCATGGACGCGCGGGCGCCGGAACGGACGGACACGAGCAGCGGGTTCTCCAGATCGCCGAACTTTTTGCCCGTAATGCCTTCCATCTTCTCGATGTATGCCATGATCTCGGCCTGAATTTCCGGATTGATCTGCCGGCCGTCCTCATAGTACTGCGTGCAGGCCTCGGTCGTAATCGTAAAGCCCTGCGGGACGGGAAGCCCCAGCCCGGTCATCTCCGCAAGGTTTGCGCCCTTGCCGCCGAGTAGCTCGCGCATCTTCGCGTTACCCTCGCTGAACAGGTACACATACTTGTGCGCCAAAGTAATGCCCTCCTTTAGATAATTTTTTTCCAATGTCTTAAACCGATGTTATTATAATCAATTCATCCTCGATTTGCAATAAAAATTGCAGGGTTTTGCGGGCATTTTCTACAATAATTTTATTGTACCCCCTTTTTGCGGCATTGGGCATGCAAAATTATCGCAGTTCCTGTAAAAATGCAAGAGTTCTTGCACCATACTCAAGCGATTGGACGGCCAGTTCCGTCAAAAAGGGGCGCAGCTCGGCCCGCAGCCCATCGTTCAAGCGCACGCGATACAGCTCCGCATCGCCGAGCAGCAGCATCCGGCGCATGGCCTCGAGCGCCGTTTTGCTGATCTCCTGCGCGCCGGAGGCGCAGGCCGCGCATATGGCGCCGCCCGCACGCGCGGACGCATATACATGCGTGTCCGCGCGCAGGTCGCGCCCGCAGCGGGCGCAGGACGTAACGGCCGGGCAATAGCCGATCGTGTTCAGATACCGCAGCAGATAACACAGGAACAGATCGACCGGATCGAGCGGTTCGGCATAGGCGAGGAAGGAAAGCGCATGGTAGAGCAGGGAGAACAGCGGCCGGTTCGGTTCGCGCTCCTGCACGGCCTCATGCGCAAGCTGCAGCATGGCGGAGCCGACCGCAAACCGGTCGATATCCTCGCGGATCGGGAAAAAGCTCTCCTCGACAGCGCACTGGTTGACGGTATACTTGTCCCGCCCGGCAAACAGCTCAAACTCTCCGTACACAAACGGCTGTGCCGCCGGCAGCAGGGGGCTGGCCGGGCGGCGGCAGCCGCGCGCCTTGGCGTCAATGCGCCCATGATCGATGGTAAAGATGCTGAGAATTCTGTCGTTCTCGCGGTAATTGACGTATCTGGTTACGATCCCCGTGGCACAGATGACCGGCATTCGTTCCCCCGTTCTCCGGCGGGCCCGTCTCCCTCCATTGTGCGCATGGCACGATACAACAGGTAGGCGCCGATCTCGCCGGTGTCCATAAACCGCTGCCATTGAAGGCAGCTTCCTTGCTTTCCTTGCTCCATCCGGTTCAGCCTCCTTGCCGCCTTAGTATGGCGGCAAGGGCGCACGCACATGAGGCGAAATTTCTGGCATGGGCGCACAGGCGTCACTCGTACCCCAGTTCGTGCAACACGCCCGGCCGGTTGCGCCAGTCCTCCTTCACCTTGATCCAGAGTTGCAGGTTCACTCGACAGCCGAGCATCCGTTCCATATCCGTGCGCGCCGCCGCGCCAATGCGGCGCAGCATCCCGCCGCCACGGCCGATGAGGATACCCTTGTGCGACTCGCGCTCGCAGTAAATCGTCGCATAGACGTCCATGAGATCGCCTGCCTCGCGCATGGCCATGCGCTCGACCGCGACGCCGATCCCGTGCGGCACTTCCTCGCGCAACAGTTCGAGCGCCTTCTCGCGCACCATCTCGGCGCAGATGATGCGCTCGGGCTGATCCGTCACCATGTCATCCGGAAAATACCGCGGGCCTTCCGGCATCTGCGTCAGCAGCGCGTCCTCAAGCAAGTCGAGCCCCTCGCCCGTTCTGGCCGAGCCGATCAGGACCTGCTGAAATATTTTCCGGGCGCAAAGCGACGCATGCGCCTGTTCCACGGCCTCCTCCGACGCGGCGTCGCATTTGTTGACAAGCGCAAACAACGGCGCCTTAACCAGGGAAAGGCGTTCCAGAATGCGCTCGTCCCTGTCACGCACGCCCTGCTGCGCATCCGCAACGAACAGCACGGCTTCCACGTCGCTCAAAGCGTCCACGGCGACCTTCTGCATATACTCGCCCAGACGGTTTCTCGGCGTCGTCATGCCCGGAGTATCCAAAAAGACGATCTGGTAGCCGTCGCGCGTAAGCACGCCCGTCACACGGTTGCGCGTGGTCTGCGCCCGATCGGACACGATGGCAATTTTCTGTCCCACCAGCCGGTTGAGCAACGTACTCTTGCCCGCGTTCGGGCAGCCGACAATGGAGACAAAGCCGGAGCGAAAACCGCTCATGCAAGATCCTTTTTGCCGAAGGAGTGCGGCAGCAGCTCGCCAAGCGTCGTCTGCTCCGCCTCTCCTGCGGCGTTGCACACGATCACGGGCATATCCGGCTCGCAAAACTCCGAGAGGGCCTGCCGGCATACGCCGCAGGGATAGGCGGGCAAATCGCCGCTGCACGCCACGGCGAGAGCGTCAAACGCACGCTCACCCTGATAGACGGCGGTAAACAGCGCCGTGCGCTCCGCGCAGTTGGTGGGCGTGTACGCCGCGTTCTCGATGTTGCAGCCCATGTAGTACTGCCCGCTTGCCGCGCGCAGGCAGGCGCCAACGCGAAAGCCGGAATACGGCACATAGGCGCGCTCCCGCGCCGCGCACGCAAGGGAGAGCATGTGCATCAGTTCATTCTGTTCGATCCTGTTCATGCAATTTCCAGCCCCATTTCTTTCATGATCTGCCGCTGGCAGGCGCGCATGTGCGCCTCCTGCGCTGCGGTCATATGGTCGAGCCCCAGCAGATGCAGCGTACCATGCACCGCCAGAAACGCCAACTCCCGCTCCAACGGATGGCCATACGTCTCCGCCTGTTCCGCCGCGCGCGCCATGCAGACGGCAATGTCTCCAAGGCAGCCGTCCGGCGGCGCCGCTATGGCTTCCCCCTCCAGCGCAGGGAACGAAAGCACGTCCGTCACGCGGTCAATCCCTCGAAAGCCGGCGTTGAGCCGGCGAATCTCTGCCTCGGACACAAGCTGCACGCAGACGCTACCCACGCGCCCCATGTGCGCAAGCGCGGTCTCCACCGCAAGCCGGATCAGCTCGCACGCCTCCGGCGAGACGGCCAGCCCCTCCTCCACGCATACGTCGGTCATATCTGCACGTCCTCCTCCTCCGGATAACGCACGCGATCGTGCAGGATGCCGCTAAACGTCAGCAGAAAACTCTTCTCGATCCTGGCAATCTCCTGCATCGTAATCGGACAGTCGGCCAACTGCCCGTCGTCGATCTTACCGCGGATGACCTTGTGCACCATATCCGCCATCTGTTCGGCCGTCGCATCGCCCAGCGAGCGCACCGCCGCCTCACAACTGTCCGCAAACATGACGATCGCGCTCTCCCGCGTGGTCGGGCGGGGACCCGGATACCGGTACGCCGCCTCATCCACCGCCTGCCCCGCCGCCTGCTTCGCCTTGTGATAAAAGTAAGCGACGAGCGTGGTCCCGTGGTGTTCCGCAGCGATGGCGCGCACGGCCGCCGGCACATGATACTTTTGCAGCAACGCCTCCGCGTCGCGCTGGTGCGCAATGATAAAATCTGCGCTTTCCGCCGGGGACAGCGTATCGTGGATGTTCCTTCCGTCGGTCTGGTTTTCTGAAAAGTATGCGGGGCGGCGCAGCTTGCCCACATCGTGGTAGGCGGCGCCCGCACGCGCCAGCAGCGCGTTTGCGCCGATCGCCTCCGCCGCGCCCTCCGCAAGCGACGCCGTCATCATGGAATGATGGAACGTGCCGGGCGCAACGGTCATCATCTTGCGCTGTAGCGGATGATTGCCGTTGAGCAGCTCGTGCAGGCGCGCCGGAGTCACCACGTCGAACACGTTCTCCCAAACGGAGAGCATGCCCACGCAGAACACGGCAAGCACCACCGGCGGCAGCAGGACCAGCCCGGAATGGATCAGGGTTTCATCGAACGACTTGCCGAGGATCGCGCAACCGGAGAGCACGACAATCGCGCCGACGCCGCCGGCAGCGCCGCCGGCAGCGATGAGTGAGCCGCGCCTCTCGTTGCCGGTCGCCACGAGAATGGCCGCCTGCCCTCCCAGCAAAGAGGCTGCAACCGACAAAAGCGATGAGCTGCCCAGCATGCCGCTGCCGTTTCCGCCGGCCATCAGCCCGAACGACAGGGCGAGCAGCACGTTGACCGCCTGCGCCGCCTCCCGCGAGAGCAACACCGTGCAGAGCAATACCGCCAGAAGCGACGGCACGATCCGCGGTTCGAGCAGGAAACAGGCCCACTCCAGCAGGATGGCAATGCCCACGATCAGCAGCAGCATGAACATCTGCTTGCTCGAGGCGAGCAGGGACGGCAACGCCCGTTGCAGATACCAGGCAAACAGCACGTAAGCCGCCAGAAGCGCGCCCACCACGCCCAGGGGGAACAGCCCGTTGTCGTTCACGCCGCTGACAAGCCCAAGCGAGACGAGCGTCGCATAATCGCTGCTGGTGACCGTTTCGCCCTTTTCCACGATGACGGAACCGCGGGAAATAACGACGGGCGTTACGGTGTCGGCCGCCAACTCCCTTTCGCGCGCCGTCGCCTCCTCGTCCGGCAGCAGCGTCGGCTGCAGATACCGGTCGTAAAGCATCTCTCCCAATTCCTTGAGGCGGGTGGGCAGCGTGGTGATCTGCAGCTCACGCAGGGCCGAGGCCGCCGTACTTTCAAGCGCCTCCTCCGACAAGCCGGCCGTAAGCTGCTCGGTAATCTTCGGTACCATGATCTCCTTGAGGCGCAACAGCTCCTCGTCGGTGGCGGAGAGCAGTTCATAGCCCAACGACGCATCCGACAGGGGCATAGGAAGCTTGGCCAGCATGGTCAACAGCTCGTCCTGCAAAACAACTACCTGCCAGGACCGGTCGTCCGTGAGGGGCGTTCCATCCGCAGCCACGGGCGCATCCGCCGCACGGATCGCCGCCGCTTCGGCACGCAGCTCGGCAAGCGCGTCAAAAAAGGATTCTACGCCGGAAATGAGCGTATTTGCCAGCTCCTCATCCAGCGCAAAAACGGTCTCCACCGCAGCGCGCGCCGCCTGTTTCCGGGTTTCGGTAGCGCCAACATCCTCGATCTCCCGTGTGGCGCGAATCGTTTCCGGCGCCGCCGCGCCGACGGACACGCTATACTTGCGCTGCGAAAGGGAGGCCAGCGCAACCAGCGCATTCAGTGCAAACAGGCCGGCCAGCAACAGCAGGCCGATAAACTGGCCGGTGCTGCGGAAGCGGCGCTTCTTTTTTCTGCGGTCGTTGGCCACGGCAATTCCCCTCAATTCCTGTGTTTTTCGGACCTTTCGTGCTTCTCGTACGCGCGGATGATGCGCTGCACCAGCTCGTGCCGCACCACGTCTTTATGCGTGAGGCGCACCACCTCGATACCCTCCACGCCCTCGAGTACCTCCAGCGCGTGCACAAGACCGCTGCGGCGTTCCCGCGGCAGGTCGATCTGGGTGATATCGCCCGTGACAACCACGCGTGACCCCTCGCCAAAGCGCGTGAGAAACATCTTCATCTGCTCGATGGAGCAGTTCTGCGCCTCATCAAGGATAATATAGGCGGAATTGAGCGTGCGTCCGCGCATATACGCCAGCGGTGCAACCTCGATTGCGCCGCGTTCGGTCAGCGAGCGATACGTCTCCACCCCAAGGAAATCCTGGAGCGCATCGTAAAGCGGGCGCAAATACGGATCAACTTTCGTCTGCAGGTCGCCCGGCAAAAAGCCCAGCTTCTCCCCCGCCTCTACCGCCGGCCGGGTCAGAATGATCCGGTCGACCTCCTTGTTTTTGAAGGCGAGCACCGCCATGGCCACCGCCAGGTAGGTCTTCCCCGTGCCGGCGGGGCCCACGCCAAACACAAGCTCGTGTTCGCGCAGCGCCTGCACATACCGTTTCTGACCAAGCGTCTTGCAGCGGACCTGGCGGCCCCGGCTGGTGATGGCGACCACGTCGCCCATGATCTGGCTGATCAGCTCTGCATTGCCCTCCCGCGCAAGATCCACCGCATAGCGAATGCGCGAACGGTTGATCGGCTCGCCACGGCGCTGCATGTCCAACATTTTTTCAAGCACCGTGGCAGTCAACGCCGTCATCTCTTCGCCGCCCTCGATGCGGATTCCTTCCTCCGTAGCCGCAATGCGCGTGCCGGTCTCCTCCTCGATCACGCGCAAATTCTCGTCAAACACGCCGAACAGGCCAATGAGGTCGTCCATCGCCTCCACGCCCACGATCTGCGTGGTCTTTTCATTCGTTCCCGTCATCGGGCAATTCCCTCTCCATTCCGATCGTTTCTTCCGTCATGACGCAGATCACGGCGACCGTGCAACCCTCGTGCTCGGCGTAGGCGATCGTCTTCTCCACGATCTGCGCGTCCGACGGGACGCGCAGAAACGCTCCCTGTTCCGCCTCAAAAGCGGCGCGCTCCCTGCGTTCGGCCGCATCGATGCGATACGGCTGCATCGTGAGTTCTCCACATACCGCGTCCACCACTTCCAGCGGCAGCACCGCGCCCGGCAGCAAAGCGGTGCGCACGTTTGAAAGCTCGTACTCCTCAAAGGGAATTTCGCTCTCAAACAGCTTGCGCCCGGCGATATATACCGCCCGATAGGCAGCGGTACGGCCGCTTGGCTGCAGCGTTTCGCTCTCCTCCGTGACGGCGGCCTCCGCAAAGTAGTATACGTTGGCGCGCACCTCGCCAAAGGCGTGTACCCGAAGCGGGGTCTGCGAGTCCTCGCGGGTCAGGTCGCCCGCGATGAGTACATCGCCCGCCTGCACCATGTCCCCGGCGCGTACGAGCGGGTTGCCGGACACGGCGTTTGCGCTGACGATCACGCCATCCTTGACGGCCACCACATCGCATGGCTTTTCCGGATCAACCGGCTCCTCGGCATGAATCATCTCCACGATCTCCACCGTGAGGACCACGCCGTCGAGCGAGAGCCCGGCCCAACCGATGCGATCATCCGACGCCATGAGCTTTTCGCCCAACACCGGCAGCGACAATCCGCTGCGCGGGCGTCCGACGGTGACGCCGAGCGAGGCAAGCGAGCGCAGCACCGTCCGCTCCGCAACGCGCTCACACCCGACGACACGGATGATGCATATGCGCGTGGACAAAAAGCCGATGAGCACCGCCGCGAGCAGCAGCCCGATCCAGAGCGCGCGACGCCGGAATAAGCGCGCCAGCCAGACCGAGGGCCCTCCACGGCGCAGGATGTGGATGCGGCAATGGCGGCGCAACGCATGCAGGCGGCGAAAATCCGCCGCGCGCAGGCGGCAGCGATACTCCGTGCGTCCAACGCGCACAAGGTCGCGCACGGGAATACCGGCTGCGCGCATCTCATTGAGCAGCCGCTCAACGCCCGTGCCCTTGATTTGTATTATAACATACCCTTCAACAGAATGCCACATGCCCTTATCGACCATCCTCAAACCACCAGCCGGCGATCCTGCCGCGCACGACGGCACGTCCGGCGCTGAACTCCGCAAGCGTCAAACCATCGCCCTCGACGCGAACAACGCCGTCCCCGCTGTATAGCCGGACGACATCCGCCGCAAATTGCAGGACGCCCTGATGGTTCTCTACGAGCAGGTGGTCGTGGCCGATCATCGTCACCTTAACGGTCTCGCCGTCCGCCTCCTCCGGCAGATCGAGCGCCCGCAAAACCGTGCGTTTCCACGGCCTGCGACGTTTATCCATGTCCACACCCCCCCTATAAAGCAGAATATGAACGGCCGATCCGCATTTATGTTGCGCGGAAGGAAAATGCCCTTCGCCCTCGGATAAATCCCGCCCGGTTGGCAAAGATAATCAGAGCGGCGACGCGTAGAGCGCCGCAGACAACGGAGGTGCACCAACGGTTGAACAAGGTGGAAATCTGCGGCGTGGATACGGCTACGCTCCCCATGCTTTCTGCAAGAGAGATGCGCCAGCTATTGCTCAAGGTCAAGTCCGGCGACGAGGCTGCGCGGGAGGAGTTTATCCGCAGCAATTTGCGGCTTGTGCTGTCCATCGTACAGCGGTTCAGCAATCGCAGCGAGATGATGGACGACCTGTTTCAGGTCGGCTGTATTGGGCTGATCAAGGCCATCGACAATTTTGATCTGCGCCATGAGGTGCGCTTCTCCACCTATGCCGTGCCGATGATCATCGGCGAAATCCGCCGCCATCTGCGCGATAACAACGCCATTCGTGTCAGCCGGTCGCTGCGCGATACCGCCTACAAGGCGTTGCAGGCGCGCAACCGGCTGGCCGAGACGAACGGCCGCGAACCGACGCTTGCCGAAGTCGCGGCCGAGCTCAGTCTGACGGAGGAGGCGGTGGCCTTTGCGCTTGAGGCCATTCAGGAACCGGTATCCCTTTTCGAGCCTGTTTACCGCGACGACGGGGACGCCGTGTACGTCATCGACCAGCTCAGCGACGAGAGAACCTCCGACGGCACATGGCTCGATCACATCGCGCTCAACGAGGGGATGCGGCATCTGACCGAACGGGAAATGCGCATTCTCAAACTGCGCTTTTTCGTCGGCAAAACACAGATGGAGGTCAGCCGTGAAATCGGCATCTCGCAGGCACAGGTTTCACGGCTTGAAAAGGCGGCTCTCAAGCAGCTACAAAAGTTTGTATGACCGTCCCCTGCGACGGCGACGGTTGGCTTGTCAGACGCCGCGCAAACATATTATTGCTACAATAAAAGCACAATGACTTCCTATTTTGCCCTTTTGCAGGCCTCTTTCTCGTGTTATAATTTAGCAGATAATAGTCCTAAAACCAGTTTGAGGTAACCGCCATGCAAGAGCAGAAGCCGTCCAGAAAGCCCATCATCTACTATGTCATCATTGCATCGCTCGTTCTCTTTTTGCTCAACGCCTTTGTTTTTCCGCCGTTGATGGAGGCGCAGGTCATTGAGGTCAGTTACAGCGAGTTTTTGAAAATGGTGGACGCCGGAAGCGTTACGGAGCTTGCCCTCGACAACGAGGAGCAGCTTTATGTCTTCTCTGCTACGGACGAGGAGGGAAGAACGCGCTATTACAAGACCGGCATCTGGCCGGACGACACGCTGCAGGACCGGCTGGTAAATGCCGGCGTGGAGTTCAGCGCGTCCATCCCCACGCAGGCCTCCCCCCTGCTCTCGTTTCTGTTGACCTGGATTCTGCCGGCGCTGTTGTTTGCGCTGCTTGGGCGCTTCATGATCTCCCGCCTGCAGAACATGGGCGGCCCGGGCAACGCCATGACCTTTGGCAAGGCGAACGCCAAGATCTATGTGGAAGCCCAAACCGGCAAGACGTTTGCGGACGTGGCGGGCGAGGATGAAGCCAAAGAGGCCCTCACCGAGATCGTAGACTTCCTGCACAACCCCGACAAATATGCCGCCATCGGGGCCAAGCTCCCCAAGGGCGCGCTGCTCGTCGGCCCGCCGGGCACGGGCAAGACGCTGCTGGCCAGGGCCGTCGCAGGGGAAGCGCAGGTGCCGTTTTTCTCCATCTCCGGCTCTGAATTCGTCGAGATGTTCGTGGGCATGGGCGCCGCCAAGGTGCGCGACCTGTTCAAACAGGCCAACGAAAAGGCGCCCTGCATCGTGTTTATCGATGAGATCGACACCATCGGCAAAAAGCGCGACGGCGGCGGCATCGGCGGCAACGATGAACGCGAGCAGACGCTCAACCAGCTCCTGACCGAGATGGACGGGTTTGACGCGCGCAAGGGCGTCGTCATCCTCGCGGCGACAAACCGTCCCGAATCGCTCGACAAGGCGCTGCTGCGCCCTGGGCGCTTCGACCGCCGCATTCCGGTGGAACTGCCCGACCTGGCCGGACGCGAGGCCATCCTGCGGGTACACGCCAGGGAGGTCCACCTGTCGCAGGACATCGATTTTCGCGCCATCGCGCGCGCTACGAGCGGCGCCTCCGGCGCAGAGCTGGCCAACATCGTCAACGAGGCGGCGCTACGGGCCGTCCGTTGCGGCCGGGACGCCGTATCGCAGAGCGACCTGGAGGAGAGCGTGGAGGTGGTTATCGCCGGATATCAGCGCAAGGGAGCCGTCATCCCACAGCGTGAAAAGGAGATCGTGGCCTACCACGAGATCGGGCACGCACTGGTCGCCGCACAGCAGACCGAGTCGGCGCCGGTACACAAGATCACGATCATCCCGCGCACGTCCGGCGCGCTCGGTTACACGATGCAGGTGGACGAGGATGAGCGCGCGCTCATGAGCAAGCAGGAGGCGCTCAACAAGATCGCCACGCTGACCGGCGGCCGGGCGGCCGAGGAGCTCGTCTTCCATTCGGTCACGACCGGCGCCTCCAACGATATCGAACAGGCGACGCGCATCGCCCGCGCCATGGTCACCCGCTTCGGCATGAGCGAACGGTTCGGCATGGTCGCGCTCGAATCGCTGACGAATCAGTATCTGGGCGGCGATACGTCGCTCGTCTGCTCGTCGGAGACGGCGGCGCAGGTCGACCGCGAGGTCATCGAGATCGTCCGGCAGGCGCATCAGCGGGCGTGTGAAATCCTTTCGCAAAACCTCGACGCGCTGCACCGCCTGGCGAGTTATCTGCTGGAAAAGGAGACCATCACCGGCGAAGAGTTCATGCGCGAGCTGAACGCGGGAGGCTGATCGTACCATCGCGCCCCGGCCCGGGCATCCGCCCTGCGGATGTGTCCGGGCTTTTCTTTTACGGGTATCATGCGCGCTTACGGGTCCCATACGGCGGCTTTCGGTTGGCCAGGGCGGAGGGGAATTCCGGAGGCAAAATTTTATATATTATATATTGACGTGCGCATGCCTATTTGCTACAATATATATTATTTTTTGCGAGAGGAACCTGACCATGTCAAACGTAACGCGTTATCTGGAAGACCTGCAGGCCTCCGTCCGTCGTAACAACGCGCATCAGCCCGAGTTTTTGCAGGCGGTATCCGAAGTGTTTGATTCGCTTGTCCCCGTACTGGAACGGCATCCCGAGTTCATCGATGCGGCCATTCTGGATCGGCTGGTGGAACCCGACCGGCTGATTCGTTTCCGTGTTGCGTGGGTGGACGACAGTGGCCGCGTCCACGTCAACGTCGGCTATCGCGTTCAGTTTTGCAATGCCATCGGCCCGTACAAGGGCGGACTGCGCTTCCATCCGTCCGTCTATGAAGGAATCATTAAATTCCTGGGGTTTGAACAGATCTTCAAAAACGCGCTGACCTCGCTGCCCATCGGCGGGGCAAAGGGCGGCAGCAATTTCGACCCCAAGGGCAAGTCCGACATGGAGATCATGCGCTTCTGCCAGAGCTTCATGAACGAACTGTACAAATACATCGGACCGAATACCGACGTCCCTGCCGGCGATATCGGCGTCGGCACGCGCGAGATCGGCTATCTGTTTGGCCAGTACAAGCGCCTGCGCGACGAGTTTTCCGGCGTTTTGACCGGCAAGGCGCTTTCGTTTCACGGGAGCCTTGACCGCGTGCAGGCCACCGGCTACGGCCTCTGCTACTTTACGGAAGAGATGCTGAAAACCCGCGGCAAGCAGTTTGACGGACAGACGGTCGTCATCTCCGGCTCCGGCAATGTGGCCATCTATGCGCACGAAAAGGCGACCGAGCTTGGCGCAAAGGTCGTCGCCATGTCCGACTCGAACGGTTATGTCCATGACCCGGACGGCATCGACCTTGACTGCATCAAGCAGCTCAAGGAGGTTGAACATCGCCGCATCCGCGACTATGTGCTCACCCATCCGTCGGCCGGCTATTCCGAGAACAGCGCCGATATCTGGAGCATTCCCTGCGACATCGCGCTGCCCTGCGCAACGCAGAATGAGGTCGACGCGCAATCCGCCGAGCGGCTTATCGCCAACGGCTGCTACGCCGTGGCCGAGGGCGCGAACATGCCCTGCACGCCGGAGGCCATCGAGCTGCTGCAGAAGAGCGGCGTGCTCTTTGGCCCTGCCAAGGCCGCCAACGCCGGCGGCGTGGCCACCAGCGCGCTGGAGATGAGCCAGAACTCCATGCGGTATTCCTGGTCGTTCGACGAGGTGGACGGCCGTCTCAAAGCGATCATGGTGGACATCTTCCACACGATCGAAAAAGCCGCAAGGCATTACGGTGTCGAAGGCAACTACATGGCCGGCGCCAACATCGCCGGTTTCCTGAAGGTAGCGGACGCGATGATGCACCAGGGTATCGTCTGATTCGCGCCGCTCCCGCTTTCTTCCTTTTCTCACGATGCGCCGGGCACACGCCCGGCGCATTGTGGTTTTGGCGGCCAGGCGCAACGAGAACCGCCGAAAATCCGCTTGCTTTTGCGCCGCCAAACCGTTATAATTCAATTCATGAGGGAGTAGTTGGCGCGGAATCGCCGCGTTTCAAGTCAACATACATGGTGAATGAGCGTTCATCTGGCTTGAATTAAATGACCAGACTCATGCGTGACAAGGGAATTGCTGCGCATGTTTTTTTATCGGCACATACATGCGCACAGCAAAACGCAGGACGGAAAGGAACGTGTGCACGGTATGTGGAAACATTATCTTGAAACGGCGGAAGCCGTATTGCAGCGGATGCAGAGCAGCGCCGACGGCCTCTCCTCGCACGAGGCCGCCGATCGCTTGCGCCGCGATGGACCAAATAAACTCGCAGAGCCCCCCAAGACGCCGCTCATCCTTCGGTTCCTTCAACAGATGAAAGACCCGATGACCCTGATACTGCTCGCCGCCGCCATCATATCCGGCGCGATTTCCGCCGTCGAGCACGAAAGTTTTGCTGACGTCATCATCATTCTCGCGGTCGTGATCATCAACGCCGTCCTCGGCGTCTATCAGGAAAACAAGGCTGAGAAAGCCATCGAAGCGTTGCAGGAGATGGCCGCCGCGACTTCGCGCGTGTTGCGCGACGGGCATGTGGTCGTCGTGCGCAGCGAAGAGCTGGTGCCCGGGGACATCGTGCTGCTCGAAGCGGGCGACGCGGTGCCCGCCGACGGCCGGTTGATCGAAAGCGCAAGCCTGAAGATCGAGGAGGCGGCGCTCACCGGCGAATCGGTGCCGGTCACCAAATTCATGGACCTGATCCGGCTGCAGGAATCCTCCGCCGACGTGCCGCTCGGCGACCGCAAAAACATGGTGTATATGGGGAGTACGGTCGTCTACGGCCGCGGGCGGGCGGTCGTCACCGCCACGGGCATGCAGACCGAGATGGGCAAGATCGCGGATGCGCTTTCCCAGGCCGGGGACGGGCAGACACCGCTGCAAATCAAACTGTCCCAGCTCTCGCGGGTGCTCACCTGGCTTGTGCTCGGCATCTGCGCCGTCATCTTCGGCGTGCAACTGCTGCGCGCCGACGGATTTACGCTCGACCTGATCGTGGATTCGTTCATGGTCGCCGTGTCGCTCGCCGTGGCCGCCATACCGGAGGGGCTGGCCGCGGTGGTGACGATCGTGCTGTCCATCGGCGTGACCAATATGTCCCGCCGGCACGCGATCATCCGCCGCCTGACGGCCGTTGAAACGCTCGGCTGTGCGCAGGTCATCTGCTCCGATAAAACCGGGACGTTGACGCAGAACCGCATGACCGTGGTCGATGCGTTCGGGCCGGACGAGGCGTTGCTATCCACCGCCATGGCGCTCTGCTCGGATGCCGCGCTGGACGAAACGGGAACCGTTATGGGAGAACCGACCGAGGCTGCGCTCGTCACATGGGCCGCGGGCAAGGGGCTGGACAAAAACGCGCTCGAACGCCGGTTGCCGCGCATAGGTGAGGCGCCGTTCGACAGCGCCCGCAAGATGATGAGCACGCTGCACCGCGCCGAAGGCGGTACGGTGCGCCAGTTTACCAAGGGCGCGCCGGACGAAGTGCTCAAGCGCTGTACCCACTATCTTGCCGAGGACGGGCGTATCGCTCCGCTCACGGCCGCATACCGCGAGAAGGTCATCGCCGCAAACCGCGGCATGGCCGCCCGGGCGCTGCGTGTGCTCGCCGCCGCCATGCGGGACCTGCCGGAGCTGCCGGTCGATGACTCGCCGGAACAGCTGGAACGGGACATGTGTTTTATCGGCCTCGCCGGTATGATTGATCCGGTCCGCCCTGAGGTGAAGGCCGCCATCATGGAATGTCGGAGCGCCGGCATCCGCCCCATCATGATTACGGGCGATCATGTGGACACCGCCACCGCCATCGCCCGGGAGCTGGGCATTCTCGACGGCGGGCTGCGCGCGATCACCGGCGCGCAGCTCGACGCCATGGACGACGCGACCTTTGCGGAAGCGCTCAAGGAAATCGCCGTCTATGCGCGCGTTCAACCGGAACACAAGACGCGCATCGTCAACGCCTGGCGGCGCGCCGGTTATGTGACGGCAATGACCGGCGACGGGGTGAACGACGCGCCATCGATCAAGAGCGCGGATATCGGCGTCGGCATGGGGATCACCGGCACGGATGTCACCAAGGGCGTAGCCGATATGGTGCTTGCGGACGACAACTTCGCCACAATCGTCGGCGCCGTCGAGGAAGGCCGCCGCATCTACGACAACATCCGCAAGGCCATCCAGTTCCTGCTGGGGTCCAATATGAGCGAGGTCGTCAGCATCTTTGTCGCCACGCTTCTGGGATTTACGATCCTTCAGCCGGTGCACCTGCTCTGGATCAACCTCGTGACCGACTGCTTCCCGGCGCTTGCGCTCGGCATGGAGCCTGCGGAACCGGACATCATGCGCCGCAAGCCGCGCCCGGCTTCGGCCGGCATCTTTGCGGGCGGCATGGCGACCGCCATCGCCTATCAGGGGCTGCTGGTCGCCGCGCTGACCCTCGTCTCCTACTTCGTCGGGCATTACATGGAAGCCGGCGTATGGGAGATTGCCGACAGCGCGCACGGCACTACGATGGCATTCCTGACCATGAGCATGGCGGAGATCTTCCACAGCTTCAACCTGCGGCTGCAGCAGGGCAGCCTTCTGTGCATGAAAAGCACAAACAGGATGCTCAACTGGGCGGCGCTCGGCAGTCTGGCGGCGACCACGCTCGTGTGTGAAGTGCCGTTTTTGGCAGCCGCTTTCCAGTTTGCGCCGGTCGGCCTTTCCGAATATGCGGTCGCCATTATACTCGCCGTGCTGATCATTCCCGCCGTGGAGCTGGTGAAGCTGTTTCAGCGCAGGCGCGCGAAACGCAGGCGCGCTTAACGGGAACTGCCCGTGCAAATGGGGCTTCCGCCGGCGACGGAAGCCCCAATTTTCTCATATAAAATGCGCCACGGCGCTACCGCTCAATCGTCCGGCATCTGCGGCAATCGATCCAGCAGCGCGTCGTTGAGCGCGCGCATCGCTTCCACATCCATCTTTACGACGGCGCGATCATACGTCACAAGTCCGTTCAGTTCGTCCTCCACATCGGAAAGCTGCGTATACACCGTTGCGCTCAGCCCCTGCGCTTTGGCCGGGATGATCTGGCGCACATACAGGTCCTGTAGGGCAAAGCTGAATTCCTCCGCCGTCCGGAAGCGGCGATAGCCGAAATCCTTTCGGCTGAACGCATGGCCTGCGACGCGCAGGTTGTAACCGCCAAACTCCGACAGCACGGTCGCGCGCGCCCCGTCCTCCTGCCGGTGGCGGTAGGGGCGAAAATAAACGTGCAGGCTCCGGACGTCGCCGGCGCCCTGATCGTGCCAGCCGCTGGCATGGTCTACCGTGCGCGTCGGGTCAAACGCGCGCAGCCATTCCGCCGTCTCGCGGGCGTCGAACTGCCCCCAGCCCTCGTTGAAGGGCACCCACATGGCGATGCAGGGGCAGTTGTACAGGTGCTCTACCATCTCGCGGAGCTCCTTGGCAAACTCGCGCCGGCCGGCGGCCTCCTGCCGTGCGAAGGCGGCGTATGCGTGATCGTCCCGGTGCCGGCCGGTAAACAGCGGCAGCGATACGGTGGAGAGCCGGTAGCGGCCGCCGCCGTTGGGCATGTCCTGCCAGACGAGCATGCCCAGCCTGTCGCAATGGTAATACCAGCGCAACGGCTCCACCTTGATGTGCTTGCGCAGCATGTTAAAGCCCATGCGCTTCATGAGCGCGATATCGGCGGCCAGGGCCTCGTCCGACGGGGCGGTATACAGCCCTTCCGGCCAGTAGCCCTGGTCGAGCACGCCGGTGTGGAAATACGGCTTCCCGTTGAGCAGCAGGCGCGGCCGCCCTTCGGCGTCCGGCCCCACGCCAAAGCTGCGCATGGCAAAATAGCTCTCCACGCGATCCTCCCCCGCCTCCAGGGTGAGGTCGTAGAGGAAGGGGTCCTCCGGCGACCACGGATGAAAGCCCGGCATGGGGATGCGTACGGCCGTGCCGCTGCAGAAGGTGACCGTCCGGCCGTCGAGCCGCGCGACGCAGGCGCAGGGCAGGCTCGTCTGCGCGCGCAGTTCCACCGCCGCCTCGTCGAACAGCGGCGTAATGCGCAACGAACGGATATGCGTCTTCGGCAGGCTCTCCATCCAGACCGTCTGCCAGATGCCGCTCTGCGGCGTGTACCAGATACCGCCTCGCGCGCGCTTTTGCTTGCCGCGCGTGTGGTACGACGCGTCCGTCCCGTCCCGCACGCAGACGACGATCTCCAGCGCATCGCCGCCATGCAACGCCTCGGTCACATCGCAGAAGAACGGCAGATAGCCGCCGATGTGATGGGCGAGCTGCTCGCCGTTGACGAACACGGCGGCCTCCTGATCGACAGCGCCGAAATGGAGCAGCGTGCGCTCGCGCACAAAGCCCGCCGGCAACGTCACGCGGCGGCGATACCACAAAAACCGGTCCGGCGTGAGCGTGCGCCGCACGCCGGAGAGCGGCGCCTCCGGCGAAAAGGGGACGAGTATCTGTCCGTCAAACCGCTCGGGCTGCACGTCCGTATCGGTGATGGCATAGTCCCAGGGGCCGTTCAGGTTCAGATAGCTGTCGCGGCGCAGCTGCGGCCGCGGATATTCCGGCAGCACCGGCGAAGAAGGGTCGATGGGGGGCCGGTTCATCTGTGCTGCCTCCTCTCCTCCCTGCGCAACAGCAGCATGGGCAGAAAAACCGTCAGCAGCACGGCGGCGGCGGTCAAGAAAATGGCGGGCGTCGGCACGTCCCTGACCACGCCCAGCTCCTCATAGGTGCCCGCCGCGCCGCGAATGACCGCAGCGCCGAGGAACGGGCCCACGATCATCGGCACCAGCACGCCAAAGATCATGCGGATGCCCTGAAAGCTCCCGACGCGTCCGGCCGGCGTATAGTCGCGTACAACGGCGGACAACACCGCGGTCACGAGCATGTATCCCGCCATCATCACGATGCCGGCGGCGATCACGAAGCCGATGGACCGGGCAAAATACATCAGCACCAGACCGACGCACATGACCGACACGGCCGCGGGAACGCAGCGCAATTTGCCAATGCGATCAATGGTCCGTCCGGAGAGAACCGAGATGAGCGACGCGGCGAGCAACACCACGCCGAGCACGATTGCATACGAATTCAGATGCAGATACGTCTGTAAATAGATGATGAGATAGGGAAAGAACACCTGCACCGCCACCGAAAACAGGCAAAGCGCGCCGAACGCGAGATACAGTCGCCGGTTTTCCCGCACAACGGACGGCCGGAACCCATAGGTCAGCGCGGGCAGAAATCCGCCCGTGCGCTTCTCCACGCGGCTCTCCGGCAGCAAAAAGAACGACAGTACGCCAACGGCAATGACGAGAAGGCCGAAAATCAGGAAGAACTCCCGCCAGCGCCCCTGCCGGGTCATACCGTCAAACGCGCCGAAGATCACGAGCATGGACAGCAGCGGCAGTACGGCCAGCACCGATTCCACGCGGCCGCGGTTCTCGCTCGTGGTCTGATCGGTGACATAGGCGTTGAACGCCGCATCGTTGGCCGTGGAGCCGAAAAACGTCATCACGCAGTCCATCACCACCACGAGTACGGCAGCCGCCGCAACGGCATTGGCCGCCGGGAACCAGCGCGCCGCATTTTCAACCGTAATGTAGCCGAAAGCGAGCGTGGACAGCCCCCAGAGGATATAGCCAACGCAGATGAACGCCTTGCGCCGGCCCATCCGGTCGGACAGCGCGCCCATGCACAGCGTCGTCAGCGTGGCGACCGCCGCGCTTGCCGCCACCATGGCGGCGATGTAGTTCGGGTCGGTGGAAATGGTGTTGTACAGAAAGACGTTGAAGTACATGTTCTCAATCGTCCAGGCGAATTGCCCCGCAAGCCCGATCAGCAGAAGCGATACCCAAACGCGCGCGCCCAGCTTCTTCATCGATATCCTCCTTCGTACAGGGTTGCCAGCGGCCCAGCGGCGCTGAGTAGCGGCTCAGAGTACATGCGACTTGTCAATCTCAATCACGGCATAATAATTGCCGTCAATCGTGCGCACCCGCTCGGCCAGCCGGCGGCGCACCTCCTCATCCGAAAGGCGGAGCCGGAATGGCACCACGGCGTCAAAGATGAGGTTCGTATGCGTCGGCCCGCTGACCATACGGAAATCGTGGATCGTAATGGCGGGATCAATCTCCTCGGCAAAGCCGCGCACCGTCTCCCGCAGGGTTTGCACATGTTCATCGTCCGTGACGACCGGGTCCATGTGGATGACCGTATCGCACCCCATGCGGTCGCGCAGGCCGTGCTCAATGTTATCGATCATATCGTGCAGCTCAAGTATGTCTCCGTTTGCAGGCACTTCAACATGGAGCGAGATCATGCTGCGGCCCGGCCCGTAGTTGTGGACGATGAGGTCGTGAATGCCGACAACGCCCTCATGCGAGAGCACAAACTCCTCGATCTGCTGCACGTATTCCTTTGTCGGCGGTTCGCCCAGCAGCGGGCCGACCGTCTCTCGCGCGGCGCCAAAGCCCGCATACAGGATGAACAGCGCCACGAGCAGGCCGCACCAGCCGTCGATGTGCAGCCCGGTCCAGTGGCCGATCAGTGTGGAAAGGAGGACGACGCCGGTGGCAACGCAGTCGCTCAGGCTGTCGGTTGCGGCGGCGCGCATGGCGGTGGAGTCGATGCGCGCGCCGATGCGGCGGTTATAGAAGGCCATGTAGAGCTTTACGAGAATAGACGCGGCAAGAATGCCGACCGTCAGCGGGCTGAACTCCACCGGTTCCGGGGCGGCGATCTTCTCAATGGAGCTCACCAGCAGCTCGACGCCCATCAGCAGGATGGCAAGCGCCACGATAAAGCCGGAAATATACTCGATCCGCCCGTGTCCGAACGGATGTTTCGGGTCCGGCTTGCGGCCCGCCATGCGAAAGCCGATGAGCGTAATGAGAGAAGAGCCAGCGTCCGACAGGTTGTTGAACGCATCCGCCGTCACGGCAATGGAGCCGGAAATGGAACCGGCAAGCAGCTTGCCCAAAAAGAGCAGCGCATTGAACGCAATGCCAACGGCGCCGCACAGCGTGCCATAGGCGCTGCGCACCTCTGGCGCGCGCACATCCTCCCGGTTCGGAATCAGCCATCTTGCCAGCAGTCCGATCATGTTCCCCGCTCCTGTTCCCCGCCCGAAGGGGCGGTTTTCCCATTATATCATTCCAACCAAAAAACGCAAGACAAATCCGTGCGCCGCAGCGCAACGGATATGCTACCTTATGCAACATTCGGCCCGGATGTGCCTTCAGGACAGCGCCTTCTGCACACGCCAGAGCTGCGCTTCATCCAGCAGAGCGACGACATGTGTGCCGTCCGGCTCGTGCGTCTCCTGCCGTATGGCGCCGAGCTCATGCAGCAGGCGCATCGCCTCATACCGGTCATAGGGCACGACGAGCTCGACGCGCACCTGACGCCGGTTCAGCGCCCGCTCCACGCGCTCGAGCAGTTCGTCCACCCCGCCGCCCGTGCGGGCGCTGATGCGGACGGACTCGCCGCGCATCGCAAACGGCGCCTGCGCCGCGTCCGTCTTGTTATAAACATTGATCCGCGGCGTATCCGCCGCGCCGAGCTGCGCGAGCACATCCTCCACCACGCGCGCCTGCACATCCGCATACGGGCTTGTGCAGTCGATTACATGCAGGATCAGCGCGGCGCTGCGCACCTCCTCAAGCGTGGAATGGAACGCCCGTACAAGGTCGTGCGGCAGTTTGTTGATAAAGCCCACCGTGTCCGATAGCAGGCATTCGCCGCCGGATGGCAGCGGGACCTGCCGGACAACCGGGTCGAGCGTGGCAAAAAGCCTGTCCTCAGCGAGCACATCGCTGCCGGACAACCGGTTGAGCAGCGTGGATTTGCCCGCATTGGTATACCCCACAAGCGCAACCATCGGTACAGGGCCCTGCAGGCGGCGCTCGCGGCGCAGGCCGCGCTGTTTTTCAATTTCGGCGAGAGACTGCTCGAGCTCAAAGATGCGGCGGCGGATGCGGCGGCGGTCGATCTCGAGCTTTTTCTCGCCCGGTCCGCGCATCCCGACGCCGGAAGCGCCCTGGCGGGAAAGCGCCCGCCCCATGCCGAGCAGGCGCGGCAGCCGGTACTTGAGCTGGGCAAGCTCCACCTGCAGCTTGCCCTCACGCGACTGGGCGCGCATGGCGAAGATGTCGAGGATGAGCATGGTGCGGTCGATGATCGGCACGCCGAGCGACTGCTCCAGATTGCGCATCTGGATGGCGGACAGCTCATCGTCAAAAATGACCAGATCGGCCTCAAGCGCGTTGACGTCGAGCGCAAGCTCTTCGGCCTTGCCGGTGCCGATATACGTCGCATTGTCCACGGCGCGCCGCCGCTGCACCGAGCGGCCCACGACCTGCACGCCCGCCGTCTCCGCCAGCGCCGCCAGCTCCTCCAGCGTGTCGTATCCTTCAGCGCCGTCGATCCCCACAAGAATCGCCCGTTCCGGGCGCGCCTGCGTCACCGCATAGGCGCTCGACGCAAACCGGGCGTCCGCCTCGAAGATTGCATCCATCAGCTGCTTTTGCGGCAGATGGTAGGCGCGCATCGGACCGTAGAGCACGGTCTGGCGCCGGTCTCCCTCCTGCTCCCCCAAATAGCCTACGCATACGCTTGTGGCGCGGCCGTCCTCCGTCACGCCGATGGCCGCCATGGCGTCCAACCGCAACGAGCCGAGCGACCCGGCGTCCACATCGGAAAGCAGCCCGCTGCCGCGCGGGTGCGTATGGATGCAGCGCACGCCGCAGAGCCGGTCCGCATTGCGCACCAGACGCATCTCCGGCATGGAAACGGTGTGATCGTCTCCGATGCGCACCTCTTCGATGTTGCCGTTGCGCCCAATATAGACCAGGATTTCCCGCCCGATCAGCCCCGTATATCGCGCCAGCGCGCTGCACAGTTCGTCGGACAAAAACGTATCCTGCCCCTGTTCCATCGCATACAGCGATTCCATTTCCCTGAGCAACACCTCGCGCACGCCGCCGGTATTGCCGTTGACCGTTTTTCTCATATCTCCGTTTGTCTCTTGTGCGCCCGTTCTCGCCCCGCGCGCCGCATCCGCCGCGCGCAGGCGCGTTGTTTTAGTATTTTACCATGCCGGCGGCCATTGTACAATTCATTTTGTGGGAAATCCGGAATTCCCTTGACAGATCCTGCCGCACCTGCTATGATGGTCAAGTTTGATAGTTAAGCGGTTATCAATCGGAAGGAGGGTACGGCATGAACAGTTGGGAAGTCATCGGCCGGATGATTACGCTGAACGTGCTGCGCGGCAAGCGCCTGCGCGAGCATACCAGCGGCTGCGGGCTATACGACGGCCAGCTCCCCGTGCTCGAGTGCCTCATCGCTTCACCTGGCTGCACACAGCACCAGCTTGCATGCAGGCTGATGGTCTCGCCGGCCTCCATCGCGCAGTCCACCAAGCGGCTGCAACGGGCCGGGCTGATCGAAAAGCGGGTGGACGAGGACAATCTGCGCTGCAATCGCCTTTACGCCACAAAGAGCGGTGTTACACTTGCGGAGGAATACCGCCGCAGTTTTGACCTGCTCAATGCGGAGATGCTCCGCGGTCTTTCGGAGGCGGATTTGCGACAGTTTGCCGATCTGCTCGGCCGGATGATTGCCAATCTCAACGGCGGCACTATCCCATCCATGCCCCCGTGGCGAGAATGCAAGCACCCCAGGGAAGGAGAAAATGCATGATTAAAAAACTGTTCAGCTATGTACGCGGGTACTGGCACACAACGATCCTCACGCCGCTCACCGTTGCAGCCGAAGTCGTCCTGGAGGTGTTCATCCCCCTGTTCATGGCGGACATCATCGACATCGGTATCCCGAACAAGGATCTGCCCTATGTGCTGCGCACCGGCGGGCTCATGGTGTTGATGGCGATGGGCGCGCTGCTCTTTGGCGCGCTCGGCGCGCGCTTTGCGGTCTATTCCAGCAACGGCGCGGCCAAGAACCTGCGCCTGGCGCTGTTTGGCTGCGTGGAGGCGTTCTCCGCCAAGAACATCGACAAGTTCTCCACCGCCTCGCTTGTGACGCGCCTGACCAACGACATCACCAACGTGCAGCAGTCGTTCCAGATGATGATCCGGCTGATGGCGCGCTCGCCGCTGATGCTGGTGCTGGCGACGATCATGGCCTTCCACATCAGCCCGCGGCTGTCGCTGATCATGTTTGCGGCCATCCCGTTCCTCGGCATCGCGATGGCGGTGATCTCGCGCATGGCGTATCCCCGCTTCAACGATATGCTGAAAAAATACGACCAGATGAACGCCGACGCGCAGGAGAACCTGATCGCCATCCGCGTGGTGAAGGCGTTCGTGCGCGAGGATTACGAGATCGACAAGTTCAACCGCAGCGCGGAAGCGGTCAAGCAGGCGCAAAAGCGCGCCGAGCGGCTGCTGGTCATCTCCTCGCCGCTGATGCAGATCACCATGTACGCGTGCATCATCGCGGTTATCTGGCTCGGCGGCGGGCACGTGATCGACGGGCAGCTGGCCGCGGGCGACCTGATGAGCTTCATCGCGTACATCTCGCAGATCCTCATGTCGCTGATGATGATCACGATGGCGTTTGTCAACTTCGTGCTCTCCTCGGCCTCCGCCAAGCGCATCTATGAAGTGCTCACCGAGGTGCCGGTCATCAAGGACGGGCCGGAGAGCGCGGACGTCGTGCCCGAGGACGGCAGCATCGAGTTCCGCGATGTGTGTTTCTCCTATTCGGACGACCCGAACAACCTCGTGCTCTCGCACATCAACCTGTCCATCCGCTCCGGCGAGGTCATCGGCATCATCGGCGGTTCCGGTTCGGCCAAGACCACGCTGGTGCAGCTGATCCCGCGGCTGTACGACGTGCTTTCCGGCCAGGTGCTCGTTGGCGGGCGCGACGTGCGCGATTATAAGATCGAATCCCTGCGCGGCGACGTTGGCATGGTGCTGCAAAAGAACGTGCTCTTCTCCGGCACGATCCGCGACAACCTGCGCTGGGGCAACCAGAACGCAACGGACGCGCAGATCGAGGCTGCCTGTCGTGCCGCCGCTGCGCATGACTTTATCATGAGTTTCCCGGATGGATACGACACCGTGCTCGGGCAGGGCGGTGTGAACGTATCCGGCGGTCAGAAGCAGCGGCTTTGCATCGCGCGCGCACTGCTAAAATCCCCGAAGATCCTGATTCTTGATGACTCGACCTCCGCCGTGGATACCGCGACCGACGCGGCCATCCGCCATGCGTTCCGCACGCAGTTGGCGGATACGACCAAGCTCATCATCGCGCAGCGCATCACATCCGTCATGGATGCGGATCGCATCATCGTCATGCACGACGGCGAGATCGACGCGGTGGGCACGCACGACGAGCTGCTCGCCACAAATCAGATCTATCAGGAAGTCTACCATTCGCAGCAGAAGGGGGTGGCATAACATGCCTGGTCCGCAACGTCACGCATTTGCAAAGCCGAAAAACGCGAAGCACACCTTCCTGCGCCTCATGCGCTACCTCGGCAAATACAGCGGCCTGCTCGCCATCATCATCCCGAGCCTCATCATCTCCTCCGCCGCGAGCGTACTGGGCACCTATCTGCTCAAGCCCCTGTTCAACCAGATCGCGGCGCTGTTCGAGCAGGGCGGCTCCTCCATGCTGCCCGTGCTGGGCACGGTGCTCGCGCTCGCGGGCATCTATGTGCTGGGCGCGCTGGGCACATTCGTGGGCAACCGGCTGCTGATCAACGTGGCCACCGGCATCCTCAAGACCGTGCGCTGCGAGATGTTCGAACGGCTCCAGGCGCTGCCGCTGAAATACTTTGACACGCGCACGCACGGCGAGATCATGAGCCGCTTCACCAACGACACCGACGCCATGCGCGAGATGCTCGGGCAGGGCCTGCCGCAGCTGATCGTATCCACGATCTCCGTCATCGGCGTGCTGACGATGATGTTCATCCTCACCCCGCTGCTGACGCTGATCGTGCTCGTAATGTTCGTGCTGATGCTCGTCATCGTGAAGTTCATCGGCAAGCGCTCGTCGCACTTCTTTGCCCGCCGCCAGGCCGCGCTCGCCGCCGCCAACGGCTATGCGGAAGAGATGATCGAGGGGCAGCGCGAGGTCAAGGTCTTCTGCCATGAGGAAAAGGTGGAGGCCGACTTCAGCGTACTCGCGGAGGGCCTGCGGCGCGACTCTACGGCGGCCATGACGTTTGCAATGATCCTCATGCCCATCATGGGCAACCTGAGCTATGTGCTGTACGCCGTCTCCGCTGCGGCCGGCGCCGGTCTCGCCATTTCCGGCATGATGGACATCGGCACCATCGCCGCGTTCCTGCAGTATACGCGCCAGTTCACCAACCCGCTGACGCAGATTTCACAGCAGTTCAACAGCCTTCTCAACGCACTGGCCGGTGCCGAGCGCATTTTTGAGCTGATAGACGGTACGCCGGAGATCGACGACGGCAATGTCACAATGGTGTATGCGCAGCGTGGCGAGGACGGCATGCTCCTTGAAACCGACCACTATACGGGCCTGTGGGCCTGGAAGGTGCCGGACGCCGGTGAGCCCGGCGGGTTCCGTCTGGTCGAGCTGCGCGGCGACGTGCGCTTTGACCACGTGACCTTTGCCTATGAGGAGGGGCACGACGTCCTGCGCGATGTCTCGCTCTATGCAAAACCGGGGCAGAAGATTGCGTTTGTCGGCTCGACCGGCGCTGGCAAGACGACCATCACAAACCTCATCAACCGCTTTTACGACGTGCAGCATGGCCGCATTACGTACGACGGGATCGACGTCAAGGATATTCGCAAGAGCGACCTGCGCCGCTCCCTGTCGATGGTGTTGCAGGACACGCACCTGTTTACCGGCACCGTACGCGACAACATCCGTTACGGCAACCTGCACGCCACGGACGAAGAGATCGAGGCGGCGGCCAAGCTGGCCAACGCGCATTTCTTCATCACCCATCTGCCGCAGGGCTATGACACGGTGCTCACAGGCGACGGCGCCAACCTCTCGCAGGGGCAGCGGCAACTGCTTGCCATCGCGCGCGCCGCGGTCGCCAATGCGCCGGTGCTGATCCTCGACGAGGCGACCAGCTCCATCGACACGCGTACCGAACGGCTGATCGAAATGGGCATGGACCGTTTGATGGCCGGGCGCACCGTGTTCGTCATCGCCCACCGTCTCTCCACCGTGCGCAATTCCAACGCGATCATGGTGCTTGAGCACGGACAGATTATCGAGCGCGGCGACCACGACGATCTGCTGGAACAGAAGGGGAAATACTACCAGCTCTATATGGGCATGTTCGAGCTCAGCTGAAACGCCCCGTCGCGCCCACTCCGGCATTCCGGCAGGCGCCGGTCTCAGGACGGCAAACGCCCCGTTCGCTCTCGCGCGAACGGGGCGTTGTTTTCCCGCGCAGCGCCGGGTTGGCAGCCGGACTCCATCTATGCTATACTGCCGCTATGAAGCATCTGCACTGGAACCTACCCGCGGCCGGTCCGCTTTCCTGCCGCCTCGCCACGGTGCGCTATGACGTCCGCGACGTCCGTCTGGCCGCTCCGGTGCGCCTTGCGGTCATCGCCGACCTGCACGGCGCGCAATATGGCGACGGCCAGGCGGAGCTGCTGGAGGCTTTGGCCGCGCTTGCACCGCAGTTGGTGCTGTTGCCGGGCGACCTCGTGGACGACGTGTTGCCGGAAGCGCCGGCCTGGACGCTCCTGGAACGGCTGGGGGCGGCATACCCGAGCTTTTATGTGACCGGCAACCACGAGGTGCATACCGGCAGGCTGGAGGCCATCAAGCGCGATGTTGCAGCATGCGGCGTCGCCGTGCTTGACGGCGATGCGATAACCGTGCGCTGCGGCCGCCAGCGCCTCGCGCTGTGCGGCGTGGACGATCCCATCGCCTTTCCCCGTCCACGCGGGAAAACCGATCTCTGGCGCGAGCAGCTTCTGCACGGTCGCGCTACAGCGGCGCCGGGCGCTTTCACCATCCTTCTCACACACCGGCCGGAGCGGGTGAGCGCCTATCGCGCAGCCGGTTTCGACCTCGTGCTCGCCGGGCATGCGCATGGCGGGCAGGTGCGCATCCCCGGTCTGTTCAACGGGTTGTATGCGCCAAACCAGGGGATCTTTCCGGCCTATGCCGGCGGTCTGTACGACCTTGGCGGCGGCACGCGCATGGTCGTCAGCCGCGGTCTTTCCCAAAGGATCCTGCCGCGCGTTTGGAACCGGCCGGAGCTGGTCGCAGTCGATCTGTTGCCGCCGGAGACATGACGGCGGGGCGTGTTTGCCGGCCGTCTTGCGCCGGCCACGCGGGCGGCAGGACAAACAAGCGCGGGCGCGGCATTCCTGCCGCGCCCGCGCATTCCCGCAAAAACGGTCCGTTCCTCAATACATGCCTGCGCCGCCCATGTCCGGGGCTGCCGGTGCAGCCGGAGGCGTCGGGATGTCGGCGACAAGGCTCTCCGTCGTGAGCACCATCGCGGCGACGGAAGCGGCGTTCTGCAGCGCGCTTCTCGAAACCTTGGTCGGGTCCACGATGCCCTTCTCCTCCATGATACCGTACGTATCGGTCGCGGCGTCATAGCCATAGCCCGGCTTGTTCTCGCGCTTGATGTTTTCCACAACCACGGAACCCTCGACGCCCGCGTTGGCAGCGATCTGGCGCACCGGCTCCTCCAGCGCGCGCAGCACGATCTGCACGCCGGTCTTCTTATCGCCCGTGCAGGAATCGGCGAGCTTCTTCACGCGATCCATGACATTGATCAACGCCACGCCGCCGCCCGGGACAATGCCCTCTTCCACGGCCGCACGGGTCGCGTTGAGCGCATCCTCAATGCGCATCTTCATTTCCTTCATCTCGACCTCGGTCGCAGCGCCAACGGCGATGACCGCCACGCCGCCGGCCAGCTTGGCCAGCCGCTCCTGCAGCTTCTCCCGGTCGTAATCGGAAGTCGTGTCCTCGATCTGCTTGCGGATGGAGGAGATGCGGGCAGCGATTTCCTTGCTGTCGCCGGCGCCCTCGACGATGACGGTGTTCTCCTTGTCCACCTTGATCTGACGGGCACGGCCCAGCATGTCAATCGTGGTATCCTTGAGCTCAAGGCCCAGCTCGTCGCAGACGACCTGCCCGCCGGTCAGGATGGCGATATCCTGCAGCATCGCCTTGCGGCGGTCGCCAAAGCCCGGCGCCTTGACGGCGACGCAGGTAAACGTGCCGCGCAGCTTGTTGAGCACCAGCGTGGCCAGCGCCTCGCCCTCCACATCCTCGGCGATGATGAGCATCTTCTTGCCCGTCTGCGCGACCTGCTGCAGCAGCGGCAGGATCTCCTGGATGTTGCTGATCTTCTTCTCGGTGATGAGGATGAGCGGATCATCCAGCACCGCTTCCATCTTGTCCATATCGGTCGCCATGTAGGCGGAGGCATAGCCGCGATCAAACTGCATGCCCTCGACCACGTTGAGCTCGGTCTTCATGGTCTTGCTCTCCTCCACGGTGATGACGCCGTCGTTGCCGACCTTCTCCATCGCATCGGAGATGAGCTGCCCGACCTTCTCGTCGCCCGCGGAAATGGCGGCGACCTGCGCAATGGCCGTCTTGCCGCTGACCGGCTTGGAAATGGCCTTGAGCCCGGCGACCGTCTCGTCCACGGCGGCCTCGATACCGCGGCGCAGCACCATCGGGTTGGCGCCGGCGGCAACGTTCTTCATGCCCTCGCGGACGATCGCCTGCGCAAGCAGCGTAGCGGTGGTCGTACCGTCGCCCGCCACATCGTTGGTCTTGGTAGCGACCTCCTTGACCAACTGCGCACCCATGTTCTCAAACGGGTCCTCAAGCTCGATTTCCTTGGCAATGGTCACGCCGTCGTTGGTGATCAGCGGCGCGCCGTATTTCTTATCCAGCACGACGTTGCGGCCGCGCGGCCCAAGCGTAATCTTCACGGTGTTGGCGAGCTGGTCAAGCCCCATCTCCAACGCGCGTCTTGCCTCTTCGCCATATTTCAACTGCTTAGCCATAAGTCAAATCCTCCTTGCTGTTATTCCACAATGGCCAGTATATCGTTCTGCCGCACGACGATATACTCCACGTCGTCCAGCTTGACCTCCGTGCCGGCGTACTTCGAATAGATCACCCGGTCGCCCACGTTCACATACATGGAGACCTCCTTGCCGTCCACCACGCCGCCGGGTCCGACCGCGACGACCTCCGCCATCTGCGGCTTTTCCTTGGCGCTGCCGGGCAGGATGATGCCGCCCTTGACGACCTCTTCGTTTTCGAGGCTCTTGATGACCACGCGATCAGCCAACGGTTTGAGTTTCATAGAACAAGTCCTCCTGTGTTTGATACATAAAACTTGATGTTGTTAGCACTCTCTTTTGTTGAGTGCTAAACCTATTATACCCAGCGATCCCCATGAAGTCAATCGCCAAATACGAAGAAAATGTGAAAAAACGGTACCGCATATTTTGCATTTTCGACCAATCCGGTCCCAGGGGCCTGCAATGCTCGGAAACGCGGCTCATACCGGAAGAGCCCCTGCTTTTGCCCCTGTTCTGCCCCGCCCTGCCGCAACCCACAGGGAACGCGTCCCGATGCGGCGGCTGCCGCAAATATGGTTGCGGCGGCGACTATTTTCCCTCCGCAGGCTCTCGACCGGATGGCTTGGCCGAGCTGTCCACCCAAGTATGGAGGGGTGTTTTTTCGGTTTTGCTTGGGGTGTGCAATCGCTTCAATCGGGCGCCCGAACCTGCTGGATATGAGCGTCCCCAAAAACACGCCGGGCACGGTTACGGCAACCGTGCCCGACACAAATCATCTCCGCCCCTTGCGGCAGGCTTCCGGGGGCGCTCCGCTCCCGGCGGCGCTTGGCCGAAGCCCGGCAAGGCCGCGCATCCGCGGCCGTCGTGGCTGCGCAAATCCACGGGCAAGCCATGCGTCCGTGGCTTTCTACGCCTTCCTGCCGCCGCCCGTACGGCGCTCAACCGCCGAACAGGCCGGTGATCCAATCCCAGACCCGCGCGAAGAAACCGGAGGTCTCCTCCGTCTCGGCGTCAGGGTCGGGCGTAGGAGCGGGTGAAACCTTTGGCATATAAATGCTGTCCGTCGTCACAATGAATCGTACGGAGCCGGAGGAAGCGTTCGAATCGCCGGAAAAGCTGGTATACGCTTCGGCCAAATCCAGCATCGCGTCCTTGCGGTCGAGCGCAAGGGCAATGCCATCGGTGTTCTCCTGCAACTCGCCCATCCCGTCCTCGTTGAATTCCTTGAGTCCGTTCGACAGGCTGCGCGCGCCGCTGGCCGAGCTGGCAAGCCCGTCGGCAATCTCCACGGCGGCGTCGGCCAGCAACTGCATGCCGTCGATCGCATCGCCAAACGCAAGCAGGCTGCCAAGGCCGGACAGGCCGGATTTGAGCTGTTGCAGAATGGCCTTGAGCCCGCCAAGCTGCGCCGTCAGCGCCGCATTTTGCTGGGTCCACACGCCCGCTACCACCGTCTTTACCGCCTCCAGCTGCTCCGGCGTAAAGTCCTGATCGGCGAGCTGCGCCACAACCGCTTCCGCTGCGGTGGAAGCGCCGGAAAGCTGGATGCCGTCGATGGCCGCAATTGCGCCGTCGAGCGCCGTATTCAGGCTCTGCTGCATGGTCTGCACGCTCTGTGCGGCGCTCGCGTACCCATCGTCCATGGCCGACACGGCGGTATCCAGACCGGTGGAAAACTCCTCCATCGCATCGGCCAGCTTGCCCAGTCCATAGGAGAGGCTGGCGCCGCCCGAGGCGAGTTCGTCCGCCGCATCGGCAAGCGTATCCACGCCGTCCACAAAGTCGCGCAGCTCGTCTATGCGCTCAAGGTCGTCCGAGTCGAACAGATCGGGCATGATGACGGCCATGATCGAATCCAGCTCAAAGTTCTCCACATCCGCCGTGAAGTACAGGCTGGGGCTCAACTCGTCTTCTTCCTCGGTGTCGAGGTTGTGCGCAAGACCGGGAAACGTCATGCCGATGACGGAGACGCTGCCCGCATCCGTGAGAATGTGGGCGTTGGTGCAGTGCACGTTGGAAAACCCGTCGTTGAGCGCGATGATCGTCACGATGTTCAGCGGCGTATACAGCGTGATCGTCTCGTCCCCCAACGTCACGTCGTTGAGCAGACGGTTTTCATAGGTGATCGTGATATCGACGCGCCCGCTTTTGCCGGCAAGAGCTTCCGGTTCGATCGGTTTCCCGTCGAGCGCATACGTCACCTGCATGGCAAACGGAAGTTCGTCCGTCGAAACGCCCTGATAGCAGACGTCGTCGCCGTCGGCATGGAAGGTATAGGTGTCGCCCGATTGCACCGGATTGTCGTTGGCCAGCACGTTGTGGACGTCCGTCAGCCGCGCGGTGTCGGAAATCTCCGCCCGCCCGTCCGGGTTCACGATGTACACGCTGGACAGCACGGAAGATACTTCGCCGGATGCGGTCGCCGTCACGTAAACCGTCTCGCTGCGGTCGAGCTTTTCAACGGCTGCATCCTGCCCATCGTCGGCAAGCGCGACCGTCAGAGGCAACAAAAGAGAGAGCAGCAGACAGGCCGCCCGTTTCAGAACGGTCCTCATGCCGCGCCTCCCACGATCGCCGCGATCAGCCCGGCCCCGCCGCCCAGCAGGAACAGGATGGCCAGTATCAGGCCGATGACCCGCACGCTCTTCTTCATTTGCGTTCACTCCATTTCATAATCTGCATTCACCGGGTCGATCCGGAATTATTCGGCGCTCTTGAGCGATTCCACCATGTCGATGGAGCGGACCTTCCGCCGCATCAGCAGGTTGACCGCGAGCGAAAACGCGATGGTCAGCGCAAAGCTGTACACAAAGCTCAGCGGTTTGATATCGCGTGCAAACATGACCATGTCCACCTCGCAGGTAACGATCACGAACCGGTGCAGCACCCGTCCCAGCACAAGCCCCAGCAGCGTTCCGATGACAGCGAGGGAGTTGTTCTCACGGAACACATAATCGTACATCTCCCGGTCGGTGAAGCCCAGCACCTGCAATGTTGCCAACTCCCGCCGGCGCTCGGTGATATTGATGTTCGTCAGGTTGAGCATGACGACAAACGCCAGCACGGCAGCGGACAGGATGAGAATGCCGACGACATAGTTGAGCACGCTCAGGCTGTCCCACACGCTGTCAAACATATCGCTCAGGAACACCACCGTATACACGCGCGTGTCGCTCAGCAACAGCTTCGCCAGCTCGTCCTCGTTCTCCTCGGTGAGCCCATCCACGCTGGCCAGCACGCCGTTATACTGCAGCGTCTCACCCGTTATGCGCTCGTACAGCGCCGGTGTAAAATAGGCGTAGTGCTCGACATAGTTCTCCACAACCGCAGCAACCGGCACCTCATATACGGAAGAGCCGCTTTCCAGCTCCAACGTATCGCCGGCGGACAGATTATGGTTTTCGGCCAGCTTCTGGGTAATGACCACGCCCTCGTCCGTCAGCTCCACAGGATTGCCCTCTATGTCCTGCAGCCGCACAAGACTGGCAAACGCTTCCGGATCGTGGACGGCGAACATGTGAATCTCCATGGTGTCCTCCGCGTCCGGCGCGCCGCCCTTAACGGTCTTGTCATAGCAAAAGGCGACATTGGTCAGTGAGCCATCGTTCTGCGCCTCCACGAGAGCGGAAAGCTCCTCCACCGGCATGGGGTCATAGGTATACGCCTGCACGTCCATGCCCCAGATCTCCTCAAACTGCAGCTCCGCAATGCCGTAGATGGAATCCGAAACACCAAAGCCGGTGATCAGAAGCGCACAGCTGCCCGCAATCCCAACGACGCTCATCCAGAACCGCTTTTTGTAACGGATGAGATTGCGCACGGTAACCTTGGCGGTGAAGTTCAGCCGCTTCCAGAGCCACGGAACCCGCTCCAAAATGACGCGCTTGCCGGGCTTGGGCGATTTGGGCCGCATGAGCGAAGCGGGCACCTCCCGCAATGTTGCAATGCTCGCCAGCGCGGCCGCGGCCGTGATGCAGCCCATGACCGCAGTGATGGAGAACAGCGCAATATCCGCCCAGTAGGGCGTCTGGAAATTCGGCAGGCGGTACATGATGCCGTAGGCGGAGCCGATGACGGTCGGGAACAGCCAGAAGCCGAGCAGACTGCCCAGCACGCTGCCGAGCAGGCTCGCCACGATGGCATACATCAGATACTGGGCGACGATTGCGCGCTGCGAATAGCCGAGCGCCTTGAGCGTGCCCATCTGCACGCGCTGCTCCTCCACCATGCGCGTCATCGTTGTCAAGGCCACGAGCGCCGCCACGATCAGGAAAATCAGCGGAAAAAACGTGGCGACGGCGGCTATCCGGTCGGTATTGGCCGAATAATCCGAATAACCCGGGTTATTGCTCCGGGTCTGCACGTACCAGGTGGCCTCCGTCGTATCGCCATACGCCTCGATGCGGTGCACGACCTCGTCAACGAGGTGCTCATATTCGTCGGTGAAGCAGTTGAGTTCCTCCGCCCCGGCAACGCGGATCTCCACCTGCGTGTACCGGGCGGCAAACATCGCCATCATGGGCATGCGCGTGCCCAGCTTGGCGATGGCGTTGCCGGAAGCATAGGCGAAGCCATCGCTCTTGCCGCTGCCGATGGTGCTCGTACCGCGGTCAAAACTCGAAATATACCGGGCGGACTCCACAAAACCCGTGACATACAGCTCCGTGGTGCCGCCGGACGTGGTCAGCGTCACGCTGTCCCCGATGGCGTAGCCGCTTTCAGCGAGCAGGTTGTCGAGCACGATCTCATGGTCGTCCTGCGGCAGCCGGCCGGATACGATATCCAGCTTATCGAGGTGTTCCCCGTCGCTGTCGATCCCGTAGTCGGGGAGCAGTGAGAACGTCATCGGATTTTCCAGCAGCTCCGGGAACGGCATGGAGATGAGGTGCAGGTTGATCTCTGCATCGTCGCCGCCGGTATGCTGCATCATCGCATCTACCGTCAGCACCGGCTCCACAGCCTCTACACCCGGAATCTCCTCCAGCGCATGGACGTCATCCTCGCTGAGCCCGGCGGTGGACATGGCCGTAATATCCGCAAGACGGGATTTGTCCAGATAGGCGTCCGCCGTCAGCTTCATGTCCGGTCCGGAGGCCCGAATACCGGTAAAAAAAGCCACGCCGATGGCGGAAATGCTGAAAATGGACAGCGCGCGCATCAGCGTATGTTGGATTTCCCGGCGCAGGTTGCGCCACAGATACCGCGTTTTCATCCCTCTGTTACGCTCCTGCCCTTACCATTCGATCTCGCTGATCGATACCGGTTTTTCGTTCAGATACTGTTTGGCGATCGTGCCGTTCTTCACCCGGATCACGCGATCCGCCATCGGCATGAGCGCGGCGTTGTGCGTAATGATGATGACGGTCATCCCCTGTTTGCGGCAGGTATCCTGCAGGAGCGTAAGCACCTGTTTGCCGGTCTGGTAGTCCAGCGCGCCGGTCGGCTCATCGCACAGCATGAGCTTCGGGTTCTTGGCCAGCGCGCGCGCGATGGACACGCGCTGCTGCTCGCCGCCGGAGAGCTGCGCCGGAAAGTTCTGCATCCGTTCCGAAAGCCCAACCTCCCTGAGCACCTGCTCGGCCGGCAGCGGCTCCTTGCAGATCTGCGCCGCAAGCTCCACGTTTTCCAGTGCGGTCAGATTCTGTACAAGGTTGTAAAACTGAAACACAAAGCCCACCACGCTGCGGCGATAGAGCGTCAACTCGCGCTTTCCATAGTTCTCCACATGCACGCCGTCCACGATTACTTCGCCGGACGTCGCCGTATCCATGCCACCGAGAATGTTCAAAAGCGTCGTCTTGCCTGCGCCGGACGGCCCCACAACCACGCACAGCTCGCCCTTTTCCACCTCAAAGCTTACGCCGCTGAGCGCATTGATCACAACCTCGCCCATGTGATACTGCTTCTTCACATCGTGCATTTCAATATAAGCCATCGATTATCCCCTGCCCGCACAAGATAATGTAACTATACCGTGTTTTGGAGCAGCGCGCAAGCACGCCTGCCCGATTTTCAAAATCTCTTCACTTTCACGGCTATTTTTGTCAAAATGGGCAAAAAACAGAGACGCCCGCGCCGGGATGTTCCCGTGCGGGCGTCCAGCGTTCCATGCTTTGGCGCTCATTTGCCGACGCTGCGGTACAACTCCTCGTAGCGCACAACAAGCCCTTCCGTCTCCATCCAGCCGGCGAGCACCTCATCAAAATGCTCGCTCTTGGCAAGGCTGGTGAAATAGGCGTCCAGCGTCTCCTTCTCGTCCTCGTATTCGATCACATGCGAACGTTCGTCGCGCATGCGCTTGATGATGTGGTAACCGCTGCTGCTCTCCACCACGGGCGACACATCGCCCTCCTTTTCAAGCGCCAGCGCCGCCTCGAGAAACTCCGACAAATAGTTGGCGCCCTCTCCGACGAGATAGCCGTCCAGATATTCGTCGCCGGCCATGCCGGGATCGATATTGTACTCGGAAAGGAGCGTCTCAAAGTCCTCGCCGGCCTCGATGCGCTCGTGCAGTTCGTTGGCCGTCTCCTCGTCCGCAACGAGGATCTGCCGCACACGGAAAAAGCCATCCGGCACATACAGCGGAATGCAGCTGTAGCCATAGGTGGCGGATGACTCATAGGTGAAGTAGGACGACGGCGTTTCGTCAAACAGCTCCTTCTGCGCCTGCAGCTCCTCCTCATACATGTCGAGCAGTTCCTCCTCGGTCGGCTCGACCTCCGCAAAGATGGCGTTTTGCATCTTCTCGATGATCCTGTTGTTGCGCGCATTGTCGATATAGGACTGCTTGGCCTGCGAAACGGTCAGGCCGTTGCTCACGAGCGTCTCCGTGAGCAGCTTGTTGGCATACGCGCGCACATCGGATGCGCCGGCGCTTTCGGCCCGCTCAAGAAAATCGTTATAGAACGATTCATAGGCCTCTTCGCCCTCAGTCTTTGCCTCGGCCTCCTCCTCGTCGGTCAGCACGATGCCCGCCTGATCGGCCTGGTAGAGGAGCATTTCGCTCTGAATGAGCGAATCAAGAATCTCATCCTGATAGGCCTCGATGCCCTCGTCCGTGGACATATCGTAATAGAACGCGGCATAGGTCAGGCTGTTCTGATAGGCGTTTTTGAACTGCTGCATCGTGATCTCGCGGTCGCCCACGAGAACGGCGACGCGCTTGTCCTGCGCTGCACAGCCGGACAGCACGGCCGTCGCGGCCAGCAGCAGCGCGAGCAGGGCGCAGAGCAGGGAAATTCGCTTCATATCGTTCACCTCATGCGTTTGTTAACCGCATTATTATACTGTTAGTGGGGCGGGCTTGTCAATCGCCGGCATGCGAACGGCCGCGCATGGCGCGGTCGAAGCGGCGGGGGCCTGGACAGTCCGCCATGGGCCGGTCACAGGTCACAGTACATATTGCTCGATATAGACGGCCACGCCGTCCTCCTCGCAGGCGGGTACGACCAGATCGGCGGCGGCAAGCACCTCCGGCGTGCTGTTGGCAACCGCCACGCCCTGTCCCGCCCACTCGACCATACTCAGATCAAGCGTGCTGTCGCCAATGGCGGCGACATCGGCCTGCGCCACGCCGCGCATGGCCGCCAGCTCCGCAAGCGCCGCGCCCTTGGACACGTCGCGCCCGTTGATCTCAAGAAAGCCGGGCTGGGAAATCGTCACCAGCGCGCGCCCGCCCAGCGCCTCTTCCAAACGATCGCGGCATTCGGGCGCAAGCGAGGGCTCCGTATAGGCAAGCACCTTCGGGATGTTCTCGTGGCGCTGCTCGCGCAGCGCCGGCTCAATGCGGAACGGCAGATCCGTTCGCGCGCAGTAATATCGGAAAAACTCGCAGTCCCGCTCAGTCACGACGGTGTCGCCCTCGAAAATCTGCACATGAATGCCGAGTTCATGCGCCGCCTCCAGCGCATCGTGGACCAGCTCCGGCGGCAGCGCGTGTACCCTTAGCGGCGTGCCGTCCGGCGAATGGACGAGCATGGCGCCGCCATATTGAATGGTGGGGCCCTCGATTGCAAGCGCGCGCCAGATGCGCCGGCTGGAAAGGAACCCGCGGCCGGTTGCGATGGTCACGAATACGCCCGCCGCCTGCGCGGCGCGAATGGCGGCAAGGTTGCGTTCGCTGATGACATCCTTCTTTGAAGTAAGCGTCAAATCGATATCAAGCGCGATCAGACGGATGTTTCCCATGCGAGCACCTCAGCGGACCTGTCCCGCGCCGCGCACGACGTATTTTACGCTCGTAAGCTCATGCAGCCCCATCGGCCCGCGGGCATGGAGCTTCTGCGTGCTGATGCCGATTTCCGCGCCGAAGCCGAACTCCTCGCCATCGGTGAACCGCGTGGAAGCGTTGACGTAGACGGCCGCCGCGTCCACCGCGTTCAAAAACCGCTCCGCCGTGGGAAGATGCTCGGTCACGATACACTCGCTGTGGTGAGTGCCATAGCGATTGATGTGCCGGATGGCCTCCTCCACGCCGTCAACCACGCGTACGGACAGGATGTAATCGCCGTATTCGGCCGACCAGTCCTCCTCCGTCGCAGGCAGGGCCCGCGGCAGGATGGCGCATGTTTGCGGGCAGCCGCGCAGCTCGGTCGCATGCGCGGCTTCGAGCGCGGCGGCAATCGCCGGCAGCGCGCGCGCGGCGATATCCCGGTGTACGAGCAGCGTTTCGCAGGCGTTGCATACCGACGGCCGCGAACACTTGGCGTTTGCCACAATGGCCGCCGCCATCGGGATATCGGCGGCGGCATCCACATACGTGTGGCAGACGCCGGCGCCGGTCTCAATGACCGGGACCGTCGCGGTCTGTACCACGGACCGGATGAGCCCGGCCCCGCCCCGCGGGATCAGCACGTCCAGATAGCCGTTCAGGCGCATCATCTCGGCCGCCGTTTCGCGCGACGTGTCGCGCACAAGCTGTACCGCGTCGGCCGGTACGAACGCTGCCGCTGCGGCGGACAGGCAATCGACAACGGCAGAGTTTGTGTGAATGGCCTCCGAGCCGCCGCGCAGCAGGCAGGCGTTCGCGCTCTTGAGGCACAGTCCGGCCGCGTCCGCCGTGACGTTGGGCCGCGCCTCATAGATGATGCCGACCACGCCGATGGGCACGCGCCTTTTTTCAATGGACAGGCCGTTGGGACGGCGGACCGCATAATCCGCGCCGCCGACCGGGTCCGGAAGCGCCGCGACCTTGCGCAACCCGCCCGCCATGCCCGCGATGCGCACAGGGGACAGCGCCAGCCGGTCGAGCAGCGCCTCGCGCCGGCCTGCCGCGCGGGCCGCCGCAAGATCCCGCTCATTGGCGGCGAGGATCGCGTCGGCATTTGCCTCCAGCGCGTCCGCCATGGCGAGCAGCGCCCCGTCGCGCGCCTTTGTATCGGTCGTTAATAGCTCGTAGGAAGATGCTTTGGCGCGTTGCGCCTGTTCCAGAAGTGTCATCGCCATGCCGCCTCTCAAAAGTTTGTAGCCAGTATACTACAAACTCCGAAAACAGGCAACGGCTGCTTTCAACTCTCCATGCTTTCGAGATAGGCGTTGATCTCGTCCATGCTGTCAAAAAGCACGCCCTCCGACAATGCCGCCGCCGTCTCCCCGTCGAAAGCGTCGAGCGTAGCGGCCAGCGTCAAAACGGGCTGCATCTCAAGCGCGTCCTCCTGCATCCGCCATACCGCAAGCGCGCCCTGTTCGTCCGCGCGCAGCAGCAGGTGCGCCGGGCAATAGCCGTCCACGCTCAGCACGAGCCGCACGCGCTCGGCGGTAAAGCTCGTAATCGCCGCGTCGGGATAGGCTGCGGCCAGCTCCTGGCGCGTCATCCCGATCAACGGGGAAGTATCTCCCATCTCCTGTTCCACCGTATGGTGGCAGGCCAGATAGCAGACCTGCCGCTCGATGGCGGTGGTGGGCAGGATCGACGCTTCGCCGATGCTGCCCACCTGCTCCGCCTCCGGCGACGGCTCGGCCGCCGCAACAGGCAAGCGCAGTGCAAGGCCCAGCAGAACGCCTGCGCAAAGCGCCAGCGCCGTACATACGAGTATCCTGCGGTTCTCCCTCAAAAACTCCAGCATGCGTCGTCCTCCTCGCCATATCTTTGCCCCAAAGCGGGCATGCTATACGGCCGGCGGACCAGGCGGCGCCTCGCAGGCTGTTCTGCAACCTTTTCATGTCGCGCACGCTGTGCTATAATATTGGAACTATCCGTCTTGTTGGAGGGTTCCGATTTGCTGCTTGATCTGCTTTCGGTGGCCTATCTGGCCTGTTTTATCATATGCGGTCTGGCCGTAGCGCGTCTTGTTTTTGCCGACATGCGGCCGACCGTTCGCGTCTGGCTCGGCTGCGTATCGGCGCTCGTCATGCTGCTGTGGCTGCCTGCGCTTTGGGCCTTTTTGATCGACTTCACGCTGACCGCGCAGCTCCTCGCGCTTGTCACGGCGGCGGCAATCGGATGCGGCTGCTTCCTCGCCGCCCGCCGCCGTACGCAAAAACGCGCCCCCTGGCTGGACGACGCCCCGATGCTCTTCACGCTGCTGCCGCTGTTCGTGCTCGGCGTGATCCTGCTCTCCACGCACACCATCATAGAGCGCGACGGCGCGCTGTGGGTCGGGCAATCGACCTACGGCGACCTGTCGATGCACCTCGGGTTCATCACGAGCATTGCGGAACAGGGCACGTTCCCGCCGATGTACTCGATCTGCCCCGACACGCCGGTGGGTTATCCGTTCCTTTCCGACAGCATCAGTTCCACATTCTATGTGCTCGGCGCCGATCTGCGCTTTGCGACGATGCTGCCCGCCATGTTCGCCTACGGGCTGGTCCTGATGGGCGTATATCTGTTCTTTGAGCGCTGGCTGTCCGAAAAGCGCATCGCCTGTCTGGCAACGCTGTTGTTCTTTGTCGGCGGCGGTTTTGGCTTTGCCTACTTTTTTGACCTGGCGCAATTCCAGCCCGACCGCCTCTCCACCCTGTTCACTGCGTTTTATGAAACGCCGACCAATTACCCCGACTTCGGCCTGCGCTGGGTCAACCCCATCGCGGACATGCTGATCCCGCAGCGGGCGACGTTGTTTGGCTGGGCGCTGCTGTTCCCCTGCCTCTACCTGCTCTATCGCGGCGCATTTGAACGGGACGGGCGGGCTTTCCTCGCGCTCGGCGTGCTTGCCGGCGCACTGCCGCTGGTGCATACGCATTCCTTCCTCGCGCTCGGGATTATCAGCGCCGTCTATCTGATGCGCAGCCTGTTTTGCGCCGAGGGCAAGCAGCAACTGCTCGGATATCTGAAATACGCGCTCATCGTCGCAGTGCTGGCGCTCCCGCAGCTGCTCCTGTTCACATTCCGGCAGGCGGGGAGCTTTTTGCAGTTCAACTGGAATTGGGACAACGTGAGCGACTCTTTCCTCTGGTTCTACATCAAAAACTGGGGACTGCTGTTCCTATTGTTGCCGGTCGCCTTTCTCGATGCCGACCGCCACGACCGGGCGGTCTATGGCGGCGTGCTGGCCGTCTGGTGCATCGGAGAGCTGGTCCAGTTCCAGCCCAACCCGTATGACAACAACAAGATCCTGTTCATCTGGTTTGCCTATACCTGCGCGCTCGTAGCCAAGTGGCTCGTGCGCACCTATCGTCGCCTGCGGACGCAGACGCTGGCGCAAAAACAGCCTCTGCACGGGCTTCGCCTGCTGTCGGGCATGACCGCCGTGGCGCTGTTCCTGTCCGGCACGCTGACGCTTGGGCGCGAGCTGGTATCCGAATACCAGCTCATCGGCGCGGAGGAGGTCGAGGCGGCTGCGTTCATCCAGGAGAACACGGAGAGCGACGCCACCTTCCTCACATACAACAACCACAACAATGCCGTCGCCGTCCTGACCGGGCGCAATATCGTGTGCGGCGCCGGTACGTTCCTCTATTTCCACGGTGTGGATTACAGCGCGCGGGAAAGCGCGCTGCGCGGGCTATTCGAAGAGCCGGAAACGACCCTGCCCGCGCTGCGCGAAACCTATTCCATCGATTATGTTTACATCGGTCCCTATGAGCGCGCCAACTATCAATGCGATGTGGACTACTTTTCGACGCACTATGCCGCCGTGTTCAACAACGGCGCCGTTGTGATCTTCGACCTCAGTCAAGCCCCATCAGAAAGCGATATACCGGCTTAAGCAGGGCAAACGCTTCGAGAATTTCATCTGCAATTTGGGGGGAGTACGTGCGGCTCAGCGCCGGAGAAGCGAAGGAAAACCCCAGCGAGCGTCGGTTGACCCATGGCAGCAACGCCGCCTCGCACCCTGTAAAGCGCGGCCTGCGGTATGACTCGCCGAAGACCTCAAAGCGTTCCCGAAACCGCTGCTCCTCCACGAGCTCCAAAAAGTGTTTGGGCCGTGCGAGCATCCGGGCGCGCAGCTCGGCCATGAGCGCCGGCTCCGGCGCATACATGCCCATGCCGTAGCCGTACCGCTCGCGCTCAAACTCCGCATAGAGAACAAAGCATTCGCTCGTGCGCATGCCGGCGGGTTTGAACCCGAGCCATACATGGTCGCGGTAGGGGGACTTGTCCTTCGTATAACGCGTATCCCGCCGAATGCGCGATACGATGGCCGACGGGCGCGTTTGAAAGCGCGGGTCAATCGAAAGCGCCGTGGGCAACAGCCGTTCGGCAAGCGCCAGCATGGGCTGCTGCACGAGCGTCCGATACCGCTCACGATTGGCCTCAAAAAATTCCCGATGGTTTTGAAACGCAATCTCCCAGAAGAACCGGTACATCTCCTCCGGGCAGCCGGTAAATTCACTCATGCTCCTGCTCCTCTTCCCCATGTGGGACGCGGCGGACCGTCTCCCTCTGTTTGACGCGCACGGCAGGCTCCGGCCGAAGCGATATCCGCTTCGGCGCGCGGGCAGCCGCTTCCTGCGGCGTGAGCAGATCCCCGCCGGCGGACGTCGGCGTGGTTAACCGGGCAGACGGCGGTGTAAACGGCGGCGACGTCCGATAGGTGGCTTGCGTAGAAGGCTGCTGTTTCGGCGGCGTCCACGCCGGCTGTTGCGCCTGCTGTGACGGCGGCGGCGTAACGATGGGCTGGCGCGCCGTCGTCTGTGGCGGCGTCCACGCCGGCTGCTGCGCCTGCTGTGACGGCGGCGGCGCGACGATGGGCTGGCGCGCCGTCGTCTGCGGCGGCGTCTCCTCGCTGCGGTGCGTGAGGCCATCGTCAAATTCCGGCACCACGGTGGGCATCAGCGGTCGTTTTGTGGGCACAAACCGCTGGCGGCGCTCCTCGGCAATGCGGACGAACTCCTCCGCCGTTCGCTGACCGCTGCTTGTCCGGGCCGGGGCAGGTCCCGGCGGGACGGGATCCTCGTCAAATGCAAGGTCGATCGATTCGTCCGGCTCGTCCAGATCTTCCAACTCGTCGTCCAGCGCAATGCCGCCAGTCCTGCGGTGTTCGAGCACGGCGAGGATGATCAACGCTGTAAACGCCGCGAGCATGACGGCGCCGACGATGATGAGCACGATGACGAGCGTGCTGTTCCATCCCCCGGCGATCCCTTCCGTTGGCAACTCCGCCGCGGGCATGGTGGGCGCAGGCGTATCCGTTGCCGTGGGATAGGCAACGGTGAGCATCGCACCGGTCAGCACGCGCTCCGTGCCGGCCGGGTCCACGGCCTTGATGGAAAACGTCAGGTTGCGCGGCGAACCGATGACCAGTTCCTGTTCGAAGATCGTATCGCCGTTGTTGAGCACATCGTATGTGGCCAGATCGCCCAGCGTGGATTCCGACAGGACGGCGTTGATCAGCTCGACGGCGCTGGTGTTGCGGATGATTACGCGCACGCGCACGGCGCCGGTCTGCGCCGTCCATGGCTCCAGGATCTCCGGCAACAGGGTCACGCTGAGCTGCGAATCGTCCACAAACGGATGCACCTCATAGGTCTGCTCGTACTCCGGCTCGTATGCCTCGCCGAGCGCGTCGGTCCCCGTCAGATGGAAGGCGACGTTGCGCACCGGTTCCGTGGAGACGGGGACGACGAGATAGGAATAGGAACGGCTCTGGCCCGGATCGAGAGAAAACGAGCCCTCGTGTACGGGGTTGCCCAGCTCGTCCGTAATGCGAATATCGGTCACGGTCTGATTGCCGTTGTTCACGGCGGTGATGGTGAAGGGTACGCCGGTGGCGGCGGGCGTGCCCATCTCCACGTTCAGATCAATCTGCACGAGCACCATCGACAGCGTGATGGGCTCGATGGCGGAAAACGACTTGGTCTTCCCGTTGACGTCATAGGTGACGATGGGCGCCGAGACCACGTCGTCCTCCCCCATCGTATAGACATACGACTGGGAAAGCGTGCCGCCCGCGTTGAGCGTGTGGTTGCGCAGGATGGCGTTGTCGCTGATCTGCTCGTCGATGACCGTGATATTGGTCATGTCAAACTTGGTTTCGTTGGCAAGCTCGTACGTCAGGATGATCGTATCGCCCTGTTTGGCGTACGCGCTGTCCACCGTGCGCGTGATGGTGATGATCGGTTCCACCGCGCGCGCGATGGTCACCGGCACCTCCATGGTGAACGGCTCCCCGTAGCGCAGCCAGCTCACCTGAAACAGCAGTTCCAGCCCGATCTTGGAATCCGGCACTTCATAAAGCAGCGGAAACGTCGCCGAACCGCCGGGCGGAATAACGGCCCCCTCCATTCCCTCGATGGTAAAGATGGCATTGTCAAGACCGATGGTGATCTCGTGCAGCTCAAAATCGGAATAGTTGGAGATTTCAAACGTAAACAGCACCGGGCCGCCTTCGGACAGCTCGGTCGGGTCCGCCGTCACCTCGATGCGCACCTCGTCGTCCGCAAACGCGGGCGGACAGAACGCACACATCGCCAGCACGAGCACCAGGCTCAACAACGCCGGCCACAGCAGCTTTCGCTTCATTGCATTCACTCCTCTTCCGATTCCTCCGGCGCTTCGCCCGGTTCCACGGGGAACGCACGCATGGCGCACGCCCCGGCCTGCGGGATCACGCGGCCGTCCGTCCGGTCGACGATGGCGCGCGCGAGCGCGTCGCAATCCGCCTTGCGTATCCATGCGACGGCGGACACGGCCACCTCATAGCGGATCTCCTCCACCTGCGCGCCCTCACGCAGCAGCGGTTGCACGCGCCCCCAGAGCGCATAGGGGACCTCAAGCGTCACGCGCACACACTCCAGCATTTCGATCTGTCCGGCGGCGCGCACCGCCGCCGCCGCGGCCGCGGAATACGCCCGCACAAGCCCACCGGCGCCGAGCAAGATCCCGCCGAAGTAGCGCGTCACCACAACGAGAACATCCGTCACGCCGATGCGCCGGATCGCTTCCAGTATGGGCATCCCGGCGGTGCCGGCAGGTTCGCCATCATCCGAAAAACGCGCGCACACGCCGGTTTCGCCGATCGAGTAGGCGTAGCAGTTGTGCGTCGCATCCCAGTGCCGTCTGCGCACCTCTTCGAGCAGGCGCAGCGCCTCCTGCTCGTCCGAAACCGGAAAACAGCGGCCGATAAAGCGCGACCGCTTCACGACGGTCTCCGTTTCACCTGCCTGTTTTACGGTACGATATGCCATCTATGCACGCTTCATTCTGCAAAAGCTCTTTTTGCCCTTGCGAAGAATGACGCCCTCCCCGTCGAGCGCATCGGGCGGCAGCGTCTCCGCATACGATTCCACGCGCCGCTCGCCGGCATATACCGCTCCGTCCGCAATCAGCCGCCTTGCATCCGACTTGGACTTGGCAAGGCCCGCCAGCACCAGCAGGTCTGGAAGCCGAAGCCCGCTCTCGTCGATCTGCGTTTGGACGAGCGATACGGTGGGCATGCCGGACATGTCGGTGCCGCCGCCAAAGAGCGCTTCCGCCGCCGCCTGCGCCCGCTGCGCCTCCTCCGTGCCGTGCACCTGCTCGGTAAGCGTGAACGCCAGCGTTCGCTTTGCTTCATTGATCGCGGCATCGCGCAGCGCGCCGAGTCGGCGCACCTCGTCCATCGGCAGGAACGTCAGCAGCGCCAGACAACGCTCCACGTCCGCATCGTCCACATTGCGCCAGTACTGGTAAAAATCATAGGGGGAACAACGCGCCGGATCGAGCCAGAGGGCGCCCTTCTCGGTCTTGCCCATCTTCTTGCCCTCGCTGGTGGTCAGCAGCGCCGTCGTAAGCGCATAGGCCGGCTTGTGCTCCTTGCGGCGGATAAGATCCGCGCCGCCCAGAATGTTGCTCCACTGATCGTCCCCGCCCATCTGCAGCACGCAGCCGGTCCGGCGGTTGAGGACCAGAAAATCATAGCTCTGCATGAGCATATAGCTCATCTCGAAAAACGTGAGTCCGCGCTCCATGCGCTGGCGGTAGCACTCGGCGCGCAGCATCGTGTTCACGGAGAAGTGGACGCCGATCTCACGCATGAAATCCAGAAAGTTCAGACCGCGAATCCACTCCGCGTTGTTGAACACGAGCGCCTTGCCATCTGAAAAGTCGATCAGCCGCGCCATCTGCTTTTGGAAACAGGCGGCGTTGTGATCGATCTCCTCGTTGGACATCATGCGGCGCATGTCCGTCTTGCCGGACGGGTCGCCGATCATGGCGGTGCCGCCGCCAAGCAGCACAATGGGGCGATGCCCGGCGCGCTGCATATGCGCCATGGTCATCAGCGCCACATAGTGGCCGATGTGCAGGCTGTCCGCCGTAGGATCGAAGCCAATGTAAAACGTTACCTTTTCCCGGCCGAGCAGCTCGCGCAGTTCGTCCGGATGCGAACACTGCTTGAGGAAGCCACGCTCCTCCAGCACATCATAGACATTCCGTTCCATTTCCCGTTTCCTCCTACCCATATGCCGATATCATACCAGACAAACCAAAAAAGCGCAACTTGACCGCCGCGCACAACGCCCCAAAACAGGCCCCGCACAGGGGGATTGTGCGAAAATTATCAAAACGGTTACAAATTGGAGGCGGCGGCGCGCGAAAAAAGCGCACCGTCTGGTGCGCTTTCCTGAAAATCGGTTGGCCTTACATGCCGTAGCGCTTCTTGAAGCGGTCGACACGTCCGCCGCTGTCCACCAGCTTCTGACGGCCGGTGTAGAACGGGTGGCATTTGCTGCAAATTTCGACCTTCAGCTCGCCACGGGTGGAGCCGGTCGTAAAGGTCTCGCCGCATGCGCAGCGAACCGTTGCTTCGCCGTAAGACGGATGGATGCCCTTCTTCATGCAATTCACTCCTTCAAAAACAGTCCAACGCATATTATAGCCGCGTCACGCCGAAAAAGCAAGCCCTATTTTTCCACAGGCGCAGGATTTTCGGCATTTTTCCGGCCAGCTATGCAGCCGGCCGGGGCGCGTTACTTGCCGAAGCGGTTGGACGCCGTGTAACCGTCCTTCTCATAGATGCGCACCCAGTCCTTCACGCGCTGGAGAAACTCCTCGTTCGTGTTCGTTTTGTCGAGCATGGCGATGAGTTGCTCGGTCACCTCGGCGGGATTGCCGCCGGAGAGCACGCGGCGGATGGTGCGAACGCCTTCCAGTTCGGCCTTGGAGAGCAGTAGGTCGTCGCGGCGGGTGCCGGACTTGTAGATGTCGATGGCCGGGAAAATACGGCGTTCGGACAGCTTGCGGTCGAGATGGATCTCCATGTTGCCCGTACCCTTGAACTCCTCGTAGACCATATCGTCCATGCGGCTGCCCGTCTCCGACAAAGCAGTGGCGATCACCGTGAGGCTGCCGCCGTTCTCGATGTTGCGCGCCGCACCGAAAAAGCGCTTGGGCTTGTGCAGCGCCCCCGGGTCCATGCCGCCGGAAAGCGTCCTGCCCGTGGGCGGGATGGTCAGGTTGTAGGCGCGCGCAAGCCTCGTCAGGCTGTCCATGAGGATGACGACGTCCCGCCCGTGCTCAACCAGGCGCATCGCGCGCTCCAGCACCATCTCCGCCACGCGCGTATGGTGCTCCGGCAGTTCATCGAACGTCGAGTAGAGGACCTCGCCGCGGATGGAGCGCTGCATATCGGTGACCTCTTCCGGCCGCTCGTCGATGAGCAGGACGATGAGATGCGCGTCCGGATAGTTGTCGGAGATGCCGTTGGCGATGTTCTTGAGCAACGTCGTCTTGCCCGCCTTCGGCTGCGAGACGATCATCGCGCGCTGGCCCTTGCCGATGGGGGCGATGAGATCGATCAGCCGGATGGAGAGGTCGTTCTTCACGCCGGTGCGCTCAAGCGTATACCGCTCGTTCGGGAAAATGGGCACAAGGTTCTCAAACGGCGTGCGCTCGGAAAGCTTTTCCGGGTCCTCGCCGTTCACCGCGGTGATGTACAGCAGCGCCAGAAACCGCTCGTTTTCCTTGGATGGGCGCGTCTTGCCCGTGACGAGGTCGCCCGTGCGCAGGCCAAACCGCCGGATCTGCGCGATGGAAACGTAGACATCGTGTGCGCCGGAAAGGTAGTTCTCCGAGCGCAGGAAGCCGTATCCGTCCGGCAGCACCTCAAGCACGCCCTCCGCGTCGCCACATTCGCCCGTCTGCAACATCTCGGGCACGGCGGGATTGCTGGTGCCGTAATCTTTATTATAATATCCTTCCTGCCGGTTGCGGTAGCGGCGCTCCTCCTCATACCCGGCATCCGGCGTGCCATAGCCGACCTGCTGGTAGCCGGCCTGCGGCGGGTACCCGCCCTGCTGATAGCCGCCCTGCTGATAACCGCCGCGCGGCTGATAGTTCGCCTGTTGATAGCCGCCCTGCTGGTAGCCGCCCTGCTGATAGCTGCCCTGATACCCGCGGCGCGGCTGATAGCCGCCCTGCGAATAGTTGCGGCTGTCATAGGCCGGCTTCTGATACCCGGTCTGTGGGCGCGAAACATACGACGGGCGGATCCGCGGTGCGGACGGATCGTGAATGGCCGGCCCGGGTTCCGCAACCGGTTCGGCGGCTGGCGTCACCGGCTCGGCGGGGATTCCCGCTCGATCGGAGCCGGCCTCCGCAACGGGGCGCGGCGCGCCGGACTCCTTTTGCGCCGGCGGAGCGTTCAGATCGGCGGGTACGACGCCGCCGTTCATAATAATCGTGACGAGCTCGGGCTTGCGGTACTTTGTGACGGCCTTAACCCCCTGCAGTTTTGCGATTTCGCGCAAATCTCCAAGACTTTTCGCCTCTAACTGTTCCTGATTCAATTTGCTGCTCCTCTCTCAATTTGGAGAAATGAAAGAAATGGAAAATCCGCATACAATACGTAGCAACCAAAATCCTCTCAGGTATTTATGATACTATTTTCGGCCGCCTTCTGTCAAGCGACCGGGCGCCGGTTTTCACATCTTTCTCACGTTTCGACACAATCATTTGTGTCAGCCCGATGGACGGGACCACAGCATACCTGTCCCATCCCCCGCATAGGATGGGTTAGAAGCGCCAATATCGAGTTGGGGGGAATGTTTATGAACGAACGCCGGGACGCCGAACTCAACAAGCTGCGCCCGCGCGCGCACAGCATCCACATCGACAACCGCATGCGCATCAGCATCACGGGCGTGGCGGACGTGGAGAGCTTCAATGAGCAGGACGTGATGCTGATGACGGAGGCGGGGCCGCTCAACATCGTGGGCACCAACCTGCACCTGTCCAAGTTGAATCTGGAGGACGGACAGATCAGCATCGAAGGAGAAATCCTCGCGCTCGACTACGAACCGCCGGAAACCGAGCGGCGCGGGCTTTTCGGCAAGGTGTTCCGCTGATGGCGGCCGAGCAGATCGCCGCGCAGCCATACGCGGCGCTGACATGCCTGTACGCGGGCATCGTCTGCGGACTCGTCTACGACCTGTTCCGCCTGATCCGGCGTCTGCTGCGCGCACGGCCGGTGGAGCCGGTTTGCGACGCGCTGTTCTCCGCCGCCTTCGGCGCGATCATCGCCGCCATGCTGCTGGTCACCACGGGCGGCCGCCTGCGCCTGTACCTGTTCCTGCTGGCGGGCGCGGGCTTTGCGCTCGAACAGTTCGCCGTTTACGGGACGATTTCACGCTTCGTTCACACACGCGGCCGCAAAGGGGCTGGAAAACGTTGAAAAATATGCTATACTAAACATATGGCAAGAAAAGTGCGCTTCAAATTGAGAGCAAGATATGTCATTCTTGCGTTTTTGCTCGCTTTCTGCATTATGGGCGGTATCTATCTTTCGCAGCAGACGACCCTGGCTACCATCGCCGAGGATACCGAAAAGCTCGAATCGGAGCTTGACACGCTTGAGGTTGAGGAGGAACGGCTGGAGCGGATGCTCGAATACATGCAGACGGACGAGTATCTGTTGCAGTATGCGCGGGAAAAGCTCGGCTATGTGTTCCCGGACGATATCAAATTCTATGACGAATGATGCGGGCAACCGCCGTGCGGCAATCATCGATATCGGCAGCAATTCCATCCGCTATATGGAGGCCGTGCAGACCGGACACGGCCTGTGTTTTTCTCCCAAACAGGTGTATACAACCCGGCTGGCCGAGGGCCTCCCGGCGACGGGGATGCTGAGCGAGCGGCGCATGGCGCAATCGCTCGATGTGCTCTGCACGCTCGCCCATGCGGCGGCAAGCGCCGGAGCGCCGGCCTTTGCCTATGCCACCAGCGCAGTGCGCGACGCCGGCAACCGGGAAGCTTTTCTGGCGCGCGTTTTTGAGCGAACGGGGCTCCGGGTGCGCGTGCTCGACGGTGCGGAGGAGGCGGCATTCGCCTTTGCCGGTGCGACCGGCGCGACCGGCGGCGGGCTGATCGATATCGGCGGCGGCAGCACGCAGATCGTGACGGCCGCATACCGGCAGAGCTGGCCGCTCGGTTGCGTGCGTCTCAAGGAACTGTGCCCCGGCGCGACGCTTCCAGATATCCGCAAAACGGCGCTGCCGCTGCTGCAGGCGACCATCGCCCCGCCCCCGCTCCACACAGAGCCATGGACGGCGGTCGGCGGTACCGCGACGACGCTCGCGGCGCTGTCGCTTCGCCTCACATCCTACGACCCGGCTGCCGTGAGCGGCTGCCGGATGCGCACGGCGCAGCTGCCGACGCTGCTGGACCGTCTTGACGGCATGGGCGAGCGCGGGCGGCGGATGCAACCGCTGCTGTCGGAACGCCACGACGTGATCCTTTACGGCGGCACGATCCTCGCGTTTGCCGTCGCGCTGCTTGGAATCGACACCCTCCGCTTCTCCGATGCGGACGGCATGGAGGGTTATGCTGCTGTCTGTCTTGGCACGGCGCAGGCCTGAGCGCCCCATCGAGGCGACAAAAGGGCGCCCCGCACCTGCGGGGCGCCCTTTGCACGGTCTCGCGCCTTATTGCTGCGGATCGACGATTTCATAGTCCATCGCGCCCTTATCGCCAAGAACGATGTCCAGCCGAAGCGTCTCCCCGTTTCGATAGACTTCGACGGCGATTGTATCGCCAATATGGCTCGCCTCGATGATCTCCATGAATTCCGAGCGATCGGTCAGCGCCTGCCCGTTGGCAGAGATGATGACATCGCCAGCGAGCACGCCCGCCTGCGAAGCCGGACCGCCGGCCACAACGCTGTCCACATAGACGCCGGAGGACACCGGCAGATCGAGCTCGGCAGCGATGACTTCGGTCAGGGTCAACACGGAGATGCCCACGGCGGGGCGTTCAATATGTCCTTCCGTGACCAGCAGTTCCATGATCTCCCGCACCGCGTTGATCGGCAGCGCAAAACCGATGCCCTCCGCGCTGACCATGTTGCCGTACTCATCGTACCCTGCGGTGATGGACTTGGCGCTGTTCATGCCGATGACCTCGCCGTTCATATTGAGCAGCGGGCCGCCGCTGTTGCCGAAGTTGATCGCCGCATCGGTCTGCAGATAGGTATTGGTATGCCCGTCGATCGTGATCTCGCGCGCGTGGGCCGAGATCACGCCGAATGTGGTCGTATTGGCAAGGCTGCTCGTATCGAGTGGATTGCCGATGGCGACGACAAACTCGCCGACGCGCACCGCGTCCGAATCGCCGAGCGCCATGGGAACCAGGCCTTCGTGTTCCACCTTCAGCACGGCCACATCCGTCTCCTCGTCAAAGCCGATCAGAGCAGCCTCGACCTCCTCCCCGTTGGCAAGCAGGACGGTGATCTCCTCCGCATCCTCAATGACGTGCGCGTTTGTGAGAATGTAGCCCTCGCTTGAAACGATGAACCCGCTGCCGCTGCCGTAGATTGCGAGCATCCGGCGCCTGCCGATCTGCTGCGTGGTATAGTTGACCACGCCCACCACGGAGTCGGAGACCGCATCGAAGATATCGGGGATGGGATTGTTCAAAAAGAACTGCGGCACATCCGCAAGGTCGGGGGGCACGCCGTCAAGCGCCGGCATCTCATGCCCGCCCGGCAACGGCGTGGCCACCGATACGGGCGGCTCCGTAGCACCCGGAAGGCCTGCCTCCGGCGTGGGAGTAGCCGTGCTCACCTCCGGATCGTATGCCCCGCCGCCGCGCAGCGCAATGACCAGCGCCAGCAGCACCACGAGCACAAAGACGAGCACGATCACCGTAATTCCAAACCCGCCGAGACCGCGCCGCCGGCGCCGTCCGTCCGGGTACGGATACTGATACTGGGATTGATTGTTAAATTCCATACTTGGCACCTCCGTCCATCGCGGGCTGCCGCTTGTTGGGCGACGGCGCGCGCTTGAGTGTAAACGTAAAATTGCTGCCCTTTCCCCGCGTGCTCTTGAGCGTGATGGTCTGACCGTGCTGGTCGATGATGCGTTTGACGATCGAGAGCCCGAGGCCAGTGCCTCCCTGTTTGGTCGGCGTATGCGCCTTTTCAACCTTGTAGAACCGCTCGAACACGTGCGGCACGTCCTCCTCCGGGATGCCCTGCCCGGAATCCTGTATGCTGACATAGACCTCCCGGCGCAGCGCGTAGGTCGCTATGCGAAGCCGCCCGCCCGCCGGAGAGTACTTGATCGCATTATCGATGATGTTCCGCAGCACCTGCGAGATCTGCGCGCTGTCCGCCTCAACAAAGTACTGCTCCTGCGCAAACTTGACCTCCACTTCCATCTTCTGGTCGTAGATGCGCGCCTCAAACGTGATGAGCGTGCGGCGAATGAGCTCGTTGATGTCGAAAATCTCGAGTTTGAGCGCCGTTCGGCCCGACTCGATGCGCGCCAGGTCCAACAGGTCGTTGACCATCGAGGTCATGCGCCGCGTTTCCGACAGCACGATATCGATGTACTTGTCGTACTCGTTGCGCGCGATCGTCCCATCCTGCATGGCCTCGAGAAAGCCGCGCATGGATGTCAGCGGCGAGCGCAACTCGTGGCTCACGTTGGAGACAAAGTCCCGCCGCGTGGCCTCCAGATCCTGAAGCTGATCCGCCATGTTGTTGAAACTTCGCGCAAGCTGCGTCGCCTCGTCCGTTCCCTTGATTGGGATGCGGATGTTGAAATCGCCCTTGCTGTACCGCTGCACGATATCGTTGATCTCGGAAAAGGGGCGGATCATGCGCGAAGTGGTATAGTACACCGCAATGACCGAAAAGAGCACCGCAACGAACAGCACGAGCAGAATCTCCATCCAGGTGGCGGACAGGGTGCGCCGGGAAATGGAATAGTCGAGGTGGAGCAACACGGCCCTGGCGGCAACGCCGTCCTCATATACCAGCGCGGACTGGCTGATGGTGGGAAAGGAAAGGTCGTCGCCAAAATAATCAAGCGCCGGCTCATGGCCGTCCACGTGAAACAGCGCCTCCTGCGCAGCGCCCGTCGCGGACTGCCGCGCAACCGCCTCCCACTTTGCATCCTCATAGTACGTACTGAAGGACCCGTCGGCGCCATACGTCTGGATGAGTCCGCCGCACTGCCGGGCGATGAGCGAAAGCGTCTCCTCCGCCTGCGCGCCGTCCGTTTCGCTCTCCTGCCCACCGCCGCACGCCTCCGCGATGGCCGTGAGTTCCCGGGAGAGCACGGCCTCCATCTCAAAGCGGATCTGGCTTTGAAAAAGCGCAACAACCGTTACGCCGACAAGCACAACCAGCCCCAGCGCAACGGTTAGATACGTCGCCAGCATGCGAGAAAACAGTGTTCGGAGAAAATCGCGGCGCATGTCCCCTCTGCTCGCTTATTGCTGCTCAAACTTGTAGCCGACGCCCCATACGGTCTTAAGCTGCCACGGATGGCTGTCGCCCAGTTTTTCGCGGATGCGCTTGACATGGACGTCCACCGTGCGGGAATCCCCGAAAAAGTCGAATCCCCATACCTGCTCGAGCAGTTGCTCGCGCGTGAACACCTTGCCGGAATGGGAAGCGAGAAAGTACAGCAGTTCGATCTCCTTGGGCGGCATTTCGAGCGGCCGTCCGTCGAGCACAACCGCATAGTTCTCGAGCGAAACCGACAGACCGTCGAGCTGGATGGTGCGCTCCGGTTCCACCGGCGCGCTGCGCCGCAGCACCGCCTTGATGCGGGCGATGAGTTCCTTGGCGTCAAAGGGCTTGGAGATGTAGTCGTCCGCCCCGAGTTCCAGACCCTGGACGCGGTCCCCCGTATCGCCCTTGGCGGTAAGCATGATGACGGGAGTCTCGCCCTCCATACGAATATCGTGCAGCACGGCCCAGCCGTCCCGGCCCGGCAGCATCACGTCCAGTACGACGAGCGCAGGCCGCGTTTCATGGAAAGCGGCAAGCGCCATTGCGCCGTCGGCACAGGTTACGACCTGAAAACCCGCCTTCTTGAGATAGAGCTCAATGATGGCGAGGATATTGCGGTCGTCGTCAATAACCAGAATGGTATTGTTCTCCATGCAGGACCCCTCCTGATATATGCGGCTCCGCATAAGAAGCCCACTTTATGGCGGCATTATACCATACCGTCCAGAATTTGTCCAATTTCCCGCTATTTGAGCGTAACCACGGTCACGCCGGCGTCTCCCTCGCCATATGCGCCGATCCGGAAGGTCTTGACCTGCGGGTGCGACCGCAGATACGCCTGCACGCCGGTGCGCAGAGCGCCGGTCCCCTTCCCGTGGATGATGGAAAACTCCCTGACGCCGGTGAGCACCGCGTCGTCGATAAAGCGGTCAATCTCGATCGTCGCCTCGTCCACCGTCTTGCCGCGAAGGTCAAGCGAAAGAAAGCTGCGCTCCGGCTCGGACAGCGTGCGCCGCACGGCAGCCCTGGGATGTTCCGGCTTGCGCTGCACCGGACGAAGCTCAGTCAGCTTGACGGTCAGACGAATTGCTCCCGCCTGCACGAGCACGTCCCCCCGCGCGTCCGGCGCCTTGAGCACGGTCGCATCGCGGTCCACCGACAACACGTGTACCGCATCGCCCGGCCGGACGGTCGCCGGCGGTTCGCCCGGGTCTGCGGCGGCCGCTTTCGCGCCGTCGAGCAGACGGGTTTCGCTTGCGCGCATGGCGTCCCGCGCCTGCTGTATGGCGCGTTCCAGCGCAGCGCCTTCCCCCGATGCGCGCAAATTGGCGATGATCTGCTCCATGTCGCGCCGTGCGTCCTGCACGACGCGCCGGGCATCCTCGCGCGCCTTCTGGCGCAGCTGCGCGCGCTCCGCCTCCAGCCTGGCCTGCTGCTCCTCCGCCCGTTCACGCGCCTGCTGCGCCGCGCGGCGGTCCTCCGCCGCCTGGGCGGCCGCGCTCTCCGCCTCGCGCCGGGCCGCCTCCGCCCCGGAGAGCACATCCTCAAACGCCACGTCCCGCTGTTGCAGGAACTGCCGCGCCCGCTCGATCACGGCAGGATCGAGGCCCAGGCGCTCGGATATCTCAAAGGCGTTGGACTTGCCGGGAATGCCGATGAACAGGCGGTATGTGGGCGAAAGCCGGTCCACGTCGAATTCCATCGACGCGTTTTGCATGCCGGGGCGGGTCAGCGCAAACGCCTTGATCTCGCTGTAGTGCGTCGTCGCCATGGTCAGCGCGCCGCTGCCGTACAGCGCCTCCAGAATGGCCTGGGCCAGCGCGGCGCCCTCCACGGGGTCCGTACCCGCCCCCAGCTCGTCGAGCAGCACGAGGCAACCGGGCCCCGCCTCCCGCAGGATGGACACGGTATTGGTCATGTGCGAGGAAAACGTGGACAACGACTGTTCGATGGACTGCTCATCCCCGATATCGGCGAACACCTCCGTGCAGACGGGCAGCTCCGTGCGCGCATCGGCCGGTACAAACAGACCGGACATGGCCATGAGCGTAAGCAGGCCAACGGTCTTGAGCGTCACGGTCTTGCCGCCCGTATTCGGGCCGGTGATGATCAACGTGCGAAAATCCGTCCCCAGCCATACGTCCACCGGCACGACCGTATCCCGCGGCAACAGGGGATGCCGTCCGGCGACGATGCGCAGGTGCATCCCGTCGTTGAGCTTGGGGCGCACGGCGCGCTGGTCGCGTGCGAGGACGGCCTTGGCGAAGATTACGTCAAGCGTGCCGAGGATGTTGAGACTCGCGTGCAGCTCGTCGGCAATGGGGTCCAGCAGCGCCGTCAAACCCGCGAGAATACGCCCGATCTCCACCCGTTCCTCCGCCTGCAGGCGCCGCATCTCGTTGCCGAGCTCCACCGCCGCCGCCGGCTCGATGAACAGCGTCGCGCCGCTGCCGCTCTGGTCGTGTACGAGCCCGGACACCTGTGCGCGGTGTTCCGCCTTGACCGGCAGCGCCAGACGCCCGTTGCGCACGGTGATAATCGGCTCCTGCAGGTACTTCTGGTAGGCGGGGCTTTTGATCATTGCGTTCAGCTTCTCGCGCATGCGCTCGTTGGTCAGGCGGATCTGGCGGCGCAGGCGCATGAGCTCGGGGGAGGCGTTATCCGCAATCTCGTCCTCGGCAAGGATACAACGCCGGATCTCCTCCTCGATGGAACGGTGTGAGGACAGGCGGTTGGCCATCGTGGCAAGCAGGCCGGGTGTTTCCCCCGCATGCAGCGTTTCGCGCGCGTTGCGCGAAGCGCGCAGGCACTGCGCCGCATCGAGCAGCTCGCCGGCGGTAAGCGCATGCGCCGCGTGGATGCGCGCGAGCATGTTGCGAATGTCCGGGAAGGCCTCCACGACCGTGCGCCCGGTGCGCCGGTAGATCGCGTCCGCCTCCTCCGTCTGTTGCAGCAAGCGCTCCGCCTCCTCGAGCGTAGAGGCCGGCGCAAGCGAAAGCGACATCTCCCGCCCGACGTCGGACGAAAGATGCGTGCGCAGCAGATCGCAGATCTTATCGTATTCGAGCACGTGGAGCACGCGGCTGTTCATGATAACCTCCGTTTCCCGCGGCGCGCCGCGGTCTGTGGCGAAATCGTCCAGGCATAACAAACGCGCGGCTCCCGCCCAACGATTGGGCGGGAGCCGGCAGATGCAAGCGGTTCAAAGCGAGCGCAGGAACATTCCAATCCGGTCGAGCGCCGTCTCAATGCCCTGCATCGAGGTGGCGTAGCAGCATCGGATATGTCCTTCACCCGCCTCGCCGAACGCGCTGCCGGGCACCGTGGCGACGCGCTGCTGCTCCAGCAGGCGGTCGCAGAAAGTCTCGCTGTCCAGGCCCGTACTGGCAATGGACGGGAACACATAGAACGCGCCCTCCGGCTCATTGCAGGTGAGGCCGAGCGCATTGAACCCGTCGATAATGACGCGCCGGCGCGCTGCATACTCGTCGAGCATGCGATGCATATCGACAAACCCATCGGCAAAGCCCTGTTCCAGCGCGGCGACGCCGGCGTATTGCGCCGGAGTGGGGGCGCAGAGCATGGTGAGCTGATGGATCTTGCGCATGGCATCGATGAACGGCAGCGGACCTGCCGCATAGCCGAGCCGCCAGCCGGTCATGGAAAACGATTTGGAGAATCCGTTGAGCACAATGGTGCGCTCGCGCATACCCGGCAGCGTTGCCAGCGAAATGGGGCCGCGGCCGTTAAAAGTCAGCTCGCCGTAGATCTCATCTGTCACGGCGATGATATCCGTGCCGTGCAGCACATCCGCAATGGCCTCGAGGTCCTCGCGCTCCATGATCGCGCCGGTCGGATTCGTCGGGAATGCCAGCAACACCGCCTTGGTCCGCGGCGTGATGGCGGCGCGCAGCACCTCCGCCCGCAGGCGAAACCGATCCTCGGCATACGTGGGCACGAGCACCGGTGTGCCGCCCGCCAGCTGCACGGCCGGCAGGTACGACACATAGGCGGGCGTGTGGACGATAACCTCGTCGCCCGGGTTCAAAATGGCGCGCATGGCAAGGTCAATGGCCTGGCTCGCGCCGACGGTGATGAGCACGTTGTCGATTCCCTCATAGCCGGAAATGCCGAAGCGCTCGTCCAGATAACGGAGGATCAGTTCCCGCAGATGCGGGTCGCCGGAATTGGAGGTATACGCAATCCTGCCCTTGATCTTCTCGATGGCAGCTCGCCGGATCCGCTCCGGCGTCGGAAAATCTGGCTCGCCAACTCCGAGACTGATGTAGGAATCATCCAGCAAGTCGAAGTACTTCCGAATACCGGAGGGCGGAATTTCCCGAACGACGGTTGCGATCTTGCTTTCGTAATCCATGGGTTCCGCTCCTTCCAAAAACAATTTCATTTATTTTAGCACGCTTGCCACAAAGCGTCAATCTCACTTTTCGGCAGGACGCGCAGACCATAAAAAGGCCGCGCGGCAAGCGGCCGCGCGGCAAACGGGCAGCCGTTTTAATCGTGCAGCGCCACGTCGAACCTCGCCCGCGCAAGGGAAATCCCCTCCTGCTCGAGCACCTCCTTGGCGTGCGCGCGCAATTCATATGTTACGTCGAGATAATCCGTGCGGGCGCACCAGGCCCAGACCGTATACGTCTGCACCCCGCCGGTCAGATCGGTCAGCGCCGCCTGCGGTTTCGGATCGGCAAGCACGCGCCCGTCCGCCGCTGCGGCCTGCTCGAGCAGCGCGCATACGCGCCGGGCGTCCGCCGCATAGGCGACCGGCAGCACGATTTCCACGCGGCGGGTCTCCTCCGTGGATGCGTTGACCATGACCGCATTGGAAACGACGCCGTTTGGCAGCACGACGGTGCGGTTGTCCGGCGTGATGATATGCGTAAAATAGATGTTGATATTGCGGACGGTGCCGGACTCGCCGCCCACGGTGATGTAATCCCCGATGGCAAACGGCTTAAACAAAATGATCAGCAACCCGCCGGCGAGATTGGAAAAACTGTTTTGCAGCGCAAGGCCGATGGCAAGCGCCGCAGAGCTGAGCATTGCAACGACGGACGAGGTGTTCGCGCCCATGATGATGATGAACACGATGACGACCCCTGCGCGCAGCGCGATACCGACGGCACTGGCCAGAAAAGAACGCATGGTGGGCGTGAGCGGATCGGCGCCCTTCCTGGTAACGTGCTTTTTCTGTATGCTCCTGGTCAGCCAGCGCGCAATGCGAAAACCGATGAACAGCAGCAGCCCGCCCGCAAGCACGCGCACACCCACGCGCAGGAGCGTATCGCCGGCTTCTTTCCAAAACGTTTCCATGCCGTACCTCAACCTCCTATGCGATCTTCACGCAGATGATCTTCTGGTTCTCGCCACCGCCGCCCTTTCCGCGCGTGCCTACGATCAGATAGTTGTTGAACACGGCCGGCGTTGAGTCAATGCGGGAGCCGAGGTCGAGCGAATACAGCAGGGCGGAAGTGCTCGCGTCGTACAGGTTGACGGCACCCGCCCGGTCGCACTGGATCAGATATCCCTTTCCGTTTTCGTCATATACGACCACCGGCGACGACCAGTAATCTCCGGCGCCGGCCTGCTCGATCGTCCAGACGATCGAGCCGGTCTTCCGGTCATAGGCGACGATGCGCCCGCCGAGCGTGTAGGCGCCGCCCGCCGTCCGATCTTCTTCTCCTTCCGCAACCCCATCCGAACCGGCGTCGTTCTCCCTGTTCACGGCGGTCAGGTTCATGGAGTAGATCACAAGGTTGGAGATGTCGCCCCGCCCCACGTGCGGCGTGGCAAGCGTGCCGCCGCTGTTGTTCTCATCGCCTGTGGAGGCAATCCACCGCTGCTCCCAGACAACGGCGCCGGTCAACCCGTTGATCTTCTTGTGATACGAGTAGCCGTATCCCTCGCCCAGCGCCGCATCGGAACGGCTGACCTGCCCGGCGGTGTACAGATAGATCGTATTGTCCTCGTAGCTCTCCTCAATGACGACGGAGGCGTCCGCATCGTCCCCCACATCCGCAACGAACAACAGCTCGTAGGTATTCGCGTCCACACACTGCAGGCGTCCGCCGTTGTCGGTAAAATAGAGATAGTTGCGGAACGCCGCCACGGAGCTTTCCACCCCGTACCAGCGCTGATCCGATACGTTGTACTTGGAATAACCGGCGCCCGTATACCGGTATTTGACGAGCCGCTCCGGATTGATCGAAACGGTGCCGGCCGCAGCGTCGAAGACGGTGTTGAGCTTGCAGGAATACAGCACGCCGTTTTCCCCGGCGAAAAAGATCGTATCGTCCGCTATGATCGGGCTGCCGTCGTACGCCTGCCAGTCGCGCTCGCTGAAATAATCATGTCCGCCAAAGCGGTTGATCTCCTCGTTGGTGATGAGCGAATAGACGCGCACATATGCGACGTTCAGACCGTTTTCGTTGTCCTGTTCGATCCCCTGGCCCACGTACAGCAGCGGATAACCGTTCGGGTCGAGGCAGGCGGTGCCCTTCATGACGACCCCGGCATTGATCGGGTCGCGCGTGGCGTTGCCGGTTTCGAGGTCAAAGAAGTAGATGTTGCCGTCCATCGTCGGATAGATGACCTCGGTAAAGCCTTCCTTGTTTCGATAGGTGTCCGATACGCCCAGCACGGCGCGCACCTCATCCGGCCACTGTACGATCAGCGGCTGGCCCGTCCAGCCGGTACCCGTCCAACTGTCGATCTGGCCGATGCGCGCCTCCCAGCTGCGATACAGCTTGCGCTCGCTGACGGATACCGTGCCATAGGAAAAGGTGTTGCGGTAGTTGTTGCCGCCAAAGGTCAGCACGCCGGCCACGGAGGAATACTCGCTGTCGCGGCCGAACGAAACGGGCTCAGCCCGGGAATAGCTGTTGGTCTCGCCGCCATTGACCATGAGCCGCGTGGAAAACCCATAGAGCGCCGGATCGGCTTCGTCGCTGCGGACAACGGTCAGGTTGTCCGGCAGCGCGGGCGCCGGCGTGGCGACCGCCGCGCTTGTGACCTGCGGCGCGCTCGGCGAGGGCGACCCGTCCGCCGTCGCCTCCTTGGGGCGCGTGACAAACGCCTGCACGAGCAGAAAAACCCCAGCCCCAATCCCCACCAGTGAGAAGAGGAAGAGAAAAAACCTCGGTTGCATCCGCCTGCGCGCCATGAAAACCGCTCCTTACGAGATCTTGATGCCGAACACCTTCATCCCGCGTGTGCCCACGACGATCGTATTGCCATAAACGACCGGCGACGCCTCGATGTTGCGCTCCGCATCGAACTTGGAGAGCAGTGTGCCGGACTTGCCGTCCAGCAGATAGACCTTGCCGAGGCTGTCGCAGGAAACGATGTACGCATTGCCCGAAGCGTCGTACACCGCAACGGGCGAACTCCAGGAATAGCCGTCCGTCGCAAAGCGCCAGCGCTCCGTGCCGGTGTTCTTGTCGATGGCCATGAGATAGCCGTGATCCCGATCCGGCGTGCGCGCAAACGGCACGATCACCAGATCGGAGATGCTGTCTTTGCCGACGACGGCCGTCGCCTGGATGCCGCCGGACACGCCGGAAACCGTGTATACGTTCATGTCGAACCGCCACACGATCTCGCCCGTAACGGCATTGATCTTGAACAGCGGCGTGACGCCCTGCATATCGGCGTTGGCCGTAAAGTGCAGCGAGGTGCCCACGTACAGGTACGCCGTACGGTTGGCCTCATCCTCTTCGAGCACGATGGAGGCGTTCGTATCGTCAAGCACATCCTGCGCCCAGATCAGTTGCATCGTATTGAGGTCAATGCACTGGACAAAGCCATCATTCGTGGCCAGATAGGCATAGCCGCCCCAGACCACCACGCTGTCCTCATAGCCCATCCAGTACTTTTCGGCGGATGTGCTGCCCACCGAGCTGCGGTTCGTGTTATACCGGAACTTCACCACGTCGGACGGGTTCATGGTCAACGTGCCCGCCTGCTCGTCGTACTGCGTGTTGAGCTTGATCGTGTAGAGGATCGCGTTCTCGCCCGGATAGATCAGGGTATCCGTCTCGGCGTCCACGAGCGGCGAGCTGTCATAGGCGTGCCAGTCGCGGATGGCAAAGCCGTCCTTGTACGACCCGAACGTGTACAGGCAACTGAAATCCACCAGGCTATACACGACGGCGCGCACGGTCTTGGACGAATCCTCGGGATAGTTGTCGCCGGAACCCAGATACAGGATCGGGTAGCCGCGCGGATCAAGCGCGCCTGCGCCCTTGAACGGGATGCCGATGTCCAGCACGGGGCGGGTCGCCTCGCCGGTCTCGATATCAAAGAAGTACACCTTGCCGTCCAGACACGCAAGAATCCCCTCGACGAGGTTCTCCTTCTGTTTGGCCCAGTCGTACATGTTCATGATCTGCTTGGTGCTCTGCGGCCAGCAGACCACGAGCGGCTGACCGACCCAGCCGCTGCCGGACCAGTTGCCGCTGCCGCCGGGCTTGGCCATCTGCCCGATGTCAAAGCTCCACAGCTGGCTCAACTGCTTGGTGGAGATGGTGGCCGTGCCGTACGCGGCGCCGCTGCGGTAGTTGTCGCCGCGGAAGGTCACAATGCCATTGACGGTGGTATAGGGCGTATCATAATCGAAATCAATCGGCTCCTCGCGGGTATAGGAATCCACGACCGTGCCGTTGACCTCAACGGCGGTCGTATACCCCCAGTTGGCGGGGTTGGAGCTGTCCACGGCATGCGGCGTATCAAAGCGCGGCGTCGGCTCCGGCGTCGGTTCCGGCGTCGGCTCGGCCGTGGGCTCCGGCGTTGGCGTGGCGAACAGACCGGACAGAAAACCGCCCGAACCGGAATTGTCCGCATCCTGCTGCTCCGGCGGATTGCCCGTAAGCCCCTTGACGGCAAACACGGCGAGCACAACGACCACCAAAAACAGCAGCAGCACGATGATAAACCGCGGCTGAATGCGTATGCGTTTCCTTCTTCTCCGCTTTTGCGTTGCCATTGCCAAACTACCTCCAAACGGGCGCGTCAAACCCTTGGCGCATGCTCGAAATCTTATCCAGTATTATAACACGATGCGGGGCGGCTATTTGTTAATGAATTGTGACTTCTCAGACGGCCGTTGCGGCATAGCGGGCGATGATGCGCTCCGCCGCGCGCATGCCGTCAATGCCGGCGCTGACGATGCCGCCCGCATATCCCGCTCCCTCCCCCACAGGATACAGGCCCGGCACGGAAATCGATTCCATATGCTCCCCCCGCAGGATGCGCAGCGGCGCGCTGGTACGGCTCTCCACTGCGGTGAGCACCGCATCCGGCAGGTCAAACCCGCGCAGCTGCGCCGCAAATGCGTGCAAACCGGCGCAAACCCCTGCCGCCACAAACGGCGGCAGGCACGCCCAGAGATCTGCCGGTACCACACCGGGGCGGCAGGTCGGTTGCACATCCCCAAACGCGCGTGGCAGGCCGCGCTTCAAAAAATCCCCCACACGCGAAGCGGGCGCCAGATACGCCCCGCCTCCCGCAAGGAACGCCTCCCGCTCCAGGCGCTCGCAAAAGACCACGCCGTCGAGCGCCCCTTTCCCGAAGTCCTCCGGCCCCACCTGTACGACGATCGCAGCGTTGGCGTTTTCCCCATCGCGCGCGTAGCAGCTCATGCCGTTGACGGCGGACTGGGCCTGCTCGCAGGCGGTCTGTACGACCGCCCCGCCGGGACACATGCAGAAGGTATAGACGCCCCGTGAACCGTCGCGGGCCGTCAGACGGTATTCCGCCGCGCCGAGGCGGGGATCGCCTGCCAGCGCGCCAAACTGCGCCCGGTCGATCAGCGATTGCGGGTGTTCCACGCGAACGCCAACGGCAAACGGCTTGGCCTGCATGGCGACGCCCTGCTCATACAACATCCGGTACGTGTCGCGCGCTCCCTGCCCGATGGCAAGCACGAGCGCCGCGCAGGGCACCCGTTCCTCCGCCTCGCCGTGCCGGAGGCGGACGGCCGAAAGCGCGCCGTCGCCGTCCCGGACGATGCCGCACAAGCGTGTGGAAAACCGGACCTCTCCGCCCAGCGTCTCGATCTCCCGGCGCAACGAACCGACGACGGCGCGCAGCCGGTCGGTCCCGATGTGCGGCCGGGCCAGATATTCGATCTCCGCCGGCGCGCCGTGCGCAGCCAGCACGCGCAACACCGCACTCGCGCGCGCATCCTTGCTGCGCGAGGTGAGCTTGCCGTCGGAAAACGTGCCGGCTCCGCCCTCGCCGAACATGGCGTTGCTCTCCGGCAAGAGAACGCCTCCACTCCAGAATCGCTCCACATCCACGGCGCGTTCCTCCACCGGGCGTCCCCGCTCGATCACAAGCGGGCGATAGCCGTAACGAGCCAGCGTCCATGCGGCGAACAACCCGGCCGGTCCCAGCCCCGCCACGACAATTCGCCCGCCCGGTCGTTCGCTCCCCATTGGCAACGGCTCGTCGGCCGGCTCCGGATACGGCGTGACGCGCGCGTCGCCGCGGCGCAGCAGCGCCGCCTCGAGCGCCGGCTCGAGGCGCACGGCAAGATGCAGCCGGAAATGGATGTCCTGCTTTTTGCGCGCATCCAGCGATTTTCGCAGGATGCGCACCGCGCGCACCTCGCCCGCCTTCACGCGCAACGCCCGCGCCGCAAGGAGCGGCAGCTCCGAATCCTCCGCGCCGATCGGCGCGCGCAGGTCGTTCAAAACAAGCAAAATCCCGTCACCTCCGGTGTCCTGCCGCAGCAACGGCGGCGGGACGGATGCGTTAAAAATGCGGGGCAAACGGTTGCGTTGCCCCGCAGATGGTGAAGATCGGCGCAAAGCCGGGCCGCCCGGCGGGCGCAGGACTCAGCCGGCGCGCTCGCGCAAAATGACTTTGACGGTCGAGACCGATTCGCCGTTGCGGGTCATCTCCGTCGTCAACTCCACGGTGGCGTCCTCGTCGCGCACGAAGGGGAACAGATCGAGATAATACTCGCCGGCGGAAAGATTCACCACATCGACGAGCACATGCGCGTCGCTGCGCTTGAGCACGCTGACGAGGCTGATGCGGCCCGACACGCGCAGGTCCACCGTTTCAAACTCCAGCTCGGCCTCCAGCCCGTCCGCAAGGTTCTCCACCTCGATCACCAACTGTTCGAATATCTGCTCGTCCGTGCTCTCGCGGATGTCAAGGCTGACGCTTACAGTGCCGTCGCCCTCGGCAAGGCGGGTGTTTTCCGGCACGATGATCTCGCCGACGAAGGTCTCCGGCTCGCTCATGCCGCTGACGTTGATGCTCTTGATCAAAACGCTGTCGATCTCGTCGAGCACCGACTGCTGCCCCACCAGCCGTACGGTCTGCGGCGTCGCCGTCGCAGAGAAGAGCTCGTGGTTGGCCGCCAGATTGTCCAAGCCCTCGAGCGACCCCTTCACGTTCACCGGCACGGTCTTGACCGGATAGATGGGGATGCGCACGGTGGAGGTCGGGACCGTCCCGATCAGGATGTCGGGGCTGATCACTTCGTCGTTCTCGTCATAGAGAATGATGTCATAGGTGCTGTAAATGGTGGAGGTGCAGTCGCTCAGATCCACCACGCACTCGGCGCGCTTGATGCGCTCGATGTCGGTCTTGGGCCCCTCCACATCGACGCGGGTCGTGACGGAGCTGGCGCTCATATCGGCCCAGTATCCGTCCGGCAGGGCGCCGGTATATACGGTCGTTACCGGAATGGTCTTTGTCAGGCGGGTATCGATCTCCACGGAAACAGTGCCGGGGGTGACCGACTGCACCACGCCATAGCCCCCCGATACGGTGGCGTTGACCGGCAGCTCATAGGTGCGCGCCTCGCTGATATTGCGCAGGCTGATGGTGGCGGAAATCTGGTTGGCCGTCAGGGCGGCATAATAGGCAATCTGCGTGCGCACCTGCACGGTCACATCGCTCAAGATGGCGGCGCGGTCGCCGCGCACGCACAGGCCCTGCGCGAGCAGCTCCGCCTCCCCTTCAAAGCTCGTCGGTACGTTTGTCACCGTCTTGGTGCGGGATGGATTCTGATCGGTCAGGACATAGCCCCACAGCAGAATGGCAAACAGCAGCGCCACGACCTTGATCGCTGCATTCTTTGTGCAAAAACCCTTCAGCGCCGCCCAAACGCGCTTCCAGATGCTGTGGAAATCACCGCTTTGCATGCTTTTCCCTCCGTTTGGCCCAGTGGAACGGGGTATTTGCCTTTTGCAGAAATACGCTTTCGAGCAGATCCTGCAGGGCCTTTGCGTCGATATAGCGCACGAGCTTCCCATCGCGCGCAACGGAAATCGCCCCCGTCTCCTCCGATACGACGATGGTTACGCTGTCCGACACCGTGGAAACGCCGAGCGCCGCGCGGTGGCGGGTGCCAAGTTCGCGCGCAAGGTTCAGATCCTCCGACAATGGCAGGAAACAACCCGCCGCAACGATGCGCGTGCCGCGCACGATCACGGCCCCGTCGTGCAGAGGCGTGTTCGGTTCAAAGATGTTCTCCAGCAGCGCGCCGGAGATCACGGCGTCCACCAGCGTGCCGGTATTGATGATGTCGCCCAGCGCCGTACGCTGCTCTACGACCACGAGCATCCCCACGCGCCGGCGGGACATGGAGAGGATGGCCCGCTGCACGTCGCGCACCAGCGCCTCCGACTCGATCGTTGTCTCGTCGAACAGCGTGCCAAGGCGCTTGCCGCTGCGCCCCAGCCGCTCCAGCATGCGGCGGATCTCGGGCTGGAACAGGATGACGATCACGATGATGATCGTACCAGACTTCAGGAAGGAGTCCAGCACCCAGCTCAGGGTGTTGAGCTGCAGCAACTGGCTGGCGACGGAGCACAAAAACAGCACCGCAATGCCCTTGAGCACCTCGTAGGCCTGGGTTTCCTTCGTCCATATGATCAGCTTATACAGCAGGAAGCAGATGATGATGATGTCGATGAGATCATACCACTGAAACTGCGAAAAGCCGCTCAGGACAGCTTTTATGACGTCATCGTACGACAATGGCTTGTTTCCTTTCCATAACCCCCAAAGTCAACCAGGCGGAACGGCCGTGCGCGCACGTTACTTCTCCGGCAATACGTGCGCCTCGATCGTCCTTTCGTATTCCGCAACGGCCTCGCACAGGCGCTTGCTCGAAAGCGAACCGGTCAGCTCATATTCCTGCAGGGCGAGCGCATTGATCTCCTCCTGCGCGCGGCGCCCGGCTTCGTCCAGCTCCTGCTGTTCGATCTGCATTTGGCCGAGATGGCGGATCGTCGTTCCCATATTTTCCGTCTCCTTGATTGCTGATTGTATTATAGCATATGATTCATTTTCGCCAAACCCTCTTTGCAAAATTTCATCGATTTTTTTCATTCCAGTTTCCGGTTGCGGCCGCGTTGCATTGACGGGACCCGGAAAAGGGCATAAAATACTATCAAGATTGGATTTTGCCGTGCAGCGTTCTTTTGTTGGCGGCACGGGTACGGAGGAACTATGCGACACGGGTTTCTGAAGGTGGCGGTCGCCACGCCGGAGGTGCGTGTGGCCGACTGCCGGCACAACGCGCGCCGAATCATCGCGCTCATCGAAAGGGCTGGGCGCGACAACGTCATGCTGCTGGCCACGCCGGAGCTTTGCACGACGGGCTATACCTGCGGCGATCTGTTTCTGCAGGATGCGCTGCAAAATGCCGCGCTCGAAGCATTGCGGCAGATCCTGCAGGCCACGCGCGGGCGGGACATGCTCGTGCTCGTCGGCGTACCGCTCGTGGCGCGCCACAGTCTGTACAACTGTGCCGCCGTCATGCACGACGGGAAGCTGCTGGGCATTGTGCCCAAAACTTTCCTCCCCAACTATGGAGAATTTTACGAAAAGCGCCTGTTTGCGCCCGCGCCGGAGGACGTCTGCGACATCGAGGTGCTCGGCCAGCGCGTGCCGTTCGGCAGCCGCCTGCTGTTCTGTTGCGCGGACATGCCGGCGTTTACGCTCGGCGTGGAGCTGTGCGAGGATCTCTGGGCCCCGGCGCCGCCCTCGACGGCGCTTTCGCTCCACGGCGCGACGGTCATCGCCAATCTCAGCGCAAGCGACGAGGCGGTCGCCAAGCCGGACTACCGCCGCAAGCTCGTGCAGGTGCAGAGCGCCCGGCTTGCCTGCGGCTACCTGTTTTGCAGCGCCGGCGAGGGCGAGAGTACGACGGACGTCGTCTTTTCCGGCCACGACATGATCTGCGAAAACGGGGCCATGCTGGCGGAGGCTCCGCCCTTCGGCGAAGGCTATGCCGTCACGGAACTCGATCTGCAGTTTCTCTCCCGCGAGCGACGCCGCCATGCGCGCGAAGCGGAGCCGTCGGATCTGTACCGGCGCATTCCCTTCCCAATGCCGCTGCGCGACACGGTCCTGACGCGCACCTACTGGCGTACGCCGTTTGTGGCGGATACCGCCGCAGAACGGGAGCGCAGATGCGACGAGGTGCTGGCCATTCAGGCGCACGGGTTGAAAAAACGCCTTGCGCACACCGGCGCACGGCGCGCCGTCATCGGCGTATCCGGCGGCCTGGATTCCTCGCTGGCGCTGCTCGTTTCCGTGCGGGCGCTCGCGCTGCTCAACCGTCCGGCCACGGACGTGCTGGCCGTAACCATGCCGTGCTTTGGCACTACAAAGCGCACCCGCAGCAATGCGGAAAAGCTTTGCGACGCGCTGGGCATCCCCTGCCGCACGGTGGATATCACCGCCGCGGTCACGCAGCACCTGGCGGACATCGGCCACCCGTCAGACGTGGCGGACGTAACGTTTGAAAACGCGCAGGCGCGGGAGCGCACGCAGGTCCTGATGGACCTTGCGAACATGGAGGGCGGTCTCGTCGTCGGTACGGGCGACCTGTCCGAAATCGCGCTGGGCTGGTGTACATTCAGCGGCGACCATATCTCCATGTACGACGTCAACAGCGGCGTGCCCAAGACGCTCATGCGCGACATGCTTTCCATCCTCGCGCGGCGTGCCGGCGGCGCGCTTGGCGATGTGCTGCTGGATATCCTCGACACCCCGATCAGTCCCGAGCTGCTCCCTGCTGCCGACGGGGCGACCGCGCAGCGCACGGAGGACGCAGTCGGGCCTTATGCGCTGCACGACTTCTTCCTGTATCACGCCATCCGGCGCGGCGAAACCCGCGACAAGATCCAGCGCCTCGCCGAATACGCCTTTGCCGGGGAATATGACGGGGCGACCATCGCGCATTGGCTGGATACGTTCTACCGGCGCTTCTTTGGCCAGCAGTTCAAGCGCTCCTGTATGCCGGACGGACCTCGCGTGGGCAACGTCTCCCTCTCCCCTCGCGGCGACTGGCGCATGCCGAGCGACGCGGCGTCCGAAATCTGGCGGGAATAGCCGCCGGCTTCCCTCCCAAAATTCATGTGCAGGACGCTTTCCGGCGTCCCGCACTTGTTTTTGAGCCAATTCTCCCGGGCGTTGCGTCAATCCACATCCTCGTCGCGCCCGTCGGGCGCGCCGTGCTGCGGCGGGTCCTCCGCTCCGGCAAGTTGCGCGTCGTACTGCGCACGCAGATAGGCGATCAGCTCGAGGCCCTCGCGGTGCTCCGGCTGCTGCCGTGTGCCCATGCAGGCCGAACAGGTCGCAAAGCACTGCGGGCAGATGCAACGGCTCTCCAGTCCGCGTTCCTCCTGCACCATATAGGCCCCGCACCGCTGGCAACTGCAGCGCATTCCATCCACCTCCCGTTAGTCCCCAGTCCCCGCACCGGCGCCGGCGCTCAGCCGGGCCGCACATCCGTCGGCAGCCGCGGCGCACATCCCGCCGCCGGCTTCCGCCGCAAGTTGCGACGTGCAATGCGGGCAGCGCATGGCGTCCGCCGCGATCTCCATGCGGCAATACGGACACAGGCGCGGCTTTGGCGCCGCCTCCAGCTCCTTCCTGCGGAAATTGAGCTTGGCGATGACCTTGAGCAGCAGGAAGATACACGCCGCAAGGATCAGAAAATCCACGACGACGGATAAAAAGCTGCCATAGGCGAACACCGCCGCCCCGGCCTCCTGCGCTTCCTGCAGCGTGGCATAGTGCGCGCCGCCGCCGTCAAGCACCACGAACAGGTTCTCAAACGCGACGCCGCCCAACAGGCAGCCGATCAACGGCATGAAGAGATCGTTGACCACGGAGGTCACGATTTTGCCGAACGCCGAAGCGATCATCACGCCGACGGCCATATCGAGCACGTTGCCCCGAAATGCAAACTGTTTGAACTCCCGCCAAACCTTTTTCAATGTGGTCTCCTCCTGTTATTCCCCGGCCTGAGGGCCGGCATGGCGCCAAAACCAGGCTCCGGGCAGGGGCAACGGGTCATGTTTCCGGCGCGCCGTCCGGCGATGCGTCCGGCACGCACGGCACGGTAAAGGCAAACACCGCAAAGCCGCCGTCGTTATATGCCTCTATGGTGCCGTCCAGCCGCAGCAGCACCTCGCGCGCGATGGCGAGTCCCAGCCCGGTCCCCTGCCCCGTATGCGACCGGTCGGCCTTGTAGAACCGTTCGAACAGATGCGGCAGATCCGCCTCGTCGATATGGCCGCTGTTGCGCACTTCGACGCGCAAACACCCCTCCTGCGCGCGGCAGCACAGCCGCACGGTGCCGTCGTCGCTTGCATATTTGATCGCGTTGTCCACGAGCGCGACAAGCACCTGCTCGACGCGGTCGCGGTTCGACAGGCACGGCGGCAGATCGGCGGGCGTATACTGCAGGTCGATGCCGCTGTATGAGGCGGTTATGCGCATGCGCTCGGCCACCTCCTGCATGAGCGCATTGAGATCGAACGGGCTGCGTTCGAGCGCTACCGTTCCCGATTGCAGGCGTGACAGCTCCAGCAGGTCGTCAATCAGGCGGGAAAGGCGTAGCGATTCGCGCAGGATGTAGCCATAGTAGCGGGCCCGATCCTCATCGGTACGGACGAGCCCGTCGTCCAACGCCTCTGCAAGGCTGCGGATGGAGGCAATCGGCGTGCGCAGCTCGTGGCTGACGTTTGCCACATAGTCCCGCCGCGTCTGCTCCAGCCGCTCGGCCGCCGTAACATCGCGCAGCAGCACGACCACGTCCGGCGCGCCGGCCGCCTCGCTCTGCGAGCGGGAGCACGTCAACAGCAGCTCCTGTTCGCCGATCTTCCAGCGCGCTTCGACCGCCGTATCCGATACAAGCGCGTTCCGGAACGTATCCCGAAACGCCTCGACAAAGCCGGGAAGCCGGCTGGAACCGTCCGGCGCGCGCAAAAGCCTGGTTGCCGCAGGGTTGCAGAAAGAGACGGTCGTCAAATCCGCGTCGAGCGCGATCACGCCGTCGCCGATGCCGGTGAGGATCGAGGCCAACCGCTCGCGCGCCAGCAACAGGTTGGAGATCGTTGCGGAAAGTTCGCCCGCGAGATGGTTGAGCGCGCCGCCCAGCATCCCGATTTCACCGCGGGAGCTTTGGTCCGCACGCGCCGAAAAATCCCCTCCCGCCATGCGCAGCGCAATGCCGGTCATCTGCCGGATGGGGGCGGCAATGCGACGGGAACCGAAAAATGCCGGCAACAGCATGATTGCCGCCGAGATGACGATGCTCGCCAGCACCGCGGCGATGAGCTGCCACACCGCCTCGCGCACGTCATGCGCCGGCTTGGCGAGCACCACGGCGCCATTGATCCGCATCAGGTTATCGTACACCGGCGCGCCCACGGCGATCATCCCACGGTGCCAGTTGACGCTGGTCACGCTGTCGCCATCGCCGGCGAGCACCCGTGCCACAAGCGCGGAATACGTGCTTCCCGGGTCCTGAGAAGCATCCTCCCTCGACCAGAGCAGCAGCGAGCCCTGCGCGTCATAGATATAGACGTGCGCACCGCGCAGCTCGGATGCAAGGAAGCCGTAAAACATGTCGAACACGACGTTCCCGTCGATAAACTGCGTACACAGCGCGGAGAGCGAAACGGCGCGCGAAGTAAGCTCCCGGGCAATACGGTCCGTCAAAATATGCACGGATGTCATGCCCGCAAGCACGCCGGTCAGCGCCGCCGTCAGCAGGCAGGCGCACAGCAGATACAGCAGCAGTTTTCGAAAAAATGAGCCTTTCTTCATTCCGTCAAGCCAAACTTATATCCAACGCCATACACCGTGCGCACACCCCAGCGGCAATCCGCCGGCATCTTCTGGCGAATGCGCTTGATCTGCGTGTCCACGGCGCGCGTATCGCCGAAGTAATCATAGCCCCACACCTTTGAAAGAATCTGCTCGCGGTCAAACACGCGGCCGGGATGCGACGCGAGCAGATACAGGATCTCAACCTCCTTCGGCGTAAACTCAACCGGTTTGCCGCCGATGCGCACCTCGTAATTGGAAAGGCTGATCTCCAGATCGTCCAGCCGGACGGTCTGCCCCTCCTCCTGCACCGGCGCCGCATTGGAGCGGCGCAACACCGCCTTGATGCGCGCGATCAGCTCGCGTGCGGAAAACGGCTTGACGAGATAATCATCCGCCCCAAATTCCAACCCCAGCACGCGATCAATCTCCTCGCCCTTGGCCGTGAGCATGATGATCGGCACGGCGCTGGTCTTTCGGATCTCACGGCACACGTCCGTCCCCGTCATGCCGGGCATCATCACGTCGAGCAGAATCAGATCCGGCGATTCCGTCTGCGCCATCTGCAGCGCCTGATTGCCGTCGAAGGCGGAGGAATGGCGGAAGCCCTCGTTGTCGAGATACACGCCGAGCGTCTCGTGGATGATCGGCTGGTCGTCACAGATCAGGATGTGCGGTGTTTTTGCCATGGCGTTCCCTCCTCCTTTGTTTACACGACTTATTATAATGCAGCAAAAAGCGCATGTAAATCATGCGCTTTGCCATGCCACAATTGTCCTTATTTTGTCCAAAATTATGCGCTGTCCGTCCCGCCGAGCGCCGCCACCGTGTCGCAGAAATCACAATATGCTTCGGCGCAGTGGATGCAGGTATACTTGAGATAGGCCGTAAAGGCGGCCCTGTCATCCTCCGGCAGGGCGTCGGCCTTTTCAAACTGCGCGAGGATCGACCGGCAACAGTCCGACAGGCAGGCCAGCACCGGCTGCTCGGTCGATACGGCGGCAACGTCCGCCAGATACCCCTCCACCGTCCGCACGAGCGCCGCCAGACTGCTCTTGCCGGCCTCGACGGCCAGCTGTTCCCGGTCGAATTCGATGGCCAGCTCCGTCAGTTGCCCCTGCAGGCCAACCAGGCCGTCGAGCACGGCGGAAAGCGTCTCGACCTGGGACTCCGTACCGGTCACGACAAGCCGGCACGGCAGCGAAGCAATCACATGGCCTGCGCTGTCAAGGCCCTCGTCGGAAAGCTGGCTGCGCACCTGTTGCAGATCGTCCTCCGTCGCGTATGCGGCGGCCAGCACGCGATAACGGTCTTCCTCCTGAAGGATATAGCCGCCGGCGCCGACGGATTGCAGCTCCACGGCCTGCTTTTCGGCGTTCGTTTCCGAGGCGTATACGCCCATCTGCAGCGCATAACACCGCAGTTCCGGCAGCTCGAGCAGCCGCGCCCCGGTCTGTCCGGCCGCGCTCTCCTGCGCATCCGTCCCTTCCTCCGCAGTCCCGCCGACGCCAAGCGTGCGGAACACGGGCGCCACCACGTGTTCGGCCAGCCAAGTGCCGGCATCCGATATCCCCACAAGGTAGACCACCGCCGCCGATACGAGCAGAATACAGATGGCCGCGCCGAGCAGCGTGTTGCGCTGCCGCCCGGCGTTCGGCCGCCGCCTGCGCCGCCTGTACTCCATAAAGACCCCCCTCCCCGCAAGTGCCTGTCACAGCATATGCGAAAAGGGGGCCAAACATACGGGAGCCTGCCGGACCGGCGCGAAAACAGGCCGAAACGGCCCTTCCGCCCCGCCGGCGGCTCCGCTACTGCTGTTTGCGGCGCGCCCCGCGGCCCCGGGTGTGGCGTGGGGAAATGACCTCGTAGGGCGCATCCTCGGAATCGGCCCGCTCCCCGGAAGCAGGCGTTTCATCGTTGGAATAGATGACGTTCGATGAGCTCGGGCCAAGGGCGATGGCGTTGCTGACATAGCGCTTGAGCGTAAAGTGGAAGCTCGTGCCTTCGCCCACGGTGCTCTCCACATAGATGCGCTCGCCAAGCTTGTCGATGATCTGTTTGGCAATGGACAGGCCGAGTCCTGTGCCGCCCTCCTTGCGGGATTTGTCCACCTTGTAGAACCGCTCGAACAGATGCGGCAGGTCTGCGGCGGCGATGCCGCAGCCGGTATCGGATACGGACACGATGATGAGCTCGCCGGCCGTGGCGGAGAGCGTGATGGAGCCGCCCTTGGGCGTATAGCGCATGGCGTTGTCGATCAGAATGACGAGGATCTGTTCGATCCTGTCGCGGTCGGTCATGGCGTAGGGCAGGTTGTCCGCGTCGAGTATCAGCCGGATGCCGCGCTGGTTGGCTTCGTGCAGATAGTTCTCGTGGATCTCCGCGAGCAGCTCGGACACATCAACCGCCGCCACCTCCATATATTCGGTGCCGGATTGCAGGCGGGAAAGCTGCAGCAGATCCGTGATGAGGCGCGAAAGGCGCAAAACCTCGTGCAGCATGACCTGATAGTATCGCTGCCGCGTTTCCTCGTCCTTGATCATGCCGTCGGCCAACGGCTCAAGCAGGCCGCGCACGGCGGTCAACGGCGTGCGCAGCTCGTGGCTGACGTTGGCCACATAGTCCCGCCTCGTCTGCTCCAGCCGTTCAAACTCCGTCACGTCCTTAAACAGCCCGACCACGCCCGTGCAAACGCCCTCCTCGCTGATGACCGGAACGATGGAGATCCAGAGCTTGCGGTCGCCCGGCATCTCATAGTGCATCGTCTGCGCCTCGCGGGTATTGAACACGTCATGGAACACCCGCCAAACGGCCTCGTCCGGCACCAGATCCATCGGTGTGTTGACCTCGACCGCTCCAAACATGTTTTTGAGGGCGGGGTTATAATGTGTCAGGCAACCAATGCTGTCCACGGCGGCGACGCCGTCGCTGAAGCTGGACAGGATGTGGTTGAGCTGCCGTTTTTCGCTGCGCAGCTGATAGATCGTCTGCGAAAGATTCTCACAGAGCGTGTTGAGCGCCCGCGCCAGAATGCCCACCTCGCCCACGGCCGTCTCGTCCGCGCGCACGTCAAAATCGCCCTTCGACATGGCGATGGCAACGTTCGCCATCGCGCTGAGCGGGCGGGAAACGCGGTTGGTGCTGTACGCAGCAAGCACCATGATGAGCGGAAACACGATCAGGATCGTCAGCGCGAGCACATCGTTCAGGCGCGAATAGGCGGACTGGATGCGCTTGGTCTGTTTGATGATGAATATGCCGCCGGTTACGTTGCCGCTCTGATCCCGGATAGGCACGCCCACGCTGATAGCCGATTCCCCGTTCAGCAGCACGAGATTATCGCTCTTGACCGTCTGGCCGCGCAGCACGTGCTGCTTTTCCGCATCAAAGTACGCGCCGAAGTCCGCCACCTCCACGTCGCTGCCGATGTAGCTGGCGATGAGCGTCTTGCCCAGCTCGTCCGCTATGAGCACGGCCGACTGGCTGGCGATGGTCTGCTTGTCGATCAGGCGCGAAAACCCATCCTCGGACAGGTTCCCGTTTTTGTACTCCTCATAGATCTGTCTGGTGATCTCGGCCTCCGGTTCGAGATTGTCCATCTCGATGGAGAGGTACGTATTCCGGCCAATATACGAATAGGCCCCCAAAGCTACCACGTTCGCCAGCAGCAGCGCAATGATGAGAATGATCAGTACGCGCCAGAAAAAGACGCTGCGGATCGGGTTCATTCGACCTCGAACTTATAGCCCACGCCGTAAATCGTTTTGATGCTCCAGCCAAGGCCCGTGGAGTCGAGCTTTGCACGGATGCGCTTGATGTGCGTATCGACCGTGCGGGTCTCGCCTGCAAAATCGTACCCCCAAACGCGGGAAAGGAGCTGCTCGCGCGTAAACACCTGCCCCGGGTTGGACGCAAGCATATACAGAATTTCGATCTCCTTGGGCGTGCAGATGACCGGCTCGCCGCGCAGCGTGACGGTATAGCTCTTGAGGTCGATGGTCAGGCCGTTATAGTTGATGACGCTGTTGTCACTCTTGGGCTGTTCGCTCGTGCGCCGCAGCACCGCCTTGATGCGGGCGACGACCTCGCGCGGGCTGAACGGCTTGACAATATAATCGTCCGCCCCCAGCTCCAGCCCCACGATCCGGTCGATCTCCTCTCCCTTGGCCGTCAGCATGAGGATCGGCAACTGCGAATTCTTCCGGATTTCGCGGCAAACCTCAATGCCGGACATTTTGGGCATCATGATGTCGAGCACGCAGAGTACGATCTCCGGCGTGATCGCGGCGAGCGCTTCCTCCCCATCGAACGCATCCACGGGTTCAAAGCCCTCCGCCTTAAGATAGATGCCAAGCGCCTCGTGGACGATCTGATCGTCGTCTGCAATTAAAATCTTCTGTGCCATGTTCCTGTTCTCCTCCCGGACTGGTTTCAAACGTCAAATCGTGACTTTGATTGTGTCTCCGATTATATCATAGTTTTATGGCCGGCGCCGCAAGTTCCGACCCGTTTCACCAAATGTTCACCAAGTGCGCGCACGTCCGCCTCTAGCACCGGCAGCAGCGACCGGTTGTAGATGGCGCTTGCCGGGTGGTAGAGCGGGAACAGCGTACGAACGGCGCCGTCAAGGCGCAGGGGTATCGGCCTGCCGTGCAGCGAACCGATGGAACCCGGCGCCGCATCGGCCAGCGCCAGCAGCGCGCCGAGCGGCACGTTGCCCAGCGTCACGATCACCTGCGGTACGAGCGTCTGAATTTCCACAAGGAGCAGCGGCAGCGCGTCAGTAACCTCTGCACGGCCGGGCGTGCGATTGCGCGCGCCGTGCGCGCCGCGCACGACGGGACGATATTTGACAACGTTGGTCACATAGGCGGCGCTGCGATCGATCGCCGCCGAGAGCAGCAGCGCGTCGAGCTGCCTGCCCGCCCTTCCGACGAAAGGCCGTCCCAAGCGCGTCTCTTCCGCGCCCGGGGCCTCGCCGACAAACATCACGGTCGGCTGCGCCGCGCCTTCCCCGAACACCGGACTTGCGTATTCGCCCGCAGGCGCGTCGTCCGCCGCGCGCGCAAGCAGCCGCTCCCGCTCCGCCGCATATCGTTGCTGCAACAGCGCGGCGCCGCTCATGCCACCGGTTGCGGCTCGCCGCCGGTATCCCCGCCGGCGCTATCATCGCCGCCGGCATCCCCGCCGGCGCCATCATCGTCGCCGGTATCGCCACCGGCGCCATCATCGTCGCCGGTACCGCCGCCCTGGATGCGGGCAAAGTCGCTCGAAAGGGTGTTGAGCAGCGGCTCGATCTGGGCAAAATCATAACCGGTGAGCGCCGTCTGCAGCGCGGCGATATCGTTGTTGAGCAGGGTGCGCGAAGCCTCGTCAAGGCCCGTCGCATCCGCCAGATACCCGAGCACCTCCGAAATGAGCTGCTCGGCGCGCGTCTTGAGTTCAAAGATCCCCAGCGAGCTCTCCGAATGGACGGTGCAGGTGGGCAGCGACGCCAGATACGCCTCGGTGCTGAGGTCGGTGCGAACGGCGCTCGGCAGGCCCTTGAAAAGGTACTCGTCCTCAAAATCATAGAACTGCGAGCCGGGCCGCACGAGGATCAGGCTCTGGGTCTGGACGGATTCCTCCGGGCAGAACGGCGTCGCAACGGCATTGGATTCCGTACACACGGACACCGTCACATGCATGTCGCAATACTGCGTCGGCCGGTTCGCGGAAACGAACCAGTCCGTTACGGGCTTGTGATCCTCGTCGTCGTTACAGGCCTCCGTGGCCAGCAGGCCGGATACCGAGCAGACCGTACACTTGACCAGGCCAAGCGAAGCGGGGTCCACGTCAATGATCTCCTTGTCCTCCAGCGATTCGTGGATCTTTTCCATGAACGCCTTCCAGAGCGGCGCCGCATAGGTGCCGCCGTCGGCGCCCTCCTTGAGCTTGTTGGCCGGGTAATCGTGCCCGATCCAGACGGTCGCGGCATAGTAAGGCGTCATGCCCGCAAAATACACGCTCGCATAATCCGAGTTGGTGCCCGTCTTGCCGGCGACGGTCATGCCGTCGATCTTCGCCTTGGTGCCGGTGCCGGATTGCACGGCGTCGGTCAGCATGTCTACGAGCAAATACGCGGTGGACTCCTGATAGACGCGATGCGTATCGCGCACGACGTCCGCATCGAGAATCACGTTGCCGTCGGAGTCGATCACCTTGGTGAAGGAAAGCGGTTCCCGGTAGACGCCGCCGGAAGCGATGGTGCCGTAGGCGGCGGCCATCTGGATGGGCGTCAGGCCGGAGGTGCCCAGCGCCAGGCCGGAACCGTCGCGGTTGATCTTGCTCTCGGTCGCGCCGAGCTGAAGCAGGTAATCGGCGGCCACGTCCACCCCCACGTACTGCATGAGCACGCGCGCCGCGACAACATTGAGCGACGACATGATGCCCCGCCGGACGGTGACCGGACCGTAGCGACTCTTGAGCCCGCCGGACGGATAGCCCGTCGGCGTATCCCAGCCCTCGATCCTGCCGTCCATATTCGCCACGATGGTCGCCGGGGAGACGCCCAGATCAAGCGCCGGCCCATAGACCGACAACGGTTTGATGGCCGAGCCGACCTCCGTATAGCTCTGGTAGGCGCGGTTCTGTCCGCGCCGGATCTGCGGTTCCTCGCGCCCGCCGACCACGGCGCGCAGTTCGCCGGTATGGTAGTCGATCACCACGGCGGCAGCCTGCGGTTGCACGGTCGTAATCACCGCGCCGTCGGCCATGGTTTCCTCCACGACGCCCTTGCTGCTGTCCGCCAGCGTGGGATAGCCGTCCCAGTTCGCCAGGGTATCCTGCACGGTGTTCTGTATGTCCGGATCGACCGTGGTATAGATGTGGTAGCCGCCCGTGCGCAGCTCGTTCTCCACGGCGTCGCGGTTCTCCTTGGTATTGGCCAGCCCGCGCTGATCCAGCAGATGCGTGACCACGTCGTAAATGGCGTACTCGACAAAATATGCCATGTCGTACATCTGCTTCTGCTCGCTCTCCTCGAGGATATAAACCTCCTCCACGAGGGCGGCCTCGTATTGCTCGCTGTTGATGTAGCCGGCCTGATACATGCGCCCGAGCACGAGGTCGGTACGATTATCGGTAATCTCCATCATGTCGCGCACGTACATGTTCCGGCGCGGGTTATAGTTGTACGGGCTCTGGTTCATGCCGGCGAGCATCGCGCATTCGCGGATGGTCAGTTCGGACAGCTCCTTGCCGAAATAGTCCATCGCGGCGGTCTTGACGCCGTAGTTCGATTCGCCCAGGTAGATATCGTTGAGGTATGCCTCCAGGATATCGTCCTTGCTGATCATCTTCTCCAGCTGCAGCGCCAAATACGCCTCCTGGATCTTGCGCTTGTAGTTGCGCTGCGTGCCGAGGATCTTGTTCTTGATCAGCTGCTGCGTAATGGTGCTGCCGCCGGAGGAATTCGTATTGCCGAGAATCTCAAGCGCGGCGGAAAACAGGCGCTTGAAGTCCACGCCCGAATGCTTGTAAAACCGGACGTCCTCCACCGCGATAAACGCGTTCTTGAGCATATCCGGGATGTCCTCGATATCCGTCCAGTCGCGGTACTCCACGTCCGCGATTGACGTAATGAGTTTGCCGTCCTTATCATACAGGAAGGACGTGCGATCGGAGATGGTGAGCTGCGCCACGTCGATCTCCGGCGCCGTTTCGATATACGCCTTGCCGATGCCGACCGCAACGCCCAGCCCGGCAAAACAGATGACGACGAACGCAAAAACAAGCAGCTTCAACGTCGTAAACAGCACCGCCAGCGCGAAGGGCTGCCTGGGCCGCCGGTTCAGGAACAACGGCTGCCTGCCTGCCGGTCGAACCTCCGGCGAGAGTGCGGTGGACGTTTCTTCTTTTACAAGCTTTTTTCGCAATTTGGAAAAAAAGCCGCGAAAATCAGGCATCAACAAAACTCCTTTTCCCACCTTCTCCATACGGACAAAGCGGCCATATGATCCGGCGGCCTACACTTGCGTAGTATACCATACTCGCCGGGCGTTGTGTGAAATTCCCAAAAAAATTCATACATTTGTACCAACCCGGGCAATTCCCCGCCTTCTCCGGCCGAATGAAGAAAAAAATCTTTACAAATTGCCGACGATACTCTATAATAACATTTGCGTTTGAGTCGATATGTACGGCCTTGCCCGCAGGGAGACGCGATTTGGGGCTTTAGCGAAGTTGGCTATCGCGCTACACTGGCAGTGTAGAGATCACCGGTTCGAATCCGGTAAGCTCCACCAACAGAAAGGACGTGCTGCAAGGCACATCCCGATAAGAAAACATCGTGGGGCAAGAGAGAAACGGTATAGCTTCGGCTATGCCGTTTTTCTCATTCTTGCCTTGATGAAATTACTTTGGATACTTCCAGGGCTCCAATGCCCTTATAGTAGATGTCAATTTCCTGGGTGCGGTTCTTGCCCTTCGGATCGCTGGCAGCATGGACAACAATCTTCTCGATGAACTCATGCAAGATACATGGGGTCAATTCGGGAATTTCCGTATACCGTTCTACAACGGAGAGAAACCTTTCCACATTGGCGCTTTTGCGTTCCTCTGCCTCGATTTCATTCCTGAGGGCAATCGCTACATCTTGAAGCTGATGCTGCTCTTTCTCATAGTCAGTGGAGAGCTTTTGAAAACGCTCGTCAGAAAGTTTTCCCGAAATGGTATCTTCATAGAGCCGCTTAAAAATGATGTCCAGTTCTGCAATCCGCTTTTCAGCATCAGCCAGTGTTTTCTTCCGCTTTGCCAAACCGCGGTTACGTTGGCGCAAATCCGCATCCATAACCATCTTTACAAAATCGTCTTTGTGCTGCGATGCAAAGGAAACGATCTCACGCAGATTTTGCAGAACCAATTCCTCCAGGATAACAGTTCGGATGGAATGTGTCTGCCCGCATACGTCACGGCTTTTCCGATAGCCCGAACACAGGTAATATTCCTGATCGCGCCGGAAATTGGTTGCTCTGCATTGATACATGATGGAGCCGCAGTCGGCGCAGAACATCATGCCGGAGAACATCCCCATTTCTCCCATCTTTGTTGGTCGGCGCCGCGTCTGCCTTGCAAGCCTTGCTGCATCGGCAATCGCCTCCGTCCAGATGGCTTCATGGGTATTCTCAAAAATCTTCCACTCGGTTTCTGGATTGAGAAGGGTCTTTTTGCTCTTGTAGGATTTTTTGCGGGTTTTGAAATTAACTGTGTGCCCCAGGTATTCACGCCAGCGGTCCATGATGTCGGCAATCGTAGAAGAATCCCAGGCATAAGGAGAACCTTTCTTTGTGACATTGGTTGTCCTGCCTTTACTCTCATAGTAAGCAGCCGGAGTAAGGATTTTTCTTTCCGTCAGCTTTCTTGCGATCTGCGAGGGTCCCAATCCGTCCATGATATAAAGACCGATTTCATAAACCACCTGGGCCGCTTCTTCATCCTTCACCCATTGCTTTTTATCATCAGACGATTTCATGTATCCATACGGAGGCATGGTAGCCAAATGCTCCCCCGCATTGCCTTTCACTTTCATAACGGCACGGATTTTTTTGCTGGTGTCTTTGGCGTACCATTCATTGATGATATTGCGGAAGGGCGTAAACTCGTTGTCGCCCTGGGTACTGTCTACACCATCATTCACCGCAATAAAGTGAATATCATGTTCTGGAAACATGATCTCCGTATACATGCCGACTTGCAGATAATCACGTCCGAAACGTGACATATCCTTGATGATAACACGCTTGACAAGGCCAGCCTCAATGTCTGCAATCATCTGCTGAAAGCCTGGGCGGTTGAAGGTCGTACCTGAGATGCCGTCATCAACATAGAATTTGAAATTGTTATATCCATGCTCACGGGCATACTTTTCCAGAATTTTTTTCTGGTTTACAATGCTATTGCTGTCACCCTGCAATTCATCGTCACGGGATAAGCGACAATACAAAGCCGTAAGTTCCTCAGAGCTCATAGCCGTGTAAGGGAATTGAAGCGCGGCAGCGGTGTTTG
>UQGA01000006.1 GCA_900540495.1 uncultured Eubacteriales bacterium | reverse complement strand
ATCGTCCCGATGTTCACGTGCGGCTTCGTTCTCTCAAACTTTGCCTTTGCCATTATCTCATTTCCTCCATCTTCATTTTATCCTGATCGTTTTGCTAAAACCGCTTGCCAAAGCCATAGCGGTTGAGCATTTTCTCCGTCACGGACGAGGGTGCCTCCTCGTAGCGTTCAAACTGCATCGTAAACGTGCCTCGCCCCTGCGTCCTGGACCGGAGATCGGTCGCATAGCCGAACATCTCCGACAACGGGCAGACGGCCCGCACCACCTGCACGCCCTGGCGCATATCCATGCCGCTGACGCGGCCGCGACGCGCGTTGAGATTTCCCATCACGTCGCCCAGATATTCCTCCGGCACAAGCACTTCGACCTTCATCATCGGCTCGAGCAGCACGGCCCCCGCCCGGGGCAGCGCCTCCTTGACCGCGAGCGACCCGGCGATCTGGAACGCCAGCTCGGACGAATCGACCTCGTGATACGAACCGTCCACAAGCGTTGCCTTCACGTCCATGACCTCGTAGCCGAACGTCCCCGACTGCAGCGCCTCCCGGATGCCGCGGTCCACGGCCGGGATATACTCGCGCGGCACCACGCCGCCGACGATCTTATCCTCAAACACGTAACCGGTGCCGGGCTCCTGCGGCGAGAACTCGACCACCACATGCCCATACTGGCCGTGGCCGCCCGTCTGCCGGACGTACCGGCCTTCTGCCTTGACGGCCTTGGTGATGGTCTCCTTGTAGGCGACCTGCGGGTTGCCGACCGACGCCTCCACGTGGAACTCGCGGATCAGCCGGTCCACGATGATCTCAAGGTGCAGCTCGCCCATGCCGGCGATGATGGTCTGCCCGGTCTCCTGATCGGTATACGTGCGGAAGGTCGGGTCCTCCTCCGCCAGCTTGACCAGCGCCATCGTCATGCGCTCCTGCCCGGCCTTGGTCTTGGGTTCGATGGCCACGCGGATGACCGGCTCCGGAAACGTCATGGACTCGAGCAGCAGTTGCCGGTTCTCCGTGCACAGCGTGTCGCCCGTGGTCGTTTCCTTCATGCCGACGAGCGCCACGATGTCGCCCGCATAGATCTGTTCCACCTCGGTCCGGTGTTCCGCATGCATGAGCATGATGCGGCCCACGCGCTCCCGCTTGCCCTTGCTCGCGTTGTACACATACGAGCCGGTCTTGAGCGTGCCGCTGTACACGCGGATGAACGCGAGCTTGCCAACATATGGATCGGTCACGATCTTGAACGCCAGCGCCGCAAACGGCGCCTCGTCGTCCGGCACGGCCTCGACCTCCGCCTTGCCGTCGCGCGTCATTCCCTTGGCGGGCGGCACGTCGAGCGGCGAGGGCAGGTAATCCACGATGGCGTTGAGCAGCGGCTGCACGCCCTTGTTGCGGTACGAGGTGCCGCACGTCACGGGGATCGCCCGGCCGGCCAGCGTCGCCTTGCGGATGCAGGCGCGCAGCTCGTCCGGCTCGATTTCGCCGCCGTCAAGATAGCGCTCCATCGCCGCCTCGTCCTCACCGAGAACGTTGTCCAGCAGCGACTGGCGGTATTCCTCCGCCTGCGCGACGTACGCGGAGGGGATCTCCTCCTCGCGCACGTCCGTGCCGTCGTCGTTGTAGTAGACCTCCGCCTTCATCGTGACCAGGTCGATGATGCCGCGAAACGCCGCTTCGCTGCCGATGGGCAGCTGGATCGGGACGGGGTTTGCGGCGAGCCGGTCGCGCATCATGTTGCAGACGTTGAAAAAGTCCGCACCCGTGATGTCCATTTTGTTGACATACGCAATGCGCGGCACCCCGTATTTCACGGCCTGATGCCAGACGGTTTCGGATTGCGGCTCCACGCCGCCCTTGGCGCAGAACACGGCAACCGCACCGTCAAGCACGCGGAGCGAGCGCTCCACCTCAACGGTGAAGTCCACATGCCCCGGCGTGTCGATGATGTTGATGCGGTGCCCCCGCCAATACGCGGTCGTTGCTGCCGACGTGATCGTGATGCCGCGTTCCTGCTCCTGCACCATGTAGTCCATCGTGGCTGCGCCTTCGTGCGTCTCCCCGAGCTTGTGGATCTTGCCCGTGTAGTAGAGAATCCGCTCGGTCGTGGTGGTCTTGCCCGCATCGATGTGCGCCATGATGCCGATATTTCGAGTGTTCTGGAGTGCAGTATCTCTGGGCAAAGCGCTTTACCTTACCATCTGTAATGTGCAAACGCCTTGTTTGCCTCGGCCATCTTGTGCGTGTCCTCTTTCTTCTTGAACGCGTTGCCCTGCGAATTCATGGCGTCCATGATCTCGCCCGCAAGGCGTTCGCGCATCGTCCGCTCGCCGCGGGCGCGCGCATAGGAGACGAGCCAGCGCAGGCCAAGGGTCTGGCGGCGTTCCGGGCGGATCTCGATCGGCACCTGATAGGTCGAGCCGCCGACGCGGCGGGCCTTGACCTCCAGCACGGGCATGATGTTGCCGAGCGCCTGCTCGAACGCGTCGAGCGGTTCTACCCCGGTCTTTTCCTTGATGATATCAAACGCTTCGTACACCGCCTTCTGGGCGACGCCGCGCTTGCCGTCGAGCATGACCTGATTGATGAGCTTGGTCACGACGACGCTGTTGTAAATCGGGTCCGCAAGCACTTCACGCTTGGGAATAAATCCTCTTCTCGGCATATGTTTTCCCTCCCCTTACTTCTTCGGGCGCTTCGCGCCGTAGAGCGAACGGCTCTGCTTGCGGTTGGCGACGCCCGCCGTATCGAGCGCGCCGCGGATGATGTGGTAGCGCACGCCGGGCAGGTCCTTGACGCGGCCGCCGCGGATGAGCACCACGGAGTGCTCCTGCAGGTTGTGGCCGATGCCCGGGATGTACGCGGTGCCCTCAAGGCCGTCGCTCAGACGGATACGGGCGATCTTGCGCAGCGCGGAGTTCGGCTTTTTGGGGGTCATGGTACGCACCGCCGTGCAAACGCCGCGGCGCTGCGGGCACTGCTTCAAAATCGGGGCGGTGGACTTATACTCCACCTGCTCCCTTCCCTTGCGAACCAGTTGGTTGATGGTCGGCATGGATGTTCCTCCTGTATCGTTCAAATTCAATATCTATATGGTACAACTCCCTGCAACCCATCTGTAGGGATGATTGTCCTTCGTCAGCGCCGATCCGTCGGATCGGCCGCGCCGGCGCACGCCGCGCCCACAACGAGGCCGCACGCCGCGCCCAGCGCGCGCATGCTCTCCGCCGGCCGCACCTTGACCCCGTGCAGCGCGCACGCCGCTTCTATGCGCTCCCGGATGGAGCGTTCCGCATCGGCAGCCACATAGACCACGCCAAGCGTCCCCGCCTCCAGGGCGCGCAATACCTGCTTTGTTCCCACGACACGGATGCGCTTTCTGTCGACGTTCATCGCGTCCTCCCGTGCCGGGCAAGGCCGGCAAATGATTATTGTATCAGCATCCTGGGCGCTTGTCAACGGTCTCCATCGTCCGGCGCGCCCTCCCCGCCGCTCGGCGCCGTGCCAAGCCCGCTGCACAGGCGGCTCTTGCTGAACACGAGCCTCACGCCGTCGCGCGCCGGCACCGGAAACCAGCCCTTCTCGCGCATCTCCGCCAGCGTCGGGTGCTCGAGAACATCCACGTACATATCCGCCGCAAACCGCTTTTTGAGCCTGGCGCAGACAAGCCGCGCCGCCCCCCATGCAAGCGCCACGCCGCCCGCCCAGAGCAGGAACGGCAGGTATGCCGCAACGGAGGCTACCGCGTCGCTCACCGCACCGTCGGCCAGCAGCACCAGCAGGATGGCGCCCGCGACCGTCGGCACCAGCAGCGGTAGGTAGTCGAGCAACAGCAACCGCCGGCGGCAATGCTTGCATACGGCCAACTGCACCGGCACCATCGTCCCGGCCGCCGAGCGGCGCTTGCCAAAGAGCAGCCCGCGCTCCATGCGCGCCGGCTTCGGATGCGCCATGTTGAAGATGGCGTACCCCTGCCGTTTCCCGGCGTGCGTCTCCTCCCGGCAGAACCGGCAGGTTTTGGCCTCGAACAGCGGCGCGATGCCGCCTTCCGGCAACAGCGTTTCGTACAGGTCGAGATCCTTGCGCAGCATCTCCGGCGTGATCTCGGTACCCGGCCTCGTCAGCGGGCACTGCCCGCAATCGCGCATGTGCAGCAGCTCGCACGTATGCGTACCATACAGCGGGCAGCGCCGGTTGTTGATCGTTCTGTCCATGCGTGGCCCTCCTTCCCGCCGTCCGGTCGAATGCAGGCGACCGCGCCTATTCGATCATGGCGGACTTTTCGTGCACCGCCACGTTGCGATACCGCTTGAGGCCGATGCCGGCCGGGATCAGCTTGCCGAGGATAACGTTCTCCTTCAGACCCATGAGCGGATCGACCTTGCCCTTGATGGCCGCCTCGGTCAGCACGCGCGTCGTCTCCTGGAACGAAGCCGCCGAGAGGAACGAATCCGTCGCCAGCGCCGCCTTGGTGATGCCCAGCAGTTTGCGCTTGGCGATGGCGGGCTGCCCGTCGTTTGCGACGATGCGCTCGTTCTCCTCCTCGAAGCGGAAGATATCGATGAGCTCGCCCGGCAGCATGGTCGTATCGCCGGCGTCCTCGATCTGCACCTTGCGCAGCATCTGGCGGATGATGACCTCGATGTGCTTATCGGAGATCTCGACGCCCTGCAACCGATACACGCTCTGCACCTCTTTGAGCAGATACGCCTGCACGCCCTTGATCCCCTTGATCTTCAGGATGTCGTGCGGGTTGACGGAGCCTTCGGTCAGCTCGTCGCCGGCCTCGACCGTGTCGCCGTCCCTGACCTTGAGCTTGGAACCGAACGGGATGAGGTAGCTCTCGCTCTCGCCGTCCTCGCCGGTGACCACCGCCTCGCGGCGCTTCTTGGAGTCGTCGATATGCACGACGCCGTTGATCTCCGTGATGACGGCAAGGCCCTTGGGCTTGCGCGCCTCAAACAGCTCCTCCACGCGCGGCAGACCCTGCGTGATATCCTCCGTGGAGGCGACGCCGCCGGTGTGGAACGTGCGCATGGTGAGCTGCGTGCCCGGCTCGCCGATGGCCTGCGCGGCGATGATGCCCACCGCCTCGCCGATATCCACGTGCCCGCCGGTGGCCAGGTTTGCGCCGTAGCAGTGCGCGCACACGCCGTGGTCGGAGCGGCAGGTGAACACGCTGCGGCACACCACGCTCGTGATCCCCGCCTTCTCTATGCGCTCCGCCTGCTCGAACGAGATCATCTCATCCGCGCCGACGATCTGCTCGCCGGTGGCCGGGTCCACGACCGGATCGACCGTGTAACGGCCGAGAATGCGCGATTTGAGCGGCTCAATGAGCTTGTTGCCCTCGCGGATCTCGGTGATGACCATGCCCTTGGGCGCTTCGCCGCGCTCGGCATAACAATCCTCCTCGCGCACGATGACCTCCTGCGCCACGTCCACCAGACGCCGCGTCAGATACCCGGAGTCCGCGGTGCGCAGCGCCGTATCGGCAAGGCCCTTGCGCGCGCCGTGCGAAGAGATGAAGAATTCGAGCACCGAAAGCCCCTCGCGGAAGTTCGCGCGGATCGGCACCTCGATGATCTGGCCCGATGGATCGGCCATCAGGCCGCGCATGCCGGCCAGCTGACGGATCTGTGCCGTGGAACCACGGGCGCCGGAATTGGCCATCATGTAGATCGGGTTGAATGCGTCGAGCGAGTCCATGAGCGCCTTGGACACGCGCTCGGTTGTCTCCTCCCAGACCTTGATCACGCGGTCGCGGCGCTCCGCGTTGGAGAGCAGGCCCATGCGGAACAGGTTGTCGATCTGCTCCACCTGCTTCTCCGCCTCGGCGATATAGACCTTCTTCTCCTCAGGCACCTGGATATCCTGGAAGCCAACGGTGACGCCGCCGCGCGTGGAGTACGTAAAGCCGAGCTTCTTGATCCGGTCGAGCGTCTCGGAGGTCTTCGTCGGGCCGTACTTGCGGTAGCAGCGGTCCACGATGTTGCCGAGATCCTTTTTGACGACCAGATGATCGATCTCCAGCCGGAACATGTCGTCCAGCGTGTTGCGCTCCACAAAGCCGAGGTCCTGCGGAATGGCGTTGTTGAAGATCAGGCGGCCGACAGTCGTGTCGATCACGCGGCGGTACGTCCCGCCCTGCCACTGCCGCTCGATGCGCACGCGCACCTTGGCCTGCAGCGCCAGATCCCCTGTCTGATAGGCCATGATCGCCTCATCCTCGGACGAAAACACCTTGCCCTCGCCCTTGGCGCCCGGACGTTCCATGGTCAGGTAATAGCAGCCGATGACCATATCCTGCGTCGGGGAAACGACGGGACGGCCGTCCTGCGGCTTGAGAATGTTGTTGCTCGCCAGCATGAGGAAGCGCGCTTCCGACTGCGCCTCAACGGACAGCGGCACGTGCACGGCCATCTGGTCGCCGTCGAAGTCCGCGTTAAACGCGGTGCATACGAGCGGATGCAGCTTGATCGCGCGGCCCTCGACCAGCACCGGTTCAAACGCCTGGATGCCCAGCCGGTGCAGCGTGGGCGCGCGGTTGAGGAGCACCGGATGATCCCGGATCACGTCTTCGAGCACATCCCAGACCTCCTGGGATACGCGCTCGACCATGCGCTTGGCGCCCTTGACGTTCTGCGCCATGCCGCCCTTGACCAGCTTTTTCATGACGAACGGCTTGAACAGCTCGAGCGCCATCTCCTTGGGCAGGCCGCACTGGTACATCTTCAGCTCCGGTCCGACGACGATGACGCTGCGGCCGGAATAATCCACGCGCTTGCCGAGCAGGTTCTGGCGGAAACGCCCCTGCTTGCCGCGCAGCATGTCGGACAGGGACTTGAGTGGGCGGTTGCCCGGACCCGTGACCGGACGGCTGCGCCGGCCGTTATCGATGAGGGAGTCCACCGCCTCCTGCAGCATGCGCTTCTCGTTGCGCACGATGATGTCCGGCGCGCGCAGCTCCAGCAGCCGCTTGAGGCGGTTGTTGCGGTTGATGACGCGGCGGTACAGGTCGTTGAGGTCGCTCGTGGCGAAGCGGCCGCCGTCGAGCTGCACCATCGGGCGAAGCTCCGGCGGGATGACGGGGATCACCGTGAGGATGATCCACTCCGGCCGGTTGCCGCTCTTGATGAACGCCTCCACAACCTCCAGCCGCTTGATGGCGTTGGCGCGCTTCTGGCCGGAGGAAGACGCGATCTCCTCGCGCAGCTCCTTTTCGAGCGCGTTCAGATCCAGCGCGCACAGCAGCTCGCGGATCGCCTCCGCGCCCATGCCGGCCTTAAAAGCCTTGGGCCCGTAGATCTCCTGCGCCTCGCGGTATTCCTTGTCGGTGAGCACCTGCTTATACTGCAGCGCGGTATCGCCCGGGTCGGTGACGACGTAGGCGGCAAAATAGAGCACCTGTTCAAGCGCCCGGGGGCTCATGTCCAGCAGCATTTTCATGCGGCAGGGAATGCCCTTGAAATACCAGATGTGGCTGACCGGCACGGCCAGCTCGATATGTCCCATGCGCTCACGGCGCACCTTGGCGCGCGTGACCTCCACGCCGCACTTGTCGCACACGATGCCCTTATAGCGGCCGCGCTTATACCGCCCGCAGTGGCACTCCCAGTCCTTCGTGGGTCCGAAGATCCGCTCGCAGAACAGGCCGTCGCGCTCGGGCTTGAGCGTGCGGTAGTTGATCGTTTCGGGCTTCTTCACCTCGCCGTGCGACCACTCCAGGATCTTTTCCGGCGATGCCAGGCCGATTTGCAGCGCGTCAAAATTCGTCAGTTCAAACACGATTCTATCTCCCTTCGGGCATGTCGCCCCGTCGCAGGTGTCAGTCCTCGTCCTTCAGGTCGTCGTCCAGCGCCACGTCGATGTCGAAGTCGTCGTCAAACTCGTCGAGCGCCTCGTCCGACGCCGGCGCCTGCCCCTCGGCAAAGTCGTCGGCAAAGTCGTCGAATTCGTCGAACTCGTCCTCGAACTCATCGCCGGACACCTCCATGACGGGCTCAATCGGCGGCGCGTCCTCGATGCCGGAGATGTTGATATCAAGCGGCACGATATCGTCGTCATCCTCGCCGATGATGATCTCCTCGCGCGTGTCGGACAGCACCTTGATGTCCAGCGCCAGCGACTGCAGCTCCTTGATGAGCACCTTGAACGACTCCGGCACGCCGGCGGGCGGTACGTTTTCGCCCTTGACGATAGACTCGTATGTCTTGACACGGCCCACCACGTCGTCCGACTTGACGGTGAGGATCTCCTGCAGCGTGTTCGCTGCGCCGTACGCCTCGAGCGCCCACACCTCCATCTCGCCGAACCGCTGCCCGCCGAACTGCGCCTTGCCGCCGAGCGGCTGCTGCGTCACAAGCGAGTACGGCCCGGTGGAACGGGCGTGGATCTTGTCGTCCACCAGATGGTGGAGCTTGAGATAGTACATGTAGCCCACCGAGATGCGGTTTTCAAACGGCTCGCCCGTGCGGCCGTCGTAGAGCACGGTCTTGCCGTCCTCGTCGCAGCCGGCCTGCTTGAGCAGGCTCTTGATGTCCTGCTCGGTCGCGCCGTCGAACACCGGCGTAGCGATGCGGATGCCCAGCGACTTGCACGCCATGCCCAGGTGCAGCTCCAGCACCTGGCCGATGTTCATGCGCGACGGGACGCCGAGCGGGTTGAGCACGATCTGCAGCGGCGTGCCGTCCGGCAGGAACGGCATGTCCTCCTCCGGCAGGATGCGGGACACGACGCCCTTGTTGCCGTGGCGGCCGGCCATCTTGTCGCCCACGCTGATCTTGCGCTTCTGGGCGATGTAGACGCGCACCATCTGGTTGACGCCCGGGCTCAGCTCGTCCTTGTTCTCGCGCGTGAACACCTTCACGTCCACGACCACGCCGCCCTCGCCGTGCGGCACGCGCAGCGACGTGTCGCGCACGTCGCGCGCCTTCTCGCCGAAGATGGCGCGCAGCAGGCGCTCCTCGGCCGTCAGCTCCGTTTCGCCCTTTGGCGTAACCTTGCCCACGAGGATGTCGCCGGCGCGCACCTCCGCGCCGGGGCGGATGACGCCGAATTCGTCGAGCTGGGCCAGCGCGTCCTCGCCGATGTTCGGGATGTCGCGCGTGATCTCCTCCGGCCCAAGCTTGGTGTCGCGCGCTTCGACCTCGTGCTCCTCGATATGGATGGAGGTGAACACGTCGTCCTTGACCAGCTTCTCGCTGATGAGCACGGCGTCCTCGTAGTTGTAGCCCTCCCAGGTCATGAAGCCGATGAGGATGTTGCGGCCGAGCGCAATCTCGCCGCCGTCGGTCGAAGCGCCGTCGGCGATGACGTCGCCCTTCCTGACTTTCATGCCCTTCCTCACGATCGGGCGCTGATTCAAGCAGGTGCCCTGGTTGCTGCGCTGGAACTTCGTCAGATGATAGACGTGCTCCACGCCGTTGCGGTCCACGATGCTGATGCTGCGCGCGTTCACGTGGCTGACCGTGCCGTCCTCCGCCGCAAGAACCACGATGCCGGAGTCGGCCGCGGCCTTATACTCCATGCCGGTGCCCACGATCGGCGCCTCCGGCTTGAGCAGCGGCACGGCCTGGCGCTGCATGTTGGAACCCATGAGCGCGCGGTTCGCGTCGTCGTTCTCAAGGAACGGGATCATCGCCGTCGCCACCGAAACGAGCTGCTTGGGCGAAACGTCCATATAGTCCACGTCGGTATTCTTCGTCTCGATGATCTGGTCGAGCAGGCGCGCCGTCACGCGGTCGCGCTTGAACCAGTGGGTGTTCTCGTCGATCGGCTCGTTTGCCTGCGCGACGATGTAGTTGTCCTCCTCGTCGGCTGTCAGATACACGATCTCGTCCGTGATGAAGCGGTTTTTCGCGTCCACCTTGCGGTAGGGCGCCTCGATGAAGCCGTACTCGTTGATCCGCGCATAGGTGGACAGCGAGTTGATGAGGCCGATGTTCGGACCTTCCGGCGTCTCGATGGGGCACATCCGGCCGTAATGCGAATAGTGCACGTCGCGCACGTCGAACGTGGCGCGCTCGCGGTTCAGACCGCCCGGCCCGAGCGCGGAGAGGCGGCGCTTATGCGTCAGCTCCGCAAGCGGGTTGGTCTGGTCCATGAACTGTGAAAGCTGCGACGAGCCGAAAAACTCCTTGATCGCCGCGGTCACGGGGCGGATGTTGATGAGGTTGGAGGGCATGGCCACATCCATATCCTGCAGGCCCATGCGCTCGCGTACCACGCGCTCGAGCCGCGTGAGGCCCACGCGGATCTGGTTTTGCAGCAGCTCGCCCACGCTGCGGATGCGGCGGTTGCCAAGGTGGTCGATGTCGTCCGTGTGGCCGATGCCGTACGGCATGCCGATCAGGTACGAGATGGAGGCGACCATATCGTCCGGCACGATGTGCCGTGGGATCAGATCGTAATAATGCGCGTGCAGAAACGCCTTCTTCTCCGCCTCGTCCATGCTCTCCATCTCCGGCAGCAGCGCAAGCAGCGTCGGGATGTGTACGTCCTCGTTGAGGCCGGCCTCGATGGGCGCAAACGGCAGGAAGCCCGCCGCGCTGGCAAAGTTGTTGCCCACCAGCTTCACGCGCGTCTCGCCCGCGCGCACCCACACGGCGTTCACGCCCGCGTTCTGGATGGCGGCGGCCATCTCCGCGTCAATCTTTTGCCCCGCTTCGCAGAGCAGCTCGCCCGTGACGGGCGAGATCACGTTCTCATCCGCCACGCGGCCGGCAAGGCGCGCCTTGAGCGCCAACTTCTTGTTGAACTTATAGCGGCCCACGCGCGCAAGGTCATACCGCTTGTCGAAAAACAGGCCGTTGAGCAGCGACCGGGCGCTCTCCTCCGTCGGCGGCTCGCCGGGGCGCTGGCGCTTGTAAATCTCGATCAGGCCGTCGGCCACCGAGCGCGTCGGGTCCTTGGAAAGCGTGGCGGAGAGCCGCTCGTCATCGCCGAGCAGGTCGAGAATCTCCGCATTGGTGCCGTAGCCGAGGGCGCGCAGCAGCGCCGTGATGTGCACCTTGCGCTGGCGGTCGATCTTGACGTAAAGCACGCCGTTGGAATCCGTCTCGTATTCCAGCCAGGCGCCGCGGTTGGGGATGACCTGCGCGGCAAAGAGCTGCTTGCCGACCTTGTCGAAACTCTCGGAAAAATACACGCCGGGGGAGCGCACGAGCTGCGACACGATGACGCGCTCTGCGCCGTTGATGATGAACGTACCCTGCGGGGTCATGAGCGGAAAGTCGCCCATGAACACCTCCTGCTGTTTGACCTCGCCCGTCTCCTTGTTGATCAGGCGGACGCTCACGCGCAGCGGGGCGGAATAATTGACGTCGCGTTCCTTGCTCTCCTCCATCGAATACTTCGGATGGTCCAGATCCACCTTGTAATCGACGAACTCCAGCACGAGCTTGCCGGAATAATCCGTAATGGGGGAGATGTCATCGAGTACTTCCCTGAGATCCTCCTTTAAGAACCGGTAGTAGGAATTCTTCTGCACTTCGATCAGGTCAGGCATGTCGAGGACTTCCTGAATCCTCGAGAAGCTTTTGCGCGTCCTCTGCCCCATTTGCACGTCATGCATCATCGCGTTCACCCCTTGCCGATGCGGCGAAGCGCATCATTTTGCTGTATTTTTGTCCGCAGGACCCACCGTTGAGGATGCCCGTTTCCTGTCTTTTCCATTCGGAAAGTTCCCGAATAAAAGACCATTTTGGGCATACTACCACAGTATATCCATCATAAGTCAATTTTGTATGATATCAGTAGAAAATCAAGTTGTCAAGAAAAAATTGCGGCATACGATTGCTATTTTTGCGGCAACGTTGTAAAATGTTTTGGTTATTCCAATGCACAGGAGGTCAACCGCATGAAAACGCGCGATGAGGCGCTCGCCCTGCTCCGGCAATACAACGACAACGACGCCCTGCTCAAGCATGCATACGCCGTGGAGGCCGTCATGCGGCGCTTTGCCGCCCGCTTCGGCGAGGACGTGGAATACTGGGGACTGGTCGGGCTGCTGCACGACATCGACTATCAGAAATGGCCGGAGGAGCATCTGCAGGTCGCGCCGCGCCTGCTGCGCGACGCCGGCTTTGACGAGGCGTTTGTCCGCGCCGTCTGCGCGCACGGCTATGGCCTCTGCTCGGACGTCAAGCCAGAGCTGCCAGTGGAAAAGACGATCTATACCATCGACGAGCTGACCGGCCTCATCACCGCCGCCGCGCTCATGCGTCCCTCGCGCAGCGTAACGGACATCGAGGTCAAGAGCGTCAAGAAAAAATTCAAGGACAAGCACTTCGCCGCAGGCGTAAACCGCGATGTCATCCTTGCCGGGTGCGAAATGCTCGGCCTCCCGCTCGACGAGGTGATCGCCGAGAGCATCGAGGGGATGCGCGACGTGCATGAGGCGCTGGGACTCTGATGCAACGGTCCCGCACGCCGCGGAAGGACTATACGGCCGGATCGCATGGCGATCCGGTCTTTTTTTGCGCCGCGCCGCCTCGCAGCGACGGATCGTGCGCCCGCTCCTCCCCCACCGGCGCCGCTGCGGCGCAACGGCGGCAAAAAAAACTGCCGCCGCCGGTATCAGACAAGCCGTGCGGGGCATAAGGTATAAACACACACGATCCCGTCCATACTCGATGCAACAACATCAGCGAGGTGAACTTTTGATGGAAACCATGTCCCCACAGCAAACAAAGCGCGCCCCGCACGCTGGCTGGAGCAGCGGCGAAGACGCGCTCCTGTTCGAGCGCGCCACCGCAGCGCAGGCGGAGGGCAGGCCGCTCAAGGCCGTGTTCGACGACGTCGCGCGGGAAACCGGCCGGCGTCCAAACAGCGTGCGCAATTACTACTATGCCCGCGTCAAACAGGGCGGAGAAGCCGGCTACCGGCACGCGCCGGCGTTTGTCCCGTTCACCGAGCCGGAGACGCGCGCGCTGCTCGAGGCGGTGCTCGCGGCCCAGGCAGCCGGCGAATCGGTGCGAGCCTGCACGCTGCGCCTCGGCAGCGGCGATCAGAGCGCCATGCTGCGCTATCAGAACAAGTATCGCTCGCTCATCCGCAGCAAGCCCGCGCTCGTGCAGAGCGTGCTGGCGGACATGGCGGGACGCGGCGTTCCCGCATTCGACCCCTACGCCGCCGCGCCGGCGCGGCGCACGGGCCGCCCGCGCAAACACGCACGGCCGCTTGCCCGCACGGCGGCCGACGTGGTCGCCCGGCTCGAGCAGGTGGACGGCCTCGACGTGCAGGCGCTGCTCAACGCGCTCGGCACGCTGGCGCTACAGGCCGTGCGCGGTACGGCAGCGCCAGAGCCGACGGAGGCGAAGGCGCTGTACCGGCAGCTCGCACAGCAGCAGCAACGCTACGATGCGCTTTGCGCCGCTTTCCGCGCCCTGGTGCGCGTCAATGCGGACTTCCTGCGGCAGGCGGCGGTTGTCCGCACAAACGATCTGACGGACTATCTGCACGCGCTCGAAGCAAGCCTGCGCCCCTGCCAGCAACTGCTGGCGGAATAAACCCGCTCTCTCCAAATGAAAATGTGGAAACGACAAAACGCCCTGCGGGCCGCCGCAGGGCGCCCTTTTCCTCCGAATCCGGTGAAAATCTGGTGAATTCCGGTCGTCCGCTCATTCCGACGGTTGCATTTTTGCGCGGTTCTGCTATACTCCAAAGCATGAAGAAGGTATGTATGGAAACCGCGGGAGCTCCGGCCCCGCAGGACGGCGCAGCGGTGCGGCCGGGACAAAAGCCGGAGGAACGCGCGGCATGGAAGGCCGCGTGGAAACGGAACTGGAAAACCGAGCTGAGCACGCTCCTCACGATTCTCGCCATGGTCACGATCCAGTGCGTGGCCATCAACGGGTTGTACAAGCCGAACGGCCTGATCAGCGGCGGCCTTACCGGCATCGGCATGTTGCTCGAATATCTGACGGGATTTCCGTCGTGGCTGTCGATCCTGCTGCTGAACATTCCGCTGCTGGCGCTCGCGGTATGGAAGCTGCACTTCCGCTTCACGCTGTATACGATCATCGCGTCGCTGTATTTTTCCGTGGCGATGGCGTTTACGGCGAACATTCGCATCCCGTTTGACTTTACCAACCCGCTCTCCCAGCTCACCGGCGCGCTGCTGGGCGCCGTGATCTGCGGCGCGGCCGGCGCGCCTATCGTGCGGCGCGGCGCCTCCACGGGCGGGCTTGATATCGTGGCCATCCTGCTGGCCAAGCGGTTCTCGTTCTCCATGGGGACGATCAGCTACCTTTTTAACGTGCTCATCACAGGCGCGCTGGCGTTCGTCAACGGGTTGGATATCGCCGCGCTCGCCATGCTCGTGCTGTTCATCTCCAGCGCGGTGTTCAACAGCGTATTGCAGGGGCTCAACCGCACCAAAACGCTGTTCATCATCTCCGACCGCTGGGAGGAAATCGCCCCGCACGTACTCAAGGAGGTACACCGCGGCGTCACGCTCATCCCGGCCAAGGGCGCCTACACCGGCCATGACCGCACGGTGGTTTACGTCATCGCCCGCACGACGGAGCTTGCGGCCATCCGCCGCATCGCGCTCGACGTCGATCCGGGCGCGATGCTCTCCATCATCGACACGCGCGAGGTCGTCGGCCGCGGGTTTACGCCGAACAACTGACGCGCCGGGCTTGCCCCCGACGCAAGACGAATTGTGAATCGTATAAATAGTATATATGTAATACTCCCTCACCGGGTTTGACAGGAGGCAGATTATGCAGGACAACCGGGAATATTTGCAACGCATCGACGCCTGGATTGACGAAACGTTCGACCGGCAGGTGGGCGACCTGCAGGCGCTGGTGCGCATTCCGAGCGTGAGCCGCGGCACGCCGGAGCCGGGCATGCCGCTCGGACGCGACGTGCATGACGCGCTGACCGCAACGCTGGCGCTGGCGAACCGGCTGGGATTCCCGGACACGCGCTCGCTTGACGGGCTGTGCGGCACGGTCGATTACGGCACGGGCGACGAGCTGCTCTGCATCATGGCGCATCTGGACGTCGTGCCGGCCGGCGCCGGCTGGGAGGGAGACCCCTTCTCCGGCGAGGTGCGCGACGGGCGCATCTGGGGCCGCGGCACGCAGGATGACAAGGGCGCCGCCGTTTCGGCGCTGTACGCGCTGGCCGCCGTCAAGGCGGCGGGCGTGCCGATGCGCCGCCGCGTGCGCGTGCTGCTCGGCTGCGACGAGGAGGCCGGCTGGCGCTGTATCGACCGGTATCAGCAGACGGAACGGGAGCCGGATCTGGCGTTCACGCCGGACGCCGACTATCCGCTCGTCAACTCGGAGATGGGCATTTGCCACGCGGTCTATTCCAAGCCGCTCGCCGGCTGCGGCCTGTCGCTTGACTGTGGCAGCGCGTCGAACGTCGTGCCGGGCGAGGCGGCGGCAACGCTGCCCTGCGCCGCCGTGCCGTGCGCCGCGCCGGAGGGCATGGAAGCCTCGTTCGACGGGCCCTCCATCCGGATCAGGGGCTTTGGCGGCCATGCAGCCAGCCCGCAACTGGCAAAAAACGCGCTGCAGGGATTGCTTGCCGTGCTCGCGCAGCAGCCGCTGGACGCGGAGGCGCTCCCGCTCGTGACCGGGCTGCATGCGCTGCTCGGCTTCGACCTGCACGGCGAGGGGTTCGGCCTCGACGTAACGGACGCATCCGGCAGGCTCACGCTCGCACCCACGATGTTGCACGTGGACGGAGACGGCGCTCGCCTCACGCTCGACTGCCGCTTCCCGTTCTCCGTATCGCAGGAGCGCCTGCTCGGCGCGCTGGACGCCGCGTTCGCCGCGCTCGGCTTTGCCCGCACCGATGCGCAGATAAAGCCGGGGCACTTCATCGACCCGGACAGCGAGCTGGTCGGAACGCTCCTGTCCGTCTACGAGCGCCACATCGGCCACCGCGCAGCGCCGCTGTCCATCGGCGGCGGCACCTATGCGCGCGCATTTCAAAACGCCGTGGCGTTCGGCGTCATCCCGGAGGGCGATCCCGGTTGCTGCCATATGCCGAACGAATCCGTGCCGCTTGCACAACTACGCTTTAACACGGCGGTCATGGCGGAGGCGATCCTGCTGCTGGCGGGGAAAGCCGGCGAGCCGTAACCGCAGCCGCGCCGGAAAAATATCCGCAAAAGCACGGAAAAATCGCTTGCACCGGCCGGAAGCTTGTGCTATACTCTGAAAGCTAACGTCCTTCTTGCTCCGCCGCAGGGCGGGGCCAAAAGACCACAAGGAGGTGAAAAGAATGCATCCGTACGAAGCACTGTACATCCTCGTTCCCGAGCTGGATGAGGAGACCACCAAATCCGCCATCGAAAAGTTCAAGGGTATCGTCGAGGCCAACGCCGGCCAGATCGTCGGCGTGGACGAATGGGGCAAGCGCCGTCTGGCGTATCCCATCGACTACAAGACGGAGGGTTACTACGTCCTGATGTCGTTCGACAGCGCGCCCGAACTCCCCGCGGAGCTGGAGCGCAACTTCAAGAACGACGAACGGATCATGCGGTATATGGTGACCCGTCGGGTCGCCTGAGCCGGACAAACGGAAAGGATGGTAAGCCAGCATGAATAAGATTATGCTCATCGGAAACCTGACGCGCGACCCGGAGCTGCGCTCCACGTCGAGCGGCGTAACGGTCTGCTCCTTTACCATCGCCGTGAACCGCCGGTTTGCACAGCAGGGCGGCGAGCGCCAGACCGACTTTTTCCGCATCAACGCGTGGCGCCAACTGGGCGAAACGTGCGCGCGCTACCTCGCCAAGGGGCGCAAGGTCGCCGTCATCGGCGAATTGCAGGCGCGCACCTACCAGGGCAACGACGGTGCGACGCGCATGTCGCTCGACGTGTCGGCAGACGAGGTCGAATTCCTCTCGCCGCGCCAGCAGGAAGAGGGCGGCGCGCCCGCGCAGCGGCAGAACGCGGCGCCCCCGGACCTCGCCGGTTTCACGGACATCCAGTCCGACGACATCCCCTTTTAACGATTAACCGATAGGAGGCTTGCACCATGGAAGAGAGAAAAATGCGTCCCCGTCCGAGACGGAGCCGCCGCAAGGTCTGCAAGTTCTGCGTGGATAAGGCTACGAGCATCGATTACAAGGACGTGCGCACGCTCGAAAAATTCGTGACCGAGCGCGGCAAGATCATGCCGCGCCGCATGAGCGGCGTGTGCGCCAAGCACCAGCGCGACCTGGCCATCGCCATCAAGCGCGCCCGCATCGTTGCCCTGCTGCCCTACGTCGCAGACTGAGCAGGACAGGCATCCCGCACGACGTTGGCAACGCCCCCGATTTCGGGGGCGTTTTTCGGTTCGCCGCCCGGTTGCCTGCGCACCGGAACGCAGGCCGCGGCCCCCCGCCGTGCCGAAGGCGGGACCGCCGCCTCTCCTTCTCCCGTCGCCGAAAAAAATAGAGAAACCCCCTTTACACTGCCGCGGCGATGGTGGTATACTATGCGCAGCAACACCGGCTTGTCCGGTGCAAAAGAAAGGGCCCATGGCCATATGCGGAACCAGTTTTTTGTCGCGTATCGCTACTTTACCTTTGCCGGCTATTTTTACGGCAAGGGCACTGGTGGTTTTCGCGGCAAAGCCTGAACGAGCGCAAGCGCGCATCTTCCCCGAAACAGGCGACCTCGCGGAACACCACCGCGAGGTCTTTTTTGACCGCTAAAGGCAGAGAAAGGATGAACCTCACATGATCGTATTGCTCAAAAAGGAACCTCGCGAGGACGAACTGCAAAACCTCATCAGCTGGTTTCGCGGCATGGGGCTCGACGTACACGTCAGCCACGGCAGCGACCATACGCTGCTCGGCCTCATCGGCGACACGTCGCGCATCGACATCGACCTCATCCAGGCGCTTGAGCTGGTGGAGAGCGTCACGCGCATCCAGGAGCCGTACAAGAACGCCAACCGCAAGTTCCATCCGGAGGACAGCGTGTTCGACGTGGGCGGCGGGCAGCGCATCGGCGGCGGCTGCTTCCAGCTCATCGCCGGGCCGTGTTCGGTGGAAACGGAGGAGCAGATCTGCAGCATCGCCGCAGCCGTCAAGCAGAGCGGCGCAACCATGCTGCGCGGCGGCGCGTTCAAGCCGCGCACCTCGCCCTATGCGTTCCAGGGCCTTCGGGAAAAGGGCATCGAGCTGCTGCTTGAGGCAAAGCGCATGACCGGCCTGCCGATCGTGACGGAGCTCATGGACATCGCCCAACTGCCGCTGTTTGCGGACGTGGACGTGATCCAGGTGGGCGCGCGCAGCATGCAGAACTTTGAGATGCTCAAGGAGCTCGGCCATTGCGACAAGCCCATCCTGCTCAAGCGCGGCCTTTCCAGCACGCTGCAGGAACTGCTCATGAGCGCCGAGTACATCATGGCCGGCGGCAACGAGCGGGTGATTCTGTGCGAACGCGGCATCCGCACGTTTGAAACGTATACGCGCAACACGCTCGATCTTTCGGCGGTACCGGTCCTCAAGGAGCTGTCGCATCTGCCGGTCGTCGTCGACCCGAGCCACGCCACCGGCATGTGGCGCATGGTGCAGCCGATGGCGCTCGCCGCCGCCGCCGCCGGAGCGGACGGCATCATGGTCGAGGTACACAACGATCCGCCGCACGCGCTGTGCGACGGGCCGCAGTCCATCACCCCCGAGGGCTTCGACCGCCTTGCGGCGCAGGTGCGCGCGGTGCGCGCGGCGCTGGGCATGGGGGCCGGCGCATGAAAATCGCCATTCTGGGGCTCGGGCTCATCGGCGGTTCGCTCGCACGCGCGCTGCACGCGCGCACGCCGCACCGGGTCGTGGGCCTCGATACGGACGGCGCCGTGCTCCAGCGCGCGCTTGCCGACGGGGTCATCGCGGCCGGCGCGCAGAGCGAAGCGGATATGGCCGCGCTTCTGGCCGATTGCGACGCGCTGCTCGTCGCGCTGTATCCCGGCGCGGCGGTGGAGGCGGTGGAACGCCTTGCGACCGCGCTCGCGCCGGGGACGCTCGTGGTCGATTGCTGCGGCGTCAAGCGCCCGGTGTGCGCCGCGCTCGAACCGCTGGCCGCGCGCCATGGGTTTTCCTTTCTGGGCGGGCATCCGATGGCCGGGCGGGAACGCTTCGGCTACGATCATTCGCTCGAAACGCTGTTCGACGGCGCTTCGATGATCCTGACCCCCACGGCCGCGACCGCGCCGGATGCGCTTGCGCGCGCAAAGGCCCTGCTCGCGCCGCTCGGCTTTGCCCGTTTTTGCGTCTGCACGCCGGAGGAGCACGACCGCATGATCGCCTATACGTCGCAGCTCGCGCACGTGGTCTCGAGCGCCTATGTGCAGAGCGACACGTCGCTGTCGCACGTCGGCTTTTCGGCCGGCAGCTTTCAGGATATGACGCGCGTGGCGCGCCTCTATGAGCCGATGTGGGCCGAGTTGTTTCTCGACAACGCCGAACCGTTGCTTCAGGAGCTGGACGGCCTGATCGCACGGCTTGCGGCGTTCTCCACGGCCATCCGGCAGCGCGACGGCGCCGGGCTGTACGACCTGTTGCACGCCGGGCGCGTCCGCCGGGAACGGGTTACGGAGCTCGAACAGCAAAACTGACCGCCGCTTTTGCGGCAAATCGACTGGGAAAGGAGTCGAATCGATGCACACCATCTCCATACAGACCGGCCGGCCCTACGAGGTGCTCGTGGGCAGGGGCCTGCTGGCCGGGCTCGGCGAGTTGACGGCGCAGGCGTGCCCGCGCGCCACGCGCGCGGCGCTCGTTTCGGACGATACGGTGGCCATGCTCTATGGGGAGGCGGCCGCCGCCGCGCTCGCCGGCGCCGGGTTGTCGGTCTCCCGCTTCGCCTTCCCACACGGGGAGGAAAACAAGACCCTCGCAACCTATGGCCGGCTGCTCTCGTTCCTTGCGCGCGAACGGCTGACGCGCACGGACTGCATCGTGGCGCTCGGCGGCGGCGTGACGGGCGATCTGGCGGGCTTTGCCGCCGCCACATACCTGCGCGGCATCGACTTTGTGCAGGCGCCCACAACGCTTCTGGCCGCCGTGGACGCCTCCGTAGGCGGCAAGACGGCCGTCGATCTGCCCGAGGGCAAGAATCTCGTCGGCGCGTTTCACCAGCCGGCGCTGGTCGTCTGCGACACGGGCACGTTCGCCACGCTGCCGGAGGAGGCGCTCGCCTGCGGCATGGCGGAACTCATCAAACACGGCGTAATCGCGGACGAGGCGTTGTTCGACTCGCTCGCCGCCGGCCGGCCGGCCGACCTCGCCGCCGCGGTGGCGCGCAGCGTGGAAATCAAGGGACAAATCGTTGCGGGCGACGAGCGTGACAACGGCGCCCGGCAGTGCCTGAACCTCGGCCACACGGCGGGGCACGCCGTGGAGCTGCTCAGCGGCCTGACCATTCCGCACGGAGAAGCCGTGGCCATCGGCATGGCGCTCGTCGCGCGGGCAGCGCACGCGACCGGCCGTTGCGCCGCGGACGTGCCGGCGCGCATCGAGGCCGCGCTCGCGCGAAACGGCCTGCCGGTGCGCTGCCCGTTCGACGCGCATGCGCTCGCCGGCGCCGTGCTGTCGGACAAAAAGCGCCGCGGCGACACGGTGACGCTCGTGATCCCGGAGGCCATCGGCCGCTGCGCGCTCTGCCCCACGCCGGTGGGCGCGCTGGAAGCGTTCTTCGCCTCCGGCCTGCCGCAGGGCGGGGAGGCCTCGCATGGACGTTAGACTGTATCCGGCGCGGCTGTCGGGTACGGCGACTGCGATCCCCTCCAAATCCGCCGCGCATCGCGCGCTGCTCTGCGCGGCCATGTGCGACGGGCCGACGGAGTTGACCGGCCTGCCTTCGCGCATGGACGCTTCGCACGTGGGCGCCGACATCCTCGCCACCGTCGGCTGCATCGAGGCGCTTGGCGGCGCGGTGCTGCCGGGCGATGCGGCCTGGCGCGTGCGCCCCTGCCGGCCCCTCGGCGGCGTGACGCTCGACTGCGGGGAAAGCGGCTCCACGCTGCGCTTCCTGCTGCCGGTGGCCGCCGCGCTGACCGACCGGTTTACCATAACCGGGCGGGGACGGCTGCCGGAACGCCCGCTCGGCGCGCTGCGCGCCGCGCTCGAAGCGCACGGCTGCACGTTTGCGGGCGAACGCCTGCCGCTCGGCGTGGCCGGTTCGCTACAGCCGGGGGAAGTGTCGCTGCCGGGTGGGATCAGCTCCCAGTTCGTCACCGGCCTGCTGCTCGCCGCGCCGCTGCTCGGCGCAAAGACCTCGATCCACATCGAGGGGCGGCTGGAATCGGCTGGATATGTCGAGCTTACGCGCGCAATCATGGCGGCGTTCGGCGCAACCACGTACGAGATGGCGGACGGCTTTTGCGCCGCAGGCGACGGCTATCGTTCGCCTGGCTCGTTTCATGTGGAGGGCGACTGGTCCAACGCCGCCTTCTTCCTGGCCGCCCGGTCGATGGGCCACGCGGTCGAAGTTTCGGGGCTGGACCCCGCTTCCCGCCAGCCCGACCGCTGCTGCGAATCGCTGTTTGCCCGCGTGGGCGGCGGCGCGCACATCGACGTGTCGGACTGCATCGACCTTGCGCCGGTGCTGGCGGTACGCGCTGCGGCAGCCGACGGGGAAACGCATATCGACGGCGCGGCGCGCCTGCGGCTCAAGGAGAGCGACCGCCTCGGCGCGCTGGCCGAAGGGTTGACGGCGCTTGGAGCGTTCGTGACCGAGCGGGCGGACGGACTCACCGTCCACGGCGGCGGCGTGCAGGGCGGCACGGTGGACGGCTACGGCGACCATCGCATGGTCATGTCGTGGGCGATCGCGGCGCTCGACGCGCGCGAACCGGTCACCGTGCGCGGCGCGGAGGCGGTAAACAAATCCTATCCCGAATTCTTCGAAATCTATACACGGTTGGGAGGTCGATGCGATGTCCTCAATTCTGACGGGTGAACGCCTGCGCGTCTCCGTGTTCGGCGAGTCGCACGGGCCGGGCATCGGCGCGGTGGCCGACGGGCTGCCGGCCGGCGAGCCGGTCGACCTTGACGCGCTTGCGCGTTTCATGGCACGGCGCGCGCCCGGCGGCGCGCTTTCGACGGCGCGGCGCGAGGCGGACGCGGTGCGCGTGCTCTCCGGCCTGCGGGACGGCATCACGACCGGCGCGCCGCTCTGCACGCTGATCGAAAATACCGACGCGCGCTCCGGGGATTATCGGAAGCTGCGCGACGTCCCGCGCCCCTCGCATGCCGACTATCCGGCGCTATTGCGCTACGGCGGGCATGCGGACATGGCGGGCGGCGGCCATTTCTCCGGCCGCTTGACCGCACCGCTGTGCGCCGTCGGCGGCCTGTGCCTGCAGATGCTCGCCCGGCGCGGCGTGGCCGTGGGCGCGCGCCTGCGGGAGGTCGCCGGCATTCCGGATGCGGAGGTCGACGACCAGGCGCTTACGGCGCAGTCGCTGGCCGCCCTCTCCGCGGGATCGCTGCCGGTGTTCGACCCCGCAGCGGGCGAACGGATGCGCGCGGCCATTGAGGCGGCGCGCGCGGAGGGGGATTCGGTGGGCGGCGTGATCGAGGTGTATGCGCTCGGCCTGCCGGGCGGGCTTGGCGACCCGATGTTCGGCGGCGTGGAGAACCGCCTTTCCGCCGCGCTGTTCGGCGTCCCGGCGGTGCGGGGCGTATCGTTCGGCGCGGGCTTCGCGGCGGCGCGCATGCGCGGCAGCGCGCACAACGACGCCTATTGTCTGAAGGAGGGGCGCGTGCGCACGCGCACAAACCGGCACGGCGGCATCATCGGCGGCATCACAACCGGCGAGCCGCTCGTGGCGCAGGTTGCGATCAAGCCGACGCCCTCCATTGCGGCCGGGCAGCGCACGCTCAACCTCGCCACCGGCAAGGAAACGACCCTTTCGATCGGCGGGCGGCACGACCCCTGCATCGCGGTGCGCGCCGTGCCCGTGGCCGAAGCGGTCGCGGCAATCGTACTGCTGGATCTGATACTATCATCTGCAACAGAAATCTGAATGGAGGGAACAACGAAATGGACGACCTGAAAGCGCTTCGCGCGCGAATCGACGAAATCGACGACGGGATCATCGATCTGTTCCGGACGCGCATGGAAACCGCCGGGCAAATCGCCGCCTGCAAACGGGAGAGCGGCGTCGGCGTGCTCAACCAGAGCCGCGAACGCGAGGTGCTCGCCCGCGTCACCGGCCGCTGCGGCCAGGAGTTTGAAAGCTACGCCAAGCTCCTGTACCAGACCATATTTGAGGTCAGTCGCTCCTACCAGAATCGCCTGCTCGTGGACGACAGCGCGTTTTCCGCCCGCGTGGAAACGGCGGTGGCCAACACGCCCACGCTGTTCCCGACCAAGGCGACCGTCGCATGTCAGGGGGTGGAGGGCGCCTATTCGCAGGTGGCCTGCGACAAGCTGTTTTCGTTGCCGAGCATCCTCTACTTCCGGCAGTTCGACGGCGTATTCCAGGCCGTGCAGAGCGGGATGTGCCGCTACGGCATCCTGCCCATCGACAACAGCTCGAACGGCTCGGTCGGCCGCGTGTACGACCTCATGCGCAACTACCGCTTCCATATCGTGCGCAGCATCCGCCTGTGCGTGCGGCACAGCCTGCTGGCCAAGCCGGGCGTCGCGCTCGCAGACGTGAAGGAGATCTTCTCGCACGAACAGGCCATCGGCCAGTGCAGCGCCTATCTGAAGGACCTGCGCGGCGTGAAGGTGACGGTGTGCGAAAACACCGCCGCCGCCGCGCGCATGGTCGCCGAGTCCGACCGGCGCGACATCGCCGCCATCTCCAGCGCGCACTGCGCCGGGCTCTACGGCCTGTCCGTGCTCAGCGACCGCGTGCAGAACAGCGAGAACAACTACACGCGCTTCATCTGCATCGGCAAGGAGCTCGAGATCTACCCCGGCGCAAACCGCATCAGCCTGATGCTCTCCACGTCCCACCGGCCCGGCTCGCTCTACGAGCTGCTCTCCAAGTTTGCCGCGCTCGGCATCAACCTGACCAAGCTGGAAAGCCGGCCGCTGCCGGGAAGCGATTTTGAGTTCGTATTCTATTTCGACATGGAGGCGTCGGTGCTCTCGCAGGACGTGCGCAAGATGCTGGCGGAGCTGGAGGCGGCGCCGGAACTGTTCGTGTTCCTCGGCAACTATCAGGAGGTCAGCTAAGCGTGTTGGCATACGGGCTCATCGGCGAGCGCCTCGGGCACAGCTTCTCGCCGGAGGTGCATCGCCGCTTTGCGGACTATGACTATCGGTTGATCGAACTGCCGCCAGAGGCCGTCGCCCCGTTCCTGCGCGAGCGGGCGTTTGCCGGCGTCAACGTGACCATCCCGTACAAACGGGCCGTGATGCCGCTGTGCGACGCGCTCTCCGATGAGGCGAAGCGCATCGGCAGCGTCAACACGATCGTCAACGAAGGCGGGCGGCTCGTCGGTTATAACACCGACCACTACGGCTTCTGCCGCATGGCGGAGGCGGCGGGCATTCCGTTCGCCGGGCGCAGCGTGCTCATCCTCGGCAGCGGCGGCGCCGCGCGCACGGCGCTGGCTGCCGCGCGCGACCTGGGCGCGCGCGAGGCGCTTCTCGTCTCCCGCGGCGGCAGCGGCCCGGATACGATCGATTATGAGACGGCGTACCGTGCGCATGCGGGGGCGGACATCCTCGTCAACGCCACGCCGGTGGGCATGTATCCGCACGCCGGGACCGCTCCAATCGACCTTGCGCGCTTTCCCGCCTGCTCCGGCGCGCTGGACATGGTGTTCAATCCCCTGCGCACGGCGCTGCTGCTGCAGGCGGCAACGCGGGGCATCCCATATGCAAACGGGCTGCACATGCTCGTATCGCAGGGCAGGCGCGCGGCGGAGCTGTTCACCGGGAAGACGTTCGATTCGGCGCGCGAAGCGGCGGCCGTACGCGCGATCACGCTTGCGCGCGCGAACCTTGTGCTCATCGGCATGCCCGGCTGCGGCAAGACCACCGTCGGCCGCCTGATCGCCGGACGGCTGGGCCGCCCCTTCGTCGATCTCGACGAGGCCGTCGCCGCCGAAGCGGGCCGCTCCTGCGCCGAAATCATCGAGGCGGATGGGGAAACCGCCTTCCGTGAGATCGAAGCGCGCACGGCCAGGCGGGTCGGCGCCGCTTTCGGGCAGGTGATCGCCGCGGGCGGCGGCACGGTCGTGCGGCAGGATGCGATGGACGCGCTCCGCCAAAACGGCTGCGTGATCTGGCTGGAACGCCCGCTCGACCTGCTCGCCACGGGCGGCAGGCCGCTCTCCAAAGGCGGCGCGGCGCTCACCGCGTTGCTGGCTGCGCGCGAGCCGCTCTACCGCCGCTATGCCGACCGCCGCCTGCCCAACGACGGCAGCGCCGCGCGCACGGCGGAGGCGGCATGCCACATCTTTGAAACGGAGGACTGGTTATGCGCATCCTTGTGATCAACGGACCAAACCTGAACCTGCTCGGTATCCGGGAGCCGGCCATCTATGGCCGCCGCACCTACGACGACCTTCTCGCCGCCATCCGCGAACACGCGGCGGCGCGTGGCGTTGCCGTTTCGTTCTTCCAGTCCAACCACGAGGGGGCGATCGTGGACGCGATCCAGGGCGCGCTTGGCTCGGCGGACGCCATCATCATCAACCCGGCCGCCTATACGCACACGAGCGTCGCCATCCTCGACGCGCTCAAGGCCGTCGCATTGCCGGCCGTGGAGGTGCATCTGTCCGACATCGATGCGCGCGAACCCTTCCGCCATGTCTCCTATCCCGGTATGTACTGCGAAAAGGCCATCGCCGGGCATGGGTTCGACGGATATCTGGAAGCGATGGATTATCTGCTCGCCGCGGCGACCCGTTAGCCGAAAACGCCTCCGCACGCCTTTCGCGTCCGGCGCGCTACGGCTTTTCCCTCAACGCCTTTCCGGAAGAAACTGCGCCGGGAAGAAATCCAATAAAGCGGGAGCGAAGCTAACGCCCGCTCCCGCTTTTCTTTTTATTGCTGCGGCTTCTTTCCGTTGATTCTTTCGGCCTTCCTGCGAAGGAAAAGACGGAACGGGGAGAGCCCTCGCCGGGCGCTTTACTCGCCCAGGCTTTCGTTGATCTGCTGCACAAGCGCATCCACGTCGATGCCGTGAACGGCGCAGGCCTGCTCCAGCGTTTCGCCGTGCGCCATCGCGCAGCCGAGGCAGTGCATGCCGGAAGCCATCAGGATGGGCGCGACGTCTTCGTGCTGCTCCAGAATGCTCTGGATGGTCATGTCCTTGGTCACCATAAAAAGAATCCTCCTGTTCTCAAACTGTCATTAGTATACCACAACAAAGCGCAAGTTCAACTCTTTGCTTCAAATCGGTTCCCGCAGCGCGTACAGGTTACGATCAGCCGCCCCTTGCCGCGCGGTACGCGCAACCGCTGCGTACATTGCGGGCAGATGAGATACTTGTAATGCTTGATCTCGCTCCAGGTGGGATTCCTGCGCGCGCGCTGCGCCCGGTGGCGGCGGGCCTGGTCGCGCACCGGCCTGTTGGCGCGGGCCGTACCGTGCGGCCGGCGGAAAAACTCGCGCACGGCGGTGGTCATGGTCAAAAACCGCCGGTTCTCCTGTTCGCGGCGCGCCCGGTTGGCCGAAAAGAGGCGGAACGCCACCAGCAGGATGCAAACGGCCAGCACGCCCGTGCAGATGAGGCGCGGCACGGTCCCATACGCAAAGAACAGCGACAGCAACCCGCTCACGAGCGCGCCAACGAGCAACGCCTTGTTCAACGCATCGAGAAAGATGCGTGGCGGTTGAAACATATCCCTTTCCCTCCTTCTTAAGCTGCGGCAACGCGCCGTCGGCTGCGATGCACTATGCGCGAATGCGAATCAGCGCCGCATGTGGCGGCACGGTCAGCGGCGCGTCGGCAAGCGACGGGCAGGCGCGGCCTTCCTCATCCTTGCAGGACCCGTCAAGCGGCAGCGGCGCATCTCCGTCCGGGCCCTCGCGCAGCAGCTCGTCGCTCGGCTGTACGGTGAGCGGCTCGGCGCCATTGTTGACCAGCAGCAGCGCCAGATCGCCGTCGTCGGTATAGCGGATAAGGCCGAACACCGCGGGCGAGAGCGCCCCCATGCGGCAGCGGCCGGTGCGCAGGGCTGCCAGGTCGCGCCGCAGATGCAGGAGCGTTTCCACACGCGCCTGCAGCGCCGCATCCTCGCCTCCCCACGGATACGTGCGGCGGTTAAACGGGTCGGCCATACCGGTCAGGCCGGCCTCGTCACCGTAATAGACGCACGGCACGCCGGGGCAGAACATCTGGATTGCCGTGGCGAGCAGGAACCGCTCGCGGCCGAGGCGCGCCTGCTCCGGCGTGGGCGCATAGGTCGCCTGCTGTTCGCGCGGCGTGGTATGCCGGCTGGGGGCGCCCGAGAGCGCCGTCTGCGCGCGCACCACATCGTGCGAAGAGAGCAGGTTGAGGCACGCGCGATAGAACGGCGCCGGATACCATTCCCGCTGCGCCATCAACCGGTCGGAAAACGCATAGGCATCGCACCTGCCAAGCAGGAAATCCTGTACCGCGTCCATAAACGGATAGTTCATCGCGCTGTCCAGCTCATCCCCGTTGACATAGCCGCGGCGGCCCTCCGGCCCCTGCTTATCGCTGCAGTCCTCCCAGACCTCGCCGAGCAGCACGCCGTCCGGGTCGAGCGCCTTGACGCGGCTGCGCAGCAAGCGGATGAACGCATCCGGCAGCTCGTCGGCCACGTCGAGCCGCCAGCTCGTCGCCCCGCGGGACGCCCAATGCGCCAGCACGCCCTGCTCGCCCGCGATGAACGACGCATACGAGGGCGTCATCTCCTCCACGTTCGGCAGCGTCGGGAAGTTCCACCAGCAGGCGTACTCGTCCGGCCAACTGCGGAACGAATACCACGGATAATAGGGCGACTCCCGGCTCTCGTATGCGCCGACCTCCTCATAACGGGAATACCGGTCAAAATACCGGCTGTCGCTGCCGGTGTGTGAAAACACGCCGTCGAGCATGATGCGGATTCCCAGCGCGCGCGCCTCGGCACACAGGGCGGCAAAATCCTCTTCCGTGCCGAGCAGCGGGTCGATCGCGTGATAATCGGCGGTGTTGTAGCGGTGATTGCTCGCCGACTCAAAGATCGGATTCAGATACAGGCACGTCACGCCGAGCCCGTGCAGATACGGCAGCTTCTCCCGGATGCCGTTGAGGTCGCCGCCGAAGAAATCGTCCGGCGCATAGTCCGTACAACCCGGCGCCGGCGTGTACGCCGGTTCCTCCAACCAGCGGTCGTGCAGGCGGAGCAGACGGCCTCTGTTGCGATGCGCCTGCGCGCGCTGGTACAGGGCCTCCCAACTGCTGCGGCGAAAGCGGTCCGGAAAAATCTGGTAGGCAATCCCCTCGCAGAACCAGTCCGGCGTGGCAAACGCACCGTCGTATACGGTGATGCGCCAGGCGGGCGGTTCGTGTTTATACAGCGCGCCGCTGCCGCTCGAGCCGCCATAATACAGCGTATGCCCGTCGGTCGTATGGATGACGAAGAAATACCAGAGCAGGCACGGTTTATCCGGCAGCGTAACCGTCGCCGTGAGCAGGCCGCCCTGTTCCGACATCGGCAGCAGGCGTTCGCCCACGCCGTCCTGCCAGAGCCTCAGAAAGACCTGCGCGCCGGCAAGGGTGCCGTTATGTTCCGCCGCAATCGTCACGCCGCTCCCGCAGGGGGCTGCGCCCTGCGGACGGCGGTACCGCAGCAGGCGCGAATGGTGAAAAAATGCGTCCATGCCCGTAGTGTAACACAGTACCGATCAAATTGCACGCATGCGCGAGCAATTTTCCGCTTGCTTTGCAATTTTTTTGCATTGTCCGCAAGGGAAGGGCCTGATCCATGCAAAACGGTCCCAGGGACGGAGCCCGCCGGTCAAGCCGCCCGGGTCGGGCGGGTGAGGCCGGCCCCGAAAAAGGTCAAAGCAAAGCGCCGCACGCCGGAGACTCCCCGGCGTGCGGCGCCATCGGTACAAAAATGGTCTGGTGCGCCCGGTTTACGGAGCGGGCGTGGTATCGGTCGTACCGGCCGGCGTGGTCGATCCCGCTGCAGGCGAGGCGGACGGCGCCTGCGAAACCGGGGTTTGGCCCGCGCGAACGGCGTTGTCGGAATAGGCCGCCGTCAACGTCGCCTCGCCGGCGATGCCGTCGTTCTGCAGGCCGTTGGCCGCCTGGAACGCTTTCACCGCTTCGATGGTCGTATCGCCATAGCGCCCGGTCACCGTGCTGTCGAAATAGCCCAGTTCAGCCAACCGGGTCTGCAGCTTGGTCACCGCCTCCTCGAACAGCTCGGCGTCCAGCCCGCGCGAAAGCGTCAGGGGTTTGGCCGCATCGCTCATGAGCAGATCGTAGGTGGCTTCGCCCACGCAACCATCGATCGTAATGCCGTTGATCGCCTGGAACATCTGCACCGCCTTGCGCGTGGCCGGGCCGTAGGTCGTCGTCACCTGCTCCACGCCGTCAACCACCGGCATTTCCATAAAGCCCAGCTCGATCAGCCGCGTCTGGATATCCGCCACGATATCCGCCACGTTGTTGAGCGCCAGATACCAGCCGGTCGTCCCCTGCAGACCGACGCCCGTAAGCGGATGCGGCGTAGCGGTCGGATCGGGCGTGGGCGACGGCGTGAACGTGGGCAACTGGAAGTTCTGTGTGGGCGACGGCGAAGCGCCATCCCCATCCACCGCCTGATTGCCGCGCGGCAGCAGCACCACCAGCAGGATCACCGCGATCAGCACCACCGCAATCGATCCGCCGATGACCAGCAGCGTCTGCGCCGGCAGCTCCGCCATATGGCGCACAAAGGCGCGCAGGCGGCGGACAAAGCGGCTCCGCTTTTTCTTCTTCGGCCTGTATTCCTGATCTTCTCTGTATTCCTGATCTTCCATTTTACCTCTCCTTTAATGCTCGCTTCCCAAGAGCCCGGCGGCATTTGAGCAGACTGCCGCCCATTGTTTCTCATAGTGTATCAAAATCACTTGCAAGAATTCTTCCAATAAATTGTAAAGAATTTATGGATAAAGTGTAAATGTTGTGGTGCTTTTACTCGTTTCGTGCTATATATTGATTTGATTCCTTTAGATGCGGCAAGTTCTGCACAAAACATGAAAGGGTTCCTGCATGAAACATCTGTTTTTCCACGGTCCGAGCGGCGCGGGCAAGAGCTTCGCCATCGCGCGCGCCGCAGCGGAGGCGGGCATGGCCTGCAAGGGCTTCTGCTCGCGCAAGGCGGACGATGGGTTTGTGTATCTCGGACCGGCCGGCGCGCCGGCGCCGGCGGATGCGGCGCACCGCGTCGGCTGCATATCCGTGCGCCCGCCGGCGGGGGATGCGGCGCGCTTTGACGCGCTGGGCACGGCGCTGCTTGCGGACGTGAACCCCGGCGATCTGGTGCTGATGGACGAAATCGGCTTCCTCGAGCGGGACGCCGCCGCCTTCTCCCGCCGCGTGCTCGAACTGCTGGACCGCACGGATATCCGCATCATCGGCGTCTGCCGCGCCGACCGCGACACCCCGCTGCTGTTGCGCCTGCGCGCGCACCCGCAGGTCGCGCTGCAGGCCGTCGAGCGGACGCCCGCCTCGCGCGAGGCGGCGTATCGCGCGGCGCTTGCGCTCATCCGTTTTGAAAAAACCTGAGACGTTCCGGCGGCACGCCGGTCGCAAAAGGGGCGGCTGCGCCGCCCCTTTTCCGTACGCGTCCCTACGCGCCGACGATCGTTGCCGTGGCGCTCGCGCCGATGCGCGTCGCCCCGGCTGCCAGCATGCGGAGCGCATCCTCGCGCGTGCGCACGCCGCCGGACGCCTTAACGCCCATCTCCGGCCCCACCGTTTCCCGCATCAGCCGCACGTCCGCCTCCGTCGCGCCGCCGGTGGAAAACCCGGTGGAGGTTTTGACGAATGCGGCGCCCGCGGCTTTGGCCGCTTCGCAGGCGCGGCGCTTCTGCGCATCGGTGAGCAGGCAGGTCTCCAGAATCACTTTCACCCCGGCGGGCGCGGCAGCCGCAACCACGGCGGCGATATCCGCCTGTACGGCCGCCCATTCGCCCCCGCGCGCAAGGCCGACGTTGAGCACCATGTCGATCTCCTGCGCGCCGGCGGCCACCGCCTCGCGCGCCTCGAACGCCTTGGCCGCCGTGCTCATCGCGCCGAGCGGAAAGCCCACCACGCAGCACGTCCTGACGTCGCTGCCCGCAAGCGCCGCCGCCACGACGGGCGCCCAGTACGCGTTGACGCACACGCTCGCCGTGCGCAGCTTCTTCGCCTCGTCGCACACGCGCAGGATATCCTCGCGCGTCGACGCCGGCTTGAGCAGGGTATGATCAATCCTGGCCGCCAGTTCATAATCGATCATGGCCGTTTCCCTCAAAAATAGCGGCGCAGCAGCCCTTCAAAGCCCTTGCCGTGGCGGGCCTCATCGCGGGCCATCTCATGCACGGTGTCATGGATGGCGTCGAGGTTCTGCGCCTTGGCGAGCTTGGCCAGCTCCGTCTTGCCGAGACACGCGCCGAACTCCGCCTCCGCGCGCAGCTCCAGGTTTTTCTTTGTGGAATCGGTGACAACCTCGCCCAGCAACTCGGCAAATCTGGCCGCGTGCTCCGCCTCCTCAAACGCATACCGCCTGAACGCCTCCGCAACCTCCGGATAGCCCTCGCGCTCGGCCACGCGGCTCATGGCCAGGTACATGCCGACCTCGGTACATTCCCCTTCAAAGTTTGCGCGCAGGCCGGACAGGATCTCCGGCGCGCAGCCGGCCGCAACGCCGACGACGTGTTCCGCCGCATAGACCTTCTCCTCGCTCACAACCTCGACAAAGCTGCTGCCGGGCGCCTTGCACTGCGGGCAAAACGCGGGCGCCGCATCGCCCTCATGGATATATCCGCAGACGGGACAACGGAATTTTTTCATGGCTCGTACCTCCTTCACGACTGCCGAATTTTTTCCTATTATAGCCCCCCGGTGGGTTTTTTTCAATGAAAACTGTACAAATCGATGGAATATTGATATACTAACTTACCGTATTCTGCCCGATTGTGGGTAACATGGGAGAGATAGTATGAAAAAACGTTTGCTCTGCATCCTGCTCGCGGCGGCGCTGCTGGCCGCGGTGCCGGTCGCTGCGCTTGCCGAATATGACTACAACAGCGTCCCCACCCCGAAGATGATCGTCACCGACGGAAAGGACACGAGCCAGGTATTTTATGAGCGGCAGGCCGACGAACCCGCCTACCCCGCCAGCACCACGAAGATCATGACCTGCATCCTCGCGCTGGAAAACGGAGACCTCGACGCGGAATTTACCGTCGGAGAGGAGGTCACCAACGGGTTTACCTCCCACAGCTCGCTGATGGGGCTGCAGGTGGGCGAAACCGTCAAGCTGCGCGACCTGCTGTACGGGCTGATGCTCGTTTCCGGCAACGACGCCGCCGCCGCCATCGCCGTCCACCTGGCCGGTTCCATCGAGGCGTTCGCCGCCATGATGAACGCCAAGGCCGCCGAGCTGGGCATGACAAACACGCATTTTGTCAACCCGCATGGCGTACACAACGACGAGCACTACACCACCGCGCGCGACATGGCCAGGCTGACCGCCTACGCCCTGCAAAACGAACAGTTTCGCGCGGTCGTCTCCACGGAGACGTACACGGTCGCGCCCTCGAACCTGCGCGCCGAATCGCTCGTGCTGGAGAACACAAACAAACTCATCCACTCGCTGGCCACCGACACGGAAAGCTGCCTTTACGAATACGCCATCGGCGTCAAGACCGGCGACACGACCATGGCCGGCAAATGCCTCGTCGCCGCTGCGGAAAAGGACGGGGCAACCGTGATCATCGTGCTCTTTGGCGACGACAACGACGCGCAATATACGCGGTTTCAGGCGGCCGCCGGCATCTTTGAAAGCGTGTTCGCGGAGGAATACACCCTGATCACCGGGGCGGAGCTGCAGTTGCAGACCGAATTCCCCGCGACCGTGCCGGGCGCGCAGACGGATGCGCTCGACGAGAACGGACAATACGTGTTCACGGCGGATGTGAGCAGCCTGCAGATCCGCGCGCTGCCCACCGACGCCGCGCAATATCGGGCCAATGCCGTCAACATCACGGCCGAGGTGGAGTGGGCGGATTCGCTTGCAGCGCCCATCAGCGCCGGCGAAACGGTCGGCACCGTGCGTTACGTGCTCAACGGCGAGACCATCTATACCACTACGCTGACCGCGCAGCAGGACATCCTTGAGGCCGCCATCGTGCAGCCCTCCGATACGGGGGACGGCGCGGGCGGCTCGCTGCTGGTCACGCCCGGTCAGGACGTGCAGAACCAGCCAGGGGAAGGCCCCGGCCTCTTCCTCTATATCCTGCTTGCGCTCATCGCGCTGCTGGTGATCCTCCTGATCGCCCTGCTCATCGTGCGCGCCCGCAGGCGGGCCGCCGCACGCCGCCGCCGCCAGCGCCGGCTCGAGCAGCAGCGACGCATGCAGCAGCGGCGCCGCGACGATTACTACCACAGCCGCTGACAGGTCCTGATCGGGGAGAGCGTACGCCCTCCCCGGTTTTTTCGGGCGCCTCGCCGGATCGCAACAGCCGCCGCACCCGCCCTTCGACGGCGGGCGTTTTGCTTTTCAGGCAAACGTGCGCCGCCGGCCCGCCGCGCCCCGCATATCCCTTGGGCAGGGGCCGGGATCGTCCGCCCGGCGCGGGCGGCCGGCCGTTCTGCGGGGCGACCGCCGTCGCCTGCCTTTTCCGCCCGCCCCCGCTTTCGCTTCGACCTGTGGCGCGCGGTGCCAGAACGGCAAAAGCGCTTTCCCGCAGCAACCCGCGACGCGAAGGCGAAAAACCCCGCCGGCAGGCCGCCGGCGGGGCGCGCTTTGTAAAAGGGTCAGGACTGCGTAAACTCCACGTATTCCGACGGATCGACCGGCTTTTCCTCCACAAAGAAGCCGAAGTGCAGATGCGGTTCGTCCCCGCACTCGGCCAGCGCGGTATTGCCCACCGTGCCGATCACGTCGCCTTCGTTCACCTTCTGCCCCTCGGTGACGGACACCGTTTCATCCAAATTGGCATACAGGCTCATGCGGTCGTTGGTATGCAGAATCGTGACCACCTGCCCGAGCGCATCGTCCTCATACACGGCCGCGACCGTACCCGAAAGCACGGCATGCACCTGCGTACCCTCCGCGGCGCTGAGGTCGACGCCGGCATGGGTCGTCCACTGATCAAGCGTGCGGGAATACAGCAACTGATCCATGGCATATCCCCATTGAATGGCCCCTTCCACCGGCGCGCTGCCCTTGCGGGCCGGACGCGCGTCGGTATTCACGCTCTGCGGCGTAGTGCTGGGCGCCGCCGTTGCCACGGGCGTGGGGCTTGCGGTGGCGAGCGGCTTCATCGTCGGCGTGGGCGTTTTGCGGCCGGTGAGCGTTTCATCGTCCGACTGGTTGGACTGCACCACCTGACCGTCGGACGGGACGGGCTCCGTCTCGTTCCCCGGGAACGCGGTGACGGCCACCGCCACGCCCACAACGAGCAGGCAGAGGGCCAGCACAATATAGAAGCCCTGCTTTTTGAAAAAGCCGCCGGCCCTGGGTTCCGGCTCAAAGAGTTTGTTTTCGTCCATGTTCTTTCACCTCGTCGGTAGTATTCACGGACAGTACGGCTTTCATACGGCACGGCTTTTTCGGTGCAGATTTTTCCAAAAAAATAAATGGCCCGGCGGCCGTTTCAGGGCGGCGGGCGGCGGGCACGAACGGCGCCGTGGGCGCCGGCGCGTCCGGATGCGCGCCCTTAATCAAAAAACCGCCGGAAGCCACAGAGCTTCCGGCGGAAGAGCATCGTTGCAGACCGTCCGGTCCGCATGCAGGATCAACCGAAGATCGAGAACGCGACAAACGCGGTGGACAGCAGTGAAGCGACAAGGGATACCACCGTAATCTGCGTATTGATGGACGGGCCGGCCGTATCCTTGAACGGGTCGCCGACCGTATCGCCCACGACGGCAGCCTTGTGGGACTCGGAGCCCTTGCCGCCCTCGTTGCCGGCTTCGACGTATTTCTTCGCGTTGTCCCAGAGGCCGCCCGCGTTGGACATGAACAGCGCGATCAGCAGGCCGCTGACGATGTTGCCCAGCAGGAAACCGCCGATGGCCTTGACGCCGCCGATGAAGCCCACCAGCACCGTCGCCACGATGGCCACAAGACCGGCCGGGATGAGCTCGCGCAGCGCGCCCTGCGTCGCAAGATCGATGCAACGGTCATACTCGGGCTTGACGCCCTCCTTGCCCTCGCGCAGGCCGATGATCTCCTTGAACTGCCGGTGAATCTCCGCGACCATGCGCTGCGCGTTCTTATCCACGCCCAGCATGAGCATGGCGGAGAACACCGCCGGGATCGCCGCGCCGACGAGCGTGCCGAAGAACACCGTCGGGTCCATGATATCAAACCCGGCCAGCAGCTCCTTGCCCGCCTCCGCGAGCGCAACATTGGCTTCGGACATGAACGCGCCGAGCAGGCTGATGACCGTGAGACCGGCCGCGCCGATGGAGAAGCCCTTCGTGACGGCCTTCACCGTGTTGCCCGCGCTGTCGAGCTCGTCCGCGATGGCGATGGTTTCCTCGCCCAGGCCGCCCATCTCGGCAAGGCCGCGCGCGTTATCGACGATCGGGCCATACGCGTCGTTGCTGATGATCATGCCGACGATGGAAAGCATGCCGACCGCCGCCATCGCAATGCCGAAGAGCGCATAGGTCGTGCTGACCGGCTCGCAGATCTTGTAAGCGGCCAGCGCGGAAATGGCAATACCAACCATGGCCGGAAGCGCCGACAGGAAGCCGTAGGAAATGCCCGACAGGATCGTGAACGCCGGACCGGACTTGGAGGCATGCGCAACCTTTTTGACGATGGGCATGTTGTCATCCGTAAAGTAGTTCGTGGTGATGCCGATGATGACGCCGACGGCCAGGCCGACCGTGGAGGCGCCCCAGATGCGCCACTCAAACCCATCAAACAGCGCCGTAGCCAGCGCCGTGAGCGCGATGAAGATGCCGGTCGTCACATAGGTGGACGAGTTGAGCGCCTTGGTGGGGTTGCCGTTCTTGCCGATGCGCGCCGTAGCGATGCCGAGAATCGAAGAAATGAGGCCGAGCGCCGCATAGCAGAACACCATCATCGTGCTCGGGCCGGTGGTCAGATTGCCGTCGATGGCCTGCGCCAGCACCAGCGCCGCCGCCATGGAGGCCACGTTGGAATCGAACAGGTCGGCGCCCATGCCGGCCACGTCGCCCACGTTGTCGCCCACGTTATCGGCGATGACGGCCGGGTTACGCGGATCGTCCTCCGGGATGCCGAGCTCGACCTTACCGGTAAGGTCGGCGCTCACGTCGGCGGTCTTGGTGAAGATGCCGCCGCCCGCCTTGGCAAACAGGGCGAGGGAGCTTGCGCCGAACGAGAAGCCCAGGATGACCGACGAGTCGCCGGCAATCAGCAGCACCAGCGCCACGCCGAGCAGGCAGAAGCCCACCACCGCAAGGCCCATGACCGAGCCGCCACGGAAGCCTGTCATAAACGCCGGTTTAATACCCTTTTGCGCAGCCTCCGCCGCTCTGCCGTTTGCAGCGGTCGCCACGAGGATACCAATTTTTCCGGCGATGGCCGAAAGCACCGTACCCGCAAAGTAGGCAAGCGTCATCGCTACGTTGTCCTGCCATTCGCCCGTCCAGATGGGCCGCGGCAGGAACAGCAGGATCAGCGCGCCGAGCACACCCGCAAAGGCCGCAAGGATCTTGTACTCCTTGCGCATAAAGGTATTGGCGCCCGCTTTGATCAGGCCGGATACATTTTGAATCGTTTGATTTTCCACCGGCTGGCGTTTGATCCAAAGATACAGGTACGCCGCAAATGCAAACGCAATCACGACGGCCAGAAACGACAGCCCGTAGATAATGCCTTGACTCGCTTCCATGGAAAACCTCCCTGCAGAAGAAATGGTGTTTGGTTGGGGAAAGAAAAGCTTCCGGCAGCAAAGACCTTTCCCACACGATTATATATGATATCACATCTCATCATGAACACGATGTGAAATTTTTGTGAAGACTTCTGTCACATTCGACCGCCTTTTCCCCGTGCGCACGCCTGCTTTCCCTGCACTTCTCCGCCCGCCGCACGGGGCCTGGCGGCGGTGGAACGCCGAGGGTGCGGCAAGACGGCGGCGGGCGGCGGGACGCCGGGGTGCAGGGACAGGATGCCGGGGGTGCGGCAAGACGGCGGCGGGCGGTGGAACGCCGAGGGTGGGCGGCAGGACGCCGGGTGCGGCAAGGCGGCGGGCGGCGGGCGGGCAAGACGCCGGGGTGCGGGCAACAAAGCGCCGGCGGGCGGCAAGTCGCCGGGGTGCGGGCAACAAAGCGCCGGCGGGCGGGCGACAAGACGCCGGGGTGCGGGCGACAAAACGCCGGGGTGTGGGCGACAAGACGCCGGGGTGCGGGTGACAAAACGCCGGGGTGCGGGTGACAAAACGCCGGCGGGCGGCCCCCGTTCGCAGCGGCCGGTCGCCGCGCTGCATTTGCAAGTTTTTGGAAAAGTCTCACAATTTCATTGCGAAAAACGCAGAGGGAATGGTATACTACTACCGTTATGAAGGTGACGAAGAAGCAGGCGTGGAAAAGAATCCTCGTGGTGCTGCTGACGCTGGCGGTGCTCGTAGGGTTTGCGGTTTTTGATAAAGATGTGGACGATCTCGGCGAAGTGCTGCAAAACATTTCGCCGTTTTGGCTTGTCGGCGCGCTGCTGTGCACGCTGGTCTATTTCATCGGCGATACCGGCATGTACTGCATCGCCTGCCGCGACATGCAGATCCCGCAGCCGTTCCACGAAGGGCTGCTCACGACGATGCTCGGGTTCTTTTACAGCGCGCTGACGCCGCTCTCCTCCGGCGGGCAGCCCTTTCAGGTGCTCCAGATGCGCGGGCGGGGTATCAGCGTGGGGGCGGCGACCTCCGTGCTGATGGTCAAGTTCATGGCGTGGCACATCGCGCTCTCCTGCATCGGGCTGACCGGAGCGGTCTTTTGCGGCGGCAGGTTGCTCGAACTGAGCCCCACGATGTTCGTTCTCTTCTGCATCGGATTCCTGCTGCACCTGCTCTGCGCCGGCACCGGCTTCCTGCTCATGATCCGGCCGCAGCTGGTCAGCCGCGCCGGCAACGCGATCATCGGGTTCGTCGGCCGCATCTTCCTCCGCCGGCGGCCGCAGGCGCTTGATCGCGTCTATACCGCCTGGGACCGGTTCATCGAGGAGTACAAGCAGGCGGTGGCCTTCTCGCTGCAACATCGCGGCGGCATGGTGCAGATCGTGCTTGTGGCGTTTCTCGAAGTGTTGGCTTATCTGTCGGTCACGTACTGCGTGTATCGCGGGCTTGGCTTTTTGGAGGTCTCCTACCCCACGATGACGCTGCTGCAGGCCATGCTGTCCATCGGCGTGGCGTTCGTCCCGCTGCCGGGCGCGTCCATTGCGACCGAGGGCGGGTTTTATGCGCTGTTCACCGTTTACTTTGGCGACTCGCGCCTCGGCGCCATGCTGATCTGGCGGTTTTTGACATACTACCTGACCATCGTGCTCGGCCTTGTCGCGGTGCTCATCGACGGGTTTCGCTCCGAAAAGCGCGTGCATGTGCAGGAGGGCTGAAACGGATGTATCTTTCGGACGGTTGGCGGGATTACGAGCTGCTCGATGCGGGTGACGGCATGAAGCTTGAGCGTTGGGGCGATGTGACGCTGCTGCGCCCCGACCCGCAGGCGGTCTGGCCGCTTCGGACGCGCGCGGCGGACGCGGTCTACCACCGCAGCGAACGCGGCGGCGGACATTGGGAGTTTTTGCGCCCGTTGCCGGAGAGCTGGCGCATCGGCTATGGCGACCTCGCCTTCCTCGTGCGGCCGACCGGGTTCAAGCACACCGGGCTGTTCCCCGAACAGGCCGTCAACTGGGACTGGATGCGCCGCCGTGTGGAACAAAAATGCGCCGCCGACGGCGCCTGCCGCGTGCTCAACCTGTTCGCCTATACCGGCGGCGCCACCTGCGCCTGCCTCAAGAGCGGCGCCCACGTCACGCATGTGGACGCCGCAAAAGGCATGGTCGCCTGGGCCAAGGACAACGCCGCCGCAAGCGGCGTACAGACAGCGCCGGCGCGCTATCTCGTGGATGACTGCGTAAAGTTCGTACAGCGCGAGCTGCGCCGCGGCAACCGGTACGACGGCATTCTGATGGACCCGCCCAGCTATGGGCGCGGCCCTGCCGGCGAACTGTGGAAGATCGAGGATTCCCTCTATCCGCTCGTGGCCTCCTGCGCCCGGCTGCTCTCCGACCGGCCCGCCTTCTTTCTCATCAATTCCTATACGACCGGTCTGGCGCCCTCCGTGCTGTGCAACGTGCTGCGCACCGCGCTGCCGGGCGGCCACGCGGAAGCCGACGAGGTCGGCCTGCCCATCCGGCGGGACAATCTCGTGCTGCCATGCGGCGCGACGGGGCGGTGGACGCCATGAGCGGTATGCCCGGCGCGCCGAAGCTCAACGTCCTCTACGAGGACAACCATCTGCTCGTCGTTGAAAAACCGGTCAACGTGCCCGTACAGGCCGACGTGAGCGGCGACGACGACCTGCTGTCCATGTGTCGCCGCTATATCCGGGTCGCCTACGGCAAGCCCGGGGAGGCGTTCGTCGCGCTCGTACACCGGCTCGACCGGCCGGTCGGCGGCGTCATGGTGTTTGCGCGCACAAGCAAGGCCGCCGCACGGCTCACCGCCCAATTCAAAAGCCACGCCGCCGGCAAGCGGTACGTCGCCGTTGTCGAGGGCTGCCCGCCCGCGTCCCTGCGCCTGACCGACTGGCTGCGCAAGGACGAGGCGACGCTCTCCTCCGCGGTGGTGCCGGAGGGGACCGACGGCGCCAGATTCGCCGAACTTCGCTTTTCCTGCATCGGCCGGGCGAACGGGCGCGCGCTGCTCGACATATCGCTCAAGACCGGCCGGCCGCACCAGATCCGCGTACAGCTCGCCCATGCCGGGTTCCCCATCGAAGGCGATCAGCGGTACAACCCGGCCGCCAGGCCCGGCACGCAGATCCGCCTGTGGGCGTACGCGCTTTCGATCAAGCACCCAACCCTTGGCGAGGATATGACCTTCTTTTCGCTCCCGCGCGATCCGGACCCGCGCCCCGGGGCGGGCTTTTGCGCGTTTCCGGCCCAGCTCGCGCTGCTGCCGGCCTTTTCCGCCTGCCGCGGCGTTTTTCTCGACGACGAGCTGCTCGTCGTCGACAAGAATGCCGGCGTCGAAGTCGAGGATGAACTGTGCATCGCGCTCGAGAGCCTGGTGGGCGAACTTTTCCCCGTCCACCGGCTGGACGCCAACACCGAAGGCCTCGTCGCCTTTGCCCGCACTGCGGCCATGCGCGACCGACTGCTCCAGGCGTTCCGCAACCACGACGGCGTGCGTAAGACCTATCGCGCCGTCCTTGCCGGCGTGCCATCGCCCCGTGCCGGCACGCTCGAACACTTCCTGGTCAAGGATGCCGACGCCGCGCAGGTGCGCGTCGTTCCCGCCGGCACGCCCGGCGCGCAGCGCGCCATGCTTGCCTATCGCGTGCTTGAAGCGCGCGACGGGCTGTCGCTCGTCGAAATCGAGCTGTTCACCGGCCGCACCCATCAGATTCGCGTCCAGACAGCCGCCATCGGCTGCCCCGTCCTCGGCGACGACCGCTATGGCGATCGGGAAGCGAACCGCCGCTTTCATTGCCGGCGCCAGCTCCTGCTCGCCGCCCGGCTCTCCCTGTTCGACCGCACGTTCGAAAGCGAGCGCACGCTTTCCCTCCCGACGCGCGATTGACCCTGCGCCGCCGGGATTGCGGGGACCTGCGGGCAGGCCGCAGGGACATTTTCTTCCCTTTTCGCAAGGGGGAGCGACGGAACGGCCGGCGGGAAACGCCGCATTTTCCCTCCCCTTTCGTTCACCTTTTCTTTCCTCTCTTTTGCTTGAAAAAGAAAGGACAAACCGGACGGGCGAAACCCCGCCCCAAAGGAGCGCGTATGCAGGAACGGACGGCATTGTTGATCGGAGAAGCGGGCGCCGCGCGCCTGGCGGCGAGCCGCGTGGCGGTCGTCGGGCTGGGCGGCGTCGGCGGGCACTGCGCGGAGGCGCTGGCGCGCGCCGGGGTCGGCGCGCTGCACCTGGTGGATGCGGACACGGTGTCCGAGAGCGACCTGAACCGGCAGGCGGTGGCCACGTTCGCCACGCTGGGCCTGTCCAAGCCGGCGGCGATGGCGCTGCGGCTAAGATCGCTTTCGCGTTGCATGCTGACGCTGTCCACGGCGTTCGTGGGGCCGGACACGGTGGAAGCGGCGCTGCCAGGCGCATTTGATTACGTGGTGGACGCAATCGACACGCTTTCCGGCAAGCTGGCACTCGTGGAGCTCTGCGGCGCGCGCGGCGTGCCGCTGCTCTCGTGCATGGGCGCGGGCAACCGGCTGGACGCCAGCCGCTTCTGCGTCCGGGACATCTATGCGACGGCGGGTTGCCCGCTGGCGCGGCGCATGCGCAGCGAATTGCGCAAGCGCGGCGTTGCGGCGCTGCCGGTGGTCTGCTCGGACGAGCCGCCCCGCCCTGTGCCGGGCGGGACGATCGGCAGCCTGGCGCCGGTCACGGCGGCGGCCGGGCTGGTGGCGGCGGATCACGTCATCCTTTCCCTGCTCGGCCTGCGCTGAGCGCCTTCCCTACAACAGCGTTTCCCAGGCGAACAATTCGATGGCGCACAGGTGCTCGACGGCGGCGCGCGCGCTCGTAATCGCGGCGCGCAGATCCTCCGCCTGCCCGGCGGGATCGATCAGCAATACGGCGAGCGCCATCTCGTCCACCACGTCGTGGCTGATGAACAGCCGCAGCACGCGGGCTGCGCGCTGTGCCCGCTCATGCAGGAACGCCGTCTGCCGGTCGAGCTGTGCCGCGTCGCCATCGGCTGCGGCGCGCTCGGCGGCAGCGAAGGCAACCTCCATATCGCCGGCAAAGCGCGTCAAATACCGCGAGGGCAACGTGAACAGCGCGAGCAGCAGCGCAATGGTGAGACAGGTAGCGATGCGTTTGACGCGGTTAAACATGGGTGGCCTCCGTTTGCAGCGTGAGCACGCGCTTGCCGGCGCGCTCGCGTGTCTGCGCGCGCAGGGTGCCGTCCGGCGAAAGGGAAAGATAAAACACGTTGCGCACCGGCCCGGCGCCCATGCCGGAGAGTTTGGCCTGCACCCACGCCTCCGACAGGCCGCAGGCGCGCACGGTTTCCACGCAGAGCCGCCCGTCGAGCACGAGCATGTGCGACAGATGCGCGTCCTCGGGCGGCAGATCCAGATCCTTGAGCGTGGGCGTCTGGCATTCGCCGCGCTGGAGGACGCTCATGCTCCCGTTCGTCTCCAGTATGGCATAGGCCACGTTGCCGATATCGAACACGTCCTTGGCGCGCAGCTGGTCCATGAGGTCGATGATCGTATAGTTGGCGCGGCGCATGGACCCCTCCTGCAGCACGCCGTCCGCCACGAGGATGACGGGCCGGCCGCACACGAGGTTGCGCAACCGCGCGTTCTTCAGGCAGACGTAGGTGATGAACGTCTGCATCAGATACAGCGCGAGAATGGGCACGGCGCTGTACGCCAGCGGGATGTTCGTATCCGCGATGGCGCAGGAGGCAAGATCGGCGATCATGAGCGTGATGAGCAGATCGAACGGCTGCAGGTCGGATACCTGGCGCTTGCCGGTGAGCCGCAGCACCACGAACACGAGCAGATATAACAGGCAGGCTCTCAAAAACAGGATCAACATGCCCTTATCATGCGCCGGCAACGCAAAAACATGCGCCGCCGCGCTTTTTCGTGCGTTCGGGCGGCGGCCGGCCGCCCGGCGGGGGTGAAAAGCCGGGCGACGCGGTTGTGCGCCCGGCGGGCGATGCGGTATACTGGTAGGAGGAGGAACCGCGCATGACTCGTGATCGAACCATCCTGCATTGCGACTGCAACAGCTTTTACGCTTCCGTGGAAAGCCTGGACCGGCCCGCGCTCCGGGCGGTGCCAATGGCGGTATGCGGCGACCCGAAGAGCCGCCACGGCATCATCCTCGCCAAGAACGAACCGGCCAAGGGGTTCGGCATCCGCACGGCAGAAACGGTCGCGCAGGCGCTGCGCAAATGTCCGCAGCTCGTGCTGGTGCCGCCGCATCACGAGCGGTATGCGCAGATCAGCCGCCTCATCAACGATATCTACGGCTCGTACACCGATCAGGTCGAGCCGTTCAGCATCGATGAGTCGTGGCTGGACGTGACCGGCAGCCTCCACCTGTTCGGCACGGGACGGCAGATCGCGGACGAGCTGAGGCGGCGCGTGCGCGAGGAGATCGGCATCACAATCTCGGTCGGCGTTTCGTTCAACAAGATCTTTGCCAAACTCGGCTCCGATTATCAAAAGCCCGACGCCACGACCGTGATCACGCGCGACGACTTCCGCGACATCCTCTGGCCGCTGCCGGCGGAAGACATGGTGTTCGTGGGGGAGGTGTCGGCGCAGGCCCTCGCCGCCCACGGGATCCGCACCATCGGCGACATGGCGGCCGCCGGCAGGGAGCGGATGCGCACCGTGCTCGGCAGCGCGGGCGAGACGCTCTGGACCTATGCGATGGGGCTGGACGAGAGCCGCGTGCGGCGCGCGGACGAGGCGGAGCCGCCCAAGAGCATCGGCTGCGGCACGACGTTCGCCCACGACCTGCGCGGCGAGCGGGAGGTGCGCGCCGGGCTGCTGCCGCTGTGCGACCGGGTCGGCACGCGGCTAAGGATGCGGAAGCTGTACTGCACGACCGTGCAGGTGCAGATCCGCGACCCGTTTTTCAAGACCATCTCCCGCCAGCAGCGGCTTGCCGCCGCCACAAACGTGACGCGGGAACTGTACGAGACCGCCGTGGACATCGTGCTGCGCTGCCGGGGCGCGGACGCGCCGATCCGGATGTTGACCGTGACCGCTTCCGGGCTCACGGACCGCTGCGCCGCGCAGATGCGCCTCATCGACGACGGCACGCAGGCGCGCCTGCGCGACGAGGCGCTCGACGGCGTGATGGACGATATCCGGGCGCGCTACGGCCCGGACGCCATCTCGTTTTGCCGGACGCTGCGCTCCGGCAGCGAAGGATAGGTCGCCGCATCAGGCGGGCAAAGCGGCCCGCAACGACGATTGCCATGGCGATGGCGAACGGCACGCGCGCTCGACCTGCCGCCGGCGCTCCGCGCGCCGCCGCGCCCGCTCGGGCTGCTGTTGCGAGCGTACCCGCTGTAAAACCATGCCCGGCAACCGCCCGCCGCGACGCGGCGGCAACTGCCCTTCCCAACGGCGGCGCCTCCTCTCCCCTCTTCGTGCGGGCGCAACCCGTCCGCCCATCCCCATCGTATCGCCGCATGCGGCAAAGCTGTTTCCCAAAGCATTATCCATCCGTCCTTCCGTTGTCATACCGCGGCGGATGCCGCGTTCCCGGCAGGGCGCTCTGTCCGGCGGCGGCCGGCGGGGCGCCCTGTCCGCCGCCGCCACGGTCCCATGCCGCGGCAGAGCGGCGGAAAAAGACCCCTTGACGGCGCGACGCAACCGTGCAATGATATAAGGGGTGTTAGGCGGCCTGTCTGCACGGCAGATCCGGGAACGGCGCGCCGCAGGCGAGCGCGCCGGAAGGCGTTCCGGCCGGCGGGACGGCTGCCGCTCAGCGTCGCCTGCCGCAACCGGGCGGGCGCGGCTGTGCTACGCAAGCGCCGGTTTCGCAAACAGGCGGGGCCGAAGGCCATGCACCCGCCAAACGACGGCAACCGTCCGTCAACCGGCAATGCCGGCAGACGCCGCGCATGGGCAACCGCGGCGGATATCGCGTACAGGCGCCCCCCGCAAACGACCGCGCGCGTGCGGTTGCCCCGCAAACCACCGCGCAATCGGAGGAACGCTATGAACATCGCACAGATCATGATTCCAAAGGTCTGCACCGTGTTTCTGCATGAACACAATACCGTCCGGCAGGGGCTGGAGGTGATGACGCGGCACGGGTATTCCGCCATTCCCGTGCTCGACGAGGCGGGGGGATATGTGGGCAGCGTATCGGAGGGGGATTTCCTGCGCCATGTCCTCGCGGTCGGCTCCACCGACCTGCGCGCCCACGAACAGTATCGTATCGCCGCGCTGGTGCGGCGGGATTTTTGCCCGCCGCTGAGCATCGGGGCCGAGGACGAGACGGTGATCGAAGCGATCATGAACCAAAACTTTGTCCCCATCGTGGATGATCGCGGAGCGTTGTGCGGCATTCTAACCCGCCGCGCCGTGATCGGCTATCTGGCACGGCAGCGTACCGCCGGGCAACAGGGCGCCGACGCCTGACGGCATCGCCCGCCAGGCGGCCGCAATACCTTTTCTTTTACGGGCGAAGGGGGCCGCGCAGGCCGGCCCGACAGGACAAACGGGCAGGCGCGCCGCCAGGCGGCCGCCGGCAACGGCGGCCTGGGAAAGCCTGGCGGCCCGTCCGCAGGCAAGACCCCGCCCCCGCGGCCATGCGGCCGCAGGGGCGGGGTCTTCAACTTTCGTTTCAGGGTTTTCCCTCAGCCCCGCAACGGGTTATGCAGCCTTGATCTTCGTCCACGCATCCGAATAGACGGACACAAAGTCCCCCAGATCGTGGAATACGGTGCAGCGATCGATCACATCCTGCGGCGGGTTGAACGTTTCGTCGGCCAGGAACGCCTCGTCGAGCAGGTCAAGCGCCGCCCGGTTGGGCGAGCAGTAATAGATATATTCGGCGTTCTGCTTGGCGACCTCCGCATCGCAGAGGAAGTTGATGAACGCCTCCGCCTCCTCGGTGTGCTGCGAGGTCTTGGGAATGATGATGTTGTCAAACCAGATGTTGCTGCCCTCTTTGGGCACCACATAGGCGAGATCGTCGTTCTCCGCAATGGCCATCAGCGCGTCGCCGGAATAGGTCACGCACATGGCGGCCGTCCCGTTGACCAGCTCCATCTTGGCGTCATCGGTCAGGTAGGCGCGCACAAGCGGCTTCTGCGCGATGAGCGCCTCCTGGGCGGCGAGCACCTCCGCCTCGTCGCGGGTGTTGATGTCGTAGCCGAGGCGGATGAGCGTGATGCCGATGGTATCGCGCACGCTGTCGTACATGATGATCTGGTCGGCGTACTGCTCATCCCAGAGGATATCCCATGAATCAACGGGCTCGTCGACCATCGTGGTGTTGTACAGGATGCCCACCGTGCCCCAGAAGTACGGCACGGAGTACCGGTTGCCGGGATCGAAGGACAGGTCGAGGAAACGCTCGTCAATATTGGCGAGGTTCGGGATGTTGTCCTTGTTGATCTCATGCAGCAGATCCTGCTCGATGAGGCGCTCGATCAGATAATCCGAGGGGACGCAGATATCATAGATGCAGTCGGCCGCCGACAGCTTGACGAGCATCTCCTCGTTGCTGGTCATGGTCGAATACTTGACCTGGATGCCGGTTTCCTCCTCAAACTGGTCGATGAGCTCCGGGTCAATATAGTCGCCCCAGTTGAGCACGTTGATCGTGACCTGATCCTTCCCGCCGCATGCCGCCAGGGGCAGGGCGAGGGCCAGGGCCAGCACCGCTACGAGCAGTCTTTTTGCCAGTTTCATCGATGGTTTCCTCCTGTTGTCCTTGTGTATTACCGGGCCGACGGGGTCTTCGCCCCGCGCGGCCTATCGCTTCAGGCCGACCTTGCGGTCCTGGATTTCGCGCCGCCGCTCCTCGCGGATGCTGCGGATGTTCACGATGAGCAGCAACGTCACCACCGGCACGAAGATGATCGTGGACAGGGCCGGGTTCACACCGCGGCGCGCGCTTGCATAGATATACATCGAAAGATTGTCCACGCCGTTGCCCGCAAAGAAGCTGACCACAAAATCGTCAATCGAGAGCGTAAACGCCAGGATTGCGCCGGACACGATGCCGGGCAGGATATCCGGTATGACAACGCGCCAAAGCGCCATCAGCGGCGTGCAGCCCAGGTCCAGCGCCGCCTCGTACAGCATGTCGGAGCTTTGGCGCAGCTTGGGCAGTACGGAAAAGATCACATACGGCAGATTGAACGTGATGTGCGCGATGAGCAGGCGCACATACCCGTTGCGCAGGCCGATCACGAGAAACAGCAGCATCAGCGAAATGCCGGTCACCAGATCGGGATTGACCATCGGCAGCTGCGAGATGTTCTCGATGATGAGACGGCGGCGCTTTTTCATCGCGTGCAGGCCGATGGCGGCGGCCGTGCCGAGCACCGTGGCCGCAAGCGAGGAGAGCACCGCGAGCGTGACCGTCACCACGATGGCGTCGGTGATCTCCGAGGTGCGCAGCAGCCGCTCGTACCAGTCGAACGTGAACCCCGTCCAGTTGCCGAGCGTCTTGCTCTCGTTAAACGAGAACACGATCAGGATCAGAATCGGCGCGTACAGGAACAGCAGGATCAGCCCGAGATACGTACCCTTGAAAAACCCGCGCAGACGCTTTACCATATGCGGCCGCCCCCTTCCGCTTCCCTGCCGCCGGCACGCTCCGCCCGGCGCATGACGGCCATGCTCAGCGTGACGAACACCAGCAGGATGATCGCCAGCGCGCTGCCGGCGCTCCACGCCTGCTCGGTGATGAAGCGCATGTAGATGAGGTCGCCGTAAAGCATGGTCTTGCCGCCGCCAAGCAACTGCGAAATGGCGAACGTCGTCGTCGACGGAATGAACACCATCGTCACGCCCGAGACGATGCCGGACACCGAAAGCGGCAGCACCACGCGGAAAAACGTCTTGACGCCGTTGGCGCCGAGGTCGTTGGCCGCCTCGACATAGCTGCTGTCGAGCTTCATGAGCACCGTGTAGATGGGCAGGATCATGAACGGCAGAAAATTGTACACCATGCCGAGCAGCACCGCCCCCTCGGTATACAGGATGTTGGAAAACGCGCCGAGCAGCACCTTCCACGCATAGGTGCGCAGCAGGAAGTTCATCCACATCGGCACGATGAAGAACACCGACAGCAGCGTGGCGGTCGCCTTTTTCATGCGCGAGAGCAGATACGCGACCGGATAGCCGATGAGCAGGCACAGGATGGTCGTGTACAGCGCAAGCCGGATGGAATCGAGCAACACGCGGATGTTGGCCAGATCGACCGCCGCGATCAGGTTCGCCATCGTGAAACTGCCGTTGGCGGTAAACGCATAGTACAGGATCAGCAGCATCGGCGAAAGGATAAAGATCAGCATCCATACCAGGTATGGGCCGGCAAACATGGTCCGCTTCACGCGCTCACCTCCCCTCTGCCCCTGCGCTCACGCGCTGTGCGACACGGCGATATGCTCGGGCGAAACGCGGATGCCCGTCTCCTCGCCGGTCTCCATGATCTCGTCCGCGCGGGCGATCCAGTCGTCCTCGCCGCAGGTCACGGTCACCTCGTAGTGCGTGCCCAGGAACATGCACGCCTTTACAAAGCCCGTCAGCTCCGCATCCTGCGGGGCGATGAGCTCCACGTCCGCCGGGCGGATCTGCACGAGCACCTCCTCCTTGTGGGCGAAGCCTTCGCCGAGCCGGCAGGCAAAGTCGTGCCCGCTGAATGTGACGAGGTCCTCGTCGGGATAGGCCACCGCGTCGAAAATGTTCATCGAACGGGTCTTCTTCATCACGTGGAAGGCATCCGGCGGCAGGGAAAGCCCCACCTCGTCGCCCACGGCCACATAGTCCGTCGTATGGACGATCCACTCGTAACCGCCGCAGTCCACGTCCACCTCGTAGTGTACGCCCATGAACACGACCGACTGCACCACCCCGCGCAGCCGGGCCTGCTCGGGCGGGACGATATCGATATCCTCCGGGCGGACGACCACGTCCACCTCCACGTTTTTCCCAAAACCTGCATCCACGCACGGGTATGCCATGCCGCGGATCTGCACGCGGTAATCCTGCAGCATGATGCCCGGCAGAATGTTGCTCTCGCCGATGAAATCCGCTACAAACGGGTTCTTCGGCTCGTTGTAGATGTCTGCCGGCGTGCCGATCTGCTGGATGACGCCGTCCTTGAGCACGACGATCGTGTCGCTCATGGTGAGCGCCTCCTCCTGGTCGTGCGTCACATAGATGAACGTGATGCCGAGGCGCTGCTGCATCCGCTTGAGCTCCACCTGCATCTCCTTGCGCAGCTTGAGGTCGAGCGCGCCGAGCGGCTCGTCGAGCAGGAGCACCTGCGGCTCGTTGACCAGCGCGCGCGCGATGGCCACCCGCTGCTGCTGCCCGCCGGAAAGCTGATCGACGTATCGCTTGCCGTAGCCCTTCAGGTTCACCAGTTCCAGCATGGCGTTGACCTTCTCCTCGATCACGCGCTTGTCGAGCTTTTTGATCTTGAGGCCGAAGGCGATGTTGTCGAATACGTTCAAATGCGGGAACAGGGCGTACTTCTGGAACACCGTGTTGATGCGGCGCTTGTAGGGCGGCACGGAAGCGATGTCCACGCCGTCCATCTCGATGCGGCCGGACGTGGGCATGATGAACCCGGCGATCAGGCGCAGCATGGTCGTCTTGCCGCAGCCGGAGGGGCCGAGCAGCGTCAAAAACTCCCCGTCCTTGACGTAGAGGGTGACGTGTTCGAGCGCCACGTCGCCCGCATAATCCTTGGATACGTCGATGAGCTCGATCAGATGCCTGTCCTTCATCCCAAACGCCCTCCCATTGACCGTAATACCCGACCATCAGAACGACGGCGGTGTCGAAACCCAGAGCACGCGCGCCTCGGCGCGCCCCGCGTTGCGCAGACAGTGCTGCGCGACGGGGCGGAAATAGAAGCTGTCGCCCCGCCGGACGCGAAAGCGCTGCTCGCCCAGCAGCAACCATACCGAGCCCTGCAGGACGTAGCCGAACTCCTCGCCCTCGTGCGGATCGTCCGGCTCGGTGCCGGCGCCCGACGGCAGCGTGACGAGGATGGGCTCGAGCGCGTTGCGCTGCGCATTGGTCACCAGCCAGCGCACGGCCCCGCCGTCGTCGGCTTCCTTGACGAACATGTCCTCTGCACGGTAGACGACCTTTTCGTTCTGCGTTTCGTTGAAAAACGCCGCGATATCGGTGCCCAGCGCCTCGAGAATGTCCATCAGCGTCGCAATGGAGGGGGAGGCGATATCGCGCTCAAGCTGGGAGATGAACCCCTTGGTCAGCTCCGTGCGCGCGGCCAGCTCTTCCTGCGTCAGCCCGCGCTGCAGGCGCAGGCGTTTGACCTTGTCGCCGATCTCCATCGAAGTCAATCCTTTCTAAACAATGAGTTTAGATTCACTAAACTCAGGCAGCGCAATTAAACCACAAAATGCCGCTCTTGTCAATGACATTTTTTTGCAAATCCCGCCCCGACCAGCGGCAGAGGCTTCCGGTATCCGATCGGCGGCGCTCAAACGGTCGTTACCGGCGTTGCAAAGGCCCGCCGAAACCGGAAAGCGAGGCGCGCGGGAGGCGGCCCGCACATTCAGGCCCAAGACCGGCCTTCTCAGAAGCGGGTCGCGCGCGGGGGCAATTTTTGCGTAGTCCGATGCTTCGCATCAAAACGGGCTGCGCGCGGGAGGCGGCCCATCTGTGCGTGGCGGCCCATCTGTGCGTGGGCGGCAAAACACGCCCGTGCGGAAGATATGCGGCGGGCGCAGAGCAAAATGGACAGAAGGACAGTCCCGGCCGCACGGGCGGATGCGCTGCGGATAAAGCACGGCCGCACGGGCGGATCGCCCGTGCGGCCGTCCGGCGCCGCCCGCCGGTCATTCCGTAAGACTCTGCGCCAACAGGGGCGCCCACCGCTCGAGCGGCGGCGCCGAACCCGTCCACTTCACGTACATGACGACGTTCCCGCTGCATAACGTCAGCGCGGTTATGTCGCTGCCGGGCAGGTCGATCATGACGAGATCCACTCCGGAAACCGTCGACGTCTCCGCCGCTAACGGTTCCCCTCTCCATTCGGTGCGCAGCCATTCCTCCGCGAACAACCGGGCAACCCAAGCGCTGGAGAACCGATAATAAGCAATCCTCAGCTCATCGAATTCCAGGCTGTGTTCGGACCGGTACAGCCCGAAAAAGTTGAAGCAGCACGGCGCAAGCACGTTCTTCCAGGCCGTGACATAGCCGTCCCCGGCCTGCGAAGCGCCGTTTGTCATCGCAAGCGCCGCTTCGACGGCGGCCGGCACCTCTCCGGCATAGTCGGAAAACAGCGTCTCCTGCGAAGTGCGGACCGTATGCGGTATCGCGCCGAGCAGCACGGCGACCAGCGCAATGGCGGGCACAAGCCGCCGCCGTACCAGCAACCCGACCCGCCTGTATGACCGTTTCCCGATCTCCGGTATGCCGCCGCGCAACAGGCGTCGCCCGCGCTGCAGCCCCACGGCGGAAATTGCCGGGATCAGGCCTTCCCAGCACAGGCACAGGAGCACGAGCAGGATGGGGATGGGTCCCAGCCGGACAAACGCATTCAACAGGCCCCAGGACGCGCTGAGTTTCCAGAGGAAGAGCAGCGGCAGCAAGAACATCACGGCCGCCTCCATGCACCGGCGTTTCACGGTCGCGCCAAGCGCGGACGCCAGCACGACCGGATCGGAAAGCGGCTCGCATGAATCCGGCTCCACGCTGCCCCAGACGCAATAGCCCCCATACCAGCCCTCAAAGCTCCAGCCCTCTTTCTCCATGAGCGCCAGCAGCTCCTGATCCGTTTTGATCGTGAATACATCCGGATGCGGCGGCCGGTTTTGGATGGGCGTCAGCCGGTAGCGCACCTGCTGCGGCTTGCCGCGCACAAAGGTCGCCGCATCCCGCGGGACGACCTCTTCGCTAAAATACAATCCCTCCGCCGCCATGGCGGAAAACCAGGCCTCCAGGCCCTTCCGGTCATCGCGCGGACACGGCGGCAGGCGATGGACCTCCCGCTTTTGCCGCCGCCCACGGCCCGTTGAACCGTTTTCCCGCCGGGCGGGATTCGCCATCGCGGCGAGACGGTCCTGTGCCGCCGGGCGCCGGATCGGCAGCCGCCGGGCGGCTGTATCCGCCTGCCGCCCCGCCATCTCCGCAGCCGCAAGCGCGGCGCTCCCCCGCTCGGTGACGGCGTAGCGGTACCGCTCCTCCTCCTCCCCCGGCGCTGGGGCGGCCGCTCGAATATACCGCCTGCGCAAAAGCAGCATCAGAACCGCATAGATCGTAGCCGGATCAAGCCGTACCCGGCCGGCCGTCATCCGTTCCACGCGGCCGGCAATGCCGATGCCGTACACCTCCCCCGACCGGATCGCCGCCAGCACATGGAACATGGCGCCCGATAGGATTGACGCCTTTCTCTTTACCGTCACGAACGGCTCCCCCCTTCTCCTCTCGTCTGGCAAAACGGGCGACCGCTTCCGGCGCCGCCCGCCGGTCATTCCGCAAGACTCTGCGCCAACAGGGGCGCCCACCGCTCGAGCGGCGGCGCTTCCCCTCCGCCGGAGAACACGAGCTCCGCCTGCAGGACAACGCTGCCCTGCCGCAGCAACAGCGCCGGGGCGCCGGCTATCCGCACATACGCCGCGACCTCGTCTACCCCCGTGACCGGAGGCGCTTCCAGCGCGGCGAACCCTTCGTATCGCTTCCGGTCAAAGCGATAGAGCTCCCCGAACAGGCGCTCCGCCAGCCATGGATCGGCAAGCCGGTAATAACGGAGATACAGCGTGCCGTTCCCCGCCGCCCCATCGGGCAGGATCACGTCCGCCTGCTCCGCATATTCGATGCAGCGCGGGGCGAGCAGGTTTCCCCATTCCCGCAGCTCTCCGACGGGTCCGGCGTCGTATGGTTCCGGCGGAAGGCAGACGGCGTCCTCCCCCATCAGCGTCCGCAGGGTCGCAAACGGCAGCGCGTCCGCATAGCGCGCAAGCGGCGTCTCCCGCCCGGGCAGGCACATCCGCAGCACGACACACGCCAGCGTCAGCCCATACAGGACGGCGCCCCTACCCAGCAATGCCGCAAGGCGGCCCCGTCGCTTCCCCGCATCCGGCGTACCCCTGCGCAGCCGCGACTGCCGCAGCCGCAGGCTGCACAGGTCCAGCAGGCCGCGCAAAACCGCAAAGAACAGGCTGGCAAAAACCAGCAACAACGGGACCGGCCCGATCTCCACGGCGGCCAGAAGGCACCCGCGATCGCCGTCCAGCAGCCGCAAAAGCAGGAAGCCCAGCAGCAGCAGCGGGAGAAGCAGGTGATTGATCGCCACGCGGCGCATCACCGATGGCAACGCCGGCGCCAGCACGGCCGGATCGGTATGCAGTTCCCGTGCCGTCGGGTCGCCCGTCCGGTACACATGAAACCAGCCGTAGCTGCCGGCCGGCCGCCAGCCGCATGACCGGAAGAGCGAAAGCTGCTCGGCATCCGGGTCGGGCGTAAACGACCATGTCTCGTGCGGCCGGTTTCGCATGGGCGTGAGGCGGTAGCGCACGGCCTGCGGCGCGCCGCGTGCAAAGCCAGCCGCCAGCCCCCAGTCCCTTTGGAAAAACAGCCCCTTCTCCGCCATGGCGGAAAACCATGCCGCAAGGCCGTCCATGTCGGTGGGCGCGCACGGGCGCAGGCGATAGCACAGCCGCCGGCGCGCCGGACGGTCGGCGCTGCATTCGTCCGAGGCGTCGCCGCATTCGTCCGGGGCGTCGCCGCATTCATCCGGGGCGTCGCCGCATTCATCCGGGGCGTCGCCGCATTCGTCCGGTACGTCATCAGGGGCTGCCGCCCGGCCCGCAGCCTGGAGCGCGTCGCGCCCCCTGCCGGTGATCGCATAACAGGCCAGCCGGCCGGCCGCGCCGGCCGCGCGGAGAAACCTACGCCGCAGCAGTTCCGTCAGGATCGTATCGACCGTGGCGGGGCCAAGCCGCACGGCGCCGCCCGTCGCGCGTTCCACCCGGTTTGCGATAGCTGTGGCGCACAGCGCCCGCGTCCGAAAGGCCGCCAGCACGAGCATCGCGGATTCCGGCAGGGACGTCGTTCGGGCGTGCGTCGCCATGGCAATCCTCCTCCGGGAAATCTTTTGAAAAGGGCCTTGTATCCGTCTGATTTCGCTTCCATTATAGGGCGCGCCGGCAGCCGCCGTCAAGCGCGCCCAACCGCAACCAAAGGGGACGGCCGCCCGGGAAAATCCCGGGCGGCCGTCCAAGAATCCGTACCGTGCGCAGCCGCATCGCCGCAGGCGGTCTCGGCTACCGCACCGCAGCAAGGAAGCTTTTGAGCCGGGGCGTCTGCGGATCGCCGAACAACCGCTCCGGCGTACCCTCCTCGAGCACGCTGCCGTCGGCCATGAACATGACGCGCGTGGAAACCTCGCGCGCAAAGCCCATCTCGTGCGTGACGATGATCATGGTCATGTGCCGCTCATGCAGGCGGCGGATGGAGGCGAGCACCTCGCCGGAGATCTCCGGATCAAGCGCGCTGGTCGGCTCGTCAAAGCACAGCACGTCCGGGTCGAGGGCCAGCGCCCGCGCGATGGCCACGCGCTGCTGCTGCCCGCCGGAGAGCTGATGCGGGTACAGGGCCGCCTTGTCCGAAAGGCCCATCTCGTCGAGCAGCGCCAGCGCGTGCCGCTCGATGGCGGCCAGCATCTCGGCGCGCTTTGCCCGGAAATCCGGCGCTTCCTTTGCGCGCAGGCGGGCGGCAAGCATGACGTTCTGCAGCGCCGTATACTGCGGAAACAGGTTGAACGACTGGAACACCAGCCCAAAGTGCAGCCGCTTCCTGCGAATATCGCGCTCGCGCTGCGTGGACGGGTCGGCCGCGTCGAAGAGCACCTCGCCGCCTACAAGAATCCGGCCCTCCGTCGGCGTTTCGAGAAAGTTCAGGCAGCGCAGCAGCGTTGTTTTGCCGCTGCCGGAAGAGCCGATGATCGCAAGCACCTCTCCCTTTTCGAGGGAGAAGTCGATGCCCGTGAGCACCTCCGCCGTACCGAAGCGCTTGCTCAAACCCTGTACCTGAAGAATTGCCATAGAATTCACCGCCTTTTGCCGGTCATACCCGGAAATAGGAAAGCTTGCGCTCCAGATAGCCGAACAGGAGCGTCAAAAGCCCGCAGAACACGAGGTAGAACACGCCCGCATAGAACAGCGGCCAGAGGAGCGACTGCGTCCGGATGAACACCTGCGCCTCCATGATGATCTCGCTGATGGCGATGACGCGCGCCAGCGACGTATCCTTGACCAGCGTGATGATCTCGTTGCTCATCGGCGGCAGGATGCGCTTGAGCACCTGCAACAGCACCACGCGCGAAAACGTCTGCCCGCGCGTCATGCCCAGCACCTGGGCCGCCTCGTGCTGCCCCTGCGGGACGCTCTCGATGCCGCCGCGGTAGATCTCCGAGAAATAGGCCGCATAGTTGATGATGAACGCCACGAGCACGGCCGGCATACGGTCCAGCCCCTGCGTCTCCCAGAGAAGGCCGGGGCCGTAGAACACGATGATGATTTGCAACATCAGTGGCGTGCCGCGGATGATCCATACCAGCGTGCGCGAAACCGCGCGCAGCGGCTTGAACCGGCTCATCGAGCAGAACGCGACCAAAAGCCCGAGCGGCAGCGCCGCCGCAAGCGTTGCGGCAAAGATGATCGCCGCCTGCCCGGCGCCCTGGATCAGCCGGCCGGTTACGGTGAGGAAGGTTTGCATGGAGATCGATCCCTTTCAAAAGACGGAATGGGCAGGGGCGTCCCCCTGCCCGGAATCATGCGACTTCGCCGTCAGTCCGTAATGAGCAGATCGGACATCTCATACTTTTCCGCCAGCTCGCTGAGCGTGCCGTCGGCGAGGAACTTCTCGATGATCTCATTGGCCTTGGCCGTCATATCGCTGCCGAGGCGGAAGCCGATCGCGTACTCCTCGTCCATCAGGTCGATGCCCTCCACGATCATCAACTCGCTGTAGTCCGTGCCTTCGCCGGTCATGGCCGTGGCCATCGTATAATCGATCACCGCCGCGTCCGCCGTACCGGCCTTCACCTCGAGCAGCGCGTCGCTCTGCGCGGTAACGCCGGTAAACACGGCGTCCGGCATATCGGTATAGACCGTGTCCTCGCCGGCGCTGCCGACCTCCGCGACGACCGAGACCCCGCTGAACGAGGAGAGATCGGTGTACAGCGCCGCATCTTCCGCACGGATGACAACCACCTGCTCATTCATCAGATAGGCGGTGGTAAAATCCATATTCTCCCGGCGATCCTCCTTGATGGTAAGACCGTTCCAGATGCAGTCGATCTTCTTGCTCTTGAGCTCCAGCTCCTTGGAATCCCAGTCGATGATGATGAACTCCGGCGTCAGGCCGAGTTCGGCGCACAGCGCCTCGGCGAACTCCGTATCAAAGCCGATCAGCTTGCCGTTTTCATCATAATAATTCATGGGCGCGTATGCCGTAATGCCGATCACCAGCGTTCCCTTGTCCATGATGTAGGCCAAATCGCTGTCCGTATCCGCCGGCGCGACCGTAGGCTCCGTCGCTTCGCCGGACGGCTCGTCCGGGTCGGTCGTTTCGGGCGGCTGCGTCGTGCAACCAGCGAGCGTGACCGCCAGCAACAGGCACGCAAGCAACAGGGCAAACAGGTTCTTCTTGGATTTCATAACCGAAAACACTCCTTTGTTTTGCGATGCTGCTATTGTATCACGTTACTATACTAAAGCGCAAGCCCTTATTTTTCCAAATTTCCCGTCGGGTCCTTCACCGTTTTCCCTTCGTTTCCCCCTCGCTCACATTCCCGGCTGAGCTATACCCCCAAAGAAGAAGGCGCGCTGGACATTTCTTATTCAGTTTTGTGTGGGGCGCTGGTACACGATTGTATCGGGCTCCCAGCTGAGCTATACCCCCAGATAAGAGGATGCGCTGGGTATTTCTTATTCAGTTTTGTGTGGGGTGCTGGTACACGATTGCATCGGGCTTCCAGCTGAGCTATACCCCCAGATGTGGGAAAGAACTTTTATTCAGTTTTGTTGAGGAGTGTGTAACCGCTTCAACCGGGCTCCCAGCTAAGCGATACCCCCAAATAAAAGGGTGTGCTGAGTATTTCTTATTCAATTTTCGAGAGGGGTGTGTAACCGCTTCAACCGGGCTTCCAATCCTTCCGCCATGCCACGCGTCTTTCTCCCGGCGCTGCGCCCTGCGCGCGGGGGCGCCGCCGTTTCCGTGCGGCTCGAACCGGGCGGGCGCGAAATGCGTCCGGCGCACGGGCGAAAATTGCGTGCAGGAAGGCGCGCGGGCCGGACGGGCGGCAAGCAGATGGAGCGTCCGGCGCACGGGCAAAAATTGCGTGCAGGAAGGCGCGCGGGCCGAACGGGCGGCAAGCAGATGGGAGCGTCCGGCGCGCACGGGCGAAAATTGCGCGCAAGGAGGCGCGCGTGCCGGGCGGACGGCAAACAAATGGGAGCGTCTCGCGCACGGGGGATAATTACGCGTAGGAAGGAGCGCATGAAGGACGGACGGCAAGCAGATGAAAGCGTCTCGCGTACGGGAAAAGGGTCCTTCCCTGCGGCATATCCTTTCCCCTGCGTCCACCGCATCCCCTGCGCGGAAAGGCCCGCTGCGGCATAGTCGTTCCCCTCGAGGCACGGCCCTTGCGGCGTGCGCCGACTGCGCGCCGTGTCGGGCGGCTGACCAGTGCTGCGATGCGCCTGTACCCTTGGCCCTTGCGGCATACGCCGGCTGCGCGCCATGTCGGACGGCGGCCAGTGCAGCGATGCGCCAGTCCCCTTGCCCTTGCGGCGTGCGCCGGCTGCGCGGCATGTCGGATTTTCGCCGTCCGCCTCCTGCCGTTGCCCGCACGCACAGGCGCAAGCATTCCCCTGCGCCGCCGCAAAAGCGCCGCACAGCCGGGCGCTGACGCCCCCGCACGGTCAGAATCGAACGGGTGCGTGTCACACAAAGTTTACACGATAGGCCCGAATGTTTTCACGAAAGTATGCTATACTAACGTTCATGCATGGGCTTCCATGCGTTTCTGTGTGCGCGGCGTGTTTCGCCGGCGCATAACCGGCCGCCGGGCGCGCGTTGCGCCGCGGCCGTCCGGACAACCGCCCGGAGAACCATTTAAGGAGGGATTTGCATGAAAAAACGGATCGGCGCTTTGTTGCTTGCCATCCTGCTGCTTGCCGCCCTGCCCGCAACCGCGCTGGCCGAGGACGGCGAGACGGGTACTGGCATCGCGTCGGAAGAAAACACGCAGGCCGCATCCGCCACGCCGAACACGGAGGAGGCGGAGAACACGCCCGTCGCCGACACGACGGAGCCGGCACAGGACACGCCGGATGGAACGGCCGCCACGTCGGAACCGGCGCAGGAAACCCCGGCCCCGGTCACGACCGCCGTCCCGACCGAAACGCCCGAGCCGGCCACCCCGGAACCGAGCGTGGAACCGACGCCCGCGGAGCAGCCTGCCAACCAGCGCGTGACCATGGGCGCGGACCTGACCGAGGTGCAGCGCGCCGCCGTCTACCGCGATTTCGGCATTGAAGAGGGCAGCGTGCGGGAGCTGACGGTCACCAACGCGGAGGAGCGCGCCTATCTTGAGGGACTGGTGCCCGACCGCAAGATCGGCAGCGTGGCGCTCTCGTGCATCTACATCACGACGCTCGATCCCGGCGCGGGGCTCGACATCACCATCTACAACATCAACTACTGCACCGAGCAGATGTATGTGAACGCGCTCACCACCGCCGGAATCACGGACGCAAAGGTAATCGTATCGGCGCCCTTCCCGGTTTCGGGTACGGGCGCGCTGACGGGCGTTTACAAGGCGTATGAGGACATCACCGGCGTGGCGCTCAACGATCTTGCCAAACTCGTGGGCGCGGAGGAGCTGGTCGTCACGGGCGAGCTGGCCGAATACATCGGCAGCACGGAAGCCGCGGAAATCGTCTCCCAGCTCAAGAACATCCTCGATCAGACGCAGGCCATGAGCGACGCCGAAGTGCGCGACGAGATCCGTCGCATCGCGGAGATGTACAGCGTCAACGTGACGGACGCACAGGTGGAGCAACTCCTGAACCTCGTGCGCAAGCTCGAAGGACTCGACACCGGCGAGCTGCAGCAGCGGCTGGCCGGGCTGGCCAAGACGGCGCAGTCCGTCAACACCGTGTCGGACACGATTTCGCGCGTATATGAAAGCGTGAAGGATTTCTTCGCTTCCATTGGCGATTTCTTCGTCCGTCTGTTCGGCGGCGGGAAGGAATGAACCGGGTCGCCCGAAAACGAGGCCGGGCCGTCCATTTGGACGGCCCGGCCTTTGTTTCTGCACGGTCCGTTCTTCCCGCGCGGCACGCCGGTCGGCGGCTCGCCGCGGCTACCGCTTCTCCCGCAGGTATTTGATAAAGCACACGATGCCCAGCACGTAAAAGGCGAACTGAACGACCGTGAAAATCTGGCTGAGCAACTGGCCGAACGTGACGACCACTCTGGAAGCGCCCATGGTTATGGTTCCTCCCGCGCGCTACTTTTTGAGCTTCAGTATTTTGGCGTCGAGGTGGCTGCGCAGCAGTTCCCGCACCTGCGCGGCCTCGGCCACGGGGTCCTTCATCTGATACTTGGGCAGCACGTAGGCCTGCGATTTGGAGAGGAACAGATAGAACGTCTTGCCGGATTCGGCCACCTTGGCGATCTTCTCCCAGGCCAGCAGCGCGCTGCCGCGCTCGGAGGTGGCGTGCACGCCCTGTCCGTCGATGGTAATATCCTGCGTAAACTCATACGCCGTCTTGCTCTTGTAGGCCTTGTTGATGCGGAAAATCATCATGACGGTGTTGAGCACGACGAAGAGCGCAGCCCCGCCCAGCGCCATCGGCAACGCGCGGATCAGCGCCTGCTGGATCGATTTCGTCTGCCCATAGGTCGTCACGCCGAGCATCAACGCGATGACGACGAACACAAGCACGGTCATGAAGAGGAAGCGGCTGCCCGTCACAAACAGATTGTAGCGGATATTCTCCTTGCGACCGATGGTGAACTTGCCCTGATACTGCATGAGGGAATCCCCCTAAATGAAAGGATGTTATTATTTTACACGATGCGGGAATGGATGTCAAAACAATTCGGCATGCCGGACCGGCCGCCGGATGTAAACGGCGCCTCGTCCTCTTCGACGGGGCGCCGCGATTCTGCGTTCGCTCAGCGGCGCTGCAGCGCATCGATGGGCGTCATGCGGCTGGCCTTGGCCGCCGGGTAGCTGCCGAACACCACGCCGATGAGCGCGCTGAACGCGACAGCGGCGACGGCGGCGCGCCACTCGATCCGGATGGTCATATCCGCCACGGCCGAAAACACCGCCAGGCCGAGCGCGGAGAGCGCAAGCCCGAACAGGCACCCCAGCAGCGAAAGCGCGCACGACTCGATCAAAAACTGCAACAGGATGTGTATGCGCCTTGCGCCGATGGCCTTTCGCACGCCGATCTCGCGCGTGCGCTCCGCAACGGAGACGAGCATGATATTCATGATCCCGATGCCGCCCACCAGCAGCGCGATCGCGGCGATGCCGCCGAGCATGAGCGAAAGCGTGCTCATGACATCGTCGAGCGTGTCGAGCAGCGAGGACATGTCGTACACGTCATAGGCGTCCTCGTCGTGCGTCAGCTCCAGCAGGTGCAGCTCGGTCAGCGTCTGCGCCAGCGCCACTTCCGTGCCGGAGGCCGCCTCCACATAACAGGCGTTGATCGCGCTGCTGTCGGCAAGGCGCTGCCCGGTCGTGAGCGGGATGAGCACCCGCGTATCGAGCGATCCGGTCAGATCGGAGCCGCTTTCCTCCAGCAGGCCGACGATGGTAAACGTGCGCCCGTCCATCGTGACAGTTTTGCCGATCACGTCATAGCTTTCAAACAGCTCGCCGGCCACATCCACGCCGATCACGGCGACGCCCGTGCGCCAGGTGAGATCCGAGGGCGCAATCCCCCGCCCGGCCTGTACGGCAAGCCCCGCCACCTCGAGGAACGACTCCGTTACGCCGTAGACGGAAACGGTCGTATAGTTGGAGCCGGCGCGCATGACGCCCGTCGTGGCGATATATGGTGCGACGCCCTCGATGGCATCGTACGCCTCGAGCGCCTCATAGTCCTCGCGGGAGAGTGACACGTCCTCGTCCGTCACGGAAACGGTCAGCAGGTTGGACCCCATCGAGGTGATGGCGCTCGTAACCGAACCGGTGGCGCCCTGGCCGATGGAGACCAGCATGACCATGCTCGTCACGCCGATGATGATGCCGAGCATTGTCAGGAACGAACGCATCTTGTTGGCAAGGATGGCGCGCAAAGCGAGCCGCAGGGTATTGCACAGCATGGTCATGCGCCAAACGCCTCCTCCCAGGTGCCGTACAGGCGGCCGTCGCGCACGTACACGGTGCGGTGCGCCAGCTCGGCCACGCGCTGGTTGTGCGTGATGAGCATGATCGTGCGCCCCTGCTCGGACAGGTCGCAGATCAGGCGCATCACGTCGTCGCCGGAGCGGGAGTCGAGGTTGCCGGTCGGTTCGTCGGCGAGAATCACAGGCGACTGCGACGCCAGCGCCCGCGCAATCGCCACGCGCTGCTGCTGCCCGCCGGATAGCTGATTCGGGCGGTGGCGCATATGCGTCTCCAGTCCGACGCGGCACAGGGCGGCCCGCGCCCGTTCGATCCGCTCCCGCTGCGGCAGTTTGCGATAGATCAGCGGCAGCTCCACGTTTTCAAGCGCGCTCATTCGTTCGAGCAGATTGAACTGCTGAAAGACGAAGCCGATCTTTTCGCTCCGGATGGCGGAGAGCTCCCGATCCGAGCAGGCGGCCACATCCACGCCGTCGAGCTGATAGCTGCCGGAATCCGGCAGGTCCAGGCAGCCCATGACGTTCATCAGCGTCGTCTTGCCGGAGCCGGAGGGCCCGCAGATTGCCACGAACTCTCCCTCCCGAACGGTGAGCGACACGTCCGCGAGTGCATATACCGGCTCCTCGCCGACCAGATACGTCTTGTTGATGTGTTGCAGCACCAGCATGGCCGACCTCCTCATGCGCCCGGACGTTCGCCGCCGCGATCGCCGCCGGCCATACCGCCGCGATCGCCCCCGCCAAAGTCGGCCGGCATCTCCATGCCGCCCATACTGCCCATGCCGCCCATGCCGAAGCCGCCCATCATCTGCGTGTCGTCGCTCTCATAGGTAGCCGTGGTCGTGCGCACGGGCACGAGGATCAGGTCGCCTGCCGCAAGCTCCCCCGTCACGGCGATATAGCTGCCGTCCGACATGCCGGTTTCCACCGCCGCGCGCGAAAGCGACGACAGGTCCACCGCATCCTCGGCATAGGCCGCACCGACCGACGCATCCGCCGGCGCAAGGTAAACGAACGGCTCGCCGTCCGCATACTGCACCGCATCCACCGGTACAATCGACGCCTGGCCGGTCGTGGCGGTGATGATCTCCGCCGAGGCGCTCATGCCCGGCAGCGCACCGTCAATGGGGTCGATCTCGATGGTGGCGGTGTAGCTGGTCACATAGCTGCCGCTGCCCTCATAGGAGAGGTTCGCCACGCGCCCGGCAAACGTGCCCTCGATCGCGTCCAGCGTGATCGTGGCCTCCTGACCGATCTCCACGGCGCCGATATCGAGTTCATCCACGGACACGCTCATGGTATAGCCGTCCGTGCCGGCCAGCGAGCAAAGCGTCTCCCCGGCGGCCAGCTCGTCGCCCGCGGCGACCGGCAGGCTTGTCACGAGGGCGTCCGCTTCCGCCACGACGCTGTACCCGGCCCTGCATTCGGCAATCTGGTCCAGCAGATCCGCCTGCTGCTCCCTGAGCGAAAGATAGGCGGCGTTCGGCGCGCCCTCCTCCAGCAAAAACAGTCTGGCGCCGCGGGATACGGACTGGTTCTCCTCCACGAGCACGTCCCCGATCCTGCCGGCCGTGCCGGTGACGGCAATGTACTCATTGAGCGCCAGCGTCCCGGTGCCGAGCAGCCCGCCGTCCGCATCATAGGCGGCGGCCGTCGTGCCGACGGCAAAGCTGTTGTCCTCGATGACGATGGTCGCCGTGCCGTCCGAAAGCCCGGTCACGAGTCCTTCGACGGCGTCCTCGCCGACGGCGACGGACACGACGTCATATTTTTTGACCGTTTCCGGCACTTCCAGCACAAGCCGCATCCGCCCGTCGGTCGAGATCAGGCATAGCGTGCCGGCGTCCTCCACGACGGTACCCGCCGTGGCGGAGAGCTGTTTGACCACGCCCGCGCGCGCTGCCGTGATATACAGGCTCGACGCCTCCTGCGACGCGCCGGCCAGCGAATTGTTCACTTCCTCCAGCTCCGTCTCCAGCGTCTCCAGCTCCTCATCCAGCGCGTCCGAGGTCAACGTCAGGATTGTATCGCCCGCGCTCACGCGGTCGCCCGTCCGGGCGTATACCTCCGCCACAACGGCGTCCGCCGGTGCCGTGTAGGTGGCGGCGTTGCGTGCCGCCAGCATCCCGCTGCCGCTCACGCCGGTGTGGATCTCGCCCTCCGACACCGCGCTCACCTGATAGGTCAGCACGCTTGAAGACGCTTCGTCCGCCGCAATGACGGGGAGCAGCAATACCGCGGCGATCACCACGACGAGAACCACCGCGATTACAACGCAGATGGCGCGCATGCGCCGCCGCTGCCGCTTCTTTTGCTGCACAGCCGCAAATGTATTTGGATTGGTTTCCATGGAGGCCCTCCTTCGGGATATACTTTTCATCCAAGAGGATAGCCGCCTATTTTGACACAATCGTGGCAAAGACCGCTCATCTGCCGGCCGGAATGCAACAAAATGGAGGGTGGCCGCCTGCCCGCCCGCCGTGCGGCCGGAAGCGGCCGGAACCGCCGGGCGCCGCCGCGCGCGCCGGCCGGGCCGATCCTGCGCGGGACGTTCGCCTGTGCTGCGGATTTCTCCCGTGTGTTGATTGCGCTCCTCTGCGTGGTGCAAAGGGGTTCTCCCTTCGACAAAACGGCGGCCCCCGAGGAGGAGCCGCCGTTGTCTGTGCTCTAAGGTCCGCCCGGTCAGATCGTGCCGCGCAGCGCATACACGCAGATGCCCACGCATTCGCGCATGAAATTGTTCACCGCAAGGTACCACACGTCCTCGGCCGGGATGCCGAACGCCTCAATGCCCTGCGCCGCCGCAACGGCGCCGGCCCGGTATACGTGAAAACCGGTCGTCACAAACGCAATGCGCGCGTTTGCGCCCAGCGCTTCGTCGATGAGCGCCTTGGAAAAGAGGAAGTTCTCGGTCGTATTCGTGGCGCGCTCCTCCGCAATCACACGGTCCTCCGCAATGCCGTGTTCGAGCAGATATTTCCGCATGGCGGAACCCTCGGTGACGGTCTCCCCGGCTCCCTGCCCGCCGGAAACGACCGCAATCGCGTCCGGATGCGCTTCCAGATAGGCAATCGCCGCATCCAGCCGGTTCGAAAGCACCCAGGTCACGCGGTCGCCGTGTACCGCCGCGCCGAGCACGATCACCGCGTCCGCCTGCTGCCGGTCGCCCCGGTGCGCCGCATTCGTCATCAGGACGCCGCACACGAGGAAGATGAGGACCGCCACGCCATAGCAAGCGACGGTGAACCACTTGAGAAAGAGCAAAAACCCATGCTGCATCTGCGGCAGCAGGAACGCCAGCGCAATGAGCGGCAGGCCGAAAAACGCCGGCAGGATCACGCCGAGGTTAAAGTTGGACAGGAAGGAAACGACCACCGTATCGAGCGTGAGCAGCACGCCCAGCGCCAGCAAGCCCTTTTGCAGCAGGCTCATGCGCAACCGTCCGTTGCGCTCCAGCAGATGCACGCCGACCATCACGGCGACGAGGCACCCCACCGCAAGGCAGAGCATGAGGATGCGGAATTTCGTCATACGTCTTTCAATACCTTTCTCAGAAACTGTCCCGTATAGCTCCGCTCGCAGGCGGCCACCTGCTCCGGCGTGCCGCAGGCCACGAGCGTACCGCCCTGGTCGCCGCCCTCGGGCCCAAGGTCGATCACATAATCGGCGCACTTGATCACATCCAGGTTGTGCTCGATCACGAGCACGCTGCTGCCGCCGTCGCACAGGCGCTGCAGGATCTCGAGCAGGCGCTTGACGTCGTCCACGTGCAGGCCGGTCGTCGGCTCGTCGAGCACGTACAGCGTACGGCCCGTGTCGCGCCGCGACAGCTCCGTGGCGAGCTTGACGCGCTGCGCCTCGCCGCCGGAGAGCTGGGTGGACGGCTGGCCGAGCTTGACATAGCCGAGCCCCACGTCGTAGAGCGTCTGAAGCTTGCGCTTGAGCCGCGGCAACGGCGAGAAGAAGGCGAGCGCCTCCTCCACGGTCATCTCCAGCACGTCGTGGATCGTCTTCCCCTTGTAGCGCACCTCCAGCGTTTCGCGGTTGTAGCGTTTGCCGCCGCACACCTCGCAGGGGACATAGATATCCGGCAGAAAATGCATTTCGATCTTCAAAATGCCGTCGCCGCGGCACGCCTCGCAACGCCCGCCCTTGACGTTGAAGGAGAAGCGGCCGTTGCCATAGCCGCGCATCTTCGCATCCGGCGTGGCGGCGAACACCTCGCGGATGAGGTCGAACAGGCCGGTATACGTCGCCGGATTGCTGCGCGGCGTCCTGCCGATGGGGCTCTGATCGATGTCGATGATCTTGTCGAGCGCGTCGATGCCCTCGATCCCGTCGCAATCGCCCGGCCGCGTGCGCGCCCGATTGAGGTCGCGCAGCAGCGTCTTTTTGACCAGTTCGTTGACCAGGCTGGACTTGCCGCTGCCGGATACGCCCGTGACGCACACGAACATGCCGAGCGGAATGGTCGCGTCGATGTTTTTCAGATTGTTGGCGCGCGCGCCGCGCACCACGAGCGTGCGCCCGTTGCCCGGCCGCCGCTGTGCCGGCGTATCGATGCGCTTGTGGCCGGAAAGGTACGCGCCGGTGATGGAGTCCGGGGCGGCGGCGATCTGTTCCGGCGTGCCCTCGGCGACCACATGGCCGCCGTGCGCGCCGGCGCCCGGGCCGATGTCCACGACGTAATCCGCCTCGCGGATGGTCTCCTCGTCGTGCTCGACGACGATGAGCGTATTGCCGAGATCGCGCATCTGCTTGAGCGTGCTGAGCAGGCGCGCATTGTCCCGCTGGTGCAGGCCGATGCTCGGCTCGTCGAGGATGTACAGCACGCCCATGAGCCCGCTGCCGATCTGCGTGGCCAGCCGGATGCGCTGCGCCTCGCCGCCGGAAAGGGTGGAGGCGGCGCGCGAGAGCGTCAGGTAATCGAGCCCCACGTTGACGAGAAAGCCCAGCCGGGCGTCGATCTCCTTGAGGACCTGCCCGGCGATCATGCGATGCATGGGCGAAAGCTCCAGCCCCTGCAAAAACGCGCGCGCATCGCGCACGGACATATCCGAAAGCTGCGCGATGTTCTTCCCGCCGACCGTCACGGCCAGGACCTCTTTCTTAAACCGCTTGCCGTGGCAGGCGGGGCAGGGCGTTTCCGACATGAACGCCTCCATCTCCTGCTTGCTGTAATCGGACTGCGTTTCGCGGTAGCGGCGCTCCATGTTCGGGATGATGCCCTCAAACGCGGTGTCAAACGTGCCGCTGCCGAACTCCTTTTGATACTGGATATGGAGCTTTTCCTCCCCGGTGCCATACAGCGCCGCATGTTGCAGCGGCTTGGGCAGCTCCCCAAACGGCGTGTCCATCGACGCGCCGTAGCGATCGCACAGCGCCGAAAAGTACATGGACGCGATGGTGCCGGGGTTGCCGCTGTTCCAGCCGGGAATGTTGATCGCCCCGCGCGAAAGCGACAGCTTCGGGTCCGGTACGACGAGCGCCGGGTCGATCTTGAGCAGCGTGCCAAGGCCTGAGCAGGTCGGACACGCGCCGTAGGGCGCGTTGAACGAGAACATGCGCGGCGTCAGCTCCTCCATGCTCACGCCGCAATCGGGGCAGGCATAATTCTGGGAAAACAGCAGCTCCTCCCCGTCCACCACCTGCACGACGGCGAGATTCCTGCCGAGGCGAAACGCGGTCTCAAGCGAATCGGTCAGCCGTCCCTCCACGCCCGGCTTGACGACCAGGCGGTCGATCACCGCCTCGATGGTGTGCTTGAACTTCTTGTCCAGGGCGGGCGCTTCGGCAAGGTCGTACACCGTGCCGTCGATGCGCGTGCGCACATAGCCCTCGCGCCGCAGCTCGTCGAGCAGCTTCTGGTGCTCGCCCTTGCGGCCGCGCACGCAGGGCGCGATGATCTGGATGCGCGTGCCTTCCGGCAGGGCGCGCACCTGGTCCACCACCTGATCGATGGTCTGGCGGGCGATCTCGCGCCCGCATTTGGGGCAGTGCGGCGTGCCGCAACGCGCATACAGCAGGCGCAGATAGTCATGGATCTCCGTGACCGTCCCCACGGTCGAACGCGGGTTGTGGCTCGTGCTCTTCTGATCGATGGAAATGGCGGGCGAAAGGCCGTCAATGCTGTCGAGGTCCGGCTTTTCCATCTGCCCGAGGAACATGCGCGCGTAAGAGGACAGGCTCTCCACATACCGCCGCTGGCCCTCCGCATAGATGGTATCAAACGCGAGGCTTGACTTGCCGCTGCCGGACAGGCCGGTGAACACCACCAGCTTGTCCCGCGGCACCACGAGATCGATGTTTTTCAGGTTGTGCTCCCGCGCACCCTTGATGACAATGTCCTTCATGCGTTTCCTTCTGTCCCGCGCCGCCGCAGCCGCAAGGGCGGCGCGCGGCGCATGCGCTCGCGGCCCGGCGTCCGGGCCGCCCGGTCGATGGTACCCCATGCGGGCGCTTAAGTCAAGCGCCCGGCGCGGGTTTTGCAAAAAGTTTGCGTTTTATCCGCATACGCCGCCCGCGCCGTTTGCGCGCGATGCGCCCGCTTGCGTCCCTTCCCCGCCGCGTCACTTGCGCGTGCGGCCGCGGGCGCGCTTGTGCGCGCCGATCATGCCCGGGCGCAGCCCGCCGGCCGGCTTGGCGCCGTCCTCGCCGGTGAGCCGCCGGATCTCGTCGCGCAGCTTGGCCGCCTGCTCGAATTCCAGCTCCCGCGCCGCCTGCTGCATCTGCTCGGTCAGCACGGCAAGCCGCGCGGCAAGCGCATCGCCGGTGAGCGCGTCCGCCGCTGTGTCAGCCCGGGTGGTGATGCCGAGCGTGTCATGGACGGCCTTCCGGATGCTCCTTGGCACGATGCCGTGCGCACGGTTGAACGCAAGCTGCTTATCGCGGCGGCGGTTCGTCTCGTCGATGGCGCGCTGCATGGACGGCGTAACCGTATCGGCATACATGATGACACGCCCCTCCACGTTGCGCGCAGCGCGGCCGATGGTCTGGACGAGACTGGTCGTCGAGCGCAAAAAGCCCTCCTTGTCCGCATCGAGAATGGCCACAAGGCCCACCTCCGGCAAATCCAGCCCCTCGCGCAGCAGATTGATGCCCACGAGCACGTCGAACTCGCCCAGCCTGAGGTCGCGGATGATCTCCATGCGCTCCATCGTGTCGATGTCCGAATGCATATAGCGCACGCGCACGCGCATCCCGTCGAGATATTCGGTCAGGTTTTCGGCCATGCGCTTGGTCAGGGTGGTCACGAGCGTGCGGCAGCCTTTTTCGGCCTGCAGGCGCACCTCGCCCAGCAGGTCGTCGATCTGGCCGGTCACGGGGCGCACGTCGATCTCGGGATCGACCAGCCCGGTCGGGCGGATGATCTGCTCGGCCACGCGCGCCGCGCGCTGCAGCTCGTATTCGCCCGGCGTGGCGGACACGCAGATCATCTGCGGGATGCGGGCCGTAAACTCATCGAACTGGAGTGGCCGGTTGTCCGCAGCGGAGGGCAGGCGGAAGCCGTATTCGATCAGCGCGTCCTTGCGCGCACGGTCGCCGCGGTACATCGCGCCGATCTGCGGCAGCGTCACATGCGATTCATCCACGATGAGCAGAAAATCCTTCGGGAAATAGTCGATCAGCGTAAACGGCGGCTCGCCCGGCTTCCGCCCGTCGAAATAGCGGCTGTAATTCTCGATGCCGCTGCAGTAGCCGATCTCCCGCATCATCTCCAGGTCGTACTGCGTGCGCTGGCGCAGGCGGTATGCCTCCACCAGCCGGTCGGCGTCCTCCAGCTCCTTGGCGCGGCGCTCGCAGTCCGCCTCGATCTGCTCCATGGCGGCCAGCAGCTTTTCGCGCCCGGTCGCATAGTGCGAGGCGGGAAAGATCGCCACATGCGCCCGGTCGCACAGGATCTCGCCGGTGAGCGCATTGACCTCGCTGATGCGGTCGATCTCGTCGCCGAAGAACTCCACGCGCAGCGCCTTGTCCGACCAGTTGGCCGGGAACACGTCGAGCACGTCGCCGCGCACGCGAAATGTCCCGCGCGCAAAATCGAAATCGTTGCGCTGGAACTGAATGTCCACGAGCCGCCGCACGACCTCTTCGCGCGGGATCTCCATGCCCCGGCGCAGCGAGATGGACAGCTTGAGGTATTCCTCCGGGTCGCCCAGCGCATAGATGCACGATACCGAGGCGACGATGATCACGTCCCGCCGCTCGTTGAGCGCGCAGGTCGCGCTGTGGCGAAGCTTGTCGATCTCATCGTTGATGGCGACGGTCTTCTCGATGTACGTATCCGAGGCGGGAATATAGGCCTCCGGCTGGTAATAGTCGTAATAGGACACGAAGTATTCCACCGCCGAATCCGGGAAAAACTCCCGGAATTCCGAGCAAAGCTGGGCCGCAAGCGTCTTGTTGTGCGCAATGACGAGGGTGGGCTTTTGCACGCGCTCGATGACCTTCGCCATCGTGAAGGTCTTGCCGCTGCCGGTCACGCCCAGCAGCACCTGCATGGCGTCGCCCGCGGCCATGCCCTTCGCCAGCGCGTCGATCGCCTCCGGCTGGTCGCCCTGCGGTTCAAAGGGGGATACGACTTTAAATTCGTTCATGCCTGCATCCGTTCTCCTGCCGGCCCGCCGGCGCGGACCGCTCCATGCCTCGTCCGGTATCCCGTAGAGGACGGCCTTGCCGTCCACGCGATGCGCACGCGCATCGCCCATCGCCCTACGCCTCGTCCGGTATCTCGTAGATGACCGTTTTGCCGTCCACGCGATGCGCACGCGCATCGCGCGTCGTCCTACGCCTCGTCCGGTATCTCGTAGATGACGGTCTTCCCATCCACGCGATGCGCGTAGATGTATTCCCGCATCTTCTCATGGTAGGGATGCTTGTCGTAGACGGCCACGGCGTCCATATCGCGGAAGGTGCAGGTGAGCGCAAGGTCATAGCTGCGCGCGCCGTTGTGCCAGATATCGGCGCCGGTCTCCATGGACAGGATCTCGGGGATCACGCCCTCCATGCTGTGCAGCTTTTGGATGACGGTCGGCACACACGCCTCCGGGTCGCGGAACTTGAACAGGACGATGTACTTGAGCATGGTGTTCTCCTCTTTCGTATTTGGTGTCTATGATGAACGGCCGGCCCCCGGCGCATGCGCCCGTCCTGCCCTAAAAGACCTCCAGCACGGCCAGCAAAAGCGCGTCGGTATCGCGCAGCAGGCCCTGTTTGACCTGCGCGTCCACGCCGGCGAACGCGCGGACGGCCCGGCGCAACCAGGCCTCCTCGCATCTGCGCGCCGCCTGTACGGTCTTTTTTGCCGCATAGGCGTTGCCGCCGAGCGCCTTGATGGCCGCCGGTTCCGCCATGCCGGCGGCAAGCATCAGCTTCGCCGACAGCATCTGCTTGACGCGCCCCTCCAGGAAGCTCGCCAACCCCAGCGCATTCTCGCCGCTCTGCAACATGGCCTGCAGCATGGCGATTCCCCTGCGCCGGTTGCCTGCCAGCAGCAGCGTCAGCAGGTCAAACACGCGGTACTCCACGCTCGGCGTGATACAGGCGGCCAGCGCCTCCTCCGTAATCGCATTGCCGGGACCCACATAGTCCGCCACGCGAAAGAGCGCGCTCTCCAGCGCCGCCATGTCCGGTCCGGCCATGTCAAAAAGCCGATGCGCGACGATGGGGGAAAGCGTGACGCCGCGCGCCGCCGCCCGCTTTTTGAGGAACGCCGTGCCGCGCGCTTCGTCGCAGCGGAGAAACTCCACCGCCCGTTCCGGTGCAAGCGCCTTGCACAGCGGCGACGCTTTGCCGGCCGTACCGCGCTGCACGAGCAGCAGGATGGTCGTCTCCGGCACGGTGGGCGCATAGGCTGCCAGCGCGGCCTCCGCCTCGGCGGGCAGTTCCCGCACGATGACGACGCGACAGCGGTCGAAAAACGGAAGCGTTTCACAGGCGGCCTGCACGTCGGCCGCCGCCGGCCGGTCCAGCCGCTGCACGTTCAGCGCGCGCGCCGCCTCGCCGACGAGCGCCGCCGTCTGGCGCACCGCCTGCTCCTTGCTGTATTCCTCCTCGCCGTGCAGCAGATACGCCCCCGAAAGGCACGCTTCTCCCGCCACCGACCGCCGGATGGCCTCGAAAAACCGCATTTCTTCCATGTTCCCATTATACAGGAAACCGCCCCGCCGCGCAATGTATGAGCCGCCGCTTTGCGGACGGTTCCGCTGCTACTGAAAACCGTCCCGCCGCGCGGGAGAGGCGCGCCGGTTTCCTTTTGCAGGAGCGGCTTCCTTTTCAGGAGCGGTTTCCTTTTGCAGGAGCGGTTTCCTTTTGCGGGAGACGGCGGGCGGACGCGCCTCCGTTGCCCCGCCGCCGCTCCAAACGGGCGGCGCACGCCCGGATTTGCACGCCGCCCTTGCCGGCGCGGGAAAAAGCGGGTATACTGGCACCATGAAATGGTATGAAATCGCAGTATACACCACCGACGCCGGCATCGAACCGGTTTGCGGCGCGCTTACGGGCGCGGGGCTGGAGGGGTTTTCCATTGAGGAGAGCCGGGAAGCGGCCGCCGCTTTTCTGCGTGAGAGCGCGCTCTACTGGGATTTTGCCGATATGGCCCGCATCGGCACGGATACGCCCTGCGTCAAGGCGTACCTTGCCGTACTGCCGGAAAACGCCGCGAAGCTCGATGCGGTGCGGGCGGCCGTCGCGGGCCTGCGGCAGGCCGACCTGGGCGTCGACCTCGGGCCGCTGGCCGTGCGCGTGACCGTGCGCGACGACGAGGACTGGGCCAACAACTGGAAGCGGTATTACAAGCCCATCGAGATTGGCGAGCGCCTGCTCGTGCTCCCCTCCTGGGAGCCGTGCCCCGAAACGCGGCGCACCGTGCTGCGGCTCGATCCCGGCCTGGCCTTCGGCACCGGCGCGCACCACACCACGCGCATGTGCCTCGAACTGCTGGAGCGCACCGTGCGGCCGGGCGACGCGCTGCTCGACCTCGGCTGCGGCAGCGGTATCCTGTCCATTGCGGGGCGGCTGCTCGGGGCGGCGCGCGCCGTGGCGGTCGATATCGACCCGGTGGCAGAGCGCATTGCGCATGAAAACGCGGCGCTCAACGGCGCGGACGACGCCGGCTACACAATCGAGATCGGGGACGTGCTGACCGACGCGGCGCTGCGGCGTCGCATCGCCGGTGCGTACGACGTCGTGGTCGCCAACATCGTGGCGGACGTGATCATCCGCCTGGCGCCGTTCGCGTTTTCCTGCTGCCGGCCCGGCGCGCCGTTCATCGCCTCCGGCATCATCGACGAACGCGGGGCCGAAGTCGCGGATGCGATCCGGGCGGCAGGATTTGTCCTGGAGGACGCGCGCCGGGCGGGCGGCTGGGTCGCGCTGCGCGCGCGGAGGCGAATATGAACCGGTTCTTTACGGATGCCATTCAGGACGGCGTCGCTCGTATTACCGGCGAGGACGTCCGGCACATCACGCGCGTGCTGCGGCTGCGCGCCGGCGACCGGTTGGAGCTGTGCGACGGCGCCGGTACGGAGTATGACGGCGTGATCGAACGGATTCTGCCGGAGGAGGTGCGCTGCACGGTCTCCGGCGCGCGCCCCTGCCCGGCGGAGCCGCAATGCCGCGTGACGCTGTTCCAGGCGCTGCCGAAAGCGGGCAAGCTCGAAACCATCGTGCAAAAGTGCGTGGAGCTCGGCGTGGATACGGTCGTGCCGGTGCTTACCGCGCGCTGTGTGGCGGTGCCCGCGCGCGATTTTGCGGCAAGGCTGGCGCGCCTGCGGCGCGTGGCGGAGGAAGCGGCCAAGCAGTCGCACCGCGGCGTCATCCCGCAGGTGGAGCCCGTGCAGCCGCTTTCGTCCCTCGCGTTGGCCGGGTTTGACGCGGCGCTGCTGGCCTATGAGGCGGAACGCCGGACCACGCTCAAGGCGGCGCTGCGCGCGCGGGCTGCCGGCGCGCTGCGGCGCGTGGCGCTCATCGTCGGCCCGGAGGGCGGCTTTGCCCCGGAGGAGGCGGCGCTGCTCCGCTCCCGCGGGGCGGTGGCCGTGTCCCTCGGCCCCCGCATCCTGCGCACCGAAACGGCCGGCATGGCGATGCTCGCGCAGGCGCTGTACGAACTGGAGCAGGCGGAACCATGAGGGTCGCGTTTTATACCCTGGGCTGCAAGGTCAATCATTACGAAACGCAGGCCATGCGCGAGCTGTTCGAAGCGGCGGGGCATACGTGCGTCCCCTTTGACGCGCCCGCAGACGCCTACATCGTCAACACCTGCACGGTCACGCAGGTGAGCGACCGCAAATCGCGCGCTATTCTGGCCCGGGCGCACCGGTTGAACCCGGCTGCCCCCATCGTGGCCGTCGGATGCTATGCGCAGGTTGCGCCGGAAGCCGTCGCCGCGCTTGAGGGCGTTTCGCTCGTGGTCGGCACGGACGGCCGGCGCGGCGTCGTCGGCCTTGTCGAGGCGGCGCTGGCCGGGCGGGACATCCCAAAGAACACCGTGCGGCCCTACGGCGCCGTCTGCGCGTTCGAATCCCTCTCCGCCGTGGCGGACGACCGCACGCGCGCCACGCTCAAGATCCAGGACGGCTGCCGCAATTTCTGCGCCTATTGCGCCATTCCCCTTGCCCGCGGCCCCATCCGTTCCCGCCCGCTTGCGGAGATTCAAAGCGAACTGGCGCGCCTTGTGGAGGAGGGCTACCGCGAGGTGGTGCTCACCGGCATCCATCTGGCAAGCTGGGGGCTCGACAGCGGGGAAGGCGACCTGTGCGACGTCCTGCGCGCGGCTGCGGCGTCCGGCATCGGCCGCATCCGGCTTGGTTCGCTTGAACCGGGGTTTTGCAACGAGCGCTTTGCCGAAACGGTCGCCGCGCTGCCGGCGGTCTGCCCGCAGTTCCACCTCTCCCTGCAGAGCGGTTCGGACATGGTGCTGCGCCGCATGCGCCGCCGGTACGACACGGCCGGCTATGCCCGCGCGGTCGGGCTGCTGCGGCAGGCCCGCCCCGGTTGCGCGATTACCACGGACGTCATCGCGGGCTTTGTGGGCGAAACGGAGGCGGAACACGCCGCATCGCGCGCATTTTTGGAGCGCATGGCGTTTGCGCGCATCCATGTGTTCCCCTACAGCCGCCGCAGGGGCACGGCGGCCGACGCAATGCCGGGGCACCTGCCGCGCGCCGTGCGCGAAGCGCGCGCCGCCGAGTTGCTCGCGCTGGGCAACCGCCTCGAAGCGGCGTTCGTCGCCGGCATGGTCGGCCGCGAGGCAGAGGTGCTCGTCGAATGCGACGGCGAGGGCTACACCGAAAACTATGTCCGCACGCGCGTGCCCGCCGCCTGCCCGGCGGGAGAGCCGGTGCGCGTGCGCATCGACGCGGCGGAGGGACCGCTCGCATACGGCACGCCCGTCTGACGGGCGGGGCCGCGCCCCGTTTCCGACGTTTTATCCGCCCGCCCCCTCGCGGCGGCTTTGATGAAGCCAGACCGGCTTCCCCCTCGCGCTGCCATGCCGGCTTTCCGCGCCCCGTTTCCGGCGTGTTATCCGCCCGCCCCTCTTCCACGCGGTTTTGCTCCCCGCGCCCTGTGCGTCGGGGAGCCTTTTTTGCCCGCGCCCGGATGCGGCGCAAAGAAAAAAACCGGCCCGGGCTGGTAAGCGCCCTGGCCGGCTACATGAGAGAAATGGAGGAAGTTGGCTCGGTCAGGCCGGGCGGCAATGCCGCCCGGCCCATTGGCGACGTTAGTTTTCGATGCTCCGCTCGTCCGCTTCGATCGCTTCCTCGTTGAACTCATAGTCCTTGCCGGGGAGGATCGCGTTGACGACGATGCCGATGATGGCCGCCGAGGCCAGGCCGCCGAACGAGATGGCCGTATCGCCAACGGGGATGACGATCGGCGACGAGTTGAAGCCAATGCCGCACACAAGGATCAGCGCGGAGATCAGGATGTTGCGCATCTTGGTGTAGTCCACCTTGTTCTCCATGATCGTGCGGACGCCGGTTGCGGAGATCATGCCGTAGAGCACGATGGACATACCGCCGATGATCGCCGTCGGGATGGTGTTGATGAACACATCAAAGATGTTCAACAGCGACAGCAGGATGGCGAAGATGGCCGCGATGAACATGACCTTCGGATCGTAGACCTTGGTCAGCGCGACAACGCCGGTGTTCTCGGAGTACGTCGTGTTGGCCGGACCGCCGATGAGGCCGGCCAGCGAGGTGCCGATGCCGTCGCCGAGGAGCGTACGGGTGAGGCCGGGGTCTGCGATGAAGTTCTTGCCGCAGGTCGCGCCGATGGCGCACACGTCGCCGATGTGCTCGACGATGGCCGCGATGGCGACGACGACGAAGGCGACGATTGCGCTGATTTCAAACTTCGGCAGCATGAACGGCGGGATGGCGATGAAGTCCTTGAACTGCACGCCGTCCTTAAACAGGTCGGTGAGTTTGTCGAAGCTGACCCACGGCAGGCCGAACAGGTTGGGCGCGATAGCCGTGACGATGCAGCCGATGATATAGGTCGCAAACAGGGAGATCAGGATCGGGACGATCTTGATCATGCCCTTGCCGAACAGGTTGACCGAGATGACGATCGCAATGGTGATGACCGCAAGGATCCAGTTGTTCTGCGCATTGGTGATCGCCGAGCTGGAGAGGATGAGGCCGATGAGGATGATGATCGGGCCGGTGACGACCGGCGGGAAGAGTTTCATAATCTTCTTTGCACCGAAGATCTGGAACAGCGCGGCCAGTACCACGTACACAAGGCCGGCGCACACGACGCCGCCGGTGGCGTAGGGGAGCATCTCCGTATTGGCCACGGTCAGGGCTCCGGTGGCGTCCGGCAGCAGCGGCGCAACCACGCCGAACGCGCCCAGGAACGCGAACGAAGAGCCGAGGAAGACCGGTACCTTGCGCTTGGTGATGAAGAAGAACCAGATCGTCGCAATACCGGCGGCAAATAGCGTGACCGATACGTTCAGGCCCGTGAGCAGCGGAACCAGCACGGTCGCGCCGAACATGGCGAACACATGCTGGATGCCGAGCACCACCATTTTACCGGTGCCAAGCTCCTTAAAGCCGTCGTAAATGCCGTCAACTTTCTTTTCCATTGACTTACCTCCTATCTGTTTTTGGGGTGCTCCATTTCTCCTAAGGACACGAACGCCATGACCTCTTTTCTTTTCCGCCTGCCCGCGGCAGGCAACTCCCTGTTGGATTGGAATGGTCGGTTGTTTCCCGGGCGCGAGACGTTGCCCGGTTGTCGGGGCTGCTCCCCATGGAATGATGACGGTTGAGTGGTTTTCCTTGTTGCATTTTTCAGCTACTTAACATATTATACACAACTTCTTCACAGTTGTCAGCACTTTTTGGAAAATTTCTTCTGAAAATGCGCCCGCTCCGGGCAAACGCCCCGCCGTTCCCCGTTACCGCGCCCGCCGGCGCCGGTCGTGCCGCCCTCCCGCCGGCCGCCGCAAAGCCGATGCAGCCGGCGGCTGCCGCCCTCCCGCGCTTTGCCGCCAACCGCCGGACGGGACAGCGAAAGCCCGCATCGGCGGACAGGCGGCTCAGTTTGCGTTGAGCCTTTTTCTGCACGCCTCCGAGGTCACGGACGGAAGCGTTACGGTCCGCACGTGCTGCTGGCGATGCAGGAAGAAGTGAAACCTCTCCAGCGTTTTGGAATCGAACTCGACCTCCCGATAGTTGCAAATCAGCGCAAAGGATTCGTTGAGCAGGTCGAACATGTTGTTGAGCACGGGGAAGATCCGCTTGCCCACGAGGTTCAGCCCGGAGAGCCGCCGGCCGACTTCGGCGCGGTCCTCAAACATCTTTTGCAGTTCGGCGACCGCATCCTGTCCCACGCCCTTTTCCAAAAGTGCGCGCAACACCACCGGCTGCTGCTCGAGCGGCGCCACGCGAAGCCCGCCGTCCGGCGACGGCACCGTGGCCAGAACCGCGTCCCGATAGGCGTTCGGATCGCCCAGCACGAGCGTCACGGCCCGCCAGTATGCCTCGGCAAAGCCATCCAGATATGATTGCGCACGGTACTTTTGCAGATAGGAAACACCGATGAACGAACCGGCCACCGCCAGCACGAACAGAATCCCAATCCAGCTTTCTCCCATCCCTTCCCCTCCTTCCATTTGGCCCGGGCCGCCGCAGATGCGGCGGTCCGGGCAGAAACAAAAGCGCGCGGCCGTATGGCCGCGCGCCGTTTGTCATACGTCGTCGAACCCGTCGAACGCCACGATGCGGGAGATGCAGCTCTCGCCCTCGACCAGCTTCCACGGGAAGCAGCCGATCACGACGCGCTTGTTGGACAGCTCGTCGATCTGTCCGCCCAGGCACTCGGCATGGATCGCCTCATACGGCTGGCAGAACAGCTCGATGTGCATGGCCTGATAGTGATCCGGCCACGGATAGATCTCGTTGAGCGTCTTGCCGTACTTCTTCTGGAACTTTTCGTCGCACTTGGCGGCCTCCATCGGCTCCCAGTCGCGGATCTTCGTGTTCATCGGGTGGTCGGCGCTGCCGCAGTCGACGCCGATCCAGCGAATTTCCTTCTCGCGGACCCACTGCACAAAGTCGAGCGACGGGCCGGGGTGGCGCAGCATGTAGCGGCGCTCGTCCGCGGTGCCCTTCACATCCCAGCCGTACTTGTGGTAACCGGTGTTGATGATGAGGATATCGCCCTTCTTCACCTCGACACGCTTCTCAATGTCGGCGGCGGTATAGATGCCCCAGTCGTCCTCGCCAAATTCGTCGGACAGGTCGACGACAACGCCGGGATGGCAGAGCTTGGTCAGCTCGAGGGAAGCCATGTCGCGGCCGGCGGTATCAAAATGCAGCGGGCCGTCCAGATGGGTGCCGACATGGTTGGAGTGCGTCATCAGCTGGCCGTTTGCGCCGTTGGGGGCGAGGCGCTTGAAGAACTTCATCTGAAGCGGCTCGTATGTCGGCCACGGCGGCGTGTTGATGCCGATCGGGATGGACAGATCATACATCTTGATGTCAGACCATTTGCTCATGAAAGTAACCTCCTTCATTGATGTGTAGAGAGTGGTGTTATGTAAGAGGCGATATACCGGTCCGTGCGGACAGTATACCACTTTTTACCGATGCCGTAAAGTCCGGGGCGGGCGCGCCGCAAAAGCGGCGTGCCCGCGCACCGACGTGCCGTTTTTCTATGCCCAGGCCTCCGCACAGGCGGCAAGCGCCTTCTTGAAGCACTCCTCCGGCGGATGCACAAGGCCGGCGCCAACCTGGCCGACGCCCGGGTCCTTGTGCGCGATGCCCGTATTGATGATCGGGCGGATGCCGGTCTCCACGACCTTGAGCAGGTCGATGCCGGTCGCGCTGCCGCGGAAGTTGAGCGCCGGGATTTTGTACGCCTGGCCTTCGCCCACGGTGATCTCGTACATCTGGGTCGAGTAGTTGATCGCGTCGGATACCTGGCCGCCGACAAACTGCACGATGGCCGGCGCCGCCGCCATGCAGAAGCCGCCGATGCCGGTCGTCTCCGTGATGCAGGAGTCGCCAAGGTCCGGCGCCGCGTCGCTCTCGTCGAAGCCGGGGAAGTACAGGCCCTTGACCATCTCCGCCGGGCCGGTGAACCACTTGTCCGGGCCCAGCCCCGCGATGCGGATGCCGAAGTCCGTGCCGTTGCGGCACATCGTGGCCACGACCGTGCAGTACGGAATGTCGAAAATCGGGTCCATCGTGCACTTGCAGGCCGGCATGGAGATGTTCAGGAACGTATGGTTGTTGCCGTTGAGGAAGTTGTAGGCCGCGATCTTCTTCTCCTCCGGGATGTCCAGCGCCATGATGGGCGCCACCAGCTCCCGGATCAGCAGCGACGTGCCGGCCTCGTTGCGGTTGTGCGCCTCATCGCCCATCTGCAACAGCTTGGCGATCATGACCTTGATGTCGATCTCGCCCTTGAGCTTCATCGCGTCGCGCAGCACGGGATAGAGCTCCTTCTCCAGCCAGCGCAGGCGCGTGAGCACCTCGTCGTCGCAGGCGCCAAAGCGCAGCACCTTGCCAAGACCCTCGTTGAACGTGCAGTAGGCACGGTTGCCAAAGGTCTTGTTCTCCATGATCCACACCGGCATGGAAGCGGTCACCACGCCGGCCATCGGGCCGACGGCGTTGTGCATGTGACACGGATCGAACTTGATCTCGCCGGAGGCGGCCAGCGCTTCGGCCTCCTTCAGATCCCCGGCAAGTCCCTCGTAGATGAGGCCGCCCATGACGGCGCCCTTCTGCGGGCCGGACATGCGCTCCCACGTCACCGGCGGGCCGGCATGCAGCACGGTCTTCTTGTCCATGCCCGGAATGACCTCGCCCGCGATGCCCACGCCCACGAGCGTCGGCTGCGCGGCGAGGATGCGGCGCAGCGCCTCCTGATTGGCCGCGTTGATCTTTTCCAGCAGTTCGGGCTTTTTCAGCTTGCGCAGATTTGCGGCAGCGACCTTGTCGCCGCCCGCGACGGGCTTCCAGTCCACATGCACGGCGGGCTGCTTCTGGCTCACGAGATCCTGATAGAAGGACTCGATGCCGAAGTTGACCACGTGCAGCTCCTTGGCAAATAACTCGTTCAGCTTGCTCATTGTCGCTTCCTCCTTACTTCAGGTTGGCGAGGATGCGCTCCACAAAGCGCGTCGCCTGCGCATTGGACGGCAGCACGACCGCGCCGGCGTCCGACAGCTGCTTCTGCGTCTTGGACAGGCACTGCGGGTCGCCCTCGGTGCCGCACACCGCGCACACGCAGCACAGGTAACGCCCGGCCGCCTCGGCCTCCGCCTTGGCGGTGCGGATGGCCTCCGAAAGGTCCTCCGCCGGATTGGGATGCGAGCCGTAGCCGATGACGCAGTCGCACATGATGACCGCGGTCTCCGGGTCGCGGCCGTCCACGACGACGCGCTCGGCGCGCAGGCTCGGGTCGATCATCGGGTGCGGACGGCCGACGGTGAACTCGTCGTCGCCAAAGTCGAGGAAGGTGTGCTCCCGGCTCTTGCCGCCGCGCGCATCCTCCAGCTTATCCTCCGGATGCAGCGGGATGTTGCTGTAGATGTGGCCAAGGTTGCCGATCATCAGCTTCATGGCCTCGTCGCACAGCGTGCCGCCGGTGTAGAAGCCGCGCACATACTTCTGCGAAGGGGCCATCTTCCCGGCGATCTCCCGGGCCAGCGCCTCCGCCTTCTCGGCGCCCATGGTGAACTCCACAAAGTCCCTGACCGGCTCGCCCTTGAGCAGGGCCACCGCCTTGTGCGCCGCATCCTCGAGCGAGACCGCGGCGACGAGTCCCTTCGCCTCGATCTCCTTCGGGTCGCCGCCGATGAAGCAAACGACGACGGGCTTGCCCGCGTTCCTGGCGATGTCCAGGATCTCGGAGGCGATTTCCTTGGCCGGCGGCTTTGAAACGAGCGTGATGACCTCGGTGTTCGGATCGTGGATGAGCGCGTCAAGCCCGAGCTTCATCATCAACCCGCCGATCTCCTTCTTCAGGTCGCGCCCGCCCGTGCCGATGACCTGCGACACGCCGCAGCCCAGCTGCGCGATGATCGAGCTGACCTCCTGCGTGCCCGTACCGGACGCGCAGACCATGCCGATCTTTCCCTTCGGAACGACGTTGGCGAACGCCAGCGGCACGTTGTTGATGATTGCGGTGCCGCAATCGGGGCCCATGACGAGCAGCCCCTTCTCATATGCACACTCCTTGAGCGCCTTCTCCTCTTCGATGGTCACGTTGTCGGAGAAGAGCATGACGTTGATATCATGGTCCAGACAGCTCTGCGCCACATCCGCGGCGAATTTGCCGGGCACCGAGATCACGGCCATGTTCAGGTCGGGGTCCACCTTGAGCGCGCCCTCGAGCGTCGGCGGATAGTAGGTGGCCTCCTTGGCCTCCGTCTTCTTGTTGAGCAGTTCCTCTACCTTCTTCTGCGCCGTCTCAAAGACCTCGTCGCTGTCGCATTCCACCGCCACGAAAAAGTCGTTTGCGGTGACGTTTGCGTCAAATTCCGGGGTTGCAAGGCCGATGTTGTGGGCGATCTCGATGTTCAAATCGGTGCCCATGCCCACGAGCGCTTCCTTCACGCCGTCGAGCTTTTTCAGATCCTTGGAGATGAGCATGAGGGTAACGGAATCAAAGTAAGCATTCTTTCTGATTTCCAGTTTGACCACTGTTTTTCCCTCCATCGTGATGAATGATTGCCAATACGATACCGGTGAGTATGTCGCTCCCGGAGGTGGAGCCGAAGGATGCGACGCGCGATGCGGCGCCGTAGACCAGCCGTTCGTCCGCGCCGGAACACAGGAGCTGTAACAGATCGAGCACGTCCGCGGAGACGTACCCCGCTCCGCTCTGCAACAGAAATGCGCCGCTGATGCGGTTGGTGCATTGCGCCGCGCTTGCCGCGATCGCCTGCGTAACAGGGGCAACGTCCCCCAAAACGCCAACGGCGGACAGCGCGTGCAGCATGGCCATGTAGCCCGTCAACAGATCGTCCGAAGACGGCGTCAGCCCGACGCCGCAACCGGCGATCCGCGCCGCCGCCTCGCCCGCCTGCGCCGCGTCGCCCGCCTCCACCGCATCAAACAGACGCGGCAGCCGCGGCTCCAGAAACGCGGCGTATACATTGGGTTCGCCCCCCGTCACGAGTGTGGAAAGCCCGCACTCGTCCCCGCCCGGCGCCAGCGCCAGAAGCAGCGGCGCCGGATCGGGGATTGGGCGATGTCCTGTGGTGGTGACCGTGGCGGCAGGCCCGCGCGCGAACGCATGCGCGACGGAAAGATCCGTCTCCGCCGCGCCGTCAAGCGCAACCCCGGCGCCGCCCACGGCGACGGCCCGCTCCGTCAGATGCGCCCGGTCGCCGGGCGCGATGCCGGCAAACGCCGGCACGCCGCCGATTACGACGGAATAGGGCTGAAGGCAGCGCGCCCCGGTGAGCAGACTCACCAGTCCGACCGGCGTATCCACGTTGACCGCATGGTCAAACGCCGACAGCACGGTACCCTCCAGCGCGCCGCCGCGGAGCAGCCGCAGCAGCCGCGAGCAGATCGCCCTCGCCTGCATGGCCGTCGGACCGCCTCGTTACGCCTTCTGGAAGATGAAGCCGTACTGCGGTTCGACGACGGTCTCCTTGTACTTGATGACCTTTTCCTTCACGACCCCGACGGTGGACACCAGCTCCATGCCGGTTTCAATGCCGTCGTCAAAGCCGATCTGGCCGGTCGCGCGCACGCCGTTCTCAAACTCCACGATGCCGAAGTTGAGCCACGGGCACATATAGCCCTCGGGAAGGTTGTACACGCGGGTCCAGGTCAACAGTTTGCACTTGCCCTCGAGCGGGATCTTCTCAAACTCACGGCCGTCGCAATCGGGGTTCTGACACACGATGTAACGGGGATGATGGAGCTTGCCGCACTTGGTGCACTTGTATGCATACATCTGTTCCATTCTCGTACCCTCCTTATTTCGTGGTCAGGATGGTGGCCACGACGTTGTTGCCGAAACCGCCGAAGTTGATCGCCAGCGCGGTCTTGGCGCCCTCGACCTGCCGTTCCCCGGCCTCGCCGCGGAGCTGCTTGACCAGCTCGACGATCTGGGATACGCCCGTTGCGCCGAGCGGATGGCCCTTGGCCTTCAGACCGCCGGAGGTGTTGATCGGCATTTCGCCGTGGATCTCGGTCTTGCCCTCGCGCGCCGCAAGATGCCCGGTTCCGCGCGGGAACAGGCCGACTTCCTCGGATTCCGCAATCTCCAGAATCTGGAATGCGTCGTGCAGCTCGGCCACGTCGATGTCCTCGGGACCGACGCCCGCCATCTTGTACGCCATCTGGGCGCTCAGGCGGACGGCCAGCAGATCCGTCGGGACCTCGCGGTTGGCGACCACATGCGTATCGGTCGCGGAGCCAACGCCGGCGATCTTGACGAACTTCTTGCCGCCAAAGCCCAGCTCTTCCTGTTTATCCTTCGCAACGAGCAGCACGGCTGCCGCGCCGTCGGAAACCGGGCACATGTCGTACTGGCGCAGCGGATCGGCCACGAGCGGGTTGGTCGCGTTGATAATGCGCTCGTCCGTGATGCGCTCCAGCTTGACGACCGCCTTGATGTGGGCGTTCGGATTCAGGCACGCATTCGCATGGTTCTTCACCGACACGATGGACAGGTCGCGGCTCGTAACGCCGTACTTATCCATGCACAGCCGCGTGAACAGACCCGCAAACGACGGCAGCGTGATGCCGTACTTGTACTCGGCCTCGGGATGGAGCATCGTGGCGACAAAGTCCGTGCCCTCCCAGCCGGTCACGGCGCGCATGCCCTCGGCGCCGACCACGAGCACGCAGTCGCACACGCCGGAGGCAATCGCCATAAAGCCGAGCTTGACGGCGGAAGCGCCGGAGGCCGGGCCGTTCTCAATGGTCTCCGCCATCGCGGGACGGAGGTTGAGCGTATCGACGACGGCGGAGGCGAGGCCGCTGATGCGCTGCACCATGCCTGCGGCCATCGTGCCGATGAACACCTGGTCGATCACGTTCTTCCTGCCGGTCTTTGCGCCCGCGTCATCCATCGCCTGCAGCGCCGCTTCGCAGGCCATGTCGATGAACGGAACGGGCGACTTGCCGAACTTGGTATGGCCAACGCCAATGATACCTACTTCGCGCATGATTTACGTCCTTTCTGTCCGTAATCGGAACGGTCGTGTAGCCGGCGGTCAGACGTTCAGCTTGGCCGGCATGTGGAGAACCTTGTTCGCCTCGATGACCTCGGGGAAGAGCTCGGCTGCCGGACGGATGCCGACGTTCTTGTTGGCCTTATGCTTCTCCCAGAGCGCGCGGGTCAGAACAAAGGTGGGCACGCCGCCCAGCTCATGCGGGCACTCGAAGCGGTCTTCGAGCTCGTACTCGATCATCCAGCGCTTGAAGCCGTTGGGCGACTCCGCCACGATCCAGACCTCGTCCTGATTCATGAAGTCGAAGTGATACTCCATCTTCGCCGCAAACAGCTGCGCGCCGACGCGTGCGCCGCGCTTGAGCGTCATGGTGTGGTAGGACATGCCGACCTTTTCGTTGACCAGACGGCCGTTGACGATGCCGGCGATCTCGCCGTCCACCGCTCCCACGAAGAAGTACTCGTCCTGCACGCGCTTGCGGAGCATGCCGAGACCTTCTGCAATGATGCGGGCGGACACGATATCATAGAAGTCTTTCGGGTGGTCGAGCAGCGGGCGGATGCCCTCAATGATCATCTCGATCTCTTCGTCGGTCGCTTCGCGCACAAGCATGTCCTCGCCGGTGGTCAGCGGGATGACTTTCGGTTCATAGGGCTTCAGGCCGATCGTCGGTGGACGGAGTTTGGCCTCCATTTCGTCAACAATGATGTCGTACTTACCCATGTGTGTGCCTCCTTCAAAGAAATGCTGTTTTAGATGAGACCGCCCAGATTGCGGCTTCGATACTATTGTAACGCGAAAATGAATCGTTGTCCATAGTCTTCTTGCAAAAAAATGATCTTTTCCAATAAATTTTTCTGTGTTCACAATCATGCCCCATTTGGTACAACTCTTCCCGGCTTTGCCGCATTTTGGGGGCGCTCCGCACAAAAAACACGCGGTTTTCCCGCGGTTTATCTGAAAATAATATATTTTCCCGGAACCTCCCGCCGGCAGGCGCCATCCACAACCTCCGATAAAAGCCCGGTCATTTTTTCTTGGTTTTTCCCTTTTTCTAAAAAATTTTTTGCAATAAATATATTTGTTTCCTGCATTTTAGCGCATGTTTTTATAGGCGACACGTCAAAATTGCAGCCCAAGCTGCACCCTGGTTTGTGCGAGGAGGCGGCACGGGACGTTTCCGCCAGCGGCGATTGCGCGCAGAAACCCAGGCGGCGGGCGGTCCGAGGCGGCGTCCGCCGCCGCCAAAAGGCGGCCTGCCGGCGGGCCGGATTTGCGCTTTGGCCGTATCCATAGTATAATGCAGGCGTAACGGGGCCGGGACACGGTTCCCGTCGCTCAGCAGAATTCAGGGAGGGAGGCTTCGCAACATGGAACGCAAGCTCAAACGAATCGGCATCCTCACCAGCGGCGGCGATGCGCCCGGCATGAACGCGGCCATCCGCGCTGCGGCGCGCACGTGCGTCGTCCACGACATCACCCCCATCGGCATCCACCGCGGCTACAACGGCCTCATCCATTCGGACGTGGTCGAGCTCGACGCCCGCGCGGTCAACGGCCTGACCGCCCGCGGCGGTACCATCCTGTACACCGCGCGCTGCGAGGAGTTCAAAACGCCGGAAGGCGTACAGAAGGCAGCAAACGCCTGCCGGTATCTCGGGCTGGACGGCATCGTCGCCATCGGCGGCGACGGCACGTTCCGCGGCGCGCTGGAGCTGTCCCGGGCAGGGATCAACACCGTCGGCATCCCCGGGACCATCGACAATGATATCGGCTGCACGCACTATTCCATCGGCTTCGACACCGCGGCCAACACCGCCATTGAAGCCATCGACAAACTCTCCGACACCATGCAGTCCCACGAGCGCACGAGCGTGGTGGAGGTCATGGGGCGGCATGCGGGGCATCTGGCCGTCTACGTCGGTCTGTCCGTCGGCGCGACTGCCATCCTCCTGCCCGAAAAGCCGTTTGACTTTGACCGCGACGTGGCCGAGCACATCCGCGAGGGCAAGTACCGGGGCAAGCACCACCACCTCATCATCGTGGCGGAGGGCGTGGGGGACACGCTCGGCATCGCGCGCCGGATCGAGGAGGAGCTGGGGCTCGACACGCGCGTGACCATCATCGGCCATATCCAGCGCGGCGGCAGCCCGACCGCCCGCGACCGCGTGATGGCCTCCCGCATGGGACATTTTGCCATCGAACAGTTCGTGGCGGGCGCCGTCAACCGGATCGTCTGCTATCGGGATTCCAAGCTCGTCAGCACGCCGATCGAAGAGGCGTTGCAGATGAAGAAGGAACTGGACGGCTACATGTACCGCGTCTCGCAGGACATCTGCATCTGACGCAGCCGCTTCAAAACGATAGGGCGGCGCGCCCCTGGGCGCGCCGCCCTCTGCTTTTTTCAGATCGTCTTCAGGCCGTGCGGGCTGCCTTGCGCGACGCCCATACGCCATACAGATGGAAGCACAGCACCATACAGATCTCGCCCGCCATGCTGATAAAGAAGATCAGATCAAAATTCCCCGTCGCAGGTCCCAGGGCAGAGAATGCGAACATGAGGAAGCCGGAAAGAAACAGGGTCGGCGTCCTGTCACGAATCCAGACGGCCACGCCGCACACGATCAGCGGCACCACCGTGCCATAGGAGAGCAGCGAGCCGACCGTTTCCGCCCACGCGGGCGTGGTTTCCGCCGATACATACCTGGTAATCCCGCCCACCCTGGACAGTTCCAGAACGGTGGCAAAACCCTCCGCCACGCCGGCAGCCATGACCAGTGCGGTAAAGATCCAGACACCCGTCAGCACCGGCTTTCCGGCCCGCAACCCGTAAGCGCAGATGGGAAACAGCAGCGGGATAAGCCCGCCATGGCTCACAAAGCGCATCCGGCTCAGCGCCGCAAGCAACGGCCCTTCCAGCACGCCGCCGAGCGAAATGACCAGCGCATCGTAGAACAGCCCGAGGGCGATGAGCCCCATGCAGAGCAGGATGGGGCTGCGCTCCCTTGTATAACGCCGCAGGAGCAGCACGGTGAACGCGAGGTTGATCGCCGCCATGACCCAGACCAGAGCGGCACAGGATTCCAGGATGAACGCACGCATAATGACAGCCCCTCCCTCACCCGAATATGGTTGTTCCCCCATAGACCGATAAACGTCTCAATGCTTCCTCCGCGCGCCATACGCCCCTCCATGCGCGCGGAAAGCGCGAAAGGCAAGCCCTTCAGCGCGGTCGCAAATCATCCCGCGCCCCATGCGCACGGGAGGTGCCGGTGCGGGAAGTCCGCCGGGAGGCGCACTACGCCCCATCCTCCCCGTCCGGTTCGTCCGGCTTCGGCCTGTCGGCGGCGCTTTCCCGGTGCGCAAACAGGCGCGAACGCGCAAAGCCCTGCGTGCTCGACGGCAGCAGCAACGCCCGCGCGGTGAGCAGCATGAGCTGCAGGTCCAGCAGGATGGAGCAGTTTTCGATATACAGCAGGTCCATCTTGAGCTTGTCCTCATAGGAAGTGTTATACCGCCCGAAGATCTGCGCATAGCCGGTCAGCCCCGCCTTGACCTTCATGCGGTAGCGAAACTCCGGCAGGCGGCTGCAATAGTAATCGACGTTCTCCGTGCGCTCCGCCCGCGGGCCCACGAGGGACATTTCGCCGCGCAGGACGTTGAAAAACTGCGGCAGCTCATCGATCCGGGTGCGCCGGAGCACGCGCCCCACCGGCGTGATCCGAGGGTCGTTCTCCACGGTGAGCTGCGCGCCGTCCGGCTCCGCATCCACGATCATGGAACGGAACTTGATGAGCGTAAACCGCTCGCAGTTGCGCGTATACCGCACCTGCCGGAAGAGCACCGGCCCGCCGTCGTGCGCCTTGATGGCGATGGCCGCCGCCAGCATGAGCGGGCTTGTGACGACGATGCCCAGCGCCGACAGGAAGATATCCATGAGCCGCTTGACCGCCATCTGCTCGACGCTCATGGAGTAGTTGCGGCAGAGGTATACGAGCGAATCGCCCACGAACGTTTCTTGCGCGCTGTGGAACAGGATGTCCTGCACCGTGGGGATCACAAACAGCCGCTTGTTGTGTTCAAAGCAATACCCCATCAGCCGCAGCCGCAGCTCCTGCCCGACGCCGCCGACGATGACCGTCGTAAACGGTTCAAGCCGGCCGAGCAGCGCCTCCGCATCCCCGTCGGTATGCAGCACCGTAGAAATGCGGTATCGCTCGCGCACCGCTTCGAACTGACGGAGTTCCTGCTCGCCATCGCTCTCGCCGCCGATGACGAGCGCCGCATCGCGCACCGTGCGCAGTCGAAAATACAGCCGGTTGCCCAGCAACAGCAGCACCGTCCCCAAACACCACTGCACCAGCTGCATCAGCAGCAGCGGCAGCGGGGGCAGCATGGCCTTTGCCGTGAGCGAGAGCACCAGATAGATGATGCAGTTGGTCAAAAAGGTGGCGATGAGAAACGAGGCGACGTTTTCCCGCAGGCGCATGATGCCGATCAGAAAACAGCGGTACAGCGAAGCGAGCAGCAAGAACACCGCCAGATACAGCACGCCGAACACCACAAATCCCCAAAAGTGGAAATCCGTTTGCGGGTAGTACCGCACCGTCGTATACAGGAACGACGCGAGCAGGATGGCCGTGATCGCCGCCTTGACCAGAAAGATCACGCCGTGCTTGAATTTTCGGATCGACCAGTGCTCCAATTCCGCTCCCCCCGGCCCGCGCGGACAGAACGCCGCGCGGGGCGATAGCATTACAGCAAAATTCGATTTTAATTGTAACACGTGCCGGGCGTCTTGGCAACCGCCGTCCCGTACGGGAGCGTTTCCCAAAGATGGGTTGTTTGGCAGATCGCCGGCTGCGTTCGGGCTTGCCCTTGCGGCGCCGGGATGGTATGCTGCCGGTATGGGTCGCCCGCCGGTGCGGGCGGGAGCAACGCTCTGCGCGCGCCGGGCTGCGGCGGCCGGCGTTCCGGCTTGCCTTTGCGGCGCCGGGAGGGTATGCTGCCGGTACGGGTCGCCCGCCGGCGCGGTGGGGAGCAACGCTCTGCGCGCGCCGGGCTGCGGCCTGTGGCATGGCCCGCACCGGTGCGGGCGGGAGGGGGGATCGCATGAAGGAAGATGTAAAACGGATGCTTGCGGCGCTCGGGCTGAACCCGGAGCGGCGCGCATGCGAGCAGCTCGCCGACCTGCTGGAACGGTTGCTGCCGCTGTGGGGCGCGCCCAGCCTCGCGGACGCCTACCGCCAGACCGGCGCGCGCTTCGGCGTGCGCGCCGTACAGGTGGAGCGCAACGTGCGCGCGCTCATCCTGGGCCTGTCCGATTCGCCCGGCGGCAGGGCCGCGCTGCGCGGCCTGCTGCCGTGGCACGCCGGCGAGGAGGCGCCGGGGAACCGCGCGTTCCTCCTGGCGCTTGCCGCGCGCCTGCGCATCGAACGCGCTGCGGGCGGCGGCCGGTCCGCGCCGGACAGTCCCGTCTCGTGACGGCGGCCGCGCATTCCGGAGCGGACGCGCGCCCGCGCGTCGAACGCGCTGCGGGCCTTTGATCGAAAATGTGGAGCGGATGCAAACTTGTTGTTGCGCGCATGAAACAAGTTATGATCATAGCGTAAACATCTCCGCCGCACCGTTGACCGGCCCCGGTCGCCGGGCTACGATGGAGGCATGGAACGACGGGTCACGACAAGAAAACGGCCTTTGCGCAGCCTGCTGTTCGTGTTCGCGGCGCTGCTGCTGCTTGGCGCCGGCGCGATGGCCGCCATCAATCTGCACATGATCGCCTCCGTGCGCGACCGCATCCTCACGTCGGAGCAGGCGGCCGCGCTCGACGTGGACTGCATCCTCGTGCTGGGCGCCGGCCTCAGGGGCGACGGCAGCCCGAGCACGATTCTCGCCGACCGCCTGGACTATGCGATCGCGCTGTATGAGGGCGGCGTCTCCGACCGGTTGCTCATGAGCGGCGACCACAGCAGCGCGGATTACGACGAAGTGGGCGCCATGCGGGATTATGTCGTCGAACGCGGCGTGGACGCGGATCACGTGTTTCTCGATCACGCCGGGTTTTCCACCTATGAAAGCATCTACCGCGCCGGGCAAATCTTCGGCGCGGAAACCGTCGTCATCGTCACGCAGAGCTACCACCTGTATCGCGCGCTGTATCTGGCCGGGCAGCTTGGGTTGACCGCCTATGGCGTAGCCTCGGATGCGCGCGCCTATGCACGCCAGCCGCTGTACACCGCGCGCGAGATCATGGCGCGCTGCAAGGATTACCTGTTTGCCCTGTGCCGTCCGGAGCCGACGTATCTGGGCACCGCCATCCCGCTTTCCGGCAGCGGCCGCGTCACTCACCGTCTGCCCGCCATGCCGCTCGCCTGAGCTGGCGGCAGGCGCGGATTGCCCGCCGGTCCGTCACGTGCTATAATGGGAGCGCAACCGGCGGCCGGTTTCTCCGTGCCGCCGCAATCGGCGTCAAGGAGGCTCCCATGATCCGTATTTATCCGCTCAACGGTCTGCTCATGCAAACGGAAAAAGACCTGCGCGCGCAGTTGTGCGAACGGCTTGCGCTGTCCCCCCTGCCGGACGGCGACTGGCAGGCGGCGCTCGCCGCCCAGCTTACCGGACGCGACGACGGCGGGCTGATCCTGCTGGAGTTTGCGCGGCGTATGCCAAACGAGCTGCTGCTGCCGCTGGTCGGCGCGTTCACAGAGCTCTCGCGCGAGGACGCGCGCTGGTCGTTCTCCCTCTGTTCCGGCCGCCAGACCTGCCACGGGGAAAACGCATGAAACGGCTGGTTGCCTTTGACTTCGACGGGGTGATCGTCAACAGCGAGCCGCACCACATCGCCGCCTGTGAAGAGATCGTACGCGACCTCTCCGGCGGACGATACGGCGCCGCCGCCGTGCACAGCGTAGGCGGCTCCACGGAGTCGCTGTACCGACGCGCGCTTGAGACCTGCGGCGTCGCGGGCGATGCGGCAGCGCTTACGCGGCGGCACTTCGCGCTGACGCTTGCGCGCATAGAACGCCTCCTCCCCGCGCCGGAGCCGGATCTGCTCGCGCTGCTGGACGCGCTCGACGCGCGCGGCATACCGGCCGCCGTCGCCACCTCGTCGCCGGCGTATTTCGTAGATCCCATCCTGCGGCTCTATGGGCTGGAAGAGCGGTTCCGGGCGGTCGTTACCGGCGATCAGGTGGCGCATCTCAAGCCGGCGCCCGACACGTATCTGACGGCGCTCGCGCGCTGCGGCGTGCCGGCGGGCGACGCCGCCGCCATCGAGGACAGCCGTGCCGGCACGCTGGCGGCCAGGGCTGCCGGCCTTTTCTGCTTTGGATATGTCAACCCCGATTCCGGCCGCGAGGACCTTTCCGCCGCAGACCGCCTCATCCACCGGCTCACGGAGGTCGCCGGCGCGCTGTAACGCGCCCCGCAGAGGGGGCCTGTATCCGCAAAGGCAGGGCATCTCCCTCCGCCTGCGCGCGTCCGGCCGGGATGGCCGTCGTCTTCCATCCGTCTCCAACCCATTCGGGCCTGCGGCGAAATGCGCTTCGCCGCAGGCCCGTTGCGTTCGGTTCATGCCCGGTCCATCGGGCGAGACCGGTTATGCCTTCGGGAATTCGTCCTCCTGCTTGGGTTCCGTTTCCGTCGCTGCGGGCACGGCCGGCGCCTGCCGCGCCGCCCGCCGCTGTGCGCGGCGTGCCGCACGCGTCCCGTTGCGCTTCCCGCCGCGGCGCACGAGCAACACAATCACCACCGTCGCGCCGCCGAGGATGACCGCCCACACGACGATGGCCGGCAGGTTCCCCAGGAACCAGGCGCCAAACGACCGGAAGCCGTCGCCCACATCGGCAAGGCTCTCGGAAAACCGGCGGCCGACCTCCTGCCAGAACGTCTCCTCCGCCACGGGCGTTTCGCGCTCCACCTCGCGGATGTTCATGGTCACGGTGCTGAGGGCGATCTGATCGTCATAGGTGCGCAACGTGGCCTCATAGGATTCGATCTCATACTGCACGTCGCTCAGCCGGCTTTGCACGCTGATCAGATCCTCGACGGTCTCCGCCGCAGCCAGAATCTCGAGCAGCGCGTCGCGCTCGGTGCGCAGCGCCGTCAGGTGGGCCTCGGTATCGGCATAGGGCGCCGTCACGTCGCGCAGGGAGATCCGCCGGTCGACCACGTTCCCGAGGTCGCCCACGCCGGCGAGAAAATCATCGAGCCGCTCGGCCGGAACGCGCGCCTCAACCTCCGCCCAGCGCAGGCTCGAGCCGTAATAGCCGTTGCCGCTGGTATAGGAGCTGGAAACATAGCCGCCGACCTGCGCAATCGCGGCTTCAAGCGCGGTCAGAAAGTCGTCAAACGCCAACGTTTGGATATCCAGGCTCGCATCGCGGATGATCTTGCGCGAAGCGAGCACGTCGCCTTCCGCCGTCTCGGCTTTATCCGCGTCGGGCGCCGGCGCGGCAGGCGCCTCTTCCGGCGTGGTGACATAGTCCAGAATCCCGTCTGCGGCGGACGACTGATCCCGGTTCGTTCCGTTGGAATACGACACGCCATATCCGCTGTCCCCGCTGTCCTGCCCCTTTGCGGCGCAACCGGCGGCCAGCATGGCGAGCGCCAGCGCCAGCGCGATGATCTGCAAACTGCGTTTCATTCCCCGTCCTCCTTGAATGTTTTGTTGGGCACTTCTATCCATAACACCGCGCAGGCGGGCGTTTGGTTGCGCGCCGTCATCAAATTTCCCGAAATGCCGCCTCGATCGCCGCCGTCTCCGCCGCAACCGCAACGAACGCTTCGGCAAGCGAGAACACCCGCACCGCGCCGCAGATGCCGCCGTCGGTTTCCACGCCGCCATCGTCCGCGACCGTGAGCGACGCCATGCCGCCGGCAATTCCCTCGCCCGTGCGCTTCAGGTGCGCCTCCTTGGCCACCCAGCGTTCCAGCAGAAACGCGCCCTGCCGCGCCGGCGGCAACGCCGAAAACCGCCCGGCTTCCGCCGCCGAAAGGATGCGACGCGCCAGCGCCGGTGGTACGGCCCGTTGGCGCGCCTCCACGTCCACGCCGACCGGCGCGTCCGCCACCGCGCATACGATCAGCCCGCGCGTGTGCGAAAGGCTCATGTGCGGCGGATGGGGGTCCGCCTGCGCCGGCGCCACGAACGGTTTGCCGCCCGGGCCGCTTGTCAGCCGCGCAAAGCGCGCCTTGCCCAGCGCATCGGCGAGAAACGCATCGCGCGCCGCACGCCCGGCATCCGCGGGCAGCGCCCGCCAATAGACCGTGACCCGCATGGCAATCTCCTTTCCGCACCAGCGTCCTGCCGGCCGCCGTCCGCCTCCGGCGCGCCGCGCAAAAGAAAAGGGGCCGCCCGCGGCGCGCCCCGCACATTCACCGTTCTTCGCGTTTGCGATACAGCACAAAACGCCTTCCGATACACTGGATGACCTCGGCGCCGGTTGCGACGCTGAGCGCCTCGGCCGCGTCGCGCGCGGTGAGGCCGGAGGTCTCCAGTACCGCAAGCTTGATGAGCTCGCGCTTTTGCAGCGCCGCGTCGATGGCGTCGATCATCGCGTCGCCGATGTCGCCCTTGCCGATTTGGAAGATCGGCTCGAGCGTATTTGCCTGCTTGCGAAATGCCGCGCGTTCCCTGCCCGTCATGCGTCCACCTCCGTTCAGATCTTGGTCTTCCAGAGCCCGTGCCGGTTGCAATACGCATAGACGGCCACGGGCGCGTCCGTCACCTTGAATTCCGCCTCCGCCGCCGCATCCTTGCCCGGGTCGAGCCGCTTGCGCTGGCCGCCGCCGACGGTCTGCAGATACACCCAGGCGATGTGGTGCTCCTCCACCATCTCGTGCGGTTCAATGCCCACGTGTACCGTAACCGCGTCCCCATCCATCTCCACAAAGGGGAGATGCCGGTTGCCCGCGGCCTCCACGGCGTTCGGCACGAGCCGCTGCATCGGCTCCCCGCAGCAGAATAGGGGTCCGCCGTGATCCTCGATCAGTCCCACGAGGTTGCCACAACGCGAGCAACGGAAAAACTTGGGTTCGTACATGGATGAACAACGCCTCCTGACGGATTCTATTCCATTGGATCAGTCGATGAAGTCAAACTCCCACCCGCCCATGCGGACGGTATCGCCCTCGGCCGCCCCCATCTCGCGCAGCGCGGCAATAACGCCGTTTTTGATGAGGTGCTGCTGGAAGCGGCGCATGGAGGTCTCGTCGTCCGGGTCGGTGGTGTCGAGCAGGCGGTCCACATCGCCGCCGCTGACGACGAACACGCCCGCCTCGTCCCGTTCGATATGAAAGCCGCGCTCGTACTGCGGGACGGGCTCAAGCTCCTGCTCGGCATACGTGCGCACGGGCGGAAGCGTATCCAGCACGCGCAGCACATGATCGAGCAAGGCGTCGAATCCCTGCGCCGTGGCCGCCGACACCGGAAACACGCGCACACCGCGCTTCTCCAGCGCCTCGGCGAGGCGCTTCGCCCCGTCCTGCGCATCCGGCAGATCCATCTTGTTGGCCGCCACCACCTGCGGCAGCGCCGCAAGCTGTTCGCTAAAACGCGCCAGCTCCGCGTTGATCTTTTCAAAATCGTCCAGTGGGTCGCGTCCCTCGCTGCCCGCCGCATCGATCACATGCACAAGCATGCGCGTGCGCTCGATGTGGCGCAGAAAGTCATGGCCGAGCCCTGCGCCCTCCGCTGCGCCCTCGATCAGCCCGGGGATGTCCGCCAGCACGAACGAACGTCCATGCCGCGACGCGACGCCCAGGTTCGGCGTGAGCGTGGTGAAGTGGTAAGCGGCGATCTTCGGCCGTGCGGACGTCAGGACGGACAGGATGGTGGACTTCCCCACCGACGGCAGCCCGACCAGCCCCACATCCGCAATGGTCTTGAGCTCCAGCTCCACCTCGCGTTCGGCCGTGCGGACGCCGTTTTGCGCAAAGCGCGGCGATTGCCGCGTGGGCGTGGCAAAATGCGGATTGCCCTTGCCGCCGCGCCCGCCGCGCAGCACGACGCGCGTCTTGCCGTCCTCGTTCATGTCCGCCAGCACCGCGCCGGTCTCCACATCGCGCACGAGCGTGCCCACCGGCACGCGTACGTACAGCGGCGCGCCGTCGCGCCCGGTCCTGCGTTCCGGCTGGCCGTTGCCGCCGTTCTCCGCCCGGTAAAACCGCTGAAAGCGGAATTCCAGCAGCGTGGAGAGCTGCGCATCCGCCTGGAACACCACGTCGCCGCCGCGCCCGCCGTCGCCGCCGGACGGGCCGCCGCGCGGCACGTACTTCTCGCGGTGGAAAGCGGCGCAGCCGTCGCCGCCGTCGCCGGCTTTGATGACGATGCGCGTGCGGTCGATAAACTGCATGGGAAACGTCCTTTCGTCAGCCGCGGTGCAGCGCGTCGCACACGGCGGCCACGCAGCAGCCCTCGCAGCGGGGTTTCTTCGCGCCGCACACCTGCCGGCCGTGATAGATCAGCCAGTGGTGTGCGGCGGACCAGTCCTTCTCGGGGATGTGCGCCATGAGCTGCTCCTCGGTTTTTTCGACCGTCCTGGCATCCGCAAGGCCGATCCGGTTGCTGACGCGGAACACATGCGTATCCACGGCGATGGCCGGCGTGCCGAACGCATTGGACACCACGACGTTGGCCGTCTTGCGGCCCACGCCCGGCAGCCCGGTCAGCACGTCCCGCTCGCGCGGGACCTGCCCGCCGTATCGCTCCACAAGCAGGCGCGACATGGCAAGGATGTTCTTCCCCTTGGTGTGGAAGAATCCACAGCTCTTGATGTACGGCTCCAGCTCCGCCTCCGTGAGCGCCGCGAACTGCTCGGGCGTGTTGTACCTGGCGTACAGCACGCGCGTGCACTTGTTGACCTGGCGGTCGGTGCACTGCGCCGCCAGCATGGTCGAAACGAGCAGCTCAAACGGCGTGCGGTATTCAAGCGCGGGCTTTGCGTCCGGATACGCGGCCGCCAGCCGTTCGAGCGCCAGCGCATAGGATTCCTGCGGCAGCAACATGTCCCCTTCTCCTCCGTGCGCCCTGCGGCGCTTCAGGTCCTGATCTTTCCGTCGTATTTCTCAACGAGGATGTGCGCCAGCGAAAGCGCAAGGTCGAGAATCTCCTTCTCGTCCTTCCCCTCGAGCATGATGCGGATGAGCGGCTCCGTACCGGATGCGCGCACGAGTACGCGGCCGTTTTCGCCGAGCTGTTTCTCCACCTCCGCCTTGCGCCTGAGGAGCGTCTCGTCCTCCATGGCGGCCGCCTTGCCGTCGTTGCGCACGGCCACGTTGACCAGCACCTGCGGGAACTGCGGGATGTCGCCGGCCAGCTCCGAGAGGCGCCTGCCGCTCTCCGCCACGGCATTGAGCAGCGCAATGGCGCTCATCATGCCGTCGCCCGTGGTGTTCTGCTCCAGCAGGATGATGTGGCCGGACTGCTCGCCGCCGATCGAATACCCGTTGGCAAGCATATGTTCCAGCACATACCGGTCGCCCACCTTCGTTTCGGCCACGTGGATGCCCGCCTGCTGCATACGCTTTTTGAGGCCGAGGTTCGACATGACCGTGATCACAAGCGTATCCTTCTTCAGCGTGCCCTTCTTCTGCATGGACAGCGCCAGTATGCCCATGGCCTGGTCGCCGTCGACGATGTTGCCGTGCTCGTCGCAGGAGATCAACCGGTCCGCGTCGCCATCGAAGGCAAAGCCGATGTCCGCCCCGTTGGCGACCACAAGCTGTTGCAGCCGCGCCGGATGCAGCGCGCCGCAGTCGTCGTTGATGTTCATGCCGTCCGGCCAGCAGAACGAGGCGATCACCGTGGCCCCGAGCCGCTCGAACACCTCGCGGCCCAGCGCGGAAGTCGCCCCGTTGGCGCAGTCCAGCACGACCTTGACGCCCTCGAACCGGCAGGCGGATTTGCTGACCAGATAGTCGCAGTAATCCTGCCGGGCCCGCGGCGCCTCGATCACGGTCCCCACGTCGCGCCCCTCCGGGTGCGGCAGTTCGCCGCCGTCGCGGATGAGCGCCTCGATGCGGTCCTCCAGCGCGTCGGAAAGTTTGAAGCCGTTGCCGTCAAACCATTTGATGCCGTTGTACTCCATCGGATTGTGCGACGCGGAGATCATCACCGCCGCATCCGCCTCGTACAGGCGCGCCAGATACGCCATCGCCGGGGTTGGCAGCACGCCCACGTCCAGCACGTTGCCGCCGACCGAGCAGATGCCCGCCATCAGCGCAGCCGCCAGCATCGGGCCGGAAAGCCGCGTATCCCTGCCGATCAGGATGCGGGGCGAATGGACCTCGTTGGCCAGCACATATGCGCCCGCCGCGCCGATCTTGAACGCCAGCTCGCAGTCAAGGTCGCGGTTTGCAACGCCGCGTACGCCGTCGGTTCCAAACAGTCTTGCCATGTAATCATTATCCCCCTGTTCGTTCGGTTTGATTGGTTGGTCCGGGTTTGCCGTTGGCCGCGCAATATTCGAGCGCGCGCGTCGCCGCCAGCGCGCCGTCGGCGCAGGCCGTGACGATCTGCCTGAGCGGCGTGGTGCGCACGTCGCCGGCGGCGAACACGCCCGGTACGTCCGTCTCCATAAATTCGTTGGTGATGATGCGGCCGTCCTCCGCGCACGCCACCTGCCCGCGCGCCAGCTCCGACTGCGGCAGGATGCCCACCGCCGCGAATACGCCGGCCACCGCAAGCGTGGTCAGCGCGCCGGTGCGCACATCCCGCACGGTCAGGCCCTCGACGCTCGTCTCGCCGACGAACGCCTCCGCCACCGCGTTCCAGACAAAGGCGATCTTCCCCTCGGCAAAAGCCGCCTCCTGCAAGGTCCGCGCTGCGCGCAACCGATCGCGCCGGTGCACGACATATACCTTTTCGGCAAAGCGGGCCAGGTACAGCGCGTCGGCAATCGCCGTATCGCCGCCGCCAACCACCGCCACGGGGCGCCCCTTGAAAAACGCGCCGTCGCACGTGGCGCAGTAGGACACGCCGCTGCCGATGAGCGCCTCCTCCCGCGGCAGGCCGAGCGGTCGCGGCCTGGCGCCCATGGCGAGGATGACCGTGCGCGCCTCCACCGTGCGGCCGTCCACGGTCAACCGTTTGACCGGTCCGGCCAGCTCCGCCGCCTCCACGGAGGCATACTCCGTGCGCAGGCCGAACCGCGCCGCCTGCTGCTCCAGCTCCACGCCGAGCTGGTAGCCCTCGATGCCGTTGGGAAAGCCGGGATAGTTGTCGATCTGATGCGTCCGGGTCGCCTGCCCGCCCGCAAACAGGGCTTCGAAGAGCACGGCGTCCGCGCCGCCGCGCATGGCATACAGCCCCGCCGTCAGCCCGGCCGGCCCGCCGCCGATGATCGCAATGTCCAGCACTCTCTGCTTCCGCTCCTTCATAGATAGCCTTTGCTGCTGTATTATATCGTTTTTTTCCCGGGATTGCAACAAAATAGACGCGCGCCGGCCCGTTCCCGGCGCACGCGCGGCGGCGGGGCAGCCGGAACGTCCCGAATGCCGCGCCCGGGCAAACGCAGGCGACCCCGCGCAAAACCGCCCCCGGCCGGCCGTTGTCCCACCGGGCGGCTCCCGCCACGGGGTGCAAAAACGCCGCCTGCGCACAGTGCGCGCCGCTGCCCGCCTGCGCGACCGGCTCCCGCAATCCGCCGCACAGCATTGGATCGATTTCCGGGGGCAATGGCTTGTGCGCCATGCCCGCAGGCCGCCTGCACACCGGGGGAGGCTCTGCCCCGGCATGTTCCTCATGACGGGCGCTCCCCTTCAGCGGGACACGCGGCCGCCGTCAACCAGCGACGGAGGGCGGCGCGCGGCACGGCCGGCGCAAATTGCAACGATCCGATCGGTTTTTTCTTGACACGGGCGCGGAAGTCCTCTATAATAGACGAGCGCGTAGACGTTTAGCGCAGAATCCGGCGGCGTAACTCAGCTGGCTAGAGTAGTCGGTTCATACCCGGCCTGTCATCCGTTCGAGTCGGATCGCCGCTACCAAACAGGCACGCCACCCAATCGGGTGGCGTGCCTGTTTGGTTCTGTCCGATCTACCGGCGCTGCGAGCGCCCAAATGCCCGGAGGCGCATCTGGCGCGTCCCCCTGCGCAGCACGGAGGACAAGCGGCATCGACCTGCACGGCGTGTCCAACCGGCGCGCCAACGTCAAGCCCGCACAGGCCGATGGCCCGCCCGCCGAGCGTTTGCAGCAGGCGCACAAGGCTCTTGGTTGCCTTCCGTAATCGCCGCAATGTGGCGGCCGCCCCAAAGCCCGCGGGCTTTTGTCTCCCCCGGCAATCTTGCGAGCGGCGTTTCCCCCGCTCCATTTTGCAACTTCTCCTCCAACTTCTCCAGCAAAACGGGCCGCTCCGGAATCCGCTTCGCAGGCATGGGCAGCGATACTGGGGGATCGGCAGCCACGCCGAAAGGGGACGACCTCGCCCTCGTGGTCTCTTCTCTGGCGGAGCAGCGGGTCCCATGCCTTTTCTGGGCGTATTCCACCCGCTTTCACGGAGGCGGATTTGGGTGGCCGGCCGCTCTTCCGCCCGGCGCCGTTCCCTGCGCCCGGCAACATCCCCGGCGGCACGGCCGGGCCGCCGGGCGCTCTACTCCAGCTCAAACGCGCCGGTATAGAGCCGGTAGTACATGCCGTGTTGCGCGATCAGGCTGTCGTGGCTGCCCCGCTCCACGATCCGGCCATGATCCATGACCAGGATGACGTCGGCATTTTTCACGGTGGAGAGGCGGTGCGCGATGACGAACACCGTCCTGCCCTGCATCAGCTTATCCATGCCGTCCTGCACGAGCGCCTCGGTGCGCGTATCGATGGACGAGGTCGCCTCATCCAGGATCATGACCGGCGGATTGGACACGGCGGCGCGGGCGATCGACAGCAGCTGCCGCTGCCCCTGCGAGAGCCCGCTGCCGTCGCCCCGCAGAACCGTCTGATATCCCTGCGGCAGCATCCGGATAAAGCCGTCGGCGTTGGCGAGCCGGGCGGCGGCGATGCACGCCTCGTCGCTCGCATCGAGGTCGCCGTAGCGCAGGTTTTCCATCACGGTGCCGGTGAACAGATGCACATCCTGCAGCACCACGCCCAGCGACCGGCGCAGATCCGCCTTTCTGATCTTGTTGATGTTGATGCCGTCGTATCGGATCTTCCCGTCCGCAATGTCATAAAACCGGTTGAGCAGGTTGGTAATGGTCGTCTTGCCGGCGCCGGTCGCGCCGACAAGGGCGATCTTCTGCCCCGGCTCGGCATACAGCGAGATGTCGTGCAGCACGGGCTTGTCGGGCTCGTAGGCAAAGTCCACCCGGTCGAATACGACGCGGCCCTCGAGGCGGGTATAGGTGGTTGTGCCGTCGTGGTGCGGATGTTTCCACGCCCACACGCCGGTGCGCCTGTCCGTCTCGCGCAGTTCGCCGTCCGCATCCGTAACGTTGACGAGGGTCACATAGCCGTCGTCCGTCTCCGCCGGTTCGTCCATGAACGCGAAGATGCGCGAGGCGCCGGCCAGCGCCGTTACGATGGCGTTGAGCTGGTTGGAGATCTGCGCCACCGGGTTGGTAAAGCTGCGCGAGAGGGTCAGGAACGAAGCGATCATGCCGAGCGTCAGCGTACCGCCGCCCATCAGGCCGAGGTTGGGCACGCCCGCAAGCGCCATATATGCGCCCAGGATGGCGATGATCACGTACTGCGCATAGCCCAGCGCGTTCATCATCGGCATCACGGCGTTGGCCCGCCCGTTGGCGTTCGTCGCAGCGGCCGCCCACGCCCCGTTCCGCTCGCGCAGCGTCGCCTTCGCCTGCTCTTCGTGGCAGAACACCTTGACCACCTTCTGCCCGTTCACCATTTCCTCCACATAGCCGTTGAGCTCGGCCAGCGTCCGCTGCTGTTCCATGAAATAGGTCCCAACCCGGCCGGTGACGGCCCGCACGACCCGCAGGATGAGGCAGATGGAGACAACGGCCACCAGCGTCAGATAGACGCTCACATACAGCATCCCGAAAAACACGGCGGCGATCGTAAACACCGAGGCGACCAACTGCGCCATCGACTGTGCGATCAGTTGCCGCAGGGTGTCGGTATCGTTGGTGTACAGGCTCATGATATCGCCGTGCGTGCGGGTGTCGAACGCACGGATCGGAAGGCGCTGCATCCTCTCAAACATATCGTCCCGGATGGCCTTGAGCGTCCCCTGCGCGACGGTGACCATCAGCCGGTTGTACAGCAGGGTCGCCGCCACGCCGGCCAGATATATGACCGCCATGCCCGCAAGCGCCCGCAGCAGCCCCGTGAACACGGGGTCCGGCGAGACGAGCAGCGCCGCAATATGTTCGTCGATCAAAGCCTGCAAAAACAGCGAGCCCGCCGCCCCCGCCACCGCGCTGATCACGATGCACACGACCACCAGCAACAAGCGCCCGCGGTACGCCTTCATATAGGAGAACAGGCGGGCGATGGTCTTGCGATCATAGGCCGGGCCGCCGGACGACGTGTTACGCCTCGTTTTCCGCATCTTCGCTTCCCCCTTTCTGCTGCGATTCATAGACCTCCCGATAGATGGCGCAGGTCTGGAGCAGCTCCTCGTGCCGCCCTACCGCCACGATTCGCCCGCCGTCCATGACGACGATCCGGTCGGCATGCTGCACCGACGCAACGCGCTGGGCGATGATGAACTTCGTCGTTTCGGGCAGATATTCGGCCAGCGACGCCCGGATGGCGGCGTCGGTCGCGGTATCGACGGCGCTGGTGGAATCGTCGAGGATCAGCACCTTCGGGTTTTTCAGCAGGGCGCGCGCGATGCACAGGCGCTGTTTCTGCCCGCCCGAGAAGTTGGCGCCGCCCTGTTCAACATGGGTGTCGTACCCGTCCGGCAACGAACGGATGAACTCGTCCGCACAGGCGAGGCGGCACGCCTGCGCAAGCGCCTCGTCGCTCGCTTGCGCATTGCCCCAGCGCAGGTTCTCCCGGATGGTGCCGGAGAACAGCTCGTTCTTCTGCAGCACCATGGCCACCGCGTCGCGCAACACGCCGAGATCGTAGCGCCGCACGTCCACGCCGCCGAGGGTGAGCGAGCCGGCGGTCACATCGTAGAGCCGCGGGATGAGCTGCACAAGGCTCGACTTGGACGAGCCCGTGCCGCCGACGATCCCGATGGTCTCGCCGGAGCGGACGCACAGATCGATATCGCGCAGCACCTTTTCCCCGGTTCCCGCGGCATAGGCAAAGTCCACATGGGAAAAGCACACGGAACCGTCCGCTACCTCCATGACCGGCTCCGCCGGCGACGTAATGGCGGCCCGCTCATCGAGCAGTTCCGCAATGCGCCGGGCCGAGGCGACGGAAATGGTGATCATCGCAAACACCATCGAGAGCATCATGAGGCTGACGAGGATCTGCATCGCGTAGGAAAACAGCGCCGTAAGATCGCCCGTCGTCAGGCCGAGCGCCGCGTTGTTCCCGGAGGCCACGATTGCGCGCGCCCCGAACCAGGAGATGAACAGCATGCAGGCGTACATGAAAAACTGCATGATCGGCGCGTTGAAGGCCAACAGGCGCTCGCCCTTTGCAAAGTCCTGGTAGATCCGCCCGGAGATCGTGCGGAATTTGTCGATCTCGTGCGTCTCCCGGCAGAAGGACTTCACCACCCGGACGCCCCGCACGTTCTCCTGCACCACGTTGTTGAGCGCGTCGTACGTGTGAAACACGCGTTCAAACACCGGGTTCACCGCCCGCACGATCAGCCCGAGCAGCAGCGCCATGACCGGGATCACCGCAAGGAACATCCAGGCAATCCCCCGGTGGATGCGGAACGACACGGCCATGGAGACGACCAGCATCACCGGCCCCCGCACCGCCATGCGCAGGAGCATCTGGTAGGCGTTCTGGATGTTCGTCACATCCGTGGTGAGCCGGGTGACGATGGATGCGGTCGAAAACCGGTCGATGTTGGAAAAGGCGAACGTCTGTACATGGTCGAACATGTCCTGTCGCAGGTTCCGGCAGAATCCGGCGGACACCCGCGCCGCCGTATGCGCGCCCAGTATGCCGGTGGCGAGCTGAAAACACGCCAGCAGCAACAGCAAAAGGCCGTAACGCCATACGGCGCTCCGATCGCCCAGATCGATCCCCTCGTCGATCACCCGCGCCATGCACAGCGGGATCAGAATTTCAAACCCCGCTTCGAGGATCGACAGCAAAACCGTAAACAGCGAACCGCGTCGATACTCCCGCAGGCTCGAAAGCAGCGTCTTCACCAATTCGTATCACCTCCAATATGTAGCATGCTACACTATTGACCCAAAGGGCGAGCCGGGTTGGCCCGGCCCGTCCCCAAATGTCCGGCTATTCGAGATTCCGGTTGATGACCGTCAGCATCTGCCAGAGCCGCTCCACATCCTCGGCCGAGAGAGAGCGCAGCATGCGCGCCTCGTTGCTCCGGATGTTGCGCCCCATGTCCGCTCCCACCGCATCGGCCCGTGCAGTCGTCGCCACGATCTTGTTGCGGCGGTCCGTCCCGTCGGTCCAGGTGGCGACATAGCCGTTCTGCTCAAGCCGCGACACGATGCCGACCACCGTGGGATGCGCCACCTGCAAAAACCGCTCGATCTCCTTCTGCGTGGCCTGTCCGCCGCGCTCGGCCAGATAGGCGAGCACCCGCCCCTGCGCCAGCGTAAGCCGGTAGCGCCTGAGCTGCGCGTCCGCCCGCGCTTTCATCCGGTCGTTGATGTTCTTGAGCAGATAGCCGATGTCCCTGTCGGGCATGGGTCTCCTCCCCCCCTTTCGTTATGTAGCACGCTACATATTGTAGGGCCTGCGCCCCGCATTGTCAAGGATGTTCACATTTGTTTACAATCCTGCTGCACGCGGTTGTACAGGCGTCCGCAGACGGCGGGACTGCTCCGGCACGGCCCACGGGCGCGGGGGTTCCGGTCTTACAACGCGGGCAGGCGGCAGCGGGGCCACCGGGGCGGGCCGGCCGGGCAGACGGGCAGACGGATTAGCCCGGCCGGGGAGAGCGGATGAACCGGGCGCGTCCCGGCACGGCCGCACGGGCGCGGGGGTTCCGGCCTTACAACGCGGGCAGGCGGCAGCGGGGCCGCCGGGGCGGGCGCATCCCCGCGCAGGTATAGCGCTGCAAACGGTTGTCCATACTCACCGCGAGGTGATGGATATGTTACAGACCCTTCCCAAAAGGTTTTTCCCGCTGTTGCTGGCGTCGCTTGTGCTGGTGGGGGCGCTTTCCTGCGCGCCGGCGGCGCAGTCTGCCGCAACGGACGCGGCGGGTACGATGGACGTCATCGAGACCCCCGACGGCATTCTGCGCCTGCACGTCATCGCCAACAGCGACTCCGAGGCGGATCAGGCTGTAAAGCTGCTGGTGCGCGATGCGATCCTTGCCTGCATGGAGCCCGGCGACAGCGCCGAGGAGGCGGAGGCGTTCGTGCGCGACCACGGCGCCGAGCTGCTGCAGGCCGCCGAGGACGTGCTGCGCGAACGCGGCTTTTCCTATTCGGCGCAGCTCATGCTCGGCGACTATGCCTTCCCCGACCGCATCTACGGCGATACGCTGTACCCGGCCGGCACCTACCGTGCGCTGCGCGTCGTGCTCGGCGAAGGGGCGGGGCAGAACTGGTGGTGCGTGCTGTTCCCGCCGCTGTGTATTGTAACCGGAGACGCGCAGGAGCTTCCGGCGCTGGAGGAAATCTCGTTCCACAGCAGCCTGCTCGACTGGCTGCGGGAATGGGGGGTGATCGCATGAAGCGTCCGCTGCGCCACTTCCTGACGCTGCTGCTTGCGGCGACGGTGTTGCTGTGCGCGCTCGTACCGGCGGCCCATGCCGATTCCCTCCGCCGGGGCAGCGAGGGCGACCTGGTGATCACGCTGCAAAAAAAGCTGAAGAACTGGGGCTATTACTTCGGCAGCGTGGACGGCATCTTTGGCAGCCAGACCGAGGAGGCGGTCCGCTACTTCCAGCGCAAAAACGGACTTGCGGTGGATGGCGTCGTCGGCCCGGATACGGCGCGCGCGCTCGGCATGTCGCTCACGGGCGGCAGCACTTCCTCCTCCGGCAGCTCGTCCGGCACGAGCAGTTCGAGCGGGGACATCTATCTGCTGGCGCGCTGCGTGTACGGCGAGGCGCGCGGCGAGCCGTACAAGGGGCAGGTGGCCGTCGCCGCGGTCATCCTGAACCGCACAAAGAACAGCGGCTTTCCGAACTCCATCGCGGGCGTGATCTATCAGCCGGGCGCATTCTCGGTCGTGGCGGACGGGCAGATCAACCTGAGCCCGGATGAGACGGCGCTTCGCGCGGCGCGCGACGCGATGAACGGCTGGGACCCGACCGGCGGCTGCCTGTACTACTACAACCCGGACAAGACGAGCAACGCATGGATGCTGTCGCGCCCGATCGCGCTGCGCATCGGCGACCACGTGTTCTGCCGCTGACGCGCCGGGGGAAAGGAGCTAAGGCTGATGGAAAAGGAACTGGAGAAGCGGCGGCGCGCCCGGCGAATCGGGCGCATCGCCTCTGCGGCGGCGATGACCGTGCTCGCGGCGGCGCTCGTGGGCGTGTGCATCTGGGGAGCGGAGCAGGGCGCGCGGGCCGACACGCTGGAGGAGGGCATGCGCGCCGTCTACCGGCAGGCGTTTTTGCAGATGAACGACAACGTACACGACATGCAGGTATCGCTGAAAAAGCTGATGGTGGTATCGAGCCCCAAGCAGCACGTGCTGCTGCTCGACGACGTATGGCGGCTTTCGGGCGCCGCGGCGGAAAACCTCGCCTGTCTGCCCGTGTCGCACCCGGACGCGGAGGCGTTCAACCGGTTTGTGGTGCAGGCGGGGGACTACGCGCGCACGCTCGCCACGCGCATCCTCTCCGGCGAGATCCTGCAACAGGAGGACCGGGAACAGCTCGCCGCCCTGTACGAGGCAAGCGTGCAGACCGCGGCCGAACTGGAGCGCCGCCTGCAGGAGGAGGACTATCCGCTTGAAAGCCTGACCGGCGACGGGTTTTATGCCCCGGCGGCGGGCGTGGACGGCGCCGGCGGCGCCGAAGCGTCGCCATCCCCGCCGGCCGGCGGCACGGACGGCGGCGAGGGCGCAGGCGGCGATGGCGGAGAAGAAGCGGAGGAGGAGGGCATCGCCAACTATCCGACGCTGATCTACGACGGGCCGTTCTCCGAAAGCACGGAGAAGGCGGAACCGCGGGGCCTGCCGGAGGGCGAGGCGGACGCGGCGCAGGCGCTCGCGGCGGCGGCCTCGTACGTGGGCGGGTCGTTGCAGGTGACCGGCGAAACGGCCGGGCGCATCCCGGCTTTTGAAATCGCCGGCACGGACGCGGACGGGCGCAGCGTGGAGCTGGCCGTCACGCGGCAGGGCGCGCAGGTCCTCTGGATGATGGCCGAATCGCAGGGCGGCGCAGAGGGCGTGCCGGAGGCGGCCGAAAGCGCGCGCATGCGCGACGCGGCCAAGGCCTACCTCGATGCGCGCGGTTACGAGGGGATGGAGGCCACCTATGCGCAATTCTATGCGGGCGTGGCGGTGTACAATTTTGCGTCCGTACAGGGCGACGTCATCCTCTACGCCGACCTGGTCAAGGTCTACGTGGAGCGGCAGAGCGGCAAGATCGTGGGCGTGGACGCCTACAACTATCTGTTCAACCACGCCGAGCGGGAGCTGCCCGTCCCCGCCGTCACGGAGGAAGAAGCGCGCGCATGCGTGAGCGACGCGCTGTCGGTCGCCTCCGTGCGGCTCGCGCTGATCCCGAAAACCGCCGTCACCGAAACGCTGTGTTACGAGTTTAAGGGCACGTGCAACGATGCGGATTTCATCGTATACATCAACGCCGTGACCGGCGATGAAGAGGAGGTCTTCGAGATCATCAACGGCGACGAGGGCCAGCTCGTCGTATAAGCCGCGGCGGTGCATTTGCCCGGCGGGCAAAAAGCGGGCGCGGGGATTCCCCCGCGCCCGCAGCGCAGATTGGATCGGTTTACCGGGCGGACAGCTCGGCGTGGATGGCGGCCGCCGCCTTCTTGCCTGCGCCCATCGCCAATATGACGGTGGCCGCGCCGGTGACCGCGTCGCCGCCCGCGTACACGAACGGTTTGGACGTTTTGCCGGTCTGCTCGTCGGCGATGATGCCGCCCCACTTCTCGGTATCGAGACCGGGGGTCGTGTTCTTGATGAGCGGGTTCGGGCTGTTGCCGATGGCGATGACGACCGTCTGCACCTCCACCAGGTGCTCGCTGCCCGGCTTGACCACCGGACGGCGGCGGCCGGAAGCGTCCGGCTCGCCCAGTTCCATCTCCACGCACGTCATGCCGCATACGTGCCCGTTCTCATCGCCCAGGATCTCGGTCGGGTTGGTGAGCATCTTGAACACGATACCCTCCTCCCTGGCGTGATGCACCTCCTCGACGCGGGCGGGCATCTCCGCCTCGCTGCGGCGGTAGACGATGTACACCGTCTCCGCCCCGAGGCGCTTGGCGCAGCGCGCCGCATCCATCGCCACGTTGCCGCCGCCGACGACCGCGACCGCCCGCCCCACCTGCACGGGCGTGTCCGCCTTTGGAAAGCTGTACGCCTTCATGAGGTTGATGCGCGTGAGGAACTCGTTGGCCGAATACACGCCGTTGAGGTTCTCGCCCGGAATGCCCTGGAAGCGCGGCAGCCCCGCGCCGGTGCCGACAAATATGGCGTCGTACCCCTCGTCGCTGAGCAGCTCGTCGAGCGAAATGCACCGGCCGATGACCATGTTCGTCTCAATTTTGACGCCCATATCCTCAAGCGTGCGGATCTCGCGCCGCACGAGGCTCTTGGGCAGACGGAACTCCGGTATGCCGTACACGAGCACGCCGCCGGGCGTGTGCAGCGCCTCGAACACCGTCACATCGTATCCCAGTTTTCTGAGGTCGCCGGCGCAGGTCAGTCCGGCAGGGCCGCTGCCGATGACGGCGACGCGCTTGCCGTTCGGCGCCGCCTGCGCAACAGGCGCGACGCCATGCGCCATGGCATAGTCCGCCACGAACCGCTCGAGACGGCCGATGCCGACCGGCTCGCCCTTGATGCCGCGCACGCATTTGGACTCGCACTGCGTTTCCTGCGGGCAGACGCGGCCACAGATGGCGGGCAGCGCGTTGGTGGAGCGCACGACCTCATACGCTTCGAGGAACCTGCCCTCCTTCACGAGCGCCAGAAACTCCGGAATGCGCACATTGACCGGGCAGCCGGACACACAGGGGCGGTGTTTGCAGTTCAGGCAACGCTGCGCCTCCTCGACGGCCATCGCCTCGTCATACCCCTGGGAGACCTCGTCAAAGTTTTTATTGCGGACGTCCGGCGCCTGCTCGCGCGCCGGCAGCTTTTTCGGGTTCATGTTGGGCATCAGTCGGCACCTCCCCGCTGTTTTTGCAGCTCAATATTGTGCAGGTTGCAGGCATGAGCGCCATGCTCCATGCTCTCCTGTTCCTCCTTCTTATACATACGGCTGCGGGCAATGGCCTCGTCCCAGTCGACAAGCTGGCCGTCAAAGTCCGGCCCGTCCACGCAGGCAAACTTCATCTGCCCCCCTACGGTCACGCGGCAGCAGCCGCACATGCCCGTGCCGTCGATCATGATCGGGTTCATGGACACGACGGTGGGGATGTTCAGCGGCTTTGTCAGGCTGCACACGGCGCGCATCATCACGAGCGGCCCGATCGCAATCACATGATCATAGGCGACGCCCGCGTCCAGCCGCTCCTTCAGCGCGTCGGTCACAAAGCCCTTGTGCCCGTTCGACCCGTCGTCGGTCATGACATACAGGTTTGTACAGGCGGCCCGCAGCTCGTCCTGCAGGATCATGAGCCCGGTGTTGCGAAAGCCCACGATCACATCCACCTCCGCGCCCATCTCGTGCAGCGCCCTGGCCTGCGGATACGCAATGGCCACGCCCAACCCGCCGCCGACGACCGCCACGCGATGCATGCCCTCCAGTTCGCTGGCCGTGCCGAGCGGGCCCACGAAGTCGAGCAGCGCGTCGCCCTCGCCGAGCAGGTCGAGGCGCCTGGTCGTATAGCCGACCTTCTGGAAAATGATGGTGATGGTGCCGCGCACACGGTCGCTCCCCGCGATGGTCAGCGGGATGCGCTCGCCCGCCTCGTCGATGCGCAGGATGATGAACTGACCCGGGCGCGCCTTGCGCGCAACGGCGGGGGCGTGCACCTCCATGAGCGTCACGGTCTCGTGCAGCGCACGCTTTTTGACGATTTCGTACATGGGCTCTCCTTTCGTGTATGCTGAAATTTTGCCGTATCCAGTATATCGAAACGCGCCCCTTTTTTCAAGGCGTTTTTGCGCCGGGCGCGGGGAGCTGTGCGCCGGAAGCGGTTGACCGCCGCCGCCGGAGGGCGTATACTCTATGGGTACGACAACGTTCGACACAAAGGAGCGCCTATGCCCATCATCGACATCTCGCGGGAGCTGACCGCCACCGCGCCATACGCGGGCGATCCGCCGCCGCGCATGCATGCGCTTGCCACGCATGAGCAGGACGGCTACCAGTTGCAGGCCGTGGTCATGAGCCTGCACGCGGCCACCCATGCCGACGCGCCGCTGCACTTCCTTCCCGGCGGCAGCGACGTAGCGGCGCTCCCGCTCGACGCGTTCGTCGGCCCCTGCACCGTGCTGACCGCGCCCGCCGGGGCGCTCGACGCGGCGTTCTTCCTGCGCAGCGCGTTCGGCGCCGCCGCACCCGCGCCGCACGGGGAGCGCCTGCTGCTGCGCGGACCCGGCTACCTGCTCAAAAGCGCCATCGGCTACCTCTATACCCGCGGCGTCAGGCTCGTCGGCACCGACCAGCCCTCCGTCGGCCGGCCGGAGGACGAGCGCACCGCCCACCGCGCGCTGCTCTCCTACGGCATCGCGGTGCTCGAAAACCTCGACCTGTCCCACGCGCCGGACGGGCGCTACCGGCTCTTTGCCGCGCCGCTCAAGATCGCCGGGGGCGAGGCCGCACCCTGCCGCGCGCTGCTGCTGACGGAATAGCGGCGGGTAAGCCGCCGCCTGACGGGAAAACGGGCGAAACCGCCGCCGTCGGGCGGTGGACGGCCGCGCCACGCCGCGCTATACTGGTGAAAACGGCGCGCAGGATGCGCACCGCGGAGCCCGCCCGTCCGGCGGGGGAAGGGAGCGTTTGTGATGAGCCTTGGAAACAGCCTGCATGAGGCGCGCAGAAAGAGCGGCCTCTCGCAGGAGGCCGTGGCCGAAAAGCTGGGGATCAGTCGCCAGACCGTCTCCAAATGGGAGCTGGACGAGACGCTGCCGGACATCCGGCAGTCCAAACGGCTCGCCACGCTTTACGGCATGACGCTCGACGAGCTGATCGATTTTGACGCGGAGCAGGAGCAGATCGAGCGCCTGATCGAGCGCACGAGCGAGCAGACGCAGGAGAAGATCGACTGGAACCGCGTCTGGAGCAAGAAATACCCCGTGCTGGCCACCTACCGGCAGCGGGTGCGCGTGGAGGACTACGCGCCCGCCATCGCGGCGCTGCTCGACCGGCTCGAAGCCGAGTACGGCTACAACCGGCTGGACGCCTGCCTCGTGCTCAAGGACATTCTGGCAAACGTGTGGAAGCAGCGCGGCCGATAACGGCGCAGCCGGGGCGGATGAAAAACGGGGCCGGCAGGCAGAGGCCGCGAGATGCCGGCGCTCTTTCCTCCTGTCCGGGGAAAGGGCCTGGCCAAACCCAAAGAATAAAAAAGGAGCGGGCGCCAACGCCCGCTCTTCCCTTTCCTGCGTTTCCGTTCTCTTCCCCTGCGCTTTGGGGAACAGGCCCCGGGGCGAAAGGCGGAGCGCCATAAAACAGTTACAGTCCCGGCAGGTGTTTCTGCCGGGGCTATTCTTGTATATGTTTCAGTTATGTGAAGAATCTGCTAAACAGTTCGCAAAATCAAGCTACAGTA
>UQGA01000005.1 GCA_900540495.1 uncultured Eubacteriales bacterium | reverse complement strand
GGGTAGCCAAGTGCGGATCGGATAAACGCTGAAGGCATCTAAGCGTGAAGCCGACCTCAAGATAAGATCTCCCATTCCGAAAGGAAGTAAGACCCCTTGCAGACGACAAGGTTGATAGGTCGGGGGTGGAAGTGCGGTAACGCATGAAGCTGACCGATACTAATAGGTCGAGGGCTTGATCAAAGCGAAAGAAAGCAATGCGGTTTTCAAGGTACTCAGGGTACCGGAAGTTTCCGGTGGTTAAGCTGAGGGGTACCACCTGTTCCCATTCCGAACACAGCAGTTAAGCCCTCATACGCCGACAATACTTGGCTGGAGACGGCCCGGGAAGATAGGTAGCCGCCGGGATCCAAAGCGAATCGCCCCGCACGAACAGTGCGGGGCGAATTGCATTCAGCCGGGTCGGCCCGCACCTCGCCCTTTCCCCGCCCCGCCTCCCCGCGCTGAACCGGGAGCCCGATCGACGTGGGGGGAGGATGCCCGCCCCGCCGCCCCGTGCGCTCGCCAGCGCACACCGGTTTTTTCTCGCCCTGACACCCCGTGCGCTCGCCAGCGCACACCGCCGCCCATACCCTGTGCTCGTGCCTTTTTGCATCCCGCGCCCGCCCCACCATCCCCGCTGAACCGGGAACCTGATCGACGTGGGGTAAGGACGCCGCGCCCCAACATTTCGTGCCGGACCGGGAATCCGAGCGATGTGAGGTAAGGACGCTACCCAACGGGGGAAAGGTGACCCTGCCCCGCCCGTGCCCTTTTTCGCACCCCGCGCAGCCCCCGCCTTTTCGCACCGCGCTGACCCGCCATCCCTGCCGCTCCCCGCCCCGCCATCCCCGCCGGACCGGGAATCCACGCGGCGCGAGGCGGGGGACAAGAGACGAGGAAGCGCGCCTCGCCCCCCCCCGCTGAACCGAGTACCCGATCTGCATGAGGCGAGGAGAAGATGCCTGCCGGGGAAATGAACCCCCGCCCTCCTTTTCCGCTCTTCGTTCGTCCCCGCCGCTTTCCACCCACCACTCCCGCCGGCCCGGGAATCCGAGCGATGTCCCGAACATATTCTGAACCGTGCTGCGCTGCGGTTTTTCGACCCCATGCCCAAACGACAATGTTTTCCCAAATGACCGCGGATGCGCCGGATATCGGACACAGCGCAAAAAATTTACGGCAATTTTGGCCGGAGGGCTTGACGGGTTCCTTGCAAACTGATATCTTATGATATAAGTGGGAGATTTGGCAGATTGCCAACGAACGGAGCGGCCGAGCGGTTCCCACCGTCACAAGTGCAGCCAATCCTTCATTTTTTTCCAGATCCCCCGCGGCGGATGCGCGCCGTGCCAAGCGGCGCAAGGATGTACCAAGGACGCGCGATGGGAGGAATTGCATTGCAGGATTTTCTGGAGCTGTTTTCTAACGTAACAAACTTTACCTGGCAGCAGGGCGTGATGATCGTCATTGGATGTGTGCTGATCTATCTCGCCATTGTGCGCGAAATGGAGCCGACGCTCCTGCTCCCGATGGGCTTTGGCGCGATTCTGGTCAATCTGCCGTTTGTCAACACCGAAGCGATCTCCACGCTCTATAACGCGGGCATTGCCACGGAGCTGTTTCCGCTGCTCCTGTTCATCGGCATTGGCGCGATGATCGATTTCGGGCCGTTGCTTTCGAACCCCAAGATGATGCTCTTTGGCGCGGCGGCGCAGTTCGGCGTGTTTTTTACGATGATCCTGGCGCGGCTGATCGGCTTTGACCTGAACGACTCGGCGTCCATCGCGGCCATCGGCACGGCGGACGGCCCGACGTCGATCTTCATGTCGCAATACTTCAACTCCCGCTATCAGGGCGCGATCATGGTGGCGGCATATTCATACATGGCGCTTGTACCGATCGTGCAGCCGCCGGTCATCCGGCTGATCACAACCAAGAAGGAGCGCTGCATCCGCATGGCGTATGCGCCTGCGAGCGTGAGCAAGCGCACGCGCATCCTGTTCCCGATCATCGTTACGGTGGTGGCGGGAACGGTGGCGCCCAAGTCCGCAGAACTGATCGGATTTCTGATGTTCGGCAACCTGATCCGCGAGTGCGGCGTGCTCGGCTCTCTCAGCGACAGCGCGCAGAACCAGCTGGCCAACCTTGTCACGCTGTTGCTGGGCATCTCCGTGGCGTTCCGCATGCAGGCGGAGGCGTTCGTCACGTTTGAGACCATGGCCATTCTGCTGCTCGGCCTCGTGGCGTTCGTGTTCGATACGGTGGGCGGCGTGATGTTCGCCAAGCTGCTGAACCTCTTTACGAAGAACAAGGTGAACCCGATGATTGGCGCTGCCGGCATCTCGGCGTTCCCGATGGCCTCGCGTGTGGTCCACAAGATGGGCCGCGAGGAAGACCCGTATAACTACCTGCTCATGCACGCGGCGGGCGCGAACGTCAGCGGCCAGATCGGCTCGGTCATAGCAGGCGGACTGGTGATCACGCTCGTTGAGAGCCTGATCGGTTGACAGGAAGGAGTAACAGTATGAATTTTTCGTTCGACCCCTCCACGCTTCCGGAAACCCTGTTGATCACGCTCAAGGGCATGATCGGCATCTTCGTTGTGACCGGCGTGATCATGCTGGCCATCTGGCTGCTCAATCGCTCGTCACGACCCCGCAAGAAGGAGCAATAAACGACCTTGGGGCTGCGGCCTCCCCGGGCGGGGAGCGCCCGCAGCCCCTTTTCCGCAGCCGCCGGCGGCGGGGCAGGCGCGGCATACGCGGGAGAACACGGCAGGGCTTTGCGATGGGCGCCGGATGCGGCGCCGCGCAGCCGCGCCGGACATGCGGACACTGCCGGCGCGCAATGGGGGGCGGGCGCGGCACATCAAGCGGCGGAGGTGCATGCCATGACCTTAACCCTGCAGGAGTTCCTTTCGGAACTGTTCACCAACCTACCGTTTTTGTTGACCGCCATCCTGACCACGGGCGTGATTCTGGTCAACGGCTGGACGGACGCGCCCAACGCCATCGCCACGTGCGTTTCCACGCGCGCCATGCGCCCGCAGTCCGCCATTCTCATGGCGGCGGCGTTCAACTTCCTCGGCGTGCTGGTCATGACCGCGCTCAACGCGCGTGTGGCCGCCACCATCTCCAATATCGTCAATTTTGACACCCATCCGGATTACGCGCTTGTCGCGCTCTGCGCGGCACTGTTTGCCATCGTGCTCTGGGCGGTCGTAGCCTGGTGGTTCGGCATCCCGACCAGCGAGAGTCACGCGCTGATCGCGGGGCTTTCCGGCGCCGCCATCGCGCTCAACAACGGCCTGTCCGGCATCAACGGAGCGGAGTGGGTCAAGGTGCTGTATGGGCTCGGGCTGTCCACGCTGCTGGGCTTTGTGCTCGGCTTCCTCGTGGTGAAGCTGGTCGCGCTGTGCGGCCGGCGGTTTGATCGGCGGCGCACGGCCGGCTTTTTCAACGGCGCGCAGATCGGCGGCGCTGCGGCCATGGCGTTCATGCACGGCGCGCAGGACGGGCAGAAGTTTATGGGCGTGTTCATGCTCGGCATGTTCCTGTCCCGCGGCGGCGCAGACGCGGCGGGCGGGGAATTCGTCATTCCGGTCTGGCTTATGGCCTACTGTTCCATCGTCATGGGGCTGGGCACCTCCATCGGCGGGTACCGCATCATCAAATCCGTCGGCATGGATATGGTCAAGCTTGAAAAATACCAGGGCTTTTCGGCCGACATCGCGGCGGCGGGCTGTCTGCTGCTCTCGAGCGTGTTCGGCATTCCGGTGAGCACGACGCATACCAAGACCACCGCCATCATGGGCGTGGGCGCGGCGCGGCGGCTCAGTGCGGTCAACTGGGGGGTCGTGCGCGAAATGGTGCTCACCTGGGTGCTCACCTTCCCCGGCTGCGGCCTCATCGGCTATCTGATGGCGCGGCTGTTCATCGCCATATTCTGATGCGGCAGGTTTGCCGCATACGCCCCAAATCCCACGGACAGAGAGGAAACGAGCAATGGCACGCAAGGAAAAGAACGATTACTTTCAGATGATTGCGGAGCAGGTGGCGTACGCGCGCGATGCGGCGCGGCTGCTCAACGACGTATTGACGGACTTCCGGCCGGAGGAGCTGCCGGCCAATCGCGCCCGGATGCACGAGATCGAGCATGGCGCGGACCTCAAAAAGCATGATATGACGGAAAAGCTCATCCGGGAATTCATTACGCCCATTGAGCGCGAGGATCTGCGCGACATGTCCGAGGAGATCGACAACGCCACCGACCTCATCGAGGACGTGCTCAACAAGGTCTACATCTACAACATCCAGAAGATGCGGCCCGAGGCGCTGGAGTTTACCGCCCTCCTCCTGCGCAGCTGCGAAGATCTGGTGGCCATTGCCGACCGGTTTGCCGAGTTCCGCAAGAACCGAGAGGAGATCGCCCGCGGGATCGTCGAGGTCAACCGGCTGGAGGAGGATGGCGACCGGCTTTACATCGAATGCATGGCGCGCCTGTTCCGCAGCGAAAAGGAGTTCCCGACGCTCATGGCCTGGCACGACGTGTACAACTGCCTCGAGCAGTGCCTCGATACCTGCGAGCATGTCGCCAACGTGTTCGACGGCGTCATCCTGAAGAACAGTTGATAGGGGCCCTTCCCCTGCCGCCCGCCGGTGTTCCGGCGGGCGGCGTTGCGTTTTTGGCGCAATGCCCGCGCGCCCGGTCTCCCGGGCCCGTGCGATCGGCGCCCTGCGTTTCGCGCGTCCGGGTGCGCCCTCCCTGCGGCCGGAATTATCGGAAGCAGGGGACGGCATTGCCGTGTATGCTGAAAGCGCGCCGGGGCGGAAGGGCGCGGAAACGGAGGGATGGCGGTGACGGTACGGACGCTGGCCGAGCGCATCGAGGCGTATTTCGCTGCGTGCGACGACACGCGGGAGCGCATGGAACAGAAGAACGGCGGCGTGACGTACCGGCAGGTGCCGTACACGCTGGCCGGTCTGGCGTCGCATACGGGGCTGGACAAGGCGGACCTGTTGCATGCGGCGGCGGGGAAAGGACCGCGCGCGCGGCTGCTGGCGGCAGCGCTCAGGCGCATCGAGCGGCACCTCGCCGAGCGCGCGCTCATGGGCGAGCTGCAGGCCACGGTCGCGCAGGCGCTGTTGCGCGAGCTGTGCCCGGAGGCCGCGCAGGAGGACGACCACCGCCTGGTGGTCGTGCTGGACGATCGGGAGGGGTGGAGCGGCTGACGTGAAACTGTACCTGAAGGGCCTTCCCAACCCGCGGCAGGCCGAATTTTTCGCCTCCCGTGCCCGGCACACCGCTTACGGCGGCGCCCGCGGCGGCGGCAAGAGCTGGGCCATGCGCCGCAAACTCGTGCTGCTCGCGCTGCGCTATGAAGGGCTGCAGCAGTTGCTGCTGCGGCGCACGCTTCCCGAGCTGTATGAAAACCATGTGCGCCCGCTGCTCGAGGAGCTGCACGGCGTGGCGGCGTACAGCGCGACGCAGCGGGAGTTCCGCTTCCCCAACGGCAGTCGCATCCGCCTTGGCTACTGCGCGGAGGAGCGCGATGTGTACCAGTACCAGGGGCAGGAGTACGACGTGATCGGCATGGAGGAGGCGACGCACTTCACCGAGGCGCAGATGCAGTTCCTGACCACCTGCAACCGCACGGTGCGCACGGACTTCGCGCCCCGCATGTACTACACCTGTAACCCCGGCGGGGTAGGGCACGGCTGGGTCAAACGCCTGTTTCTCGACCGCGATTATCGAGGGAGCGAGCGGGCGGAGGACTACCGCTTTATTCCGGCCCGCGTGTACGACAACCCCGTGCTCATGGCGCGCGACCCGGCTTATCTGCGCACGCTGGAGAATCTGCCCGACCACCTGCGCCGCGCGTACCTGGAGGGCGACTGGGACGTGCTGGCGGGGCAGTATTTTCCGGAGTTCCGCCGCGACGCGCATGTGATCGAGCCCATTGCCCTGCCGGGGCACTGGCGGCGGTTTGCCGCGATGGATTGGGGCTATCGGGATCCGTGCGCCGTGCTGTGGCTGGCCGTGGCGGAAAACGGCCGGGTGTATGCGTATCGAGAGCTGTATGTGCGGCAGACGCTCTCGAGCGAGATCGCCCGCCGCATCCGCGCGCTGCAGGCGGGGGAGCGCGTGGCCTATACCGTCGCTTCGCCGGACGCCTGGCAAAAGCGCGGGCTGGCGGACATGGCGGGGGAAAGCATCGCGGATGCGTTTGCGGCGGCGGGCGTGCCGCTGCTTCGGGCAGACAATGTGCGCGTGGCGGGCTGGCAGCGCGTGCGGGAGTACCTTGCGCCCATGGACGACGGCGTACCGCGGCTGCAGATCTTTTCCTGCTGCCGCAACCTGGTGCGCACGCTGCCGATGCTCGCATTCGACCCGCACAATGCGGAGGACGTGGCGGACAACTGCGAGGACCATGCGCCGGAGGCGCTGCGCTATGCGCTGATGAGCCGCCCCGCCCCCGGCCGCCGCGCGCCGGCGCCTCCGCCCCGCCCGGCGTTCGACCCGTTTGCCGAGGCGGCGCCGCGGCCATGCGGTTTTGAAGGGGTTTGACCGCAAGCGAACCGAAGCGAAGGAGGAGGAGAGAGGACCCATGAGAAGGAACCAGACAGAGGAGAAGCAGCGGCTGAGCGACGAGGCGTACGAGCTGTTCCGGGAGTTTCGCAGCGCGTATACGGGCGAGTGGCAGCGGCTGCAGAACTGTGAGCGCATGTATCGGGGCGACCACTGGCACGACGTACCGCTGCGCGATCCGAACGAACCCCGCCCCGTGACGCCCGTGATCCAGTCCACGGTGGAGAACATCAGCGCGGAGCTCATGGACCGCATCCCGGAGGCCGTCATTGCGCCGGAAACGCCGGAGGACGCGCAGATTGCGCGCGTGCTCGAAGCGGTGATCCGCCAGAACCATGATGCGGGAGGGTATGCGCGCGAATACCGGCGTATCGTACACGACCTGCTCGTGAGCGGCTATGCGGTGCAGGAGGTCGGGTTCGATCCGGCAGCCTGCGGCGGGCTCGGCAGCGCGTTCGTCCGGCATGTGGATGCGCGCAGCATCCTGTTCGACCCGGCGGCGACCGACCTGCAGGATGGGCGGGCCGTGTTCAAGATCGGCCTCAGGACGCGCGCGTTCATGGAGCAGCACTTTCCGGAACACGCGGCGTTTTTGACGGACGACGCATTCCGCGCGACCGACGCGGCGGAGGACGACGTGCTGCAGGCCGACCGGCGGGATACGCTGCTGCTGATCGAGTACTGGCGGCGCGAGTATGACGCCGCGAGCGGCCGCAGCCGCGTACACATGGCGCAGCTCTGCGCCGGGCGTGTGCTGCGCGACAGCCGGGACACCAAGCCGGAGGGGTATTTTGCCCACGGGCTGTATCCGTTCGTGCTCACGCCGCTGTTCCCGCGGCGCGGCTCATGCCTCGGGTTCGGGTATGTGGACCTGTTCGAGAAGCAGCAGCGGTATGCCGACAAGCTCGATCAGATCGTGCTCAAGAACGCGCTGATGGCATCGCACAACAAGCTGCTCGTCACCGAGGCTTCCGGCTTTGACGTGGAGGACCTGCGCGACTGGTCCAAGGACGTACATCGCGGCGAAAGCCTGAACGGGGTGACGTGGTTCACCACGCCCGCTCTGCCGGCGTATCTGGTCGATTACATCCACGCCATCCGCGAGAGCATCAAACAGGAGAGCGGCGCGAACGACTTTTCCCGCGGACAGACGACCGCGGGCGTGACCGCGGCCTCTGCCATCGCAGCGCTGCAGGAGATGAGCAACAAGCGCGCGCGGACCGCCTCCCGCCTGCTGCACGAGGCGTTTCGGGATGCGGTGCGCATGGAAATCGAGGTGGAGCGCGAGTTTTCGCTGTTTACACGCCGCTTGACGGTGGAGATCGACGGCAGGCGCGTGCCCTGCACGTTTGAAAGCGCGATGTTGCTGCGCGAGGCGCCGGGCCGCGTGCTGCTGCCGGTGGAGTTCTACGTCTCCGTCAAGGCGCAGCAGGAGACGCGCACCACGGCCATGAGCCAGAACGAGCTGGCGCTGCAGATGTTGCAGGCGGGCATCCTGCGCCCGGAGCAGGCCGCCGCGATGATGGTGTTCGACGGCAAGGAACAGGTGCTCAAGGAGCTGCGCGAACAGCGGGAAAGCAAAGCGACAACGGAAGGAGAAAGCGAATGAAGGACATCAGGGAAACGACAGACGCGCAAGGCGTCGCCGCACAGGTCGGCGCGCAGCGCAGCGCCGCGCCCGCTCTGGGGGCGGAGGGAGAGGGCGGGTCGCCCTCGTTCGGCGCGCTCGTCAACGAGCTGACAGAGCTGGTGCGCTCCGGCGCGCTGCCGGAGGGGTTCGATCTTGAGGCAGCCTGCAGCGACGCGACGTTTCTGCAACTGGCGGCGGAGCTGCCGCTTGTTGCGGCCATCCGCGTATATGCGGCGGAGCGGCGCGCCTCGCATGCCGACGAGAGCGCCCGCGAACGCCTCGCCGCCGAATTGCAGCGGCGCAGCGCGCTGCCGCAGCCGGTGCGCGGCGCGGGCGGCGCGCCCATCGGCCGGGACTATGCCGGCATGTCGGACGAGGCGTTTCGCGCCCTTGAACAACAGTACCGCCGCGCCGCACAGCGCGGCATCCGGGTCCGGCTGTGAGCCGGCCGGCCGGATCGCAAGAGAAGGAAGGAGCAGAGATCCATGAGCAATATCAATACCACGCTGAACACCGCGACCACGACTTACGCGAACAAGGAGTATTACGACCGCAAGCTCCTGGAAACGGCCAAGACGCGGCTCGTCCACGCCCGGTTCGGCCAGAAGCGATGCATCCCGCCGCACAGCGGCAAGCGCGTGGAGTTCCGCCGCTACGAGCTGTTTACGCCGGATACGGACCGGCTGACGCTCCAGGAGGGCGTGACGCCGGACGGGCAGAGCCTTGCGCAGTCGCACGTGGAGGCGGAGGTCCGGCAGTATGGCGCCTACATCGAGGTGTCCGATCTGCTGGACATGACGGCGTTTGACAGCGTCATCAACGACGGTGCAGAACTGCTCGGCGAACAGCTCGGCACGGTCATCGAGTGGGTCACGCGCGACGCGATGTGCGCCGGGACCAACGTGCAGTATGCGGGCGGCGGCACGAGCCGCGCCGGACTGACCGCGGATGACAAGCTGACCGTTTCCGAGGTACGCAAGGCCGTCCGCACGCTCAAGAAGGCCAAGGCGCGCATGTTCGCCTCGGCGGAGGGCGGCGCCAAGAAGCCGCATTTCATCTGCATCTGCTCGCCGGATGCGACGTTCGACCTGCAGAGCGACCCGCTCTGGCAGGACGTGTCCAAGTATGCCAATGCGGAGGCCGTGTACAGCGGCGAGATCGGGCGCATGTTCGGCGTCGTGTTCGTTGAGAGCACGGAGGCGAAGGTCTTTACGCAGAGCGTGTATACGACCGTCGCTTCCCACGAGGCGGGCAGCGCGGAGGTGAAGCTTGCCGCGGTTACGGATGCGGCGGCCGTCTACCTGCGCGCGGGCGCAAAGCTGAACATCGGGGAGACGGAGTATACCGTGGCCGCATTCGACCGTGCCGGCGCGACCGTGACGCTGACCGCTCCGGTGGCGACGGCCATCGCCGCGGGCACGCGGGCGTACAGCCAGGATGCCGGCGCGCTCGACAGCGACAAGCGCGGCGCCGACGTACATGCGACGCTCGTGTTCGGTGCGGACGCCTACGGTGTGATCGACGTGGCGGGCGGCGGCGTGCTGCACACGATCGTCAAGCCGTGCGGCAGCGCGGGCGCGGCGGACCCGCTCGACCAGCGTTCGACCGTCGGCGCAAAGGTGGACGCGTACACCGCGACCATCCTGAACGACCTCTGGATCGTGCGCATCGAGCATCGCGTCACCATCTGACCGGCAGCGCGGGGCGGTTGCGGCGGCCCGGCCGCCGCAACCCCGCGCCGACAGAGACATTGGTAGAAAAAGGAGCGAGGATTATGCCATATATCACGGAGGAACAGATGCAGCACATCGTCAGCGCGACGTGCGAAGCGCTGCGGGGGGAGCCGCGCGCGACCATCCGCATTGAGCCGTTGCACGGGGAGGCATACTGGGAGGGCGGCATCAACGGCCATTTTTTCCGGCTTCCGACCGGTGTGCCCGTCGAAGTGCCGGAAAGCCTTGCGCGGCTCATCGCTTCGGGCGAGCGCGTGCGCGTGGCAAGCGCGGCGCGGCTGTCGCCCTACCGGCGCGGCGGCGGCCGGCGTGTGGGATAGGGGGGAGCGGCATGACGTTACAGGAACTGCTCACCGCCGTGCTGCAGCAGCTCGACCGCAGTACCGACGCGCAAACGCTGGAAACGTGGCGCGATAAGCTCACGCGATACCTGAACGACGCGATGGTGGATCTCTCCGGCGCGCTGCAACCACGGCGCACGGAGGCGGTGGCGCTTACGGACGGCACGATCGATCTGACGCTGCTCGAGCGGCCCTGCATCAAGGCGCTGGCGCTTCGGCGCGGCGACGCCCGGCTGGCGTTCTATTACGGCGCGGGGACAAACCTGCTGCACGTGCCGGGCGTGCCGGACGGGCCGGCCACGCTGACGTACCGGTATATGCCGCGCATGCTGGCGGCCGACACCGATGTGCCGGAGCTGCCGGAACATTGCCATGGCGCGCTGGTGACCTATGCGGTCGCGCGGGAGCGCGCGGCCGGCGACGCGACGGCGGCGGCGCAGGCCGGGTTTGCCCTCTATGCGCAGATGCGGCGGGCGCTGCGCCCCCATTGCGGCGAGGCGGACGTCTACCGTCTCGAGAACGTGTATTGACGGGAGGGATGGCCGATGGCGTTGCAACTGTACCGCATCCCGCAGTTTCGCGGCATCAACCAGAGCGCGTGCGAGAACAGCATCGACGCGGGCGAGAGCCCGGACGCGCGCAACATGGATACGGCGGGCGGCAGGCTGAGCGTGGCGCGCGGCTATGCGCGCCACCACGATGCCGTCCATCCGGCGCCAGCGGACGTGCTGCGCATGGGCGTCTGGCACGCCGGCGGCGTGCGCCGCTTTCTCACCGCTACTGCGGAAGGGTGGCAGGCGCTCGCAGAAACCGGCGCGGCCTGGGAAACGCTCGCGGCGTTCGACGCGCCGGCCGTGCAGGCGGACTTTCAGACGGTCAAGATCGGCAGCGACGAATACCTGCTCCTGGCCGGCGGCGCGCAGCAGGTCCTCAAGTGGGACGGCGCTTCGGCGGCGGCGGAACCGTTCGGCAGCGCGGCGCAGCTTTCGGATGTGCCGGCAGGGCTGCTGGAACTGTATTACAGCCGCCTGTTTGCCGCGGGCGACCCGGCGCACCCGTGCCGGCTGTACTGGAGCTGCGCGCCGGGCGACGCGCGCACGGTGGAGGACTGGTCGCAAAACGCCGCTTCCCCCAACGTAGGCGGCGGGCACGTGGAGGTCGGCACGGACAGCGACCCGATCACCGGGCTGTTCGCGCTGTCCAACCAGCTGCTCATCTTCAAGCGGGATTCGCTCTACCGCCTGCTGGGCGACCGGCCCGGCAACTACCGCATCTATCCGGTCAGCGCGTCGATGGCGCAGCCGGCGCATACCGCGTGCGTGCGCGTGGCGGACGTGCTGTATTTTCTGACCGCCGCCGGGCTGTATTATTTTGACGGGCAGACCGTGCGGCGGGCGCCGGACGCGGACAAGATCCAGGACTTTCTCGCCGGGGCGGATCTGTCGGACTGCCGCGCGGCTGCCTGCGGCGACCGGCTTTATTTTGCGGTGCGCGCCGGCGCAGGCGCGGCCAACGATGCGATTGTCGTCTACGACCTGTCGCGCCGGACCTATATGATCCGCGACGGCTTTACCGTGTGCGGGCTTTGCGCCGACGGCGGCGTGCTGTTCCTGCTCACGGGAGAGGGACGCGTCTGCCGCTTTGACGAGGGCGAGGATTACGACGGCGCGCCGATCACGGCCTACTGGCGCACGCCCATGACCGATCTGGGCGGCAAGATTGCCGTCAAGCAGCTCAGGGAGCTGTATCTGCGCGGCAGCGGCGGCGTGATCGCGGTGGAAGCGATTTCCAACGGGCTCACCGTGTTCTTTGACCGGCTCATGCCCGCGACGCTCAACGACGTGCTGGAGGCGAAGCTCTCCGGGGACGGGCGGGCCTTCTGCCTGCGGCTGTCCAACGAGTTCGGCACGCATTTTACCGTAGACGGCGGCGTGGAGCTGCTGTTCGACGCACAGCGCCGGGTGTTATAAGCGCGGCGCGCCCAACGAAAGGAGGAAGGCGAATGGCCTACGAACCCACCGGCGTCCAGACGATGTTTCCGGTCTATCTGCAACGCATGGCCGAGACGGGGCAGACCCGGGAAAGCTACGACATCGCCGTGGCGCAAAACGAAGCAAACCTCAATCAGAATCTGGAGACGCTGTACCGGAAACTGTTGGAAATCGAGGAGTATTTGGCCGGCGAACCGGCGCAGCAGGGAGGTGGCGCGGCATGAGCACGCTGTTTCGCATCAGGCGCAGGGAGCCCGCCATGGTGCAGCTTGCATCGTCCACCCCGGCAACATCGAAAAAAACGGGCGTCGCGTCCGGCATGGCGGCGGACATTTCGGCGGCGGACGGCAATGGCGGCGGCAACGACGCCGTCAGGCGCGCCTCCGCTTCCGCCGCCCCGACGGACGACGGGGCGGTGCTGAACGATTATGTCGACAGGCTGTACGCCGCATACCGCCCGCCGCAGGCGTCCTACGAGGCGCAGGACGCGGAGACGCTGAGCGCGCAGATCGCCGCCTGGCTGCGGCCGGGCTATGAGCGCGCGATGGAGGAGCGGCGCGCGCAGACGGCGGCCTACCGCGCCGAACTGGATGCGGACGCCATCGCCCGCGGCATGGGCAGCTCAACCTATGTGACGGACGTGAAGAGCCGCCAGCTCAGCGACGAGGCGGCCGACGTGGCGGCGCTTGAAAGCGAGTACGGCGCTCAGCTCGGCAAGCTCACGATGGAGGCGGTCGAGGCCGAACGGGAGCGCGAGATGGAGGTCGCCCTGTTCAACCGCGAGCAGGACCGGGAGGCGTATATGCAGGCGTACCGGGCGGCGCTCTCGCTCTACGAGGCGTATCTGGACGGGCAGCGCGGCGGCCGCAGCGGATCGCGCACAAAGAACGACGGGAGCGACGATGGGAAGGCCGCGACGGCCACCACGCAGAAAAACTGCGAGCGGTTCCTCGCGGGGCTCACGCCCGCACAGCGCTACGGCGTGTACACCGGCACCGACGAAGAGAACGCCCGCTATCGCAGCGAAATCCTCGCCTCCGTCGGGCGCGACGGGTACTTGGAACTGATGGAGAAGTACCCGTTCTGAGCGTGCGATCGCGCCCGGCCGGGATCGGCGTACGGCAAACAAAAAAACGCACGGCGTCCAAAGGGGACGCCGTGCGGCGGTTGTAAGCTGTGCGGTCAGTTGAAGTTGACCTGGATCTCGTTGAAGCTGCGGTCGTCCTCATACTTGACCTTCCAGACCAGCTTGCTTGTCTTGTAGCCGTATTCGCTGGCCACGCGCAACGCCAACGCCTGCACGTCGTCAAGCGCGGCCTTGAGCGCGTCGTTGCGCGACGAGAGGGAGTTGCTGTTGCCGTTGCGGTAACGCTTGGCCTGTTCCGCAGCGTCGCTCAGCGCCTGTTCCAGCGTTTCGATCGCCTCGAAATATTCCGCCGCGAGCGCGCGCTGTTCGGCGTCGTACTGCTGCACGAGCATTGGCTCGCCGGTTTCCTCGGTGCGTACCGCGCCCTGATTCGACAGGCGCATGACGCCAGGGCTCCCGCTGCCGGACCGCGTAACGACGCCCTCGTCCTCCTGCCCGGCCGGATCGGGCGCAGGCGTATCGGGCACAGGTGTGGCGGATGTCGGGACATCGCTTGAAGGCGCAGGCGAGACGGGCGCCGGCGTGATCGGCGCCGGGGTGATCGGTTCGGGCGTGATACTCGGTTCGGGCGTGAGGGTGGGCTCCGGCGAGATGGTCGGCAGCAGATCGTCCGCCGCGAGCAGCTCCTCGACCTGTTCGCTCAGCGGCTTGCAGGTGTCAAGGTACTGTTCGCCGAGCATCGAATACCAGCGGTAAAAGGCGTAGGTGCGCGTGTATTCGCGGTATTGCGGCGCATCGACGCCATAGACTTCCTTGATGATGCGCACGCGGTTGGGCTGATCGGTCAGGCAGAAGTTCCAGTTAAAGATATTTGTCACGCCGGATGTGCCGTTTGAGCCGCTGCCCATGGAGTACATGCCGATATTGTCGGCGCTGAGGTTGTAGGCGAACAGCGCGAGCGCCGCCGTCTGCGAAAAGTTCGTATTTGTGTACAGCTGCCCGTCGAATGCGGCGATCATATCGGGGAGCTTGAGCAGGAGGTTCTGCTGCTGCATGGACTCGAACAGCGCCACCATCATCTTCTTCTGGCGGTTGACGCGGTTGTTGTCGCCGCTTTGCGTAATGTTCTTGCGCACGCGCAGGTAGTCCAGCACCGCCTGGCCGTCCATGTGCTGCTGGCCCTTCTGATAGCTGCGCCCCTGGATCTTGAAATCCAGCTCCAGATCGTAATCCACGCCGCCCACCGCGTCCACAAGCTGCTTGACCGCCGGCATGGTGACGGCGTAGTAGTAGTCCACCGGAATGCCGCCGAGCATCCACTCCGCCGCCTCGCAGACCTTTTCAAACCCGGCGCCGTTCTCCGCGAAAAGACCGCCGCCGCAGTCGAGCGAGGCATTGATCTTGTAGATGCCCTTGACGCCCGGGATGTTGGCGTAGGTGTCGCGAGGGATGGAGATGAGGTCCACGCGGTTTTCGTCAAAATTGATCGCCAGGATCAGGATGACGTCCGCATGGAAGGCGTTGTCCTCCGCCTTGCCGGCGTAGCCGGTCAGGCGCTCCTCGGCATAGTCCACGCCGATGAACGCTACGTTCACGATGTTCTGCATCATCGACAGGTCGGCCTGCTGCTCAAGCGCGGCATAGGGATCGAGCGTGGGCGAGGGCGTGGGCTCGGCGCTCGGCACGGGCGTGGCGGGCGCGGCGGTAGGCGTGGGCGTGTTGCGGTTCACCTGGAAGAACGACCCGGGATTGTTGCGCAGATTGTTGTAGTAGATCAGCCCGGCGCAGCCGAGCACCAGCACGAGCGCGCCGCAGCAGATGGCGGCGATACCGCCGCGCGTGAGGCGCTTTTTGGGCCTGTCTTCCTGAAAATAATCCGTCGGCACGAACGCCTCGACGGGGCGTTCCTCCCGCTCAGCGGGCAGGTCGGGCGACGAAGTCAGCTTTTCCTTATCATCCATGGCTGCATCCTTTCCGGGGGAGATCCTCCCCCGTTGTCGGCCGCGGCGCAGCGGCGCGGCGGCATACAGATACTCCTATTATACCAGACTTTTCAGGAAAACAGCATCCTTTTGAGAATATCACAAACTGTTTACAAAATCCGCGCCAAAAAGCGCACCTTAGGGAAGGGTTTACCCTTTTCAAAAATAGTAAAATGCGGTAAAATACGTAGGCGCGGTCGCTTTGCGGCGGCCGCCGTTGCAAGGGAATGCTGCCGGAAACGGGAAATTCCGGCAGACCGGGAGGAAGCTGCAACCTATGATCGTCGTCATCCCCGCCTACCAGCCGGATGAAAAGCTGGCCGTGCTCGTAAAGGAACTGCGGCGGCAAACCGATTATGCGATCGTCATCGTCAACGATGGCAGCAGCGAGGACCGTCTTCCCCTCTTTGCGCGACTGGAGGCGGAGGCGACGGTGCTGCACCACGATGTGAACCGTGGCAAGGGCCGCGCGCTCAAGACCGCCTTTTCCTACATCCGCGAACACTACCCCGAGAGCGAGGGCGTCGTCACCGTGGACGCGGACGGGCAGCACCTTGTGCCGGACATCGTGCGCGTGTGCGAGGACTGGGCGGCGCATCCGGGCGCGCTCGTGCTCGGCTCCCGCCGGTTCACCGGCAACGTGCCCTTCAAAAGCCGCGCGGGCAACGCCATCACGCGCAAGGTGTTCCACATCTCCACCGGCGTGAAGGTGTTCGACACGCAGACGGGGCTGCGCGCCTTCTCCGTCTCCCGCATCCCGATGATGCTGGAGATGCGGGGCGACCGCTATGAGTATGAGATCAACGTGCTGCTGTATGCCACGCGGCATCAGGTGCCCATCCGCGAGGTCTGGATCGAAACGGTGTACATCGAGGACAACGCCTCGTCCCATTTCCATCCGGTGCGCGACGCATGGCGCATCTACAAGATGATCCTGCTGTTCGTGGCCTCGTCGCTTACGGCCGCTGCGCTGGACTATGTGCTCGTCCTTGTGCTCGAGCCGCTGCTGTCCCACTTTGTACGCCCGCCGCTGTTGCTGGCCACCGCGATTGCCCGCGTGCTCAGCTCGCTGTGCAACTATTTCCTCAATGGCAAACTGGTCTTTGGGGAGTGCTCGCGCCGCAGCGTTTTGCGGTATTATCTGCTGGTGGCGGCCATCTATGCGGTCAATTACGGCCTGCTGGCGCTGCTGACGGTATCGGCGATCGGCCTGCCGCTCTGGCTGGCCAAGCTGCTTGTGGAACTCGTGCTCTATCCGCTGAGCTTCTATTTGCAGCGCAAATTCGTTTTTTCGGGAGGTGTTGACCGTTGAGAAAGAAACGGATCGGCGAGGGGCGGCGCATCGTCGCCATCGTCATCGCCGACCTGCTTGCCTTCGGGGTCTCGCTTTGCGTGTTCGCCTATTTCCATCATGTGCGGCAGCCCAAGATCGATCCGGTCGGCCTGTCGACGCCGCCGGCCACCGGCGACGCTACGCCGGACCCGGCGCAGACGACGGTCGACCCGAATGCAACGGTCGACCCGGATGCGACGACCGACCCGGATGCGGCGGCATCCTCCTCGCCGGACCCCGTCGACCCGAACGACCTGCTCGGCGGCAAATATGCCGAGAAGTTCTCCACGGCCGGCGTCGTGAGCGACGAGACGTGCTACCGCAGCGAGAAAGTCGCCCTCGAGTTCCGACAGGAGAGGCGCTTCGACAGCCTTGTGCACATCATCGATATCTACATCCGCGACGTGCACAGCCTGCGCACGAACCTGTGCCAGCAGGTCTTTGGCGATCGCAAGAGCATCCAGTCCCTCTCCGACCTGCTGCCGGGCGCGCTGGCCATCTCCTCGAGCGACCAGTACAGCAATCGCAACAGGAGCATCTGGGGGCTGCTCGTGAGCAACGGCCTCGGCTATTCGTCCGATACCGACATCTTCGACTTTGCCGTGCTCTTCCTCGACGGAACGATGGAGGTCTATGAGGCCGGGCAGGCCGACTACGATTCGCTCGTCGAGCGCGGGATTTATCAGGCGTGGACGTTCGGCCCCGTGCTCGTCAAGGACGGCGCCGTGCCGGACAATTATGATGGCGCGCCCGATTATATCGCAACCAAGAACCCGCGCGTGGCCATCGGGTATTGCGAGCCCGGGCATTACTATCTCGTCATGGTGGACGGCACGCGCGCCAGCGAGTCCGGTTCCGCCGGCGCGACGCTCGAGGAACTGTCCGCCCTGTTCCTTGATCTGGGCTGCACGCAGGCGCTCAACCTGGACGGCGGCGGCACCGTGGCCATGTCGTTCGGCGGCCGGGTGCTTAATACGAGCTCGCGCAATCTCAGCAGCGCGATCTATGTCTGTGAGCCGGACGCGCCCGACGCAGGAGGGAATGGCGCATGAAGCTTCTCAAAAAACTGCTCCCGCACGTGACCATCGTACTGTCGCTGATGACGCTCACGTTTTTCGTCATCAACCAGTTCAACACGATGATGGGATTCATGACCAGCAGGATCAGCCAGTGGGTATTCGCCCTGCTTGCTCTCGCCGCGCTGCTCACGGCCGCGCGCCTGATCGCCAGCGATCTGCGCGAGGCGCGCCGCCGCCGCGAGCGCCTCGCCCGCCAACGCCGTGAGGCCCGCCTGCAGCGTATGCTGCGGGAGACCGCCGCTTTCGACGACCATGCGGGAGCGGACGTGCCTGACGCGGCCGGCCGCGAGGAGGAAGCCGACCCTTCGCCCGAGGACGGCGGGGGAGAAGCCTGAGGGCGGCGCAGGCCGCCGTTTACCGGAACGATGATGCGGGAGCGCGCCGGCTCCCGCTTTTTTAGTTGCATCGTTCCCGACGGACGGATGGCGGAAACGCGAAAAGCCCCGCCCGTGCCGGAAGGGTTTGCCCGGCACGGGCGGGGCATCGGTGCGCTTGCGCGTTTGGGTCATGCGGAGGTTCCGCTGTCCCGGTTGCCGTCGTTGCCCGCCTTGTTGCGGCAGGCGATGCACTCGCGCGTGGAGGCCACGGCGTCGTAGGCGCCGTTGGCAGCGAGCGAGACCACGGCGGCGTTGATCAGGCTGAGCGCCGCGCTCGACCAGGTCAGACCGCCGGAAAACAGGGCGGCCAGCAGCAGGACGAGCAGGGCGACGAGATAGCTCAGCAGCCGCGTGGACAGCTTGGCGAACACGCGGAGCTGCTTGAGAAACTGCGTCACGGTCGCCGTTGCCAGCACCGCGCCGCCGTAAGTGGTCATGGTTTGCCATGTCATCAGCTCGTTCATACCATAATCATATGCGCGCCGCCGCCGCCGCGTGCCAGCTTCGCGTCATGCCGCCGGGCGGGGCCGCCGCAGCGCCGGCGTGTGGTTTCATTGCAAAAAAAGTGCCGCGCCGCCTTTTTCCACGGCGGGCAATGTGATATACTGATCAATAATGGACGCGGGAGGGATTTGCGATGGATGACAAACGGCTCAGGCTCGTGCTCACGTTGCGCATCTTCTGCGAAACGGAAAAGTGCTTTGGCCCCGGCATGGCGGAGCTGCTCGAGCGGGTGGACGATATGCAGTCGCTTCGTCAGGCGACCATGTCGATGGAGATGGCGTACAGCAAGGCGTGGCGCGTGATCAAGACGGCAGAGCGCGGGCTGGGCTTCCCACTGCTGGAGAGCACCACCGGCGGCAAGGGCGGCGGCGGCGCGCGGCTTACGCCGCAGGCGCGCCGGTTTCTTGCGGCGTACCGGGCGTTTGAGCGGGCGGTGCGGGATTATGCCGACGAGGCGTTCCTCGAGATGATGGGCGGCGCTTAAGCGCACAGGGGGGAGGCGACTGGCCATGAAGTTTACAAAAATGCACGGACTGGGGAACGATTTCCTCGTCATCGACGCGCGACGCCTGACGGGCGTGGATTTTAACGCGCTTGCGCCGCGGCTGTGCCACCGGCAGACCGGGGTGGGGGCCGACGGACTGCTGCTCGTGCTGCCGGCCGGGGCGGCGGCGGACGTGCGCATGCGCATCATCAACTCCGATGGGAGCGAGGCGGAGATGTGCGGCAACGGCATCCGCTGCTTTGCGCGCTATGTTTACGAACAGGGGATCGTGCGGCGCAGCGCGTTCGCGGTGGAGACGCTTGCGGGCGTCGTGCGGCCGCAGCTATTGCTCGAGGACGGGCGGGTGAGCGCCGTGCGCGTGGATATGGGCGTGCCGCTGCTCGAGCGGCGCGATATTCCGGCGCTGGGCGAGGGCCGCTGCCTGGAACAGCCGCTCGAGGCGGGCGGCCAAACGCTGACGGTTACGGCGGTGCGCGTGGGCGTGCCGCACGCGATCCTCTTTGTGGACGATCTGGCGGCGGTGGACGTAGCCGGGCTGGGCGCGCTTGTGGAGCATGCGCCGTTGTTCCCGCAGCGCGCCAACGTGGACTTTGTGCGGCTGATCGACGGACGCACGGTGGAGATGCGCACCTGGGAGCGCGGCTGCGGCCGCACGCTTGCGTGCGGCACGGGCGCGTGTTCGACGGCGGTGGCCTGCGCGCTGACCGGGCGCACCGGCAGGAGTGTGGACGTGCGCATCGAGCTGGGCACGCTGCACGTGGACTGGGCGGCGGATAACCATGTATACATGACCGGGCCGGCGGCCTTCGTGTGCACCGGTGAAACGCCGGATTACGACCTGACGGACCCGGCCGACTGATCCGCCGCCGGGCATACGGCATGCGGAGCGGCGGACGCCCCCTTTCCCCCGGAATGGGGAGGGCGACGGCGCGGTTTCACGCGTAATTGTGGCAAAACGGAAAATATACGATTTATTTCAAAAATAAATGCAACCAAACGTTTGGAAAATGAGTCTTATTAGTGTAGAATGTTGATATGACTCTGCAAAGCCATACCCGCGCCCGTTCCGGGGGGGCGACCGCTTTGGCGGATCAATCATCAAGGAGGGTTTGCACATGAAACGGAGAAGAGGACTCAGCCTGCTGCTGGCGCTCGCCATGCTGCTGACGCTGGTGCCGCTCGTCGGCGCTTCTGCGGCGGAGGGAGACGTCACGGAGGTCACCTATGTCCAGAACAACACGGGCAATGTTGTGACCGCGTACTATAAGAATGAGGAAGGCGTGATCGGGGCAAACGGGAACGAGATCAAGGCCGGCGCGCTGCTGCAGTATCAGGGCGAGGAGACGGTCGGGGATAAGACCTATTACAAGACGCCATCCGCCTACGTCCTGAAGGAGGAGGGCATCGGCCTGTTCACCCACAAGCTGAACGTCACCGGCGCCGGCTCGTTTGAGCAGCAGGCCGGCGCGTCGACCGTCTACCGCGTGGCCGCCACGGTGGTGGACGGCAACGGCAAGCCCGTTAAGGATTATACCGTGCAGTATCGGGTGGACGGGGGAGAACCGGTGCCCTCGCCGGTCCCGTCGCTGTCCAAGCCCGGCAAGCTGGAGATCGTCATCACCGCCGAGCGCAGCGGCTATACGACGTTGCAGAGCACCGTGACCCTCGAGGTGAAGGCGCCTGCGGCGGTGCTCGTCGTCGAGAGCGCGTCGTTCCCGTACGACAATCAGGCGCACACCATCACCGCGAAGGTCGAAAACGGCGAGGGTTATAAGATCGAATATTCGACCGACGGCGGCACGAAATGGTCCGAGACCGCGCCGAGCCGCACGGCCGTGGGCAAGACGACCGTGAAGGTAAGGGCGACCAAGGAGGGCGCCGAGACGCTCGAAAAGGAGGTCACGCTCGAGGTGACCGCCTCCGACGCCAGCCCGAAGCTCGTTGTATCCGGCGGCACGGCCAAGTATGACGGCAAGGCGTATACCGTCGGCGTGGAGATCAAGAACGGCAAAATTGACGATTACAAGATCGAGTATTCCACCGATAACAAGACGTGGTCCGAAAACAAGCCCGGCGTCAGCGCCGTCGGCAGCAAGGTGACCATCTACGTGCGCGCCACGCCCAAGTCCGGCGAGGGCGAGACGCTCACCGGCAGCGGCGTCGTCGAAATCATCGCCAACACGGTGACCAAGACCATCGCCACGGTCGTCCGCTGCAAGACCAGCGTCAACGTGCGCGCCGGCGCCGGCACGAACACCAAGAAGATCGGCACGGCCAAGAAGGGCGCAAAGTTCGAATGCCTCGGCAAGAGCGACGACGGCAACTGGTACAAGATCCAGTACAACAGCACCACCGTGGCCTATATCCACAAGGACTACATCGACACGAAGGAAGAAACGGTGGAGGTGCCCGTCGAGGTCGCCGTCTCCGGCAAGATTGCTACGGTTGTCAACTGCAGGACCAGCGTCAACGTGCGCGCCGGCGCCGGCACGACCAACAGCATCATCGGCCAGGGCAAGAAGAACGCGCAGTTCACGCTGCTGGCGACGGTAAAGGTGAACGGCGACACCTGGTACAAGGTGCAGTACACCACGAGCAAGGTGGGCTATATCCACGAGGACTACATCAAGGTGAGCGACGCCGGTTCGAGCGGCACGCCGTCCGGCAACATTGCCACGATCGTCCACTGCCGCGTCAGCGTCAACGTGCGCAGCGGGCCCGGCACCAGCAACAGCAAGATCGGCACGGCGCCCAAGGGCGAGCAGTATACCTGCCTCGGCGTGAGCGACGACGGCAACTGGTACAAGATCCAGTATACTTCGAGCAAGGAGGGCTACGTTCACAAGGACTATATCGAGCTCAGCACCGGCTCCGCCTCGCAGCCGGATGAACCGACCGGCCAGACCGTCACGATCGTCCACTGCAACGAGTGGGTCAACGTGCGCGAGGGCGCCGGCACGAACACCAAGAAGCTCGGCACCGCGCCGAAGAACGGCAAATATACGTATCTCGGCAAGACCGGCAACTGGGTGAAGGTGCAGTACACCGCCACGCAGGTGGGCTACATCTACAGCAAGTACGTCAGCAGCCCGACCGGCGGCACCGGCGGCAGCGGTACCGGCACCGGCGGTACATCTACCGAAACGGCGCAGACCGGCTACGGCTATGTGGTCAACTGCAACACGAGCGTCAACGTGCGCAGCGCGGCGACCTCCTCGGCGGATAACATCATCGGCCAGGCCAAGAAGAGCTACGTCTACCAGATCCTCGCCAAGAGCGGGAGCTGGTACAAGATCCAGTACACCAGCACCACCGTGGGCTATATCCACGAGAGCTACTTTACCAAGGCCACGAGCGACACCTCGATCAAGCTCGAAGTGGTCAACTGCGATACAGCCGTGAACGTGCGCAACGCGGCGACCACCTCGGCCGCCCTGCTCGGCACGGCGAAGAAGGGCGAGACGTTCACCTTCCTCAAGATGATGAACAACTATGCCATGGTGATCTATAACGGTCGCGTCGGCTGTATCCACAAGAATTTCGCCAAGGTCGGTTGATCGACCGCCATCCCAATCCCTACCGCAGGAAGCGCCGCCCGAGTGGGCGGCGCTTCCTGCGTCCGGCCGTCCGGCCGGTGTAGTGGAGCTTCAGACGGTCGTTATGCGCCGGTTTCGATTGCGTACAGGATGCGGGCGGCCGCTTCGGCCACGCCGCCGCAATAGGCCAGCAGCGCGGGCCGTTCCCGCGGCGGCAGATCGTGTGCGAGCGACAGCAGCGCCTTTTCCGCCTGCGCGCGCGCCGCAGTGGAGCGGGGGGCGCCGAGTGCGAGCAGCAGCGCGCGCTGCACCGAAGGCACGGCCGGGCAGCTTGTGCCGCCGCGGCGGGCGAGCGTACGCATGCGGTTGATGGCGTGCTGGCCGCAATCGTCTGCGGCGGGCGGGAGCGTGGCGAGCACATACCGCACGGCAGCGGTGTAAAAGGCGTCCGTAAGATCGAACAGCAGCCAGCCGCCCCCGGCGCGCACGGCTTTTACCGGCGCGGCGCCGAACACCGGCGGGAACACCGTCCCACGGGTGCTGCCAAGTCGCACGCACAGCGTCTCCGCGTCGAGCCCGCGCGTAATGGCGACCGCACTGCTGGCGGCCGCTTCACGGGCGGGGATATGAATGGCGGTGGCGGGCAGCGCCTCGCCGAGCACGCGGCCGACCCCGTCGGCCAGCGCCTGGCAAAGCGGTGCGTAAAAGAGGTTCTCCATGCCGCCATTTTAGCCCAACTGCGCCGTTCGCGCAAGCGTTTCCTTGCGCGGAGCGCCCGGCGCGCCGCAGGACGCCCCCGGGCGCCGGCTCAAACGGAAGAAGCGGAAGGACGGCGTCCTTCCGCTTCCGATGCGGCCTGGGGGGAGGGGGGCGGCGGGCCTATGGCGTTTCGCCCCGGATCTCCAGGGCGCGCGCATAGGCGGTCTTTTTGGATACGCCGGCGCTTTTGGCGGCTTCGGCGGCGGCGTCGCGCACGGAGAGGCCCGCCTGCAGCAGGGCGGAGAGCGCCGCATCCAGCGCGCCGGCATCCGCCTGCGGGCATGGGTCGCGCCTGTCCGCCAGCACGGCGATCACGCATTCTCCGCGCGGCGCTTCGGCGGCAAACCGTTCCGCGAGCGTGGACAGCGTACCGCGTTCGACGGTTTCATGCCGTTTCGTCAGCTCGCGCAGCAGGGCGGCCGGGCGCTCGCCCAGCGCGGCGGCCAGGTCCGCCAGCGTGCCGGCGACGCGGTGCGGGCTTTCATACAGCAGCGCCAGATGGCCGCAGGCGCCGATGGCCGCGATGGCCTCCCGGCGCGCACGCCCGTCGCGCGGCAGAAAGCCGAAAAAGGAGAACGACGCGCAGGGCAGCCCGGAGAGCACGGCGGCGGTCAGCACGGCGGAGGCGCCGGGCAGCACCGTAAACGGGAGGCCGTGCTCGATGCAGGTGCGCACGAGCACGGCGCCGGGGTCGGAGATGCCGGGCATGCCCGCATCCGACGTGTAGACGATCTCCCGCCCGGCCTCGAGCAGGGGCACAAGCTCCTCCGCGCGCACGGCTTCGTTCTGCGCGCGGCAGCTGACGAGCGGCTTCCTGATGCCGAAATGGTTCAGCAGTTGCAATGTGCGCCGCGTATCCTCGGCAAATACGACGTCCGCCTCGCGCAGTGCGTCGAGCGCGCGCAGCGTGATGTCGTCCAGATTGCCGATAGGCGTTGCGACGAGTTTCAACATGCGGGCGTCCCCCGGCGCAGGCTGTCGCCGGTAAGGCGCAGGATGCGCGTGGTGGTTCCGTCGGTCAGGCGGGAGAAGAGCCGTTCGCCATAGCGGTCCTGCAGCGCCGCAAAGGCGAGGTTGGTCGCCATGACCGTGGCAAGGCCGCGGGCGGCGCGTTCGTTGACCACGGCGAAGAGCGATTCCACGGTGACGTTCGGGATGAGCGGCTCGGTACCCAGATCGTCGAGCACGAGCAGCGGTATGCTCCGGTAGCGCGGCAAGGCGCGGTTCTCGCCGCGGATGCCGTCGAGCGTGTCCTGCACAAAGCCGTAGGCGGTGACGCGCAGCGCCTCCACGCCGCGGCCGAGCGCCCGGTAGGCGATGGCGTTGCCGAGATAACTCTTGCCCAGGCCCGTCATGCCCATCAACAGCAGGTTGGGCATGGGCGGCCGCGGCAGGGCGGCGGCGTATGCCTCGCAGTGCTTTCTGGCTGCGAGCGCCTCCTTCTTCTGCCGCTCCGTGGGATACACGGCCACATCGAACGCCTCGAACGTCTCGCGTTCGTTGACGCCGACGGCGGGGTCGAGCCTGGCGCCGAGCAGCAGGCGGCAGGCGCATGGCCGCCTTACGCCGTTGCCCAGATAGCCGGTGTCGCGGCATGCGGCGCAGCGGTAGTGGAGTTGCAGCGCGTCCGGCGCAAGGCCCGCGCGCCGGAGCAGATCCCGCTCGCGCCCGTCGAGCGCGCGCAGGCGTTCCCCGGCGGCGTCCGGCGCGAGCCGCCCGGCGGCCGCATCCAGGAAAACCGTCCGGCGCTGATCCGCCAGGGCCGCCAGCTCCGGCTCGCGCCGGTACGCCTCGTCTACGCGGCGCTGCAGCGCCGCGCGTTCCTCGCGGCGGATCTGGTCATAGACGCGTTCGATGTTTGCCATGCTTGCCTCTCTCCTGCCCGGTCCCGCCAGGCGGGCGGGCAATTCCGCTCAATTCCGTTCAAAGGTCCTCGTTCAGGTCCAGGATCAGGCGGCTCAGCGCCGCTTCGTCCACCGGGCGCTGGGCGTAGTCCGGTGCGCGCCGGTTCGCCGGCCGGGCCGGGCGCGCCTGGGCTTGGGCCATGCGCGCCTGCGCATCCTGCACGGTGGTGATGCCGGCTTCGTGCCAGTCGTTGAGCAGACGTTTCATCTTTCCAAAGGGTTCGTTTGCGCCGTGGCTGCACTCGGCCGCATAGAGCAGCAGCTCGCGCGGCATGCCGAAATCGTGGAGATACAGGGCGATCTGCGCCCGCTGCGTGCGTGTGGCCACCTCGACCTTGCCCGCCCGTTCGAACAGCAGCCGCGCGAACGCGCGTTCGGCGGCGGCCTGCGCGTCGTCGGCTTCGATCTGCTCCTCGCCGGTGAGCTGCTGCCGGCGCATCGCGTCGAGCAGTTCGTCCAGGTAGGTGAAGTTGGGGCTGCCCGTGACCGTGAGGCGCGGCAGGGCGGCGAGAATCGCCGCATCGGTAAAGCCCCATTCGCGCGTCCACTTGTCGTAGAGCGCCATCTCGTCCTCCGTGGGACGGCGGCGCTTGTTCCAGGCGCGCAGCACCGCGCTGGCGCCATGGCGGCGCAGGTCGGCGGCGGCGATGGCGGCCTTTGCGTCCTCAAACGTGCGCACGCCGCGCTCGGCCCAGGTCTGCGCGACGCTCGTCATGTAGTTGACGCTCACGCGGCGGCCCTTGCGCTCCATGCAATGGCCGATCAGCTCCAGCACGGCCCCTTCCTCGAGTCCATAGACCTCAATCCAGTCGTAGACATGCTTGAGCTCCTGCATCCCGAACTGCCGCGGCGCGATCAGCGCGCCGATGCGGCGCACGAGGTCGGCATATTTGGCGGGCGTGGCGCCGGCGTCCGCCGGGTCGCCGATGGGGCGGTACTCCACCGCAAGCGGCGCGTCGCTCACGATGCGCACAAGCCCCTGCTCCTGCCAGTAGCAGAAGGCGTCCCGCACGGCCTCCGCCGAGAGGCCGAGCGCCTCCTCAAGGGGGCGCTCGCCCATCGAGGGATAGCGACACTGCATGAGCCCGTACAGATAGACCTGTACCTGCAGCCCGGTGGCGTGCGGCAGATATTCGGCGATGAAGAGATTGTCAACAGGCGTGGCTTCGCGCCGCGCCGCATCGTCCGAAAAGCGGCAGTTGACCATACGACCCCTCCCTTACGGCGCCAGGCCAAACAACTGGAAGACCACCCGGTCGAACCAGGCGTAGCCGAAGTCGAGCGCGGGCAATACGTGAAGCGACATCAGGATGCCGACGAGTGCCCAGAGCAGCAGGAGGAAAAACAGCGCCAGCAGCAGAATCATGATCACGCGGCCGGCGCCGATGTGCGGCCGCGCGGGGGGATATTCCGGCGGTGCGGCAGCCGGCTCGGCGGCGCGGTCGGAGAGCGGCGCATAGCGTGCTTTTGCGCGCACGAGCGGGCTTTCCCCTTGCGCCTCCGTCGCCGGCTCGCCGGCCGCGCCCGACAGGGGGGAGCGCCGCGCCGTGGCGGCGTCGCGCAGGATATCGCCGCCGGTGTCGCCGCTGGCGATGCGCTGGATGCGGATTTCCTCGTTGGTCAGCGCATCGATGCGCCGGTCGGTATCGATGGGGCCGGAAGCGTCGAGCAACTCCCGGTGGATGCGCAAAAATACCTGCTTGACGACGGCGCGGGCCAGCGCGTCGCTCGTGAGGCATTCCTGCGCGGTCAGGTATACGTCGCGGCTGTATTCGCTGTACAGAGCGCGGAACGCCTCGCGGTCGCCCCGGTGGATGCGTTCCTGCAGGCTGTCTGAGATCATGGAGTTGGCAGCGTCCTTTCGTGTCGAATCACCCTATTTTATCATGGCCGCGCGGAAAAGGGAATATAAATACGGGAACAATCCTTGCCGGGCGACCGGCGCGACGGGAGGGGCGGGCGCATGTATCGGATCCGTTGGGCGCGGGTGTTCGCGCTGTCGGCGGCACTCGGGGTGCTGGTACTGCTGCTGCGCGGGTGCGCCATCGCCTGCGCAGGCGACGGCGGGACGGACGCAGCCTTCGACGCCGAGGCGTTTGCCGATACGCCGGTGCGCGTATACGACGCGCAGTCGGGCAGGACGGAGACCCGCTCGCTGGAGACGTATCTGGTCGGCGTCGTGGCGGCGGAGATGCCCGCCTCGTTCCATGAGGAGGCGCTGCGCGCGCAGGCCGTGGCGGCGCGCACCTACACGGTGTATCACGCTTTGCACGGCGGTTGCAACGCCCACGACGCGGATGTCTGCACCAGCAGCGCCTGCTGCCAGGCCTTCGCCACCGACGAGCAGCTAAGGGAACGCTGGGGCGCGGATTATGCGGCAAACCTGTCCCGCATCGAGACGGCGGTGTTTTCCACCGCGGGCGAGGTGCTGCTCTATGACGGCGCGCCCATCGAGGCGCTCTACCATAGCGCTTCGGGCGGCTACACCGAGGATTCCGAAAACGTGTTTGCCAACGCCGTCCCCTATCTGCGCGCGGTGGAAAGTCCAAACGAGGTGGGGACCGCGCGGCTGACCGGCAGCGTCTCGTTCACGCGCGAGGCGTTCTGCGATCTCGTCAACGGCGCCCTGGAAGCGGCGGCGCTTTCGCCGGACGAACTGGAGTCGCAGGTCGAGGTGACGCAGCGCAGCGAGAGCGGGCGGGTGCAGCGGCTTCGCCTCGGCGGCGTCTCGCTCTCCGGACGGGAGGCGCGCGGCCTGCTCGGGCTGGATTCGGCGCTGTTCACGATTGCGTTTTCGGCCGGCGGCGTGCGCTTTGACACGCGCGGGTATGGCCACGGCGTTGGCATGAGCCAGACCGGCGCCAACGCCATGGGAATCGCTGGCAGCGACTACGAGGAGATCCTGTTGCACTACTATACCGGCACGTCGCTCGGCCCCATCCCGTGAGGCAGCCGGGCGGCGAGCAGCCCGGCGAGCAGTCCGGTGGCGATCCCGGCGGGGATGGATAACAGCCCCATCCACGGCAGGTATGCGATCATCGCCGGCCCGGCGGTGCAGCAGCCCACGGCGAGCTGCCCCACGTTAAAGCAGAAGGCGCCCGCCACGCTCAGCCCGACGGCGCTGATGCGCCCGTTGCGCACAAGCGGCAGCAGCAAGGCCATCGCGCCCCAGGCGAGCGTCCCGCCGGCGAGCGAAAAGAACACTTGCGACACGCTGCCGGTCACGAGCACGAGCAGCGGGCTGCGCAACAGCGTGATTACGAGCGCGTCCGCACGCCCGCGGCGCAGCAGCGCAAAGAGCGGGAAAACGTTGGCAAGGCCAAGCCGCACCGGGATCATCGGCAGTACGGGCGGCAGCAGGCTTTCGAGCCAGCCCGCCAGCAGCGAAAGCGCCGTCAGGAGCGCCAGCGCCGAAAGCCGGCGTGCGTCAAAGCGACGCTCAGTAGGTGATGCCGTCATACGATTCCGCCTCCTCGTCGCCGGTGATGGTCACGGTCACGCCGTTGGGCAGGCAGACCAGCGGCATGCCGGGCTGCGCCGTACCGTGCAGGCACAGGCCGTCCGGGCAGTCGGCGCTTTTCATATACGCCCGGCCGTCCCGGATCTCCACGACGTTGCCGCCGTCCGGCGTGGCGACCGTCGCATCCGTCGAAAGCGGCCCTTCATAGAGCACGACCCCGCGCTGCGCGACGGTTACGCGCGCCTGCGAAGCGTCCGTATTCGGCAGCAGCAGCGGCAGGGGCAGCAGCGAAAGCGCGGCCACGAGCGCGATGAGCAGCACATCCCCCTTTTTCAAGGACGCCTCCCTTCCGGCGCGATGCCGTTCCCCGCGCCGGCGGCCGTGGGGGCGGGCCGCCGAAGGGAAAAATTTTCGCTTTCATCATACCACAACCGGCGCGCCTGTGCTATACTGCCGGTATGATTCGCAGGGATGATCTGCAATACGGGGGACTGGTGCTGTTCCAGGACGACGCGCTGCCGCGCTTTGACGCGGACGCGGTGCATCTGGCGCATTTCCTACGCCTGCGGGCCGGCGAGCGCGTGGTCGATCTTGGTTGCGGCACCGGCGTGCTGTGCGTGCTGGGCCAGGCGTACACGGGCGCGGCGTTCACCGGCGTCGATGTGGAGCCGCGGCTCACGGCGCTTGCCGCGCGTTCCGCCGCGCAGAACGGGCAGGACATCGCGTTTTTGACGCTCGACGTGCGCGACGCGCCGGCGCGCCTTGGCCATGGCGCGTTCGACGCGGCGGTATGCAACCCGCCATATTTTACGGCCGGCCCGGTCAGCGCGGACCCGGCGCGTGCCGCCGCCCGGCACGACGCGGGCGGCACGTTTGAAGCGATGCTGCACGCCGCGTTTCTGCTGCTCAAGAACGGCGGGCGGCTGTTTCTCTGCTATCCTGCCGCCGGCCTTGCGGCGGCGATGACCGCGCTCCATGCGCACCGGCTGGAGGCAAAGCGCCTCCGGCTGGTCGCCGCCGGGCCGGATCGGCCGCCGCGCCTTGCGCTGATCGAGGCGAAAAAGGACGGCGGCGCCGGTCTTTTTGTCGAACCCGTGTTGTTTGAGCGGGAATTGGATAGGAATTCTCCCAAGATGCGCATACTACCTCCGAAGCAAAGGCCGTGAAAGCAGCGGCACTTCAGTTAGGAGGATTTTTGTATGAACAGAAAATGCTTCATCGCGCTTGCCGCGGCGCTGCTCGCGGCCCTTACGGTCGGCTGCCAGTGCAGCGGCAACATCAGCGTCAACACCCCCAGTCCGAAACCCACCGTGGCGGCAACAACGCCCGGCGTCATGAACAGCGCCACGCCCGACCTGCAGGCCTCGCCGGATGCGTCCGTTTCGCCCGGCCTGCCCGGCAGCCCCGGCCCGCTGGCCAGTCCCGGGCAGGACGCCGTAATCCCGGATTTCAGCGAGGGCAAGGAGGTCAAGGCTGACGAGGTGCCGGAGGTGGTGGATGCGCTCAAGGAGCAGTATGACAACGGGGAGATCGGTACGATCAAGCACGCCACGCAGGACGGCCGGCAGGTCTATGCCGTGGAGATCAAGACCGGATCGACGACCGAGATCGTTTACGTCCTGCCGGACGGCACGCTGCTGCAAAACAGCACGCCCGGCACGGGCAACGGCGGCGAAGCCTGATCAATTCGCACAAAACAGCGGCGCGCCCGGATCGGGCGCGCCGCTGTTTTTGTGTGCGGAACAACGCGGGCGGCCGCAGAGAGAAAGCCGTGCGGCCGTATGGTTCAAAACACGACCGGCCGGATGAAAGCGGCATTCGGCTCCGCCCGGGCGGTGCAATGGGGCGGCGCTCAGCCGTTGCCGCCGGTCTTCTCCAAAAGCAGGCGGGCGATGCGCCTGCGCGTCACGCCCCGCAGGCAGCAGAACACGAGAAACACGACGAGCGACGGCGGAAACAGAAGCATGGCGGGGATGCCCAGCGCGTCGGGCAGATTGCCCTCAAGCGTCTGATACAGCAGAAAGAGCGTCAGCGCCGCCGCCAGGCCGGAACCGAGCCGCCATACCCCCTGCCGGGCATACCGGCCGTTCAGGGCGGAGAGCGTCGCATCGGTGTCCAGCAGGCGCTGTTGCGCCTTAAGCGGCCGGAAATCGAACCCGCAGCGCAGGCAGAAATCGGCGCCGGATTGCGTATCCGCCCCGCAGTTGGGGCAAACGGGCGGGGTGAAGTCCGCCCGCGCATCGGGGACGTCCGCCCCGCAGCGCGGGCAGACGGACGCGGCCTCCTCGACGGGCGCGCCGCAGTGGGGGCAGGTGCTCACAGCGATTCCTCCTTCAGGCCGGGGAAGCAATCCGGCAGCTTGATTTGCTTTTGCCGCCCTGCCGCCGTTTCATAGCCGTACACGGTGCAACGGCCGCCGTCGCGCAGCACGAACGGACGGCGCATTTCGATCACGCGCACGTTGCCGCCGGTCCAGATGTTGAAGCGGTTTTCGCCCCGCAGATAGCGGTCTATTTCACCGGCGATCACCGCGTCGACCTGCGCAAGGCGGGACTGGTTGCGCGCGTTTTGCAGGTTGTGGGCCGCGCCGGCCACCCGGGTCAGCGTATCGAAGCCCACCGCAGGCGCGCCGAACAGCGTCACGTAGTACAGCGTGTCCGTGGCGGCGTCGCGCGCGACGGCGGATTGACGGGCCAGATAATACTTGCGCATAAGGCAGCAGTCCACGATCAACGCCACGATGCCGGCAGAGCACAGCAGCAGCGACGGCAGCAGGAACGCCTCGCCGAAGAACAGCAGGATCATCGGGCAGAGCACGTAGGCGATGCCGCGGCCGGCCAGCGCGCCGAACGTAATAAACGTATGGCGCCGGCGCGCATATGCGGCGTCGTAGCCGTATATGCTGTATCGCTGCGACGTCTGCCGGTGCGGCATGGCCGTGCCGCACCGGCTGCAGAAGCACGCATCCGCAGGCAGCGCCGCGCCGCAGGCGGGGCAAAGGATCGTCCCCGTGCGCTCCATCCCGTCACCTCCGATCCCATTATATCATGCGGCCCGACCGCCTGCAACGAATTGCCGCGGCGGTCCGGAACCTTGCGAATTGTGACAAGAGTTTGACATTTTGGCCGGTTTCCGATATAGTTATATCGCTATCATAGCGCTTATCGTTATCATAGCGGGCAATTATACTTATTTTATTATGAAAAGAGTGGACGCATGGAACAGACGGTGCAAAAGGGCGGCAAGCCCAGAAAGCGGTGGGGAGACCGGCGGGACGGCGTCTGGCTGCGCGACCTGGACGCGCTGCACGGCTTCACACCCTATCTGTTCCCGAACCGGGCCGACAACGAGGCCTTCATCGAGGAGCAGATCGACCTGACCAACATCGAGGCGTATCTGGAGCGGAAGAACGCCGAACATCCGGAACACCGCTATACGATTTTTCATGTCATTGCGGCGGCGGCCGTGAAGTGCTTCGTGCTGCGGCCGAAGATGAACCGCTTCATCCAGGGCAGCCGCATGTACCAGCGCAACGTGCTGACGCTCTCGTTCGTGGTGAAAAAGCAGTTCAACGACGAGTCGCACGAGGCGCTGGCCTTTCAGTACTGCGACGGGAACACGACCATCGATACGCTGCACGAGGCGATTGTGAAGGAGATTACGGCGTTTCGTGGCGGCAAGACCGACAACTCCACCGACGGCATGGATATGCTGCTCAAGCTCCCGCGCTGGGTGCTGACCATCGTTATCCATCTGCTGCACCTGCTGGACTATTACGGCCGCGTGCCGGAGTTCCTCGTCAAGACGGACCCGAACTATGCGTCGATCTTCCTGTCGAATCTCGGCTCGATCAAGCTCAACGCGGGCTATCACCACCTGACCAACTGGGGGACGACCTCGTTCTTCGGCGTCATCGGCGAGCGGCACATGGCGCAGCTCGTGGACGCGGACGGGAGCGTACATATCCGGCCGGTGATCGAGCTGGGGCTGACGCTCGACGAGCGCATTGCCGACGGATACTACTATTCCAAGACCGTCCGGCTGCTCAAGTACCTGTTGCAGCATCCCGAACTGCTGGAGCTGCCCGCCAGCACGGAGGTGGACTATGAGAATTGAAACGCCCGAGCGCATCAAGGCGCCGTGGCTGCGCTTTTACGGCAGGGTCCCCGCGCACCTCGAATACCCGAACGGGTCGATGATGGAAGCGGTGACCGCCGTGGCGGAGCAATACCCGGACGCAACGGCGTTCACGTTCCAGGGCGTCAGAACCACTTACCGCGAGATGGTCGCGCAGGCGCACCGCGTCGCGCGCGCGTTTGCCGCCGCCGGCGTGAAGAAGGACGACCGCGTGACCGTCTGCCTCCCCAACTGCCCGCAGGCCGTGCTCTGCTTTTATGGACTGAACCTGATCGGCGCGGTGGCCACGATGATCCATCCGCTCTCGAGCGTGGGCGAGATCGCCTTTTATCTGCACGATTCCGGCTCCCGGGTCGCCGTCACGCTCGACCAGTTCTACGGCAAGTTCCAGGAGGTCATGCAGGAGCAGCCGCTCGAGCGGCTCATCGTCGCCACGGTGGGCGACGCGCTCTCGCCGTTGCTGCGCGCCGGGTACTGGCTCACACAGGGCCGCAAGCTCAAGGTGCCGGCGCTGACGCCGCCGGCGCAGAAATGGCGCGCGTTCTTGCAGCACGGCGACGCGTATGAGCAGCCCTATCTGGTCAAGCGCACGGCGGAGGACCCGGCGGCAATCCTGTTCTCCGGCGGCACCACGGGCGTGACGAAGGGCATTCTGCTCTCCAATCTCAACTTCAACTCGCTCGGCCTGCAGACCATCGCCATGGCGACGACGTTTGAGCCGGGGCAGAGCATGCTGGCCGCCATGCCGATGTTCCATGGGTTCGGCCTTGGCGTGTGCATCCATACCATGCTCATCGCGGGCGGCACCTGCATTCTTGTGCCGCGCGTATCGGTGGAGAGCTATGCGCGCCTGCTCAAGAAGGAGCAGCCCAACTATATCGCGGGCGTGCCAACGCTGTTCGAAGGCATCACGCGCAACCCGTACATGCACGACGTGAACCTCGCCTGCCTCAAGGGCGTGTTCTCCGGCGGCGACTCGCTCTCCATTGAGCTGAAAAAGAAGTTCGACCTGTTTTTGCAGGAGCACGGCGCCACCGTGCAGGTGCGCGAGGGTTACGGCACGACCGAGTGCGTTACGGCAAGCTGCCTTACCCCTTACGATATGTACCGCGAGGGCAGCATCGGGCTGCCGTTCCCGGATACCTACTATAAGATCGTCAAGGTCGGCACGACCGACGAGGTGCCCTACGGCGAGGAGGGCGAGATCTGCCTGACCGGCCCGTCCATGATGATGGGCTATGTCAACCAGCCGGAGGAGACGGCCAACACCATGCGCGTACACCCGGCCGACGGCTGCACCTGGGTGCATACGGGCGACCTCGGCTATATGGATGCGGACGGCTTTGTCTATTTCCGCCAGCGCATCAAGCGCATGATCGTCACGAGCGGTTACAACGTATACCCCTCGCAGCTGGAGAACATCATCGACGCGCACGACGCGGTGCAGATGAGCTGCGTCATCGGCGTGCCGGATTCCTACCGGATGCAAAAGGTCAAGGCGTTCATCGTGCTGCGGCAGGGCGTGGAGGAAACGCCGGAGCTCATGGAGTCGATCTGGGCGCATTGCCGCCGGCACATCGCCAAATACGCCATGCCGTACGAGATCGAGGTGCGCGACGCGCTGCCCAAAACGCTCGTGGGCAAGGTCGCCTATACCGTGCTTGAAAAGGAAGAGCTCGAAAAGCGCAGCGCATAGCGGCCGGACGCGGACGGGAGCGCCTCCCGACCGGAAAAACGGAAGCGCCGCCGGGCATGCCGGCGGCTGTGCAGAGGGGAAAGGGGTCAAGGTTATGGTAACCATCAGGCAGGCCGTCACGAGGCGGGATCTCGTGCGGTTTATGGAGTTTCCGAACCGGCTGTACCGGGGCAATCCGTACTATGTGCCGGATATGCTCGACAGCCAGGTCAAGGACATGCTGCGCGACAGGAACCCCGCGTTTGAATATTGCGACGCGAAGTGCTTTCTCGCGCTGCGGGACGGGAAGATCGTCGGCCGCATCGCGTGCATCCTGAACCGGCGCGCCAACGAAAAGTTCGGCAAGGAGTACCTCAACATCTCGCACATCGATTTTATTGACGATGACGAGGTCGTGGACGCGCTGTTCGACGCGGCGGAGGCGTGGGCGCGGGAGCTGGGCTGCGTCGCCGTGCACGGGCCGCTGGGATTTTCGGACATGGACCGCGAAGGAATGCTGATCCAGGGCTTCGACAAGCCGAGCCTGTTCTACACCTATTACAACCACCCGTATTACGTTGCGCAGATGGAGCGCCGCGGCTATGTCAAGGAGGTGGACTGGCTCGAGTACCGCATTCTGGTGCCGGACCAGCCCAACGAGCGCATCGACCGTATGGCGGATATGATCCGCCGCCGCTACCATCTGCATGTGGTCGACCTCGACCATCGGGACCGTCCGCTGTCGCGGCTTATCGAGGATGTGTTCAAGCTGTACAACGAGACCTACCTCGCCCTGTTCGGCGTGGTGGCGCTCACGCCAAAGCAGGTCGATAAGTACGTCGGCGAGTTCCTGCCGATGGTGCAGGGGCGCACCACATCGTTCGTGTACAACGATGCGGACGAGCTCGTCGCCTTCGGTATCTGCTGCCCGTCGCTCGACCGGGCGCAGCAGAAGAACGGCGGCCGTCTGTTCCCGTTCGGCTGGTTGCCGATGCTGCGCGCGCTCAAGAGCCGCCGCAACGAACAGATCGACATGCTGCTCGTGGCGGTCAAGCCGACGTTGCAGGGATGCGGCATCAACGCCGTGGTCATAGCCGACATGCTGCACAAGGCCATCGCCTCCGGCTTCCGCTATGCGGAGACCGGGCCGCAGCTTGAATACAACACCAAGGTGCAGGCGCAGTGGAAGTTTTTCCCCGCCGAGCAGCACAAGCGCCGCCGCTGCTGGGTCAAGGAGCTGTAATCGCCGCCGCTTTGGCCGGAAACCAAACGGGAGCGCGCCCGCAGGGCGCGCTCCCGTTCTTCCATGTGTACGGCGGCGCATGCGCACGGCGAATGGCGCGTTCCTGCGCCCGCCCCGGCTCCCTGCGCGGCGGCGCCGCCCGGGCGGGGGACGGCGGGCTCAGGCCGTTGCGCCGGCGGTGCCGCCTGCCGGCGGCTCGGGCGGCAGCGTCTCCTCGATGCTTTCGGCATAGCGGACGGAGGCCATCGCGTCTGCCGCATACCGGTCCGCGCCGATCTGTTCCGCATATTCGGCCGTGAGCACGGCGCCGCCGACCATGATGCGGCACCAGGGCGCGGAGGATCGTATCAGGCGGATGGTCTCCTCCATGGCGGGCACGGTGGTGGTCATCAGCGCGCTCAGGCCGAGCAGCGGGGCGCGCAGGCGGACGACCGCTTCCAGCACCCGCGCCGGTGCAACGTCCCGCCCCAGATCCGTCACCGGGAAGCCGTAGTTCTCCAGCAGCAGCCGCACGATGTTCTTGCCGATGTCGTGGATGTCGCCCTGCACCGTCGCCAGCACGACCCGGCAGCGCCGTGCCCGCTGTGCCGGACGCGCGGCCATCGCCGCCTTGATGCGCTCGAACGCGCAGCCGGCGGCCTCCGCGCTCATGAGCAGCTGGGGCAGATAGACGCGTTTTTCCTCAAAGCCGCGGCCCACCGCGTCAAGCGCCGGAATGATTTCCCGCCGGACGATCTCCATCGGTTCGACGGTTTCGAGCAGGCTCGCGGTCAACGCCCCGGCGCGTTCGCGCAGGCCCTGTTCGACAGCGCGCCGCAGCCCGTCCTCCCGGCCGGCTGCTTCGGCCGACTGCGGCGCCGGCACGGCGGCAGGCGCGGAAGCCGGCAGCGCGGTCGCAAAATCGAGATAGGACCGGCAGCCCTCGTCCAACCCGTGCAGCGCGCAGAACGTGCGCACCGCCGCCTGCATTTCGGCGGCATGCGGGTTGAGGATGGCCGCAGACAGGCCGTTTTCCAGCGCGCAGGTCAAAAAGGCGGCGTTCAGCATGCCGCGCGCAGGCAGCCCGAACGAGACGTTGGACACGCCGAGCAGCGTATGGCAGCCCAGATCCTTGCCGATCTGCCGCACGGCGCCGAGCGTGGTCAGCGCCGCGCCCGCGTCCGCGCTGACGGCCATGGTCAACGGGTCGAACACGAGATCGTGCGCGCCAAGGCCGTATTCCGCCGCCGTGCGCAGGATCTTTTCCGCAATGCGGACGCGCCCCTCCGCCGTTTCCGGGATGCCGTCCTCATCCAGCGTAAGGGCCACCACCAGCGCGCCGTACTTGCGTGCGAGCGGGAACACCGCGCGCATGCTCTCCGCCTTGCCGTTGACGGAGTTGAGCATGGCCTTGCCGTTATAGCGGCGCAGCGCCGCCTCCATGGCGGCCGGGTTGGCGGTGTCGATCTGCAGCGGCAGTTCGGTGACGGCCTGCAGCTCGCATACGACGTCCTGCAGCAGCGCCGGCTCGTCCGTGCCGGGCAGGCCGACGTTGACATCCAGCACATGCGCGCCGGCCGCCTGCTGCGCGATTCCCTCGCGCAGGAGAAAGCCGACGTCGCGCTCGCGCAACGCCTGCTGGAACCGTTTCTTTCCGGTCGGGTTGATGCGCTCGCCGATGAGCACCGGCGAGCCGCCGAGCGTCACCGTGCGGGCGAACGAAGCCGCGCAGGCGAGCGCCTTCGGCTCGATCGGCGCCGGCGTCAGGCCGGCCGTATGGCGCACGAGCGCTTCGATGTGCGCCGGCGTGGTGCCGCAGCAGCCGCCCACGATCCGCGCGCCGCGCGCCACGAGCGGCGCGACCGCGGCGGCGAACGCCTCCGGCCCCATGTCGTACACGGCGTGCCCTCCCTCGCTGCGCGGCAGGCCGGCGTTCGGCTTGGCGATGACCGGCACGGATGCGCGCAGGAGCAGCGCGTCAATCACATCCGCCAGCTCCGCCGGCCCGGTGGAGCAGTTCGCGCCGATGGCGTCGGCGTGCATCCCCTCCAGCAGCGCCGCCATCGCGTCCGGCGGCGTACCGGTCATGAGCTTGCCGTCGGCGCCGTAGGCGTTGGAAACGAACACGGGCAGGTCGCTGTTCTCCCGGGCCGCGAGCAGGGCGGCCTTGGATTCATAGCCGTCGCTCATCGTCTCGATGAAGATCAGCTCCGCCCCGTTTTCCACACCGAGGCGCACGACCTGCGCAAAGGCCCGCACCGCGTCCTCAAAGTCGAGGTCGCCGAACGGCCGGAGCATGCGCCCCGTCGGCCCGATGTCGAGGGCGATAAACTTTTCGTGCGCGCCGTCGCTCCGGGCGCGCGCTGCCCGGGCGTTTTTGAGCGCGGCGGCCACGATGGCGGCCAGCTCGTCCGCTGCAAAGCGCAGCGGGTTCGCGCCGAACGTGTTGGACAGCACCACGTTGCTGCCCGCCTCAAAATAGGCGCGGTGCAGCGCCGTGATGGTTTCGGCATGGGAGAGGTTCCAACGCTCCGGCGCCTCGCCGGGGCGCAGGCCGCGCGCCTGCAACAGCGTGCCCATCGCGCCGTCGAGATACAGGATATGGTCCTTGAGATATTCCGTTACGAGCATGGCAGGGGTCCCTTCTTGCAATGATTTGCGCCGCCGTCAGGCGGGCCCGGCGCCGATGAGCGCGGTTACGGACTTGGTGGGCGACATCAGCAGGCTGCCGCTGAGCGTCAATCCGATGCGCCGCGGGCAGTCGAGCGCAGCGAACACCTCGCGCTGGAGGGCGAGCGGCAGGTCGCCGTATCCGGGACTGAAGCGTGGCCGGACGGCCAGGCCGAGACGCTGCGCGTCGGCGCGGGCGTCCGCATTGACCAGATCGGCGAGCGCTTCGATGCGCTCCGCACCGATGGCTTGCAGCAGCAGCGCGCGCGCCGGCGACGCGCTGCATTCCCGCGCGATCAGCCGGTCGATGCCGAGCCCGATGGTTGCGGCAAACAGCAGCGCCCGGTCGCAGCCGGCCAGGTTCTTTTTGAGATCGTCCGAGGGTACGACGGCAAACCCGAGGTCGAGCGCGTCGCCGGTGTGTACGACCGGGCAGACGCAGCAGCAGGCTCGATAGTCAAGCGCCGGCAGCGCCTCGGCAAGGCAGGCGTCGAGCGCCTCCGCCACCGCCGCCGATGCCTCCCGGCAGCCGGCATAGCGCAGGATCTCGCGCCGGTCGACCGGCGGCGGCGCATAGCGCAGGGTTTGGGGCGTTTGGAAACGGAAGACGTCGGGAATCATGCGCGCAGGATATCGGAGAGGTTGTCGCGGATTTTGCGCGCCACATCCGGCTTGTTCATGGAATAGACGTGGACGTTGGCCACCCCGTTGGCGTACAGGTCGATGATCTGGTCGGTGGCATAGGCGATGCCCGCCTGCTTCATCGACGCCGGATCGCCGCCAAAGCGATCCACAAGGCTTTTGAAACGCTGCGGGATGTGCGAACCGGACAGGCGGACGGCCCGCTCAACCTGGGAGGCCGACGTAATCGGCATGATGCCGGCGAGCACCGGCACGGTAATCCCGGCTTCACGAATCTTATAGAGGAAATTGTAGAGCAGGTTGTTGTCGAAGAACATCTGCGTCGTCAGGAACGAACAGCCGGCTTCCACCTTTTCCTTCAAATGCAGGATGTCCTCGCGCTGGTTCCGGCTTTCCGGATGGATCTCGGGATAGCAGGCGGCGCCGATGCAGAAGTCGTACCCGCTTTCACGCAGCTCGTGGATGAGGTCGGTCGCATACCGGTACGGCCAGTGGCTGCGGTCCGCCCCGGCCAGCTCCGGCGGCAGGTCGCCGCGCAGCGCCATGACGTTTTCGATACCCGTCTCGTGCATGGCGCGCGCGCGATCGCGCACGGTTTCCCGCGTGGAGGAAACGCACGTCAGGTGCGCGAGCATCTCCACGCCGTAGCGGGTGCGGATGTTGCGGGCGATCTCCAACGTATAGGCGCTCGTGCCACCGCCGGCGCCATACGTCACGCTCATGAACGCCGGCCGCAGTTGCGCGATCTGCTCCGTAGCCGTCCGGACGCTCTCAAAGGCGGTGCTCGCCTTGGGCGGGAACACCTCGAAGGACATGGACGGCTCGTCCCGCTTCAGGATGTCGATCAACCTCATTGCTGTCCTGCCTTTCCGTCCGTCTCTGCCGGCGCGTCAGCGCCTGCCCGCCTGATGGACCGATGCGTAGAAATAGGTGCGAAACAGCGTCTGCAACCGCCGGGCGAGCGCCGCATCGCGGCCGCAGACGGGCTTGCCGTCGATTTCGACGATCCGCACGCCATGCACGCTTGTGCTGACGATGAGCAGCTCGTCGGCCTCCATCGCCTCTTCGACGGTGAACGCCTCCTCGCGCACCGGGATGCCGTTTTCCCGTGCCAGGCGCAGGAAGTGGTTGCGCGTCACGCCGGGCACGATGTGCCCGTCCGCCGGCGCGGTGCGCACTTCGCCGTCCTTGAGCATGAGCAGGTTGGCGGCCGTACACTCGGTGACGACGCCATCGCGGTGCAGGATGGCGTCTTCGCAGCCCGCGTCGATCGCATCCTGCGAAGCGAGCACGCCCGGCAGCAGGTTGAGCGACTTGATCCAGCACCCGTCCCACCGCCGGTCGGGCAGCGTGATGACGCGGCGGGGACGGTCGATGTCCACGAGCTCGTAGTGGTACGCGAACACGAGCAGGTTCGGCGTTGCGCCGGGCGCGAAGGCGTGCACGCGCGGCGCGGTGCCGCGCGTGACCTGGAAATACATCTGGATCGCATCGGCATCCACGCGGCGCGCGCACTCCGTCAGCACGTCCTTCAACGCCTGCCGCGTCATTGTGAACGGGATGCGCAGTACGCGCAGGCTGTCGTACAGGCGGTCGAGGTGTTCGTCAATGGCGAACATCACGTGCTTTTCCACGCGGATGGCCTCATATACGCCATCACCAAAGTACATGCCGCGGTCGCAGGCGGGTACCTGCAGCTCCATCATGGGCGCAAAAACGCCGTTGTAATAGCCGATGTTGTCCATACTCGTTCCTCTCAGAATTTGACTTCTTTCTTCCAATCATGTAGTATATACTACGACCGGTCGCAGGGTATGCCACCGGTCACCAAGTGTACATACTACGGATATCATACACGCTTCTGGGGAGGGATGCAACCTTATGAAGAGAATTCTTGACCCGGCAAGGGCCGCCGCCGGCGCGGCGACGCTTTTGGCGTGTCTGATATTCGTGGTGGTTTCCGCCGCTTCCCTTGCCGAGGGCGAGGTCGCCCTGACCGTGGACACGGTGCAGGCGGAGGCGGAGGGGCAGGCCGTGGTGACGATCACGGCGGAAAACGCCGTGACGCTCGATTCGCTGCAGTTCCGCGTCAATTATGACCAGCAGGCGCTTCGCCTTGCGGCCGAGCCGGTTGCGGGCGAGCCGCTGGCGGACGGGATCGCCGTGACCAATACGGATACGGCGGGCGTGGTCGGCTTTGCGTTCGCCTGTGCGGACGGGCTGGCGGCGGACGGCACGGTGCTCACGCTGACGTTCGACGTGCTCGACGAAACGGGCAGCGCCGTCGTGCTCACCGACGTGCTGGCCACGACCGTAGATGCGGCGCTCGAGCAGCATAAGGCGTATGTGACGCTTGAAAACGGCGGGGTTGCCGTTGGCGAGGACGGACAGGTGCCGGACCCCGTGGTCACGCCTTGGCCGGTCGAAACGCCGACGCCGACGCCGACCCCAACCCCGATCCCCACCGCGACGCCTGCGCCGACCGCAACTCCGACGCCAACGTCGCCGGTGCTGCCGGGGACGGACAGGCCCATCGATCTGCCGATGCTGGGGATCGGCGCGCTCCTGCTCGTAACGCTGGTCGCGCTGCTGGTGGCGCTTGCCGTGCGCAACGCACGCGCAAAGAAGAGAAGACGGAAAAGAAAGCAACAACAAATGAACTTGAGGGGTGAGTCATGATGAAACGAATCTGGATTGTCGCTCTGGCGCTGCTGATGGCGCTCTGCGCCGTCGGCTGCAACCAGGGGACGCAGGACGCCGACGGGACGGCTGAGGACGCCGATCGGCAGGAGATGGTGGTGGTGGCCACGGAGGAGCCCGCGGCGGAGACGCCGCAGCCCACGCCGGAGATCACGCCGGAACCCACCGCCGAACCGGTGCGCTCCACCACTTCGGGCAAGATCCTCAATGGCAGCGAGCTCTATCGCCCGGCCATCGTATCCATCGAGAACGCTTCCGGCGCGCGCCCGCAGACGGGGCTGATGGAGGCGGATATCGTATATGAGTTTCTCGTGGAGTCGAACATCACGCGCTTTCAGGCGCTGTACTCCGACAACGTGCCGTCGATCGTCGGCCCGGTGCGTTCGGCCCGCTATTACTTCATCGACCTGCAGCAGGAATGGAACGGCATGTACGCGCACGTGGGCTACACCGGCCTGTCCGGCCGGTACGCGCGTGGCTGGAGCGACTGCGCCATCCACCTGAGCGGCGGCGAATGGTTCGAGCGCATCGAGAAGAGCGGCGTGTCCAGCGTACACTCGATGTATTTTTATCTGCAACAGGCCATCGACAACGAATACGGCGACCATCGGCCGGAGCGCAACGAGCGCTTCCTCTTTGGCGAGGGCGTCACCTATGCGGACGCAACGCAGGTCAGCCGGGTGGACGTGCCGTTCACCGGCAGCACGGACATCTATTACACCTATGACGCGGCCACCGGCCGTATGCTCCGCTATCAGGACGGCAAAGCGTTCGAGACGCTTTCCGGCGACGGGCAGGGGACGCGCCAGCAGGTGGCGGTGAACAACCTCATCATTCAGCACTGCGACTATGGCATGGTGCCCGCGGAAAACCAGCCGGGCGAGGACAAGGGCCGCCGGTCGGTGGGGCTCACGGGGACCGGCAAGTGCGAGTACATCGTCAACGGACAACTGCTCACCGGCACGTGGGAGCGCGAGACGCTGGATGATTTCACCCGCTATTATCTGGACGACGGCACGCTCGTGCGCCTTGAGGCGGGCAACACCTGGATCGAGATCATCCCGACCTCTGCGGAGATCGTGGTTTCGTAAGGCGCCGACAGTCTGACGACCGGCGCCGCACGGCAGACATTGCCGTGCGGCGCCGCTTTTTCGTTTGCGTTAGCGTGCCGCCCCGTTCGGCCGGATGTCGGCGCGCTATTCGAGCGGTGACCAGCCGGTGACCTGCATCTTTTTTTGCACGATGCGCAGCACGCTTTCGTCGATGCGCGCCTCGCTCAGCGTCCCGTCGTCGGCGGCCGCCCGCAGCGCGTCCATGATCTCGCGTTGCAGGTCGTGCCGCGGGCCGCACAGGATCAGGTCGCCGCCCGCGAGCAGGAAGCGCACCGCCGCCTCGCCCGCCGGGCATTGGCTGGTGAGCCCGCCCATGCGGAAATCGTCGCTCATCACAATGCCGTCAAAGCCCAGCTCCTCGCGGAGCAGTCCGCCGATGATGGCGGGGGAAAGCGACGCGATGTTCTCCGCATCAAGGGCGGGATAGCGGATGTGCGCCACCAGCACCACGTCCACGCCGGCCTCCACCGCCGCGGCAAAGGGCACGAGATCGTACTCGAACAATTCGTCGGCGGATTTGTCCACCACCGGCGTGGTCGCGTGCGAGTCCGCCGAGGTGCCGCCGTGACCGGGGAAGTGCTTGGCAGCGGACAGGCAGCCGGCGTCGTGCAACCCCGCGATGATCGCCGCGCCGATGTCGGACGTCACGACCGCGTCGCTGCTGATGATGCGCGTGCCGAGGAACGTGTCGTCCGGGTCGGGCGCCACGTCGAGCACCGGCGCAAGGTTCAGGTTGATGCCCGTTTCGAGCAGCTTTTTCCCGATGGTCTGGAACTGCCGGTATGCGGCGTCCGGGTCGTCGCGGGTACCGAGCGTCTGCGCGGAGGACGGCCACGGGTTCCAGCGGAAGCGGACGACGGAGCCGCCTTCCACGTCGATCGAGATCAGCATGGGGATTTTGCTCCGGCAGGTGGCGCGCAACGCGGCGGTGAGGCGCGCCGCCCGGGAGAATCCGCCGTCGGCGTCGCCCTGCGCCACGTTTGTGCCGTACAGCACCGCGTTGCCCACGCAATAGGTTTCCAACACGTCCGAAAACTCGTCCGATACGCTGCTTGCGCCGCTGCCGCCAAACATGACGAGCTGGCCGAGCTTTTCCTCGACGGGCAGGCTCGCCACCCACTGGGCCAGCCGGGCTTCCTCGCTCATTGGCGTAGCGGTGGGCGTGGGGGTGGCGGCGGGCGTAGGCGAGTTCCCTGCCGGCGTGGCTGCGACCGTCGCGCCGGGCTGCGAGGCCGAGGGCGCTTCCTGTGCGGCGGCCGGCGCGTCGCGCAACGCGGACACAAGCCAGACCACCCCGCCGATCAAAAGGCCCGCGAGCAGCAGCGTCAGGATCATCCATTTGAGCGATTTTTGCAGCATCCGACCGATTCTTTCCGTTTACCGGACGGCGCCCGGCCGGGCGCCGCCGTTGCTGGTTCCTATTATAAGACATTCCGCCGCCTGTTTTCAACTGCCAGTCCATACCAGCGGCCGCACGCCGGCCGGCGACGGAGGCAGGGACGGCGCAGCGCCGGCAGCGCAGGGATGCGCAGCAAAACGGAGGCCGTGCAAAAACAAAAAACTCTTGCCAAACGGGGCGGTATGCTGTAAAATGGTTGCGTTCGGGGATGTAGCCCAGCAGGTTAGAGCGCTTCGCTCACATCGAAGAGGTCGGGGGTTCGAGCCCCTCCATCCCCACCAAACGGAAAACCCGGAATCTTTAAGGATTTCGGGTTTTTTCTTTTTCCAAATACTTCGCCGCGGCGCACGCTTTCAGTGTTCAGATATGATTAGCCCGAACGCATGGCCGGCGTTCCGTGCCGCACCGCGCTCCTGTGCCGTGCGCAGAACCGGCTCGTGCGTCGGTTTCCGGTGGCTCCCGCTTCGGACAGGCGCCCGTCGTCCGCCACGGGGCCGGTCAGACGGCAAAGTAATCCGGGTAGCGTTGCAGCAGTTCCGGCAGCGCGCCGCGATAGCCGGCGGTGAGGTGGTCGTGCAGAAACCCGTCCATGTTGCGTTCGCTGCGCGTCATGACCGCCCGCAGCAGCTCGCAGTGCTCCTCGTGCGCAGGCCAGAGCTGCTCGGTGCCGAGGCGCACCTGCAGCCGACGGACCCGATCGTGATGGGTGACGATGCGCATGACGGTCGCCCAGGTCCAGGGCTTGCGGGCGGCAAAATACAGGAGCTTGTGGAATGCGTTGTCCAGCTCCATATACCGGTCGAGGTCGCCCTGCTGCAGGCGCAGCTTCTGCTGTTCGACGTTTTCGCGCAGGCGGGCGATGTCCTGCCCGTCGGCCTTCTGCACGGCCTCGCGGAAGATGGCGCATTCGGCATGGTAGCGCAGGAAGACGCCCTCCTCCACCGCGTCGAGGTCGATGCGCGAGACCATGCTTGAGCGCTGCGGCTGGACGGTCACGAGCTTGGACTCCACGAGCGAAACGATGGCCTCGCGGATGGGCGTGCGGCTGATGTGCAACGCCTGCGACAGTTCAGCGTCCACCAGCAGCATGCCCGGCGGGAAGTCGAGCGTCATGATGCCGTTGTAGAGCACGCGATAGGCATATTCGCGCGCAGTTTCGCCCGGCGCTTTTGCCGGGATTGCGGCCTGGTCCATGCGGCCACCTCCTTGGGATATGGACGCCCGCCCGGCCGGCGGCGCCGGCCGGGCGGGAACGGTCGCTTACGCCTCCGTCACGTGGCGGTGGAGCGCGGCGCGCACCGCGCCGGGGCCGGTGATCATCTCGGCAAAGCAGGCTTCGACCGCCTCGCCGAGGCCGACCTGGTAGAGATCCACGCCCATGATGCGCTCGTCCGAGAGCACCGGGGCGAGCAGCTCGTGTACGTCGCACGGCTCGCCGAGGCGTACCCCGGCAAAGCGCGGCGCGAGCATGGGCATGAGCGGGTCGTCGCTGGGCTGGAAGGGCTTGCCGTCGTCGCCCACGGCCATCAGGTAGCGGCACCAGGCGGCGATGACGAACGGAATGAGCTTCAGCTCCTTGACGCAGAGCGTATCCGAAGCGGCGTACTTTTTGATCGTGCTGCCAAAGCGGATGGCGATTTTCTGCGAGGTATCGGTGGCGATGCGCTGCGGCGTGTCCTGCAAAAACGGGTTCGGGAAGCGCTTGCCGATGACCTCGTCGATGAACGCGCGCGGGCTGATCACGCCCGGGTCCACCACGACGGGCAGCCCCTCGCGGTAGCCGACGATCTCGACGAGCTTCTTCAGATCCGCATCCTGCATCTCGGCGGAGATGCGGGCAAAGCCGAGCAGGCAGCCGAGCACGGCCAGGCACGTGTGCAGCGGGTTGAGACAGGTGCAGACCTTCATGGTTTCCACCATGTCCACCACCTCGCGCGCGGCGAAGATGACGCCGACGCGCTCAAGCGGCGGCCGACCGTTCGGGAACGCATCCTCGATGACCAGGTACTGCGCCTCTTCGGCGTTGACGAACGGCGCGACGAACGAGCGGCGGCCCGTTACGCGCACGCCCATGTCCGCAAACCCGTCCTTTTCGAGCATCTCGCGCACGGAGTCGTCCGGCCGGGGGGTGATCTTGTCGATCATGCTCCACGGGAACGACACGCGCGCAGGATCGTGCACATACTCGGCAAACCCGTCGGCGCACAGCCCGCGTTCGGCCCACGCGTCGGCAAATGCGCAGACGGCCGCTTCGAGGCGGGAACCGTTGTGGGAACAGTTGTCCATGCTGACCATGGCGATGGGCGCGCCGCCGGCGGCAAAGCGCGCATGGCACAGCCCGGCGATCTTGCCGATGTAGCTTTCGGCGTGCGCCGGCCCGTTCGCCATGTCGGCGAGCACGGCGGGGAAGTAGTCGCCGTGGCCGTCGCGGATGTTGTAGCCCTTTTCGGTGATGGTCAGGCTGGCCATTTTGAGCGTGGGCGAACGGAAGGCGGCCTCAAGGCGCGCCCAGTCGTCCGTATCGCGGTCCATGGCGAGGCTGTCCACGACGCTGCCGATCACCGTTTTCTGGATGCGGCCGTCGGCGCAGAGGGTGGCCAGCACGGAGAGGTTGTCGAACGGGCGGTACGCGACGTCCAGGATCTCCGTGTCGAAGCCCTCGGCCACGATGATGCCGGTGTCCGCCAGCCCGGCGTTCAGAAGCCCCTGGCAGAGGTTGGCGACGAACGCGCGGAAGATGTTCCCGGCGCCAAAGTGTACCCATTCCGGGCGCGCAGCGGTATTCCGCGCGACGGCGGCACGGTCGAACGCTGGCAGCGCATAGCCCTTTTCAAGAAGCGCTGCGCGCTGGGACCCGATGGTCTGTTGATCGAGTTTCATGGCGATGTTCCTCCTTATCCGGCTCAGTGTTTCGCCGTGAGATAGAGCAGGTGGCGGCCGATGTGGCGCACCAGCCCGGCGTAGTATTCCTCCTCGTGCGCGGCCATGAACGGGAAGAACGCGTCGGCGAACCATTTCTCGTTCAGCAGCAGGCCGTAGGCGATGTGCAGCGTCTGCCGCGAGGCGGGCAGCAGCAGATATTCGGGCAGATAGGCGTCGTTTTGCAAGTCGACGTTCGGGATTTCCTTCGGGTCGGTGGAGACGTGGTAGTACTTCTCCGCCTCGACGCGGTGCTCGAGCGCGAATTTGTGCGCCCGGCGATACAGCGCCGGATCGTGTTCGGCGACCACGCGCATGGCCTCGAGCCAGTTGGTGCCTGCGGTCTTGACGTGGACGCGGCCGCCCGTCACCCGGCCGACGGTGGAGAATACGGAGAACTTGTCCGAGCCGGAGTGGACGGACAGCTTGTAGCCGAAGTGGTCGGCGATTTCCTGATGGGCGACAAAATCGCGCGCAAAATCGTTCAGGTTGCCGCTGTACTCGATGCCCTTTTCAAACTCGCCGGAGAAGTGCGGCGCGACGCTGACCGGACGCACGCCCTGGGCGGCAAGCTCCTGCGCGACGATAAAGTGCTCGGCCGGCGAGGTGATCGTGCGCGTCTCGTCGATGGAGAGCTCGAAGTCCACGTCCCGGGTTTTGATCTGGTCGATGTAGCGGTAGCAGCTCTCGGCGTGCTGCACGGCCCGGTAGAATACGAGCACGATGCGGCGCAGCTCCGCAACCGTCAGCGCGCCGACGACCGGCAGGGGGCGGCCGAGATATGCCTGCTCGTAGTGCTCGCGCACGTCGGCGGGCAGCGCGCCGTAGGCGGCCTCCACCTCCGCGTCGGAATAGGCGGCGGCGTGGATGTCGATGTGCTCGGAGCAGTCGAGCGTGATCATCGTGCAGCCGCTCTCGATGGCGTAGCGGATCTCTTCCTTGGTTTTGAGGTGGTCGCCGTCGGCGCCGTAGCCGTCCCGGTAGCCCTCCTGAAACACGCCGAAGGCCGCCGCGGCGATCACGTCCGCAAACGTGCGGCCCGTGAGCGTCAGCTCGCGGATGGACTGCTGCGCAAGCACCGGATAGACGCCGTAGCCGGCGATGGCGCGCACATGGCCGGGCGTGGCGAGACCGAGCCGGTCGCCAAGGCCCATCGTGAAGGGGTGGCCCGCGTGGCTCTTCGGCGCTGCGTATGGGAACAGCACCTGCAGGGCCTGCGCGTTTTCGACCGAAAGCGGGCAGAGCTTGACGGCGCCCTTCTGGTCGCCCGAAAAGTTGTCGGCGCAATCGCCCGCGACGGCGAGGCGCTTTTGCAGGCCGAGCCGGACGATGGCGCAAGCGGTGCCTTCCGCCGTGTCGATGGAGCGTTCGTACACATGAACGCCGTCAATCCCGTTCAGCGCGGCAAGGAACGAATCGGTGGTGATGGACATGGGTCAAATTCCTCCTGAAAAAATGGTGGTATGGGGGAAACGTTGGTAGAACCAGTATATCACCATTGCGCGGAAAGTCAAACAAATATATTACAAATACAAGTCCAAAAACGCAATATTTTCAGCATTTTTTCAAAAAAGTAAACTGCCGTGTTGCTTTTCTGATATATTAGTGCTATACTGGCTTCGTCGAGCGGTCGTACGATGGGTTCCCATTGCGCGGCGCCGCTACGGAATCCACACCATGAGCCAGCATCCGAGAAAAGAGGGACCCCCATGCAGCCGTTTTTGAACAAGGATTTTCTGCTGACCTGCGACACGGCCAGGACGCTCTACCACGGGCATGCCGCGGAGATGCCGATCATCGATTATCATTGCCACATCAACCCGGGCGAGATCGCGTCCGACCGCCGCTACGATTCCATCACGGACGTATGGCTCGGCGGCGACCACTACAAGTGGCGCGCCATGCGCTCGGCGGGCGTGCCGGAGCGTTGCATCACCGGCGACGCCGGCCCGGAGGAGAAGTTTCGCGCCTGGGCCGAGACGGTGCCCAAGCTCGTCGGCAACCCGCTCTACCATTGGACGCACCTGGAACTGCAGCGCTATTTCGGCATTGACGAGCCGCTGACCGGCAAAAACGCGGGGGCGGTCTATCGGGCGTGCAACGATGCGCTGGCAAAGCCGGACATGTCCGTGCGCGGCATCATCCGGCGCAGCAATGTCCGGCTGATCTGCACGACGGACGACCCGGCGGACGATCTGAAGGCGCACGAGCGCATCGCGGCGGACCCGACGTGCGACGTGGCGGTGCTGCCCGCCTTCCGGCCGGACAGGGCCATGCGCGCCGACAAGCCGGACTATGCGGCCTACCTTGGACGGCTGGCGGAAGCCTGGGGGCACCCGATTGCGCAGATGGACGATCTGCGCGCCGCACTGGCCGCGCGCATCGCCTATTTTGACGCGCACGGCTGCCGCGTGAGCGACCATGGCATCGATACGGCGCTGTGCGAGCTTGCCGGCGAGGAGGAGCTGGAGGCGATCCTGCAGAAGGGCTTGCGCGGGGAACCGGTCAGCCACCGGGAATCCGAGGCGTTCCAGACGGCGCTGCTGCTCGATTGCGCGCGGGAATACAGGGCGCGCGGCTGGGTCATGCAGCTCCACTTCGGCTGCATCCGCAACAACTCCACGCGCATGTTCGACCGGCTCGGGCCGGATACCGGCTTTGACGCGATGAACGACGAAGGCTGCAACGCCCCGCGCCTTGCGCGCTTTCTCGACCTGCTCGAGCGGGAGGACGCGCTGCCGCGTACGATCCTGTATTCGCTCAACCCGGCCGACAACGGCGTGATCGGCACGGTGATGGGCTGTTTCCAGACCGACAGCGACGTTGCCGGCCGCATCCAGATGGGCAGCGCGTGGTGGTTCAACGACCACAAGGCGGGCATGGAGAAGCAGCTCACCGACCTCATGGATCTCGGCGTGGTCGCCTCGTTCGTCGGCATGCTGACCGACAGCCGCAGCTTCCTGAGCTATACCCGGCACGAATACTTCCGCCGCATCCTGTGCAACCTGTTCGGCACGCTTGTGGAAAACGGGGAATACCCGGCCGATCTCGAAACGCTCGGGCAGATCGTGCGCGATATCAGCTACAACAACACCCTGCGCTATTTCCGTTTTGACGAGATCATCAAATAATACAGGAGGATCCGCAATGAAACGCTACGCACTCGTCGTCCCCACCAGCATGGGCGTCCGCATCACGCCGGCCGACCGGCAGCCCGTGCACATCAGCCACAACTATTATATGCAGGCCACCAGCGCCGAGACGAACGTGGCCACCGTGCCGGCCGCGCTCGGCCTGCCGGTCAAGGTGCTCACCACGTTTGTGGAGGGTTCCCCCATCGCGGCGTTCATCAAGGCCGACCTGCGCAGCCGCAACATGGAGTATGAAGGCCCCGAGGTACCGCAGGGCGGCCCGTGGGGCTACCGGCATCAGTTCAACATCGCCGACAGCGGCTTTGGCATGCGCGGTCCGCGCGTGCAGAACGACCGCGCCGGCGAGGTCGGCCGCACGCTCAGCGTGAAGGATTTTGACCTTGAGCGCATCTTCCATCAGGAGGGCGTCGAGGTGCTGCATCTGTCGGGGCTCATCGCGGCGCTTTCGCATGAGACGGGCGTGTTCTGCCTGGAGCTGGCGCGGGCCGCCAAGCGGTACGGCACGCGCATCTCGTTCGACCTCAACTATCGCGCTTCGTTCTGGAAGGGCCGCGAGGACGAGCTGTCCGCCATCTTCCGAGAGATCGCATCCGTGGCGGACATCCTCATCGGCAACGAGGAGGATTTCCAGCTTTGCCTCGGCGTGCGCGGCCCGGAGGCCGGCGGCAGGGACCTTGGCTCCAAGATCGACAGCTTCAAGGAGATGATCCTCCGCGTCCGGCAGGAGTATCCGAACGCGACGACGTTCGCCACGACGCTGCGGCAGGTCGTCAGCGCAAACGAGCATCTCTGGGGGGCGATCCTGCTGCGCGGCGACGAGTGGTTCGTGGCCGAGCCGCGGCCGATCCAGGTGCTCGACCGCATCGGCGGCGGCGACGGGTTCGTCGGCGGCCTGCTCTACGGCGTGCTCAAGGGCTGGAGCGGCGAGGACTGCCTCCACTTCGGCTGGGCAACCGGGGCGCTGGCGGCGACCATGCTCAACGACTATGCGCAGCCGGCCGACGAGGAGCAGGTGTGGGCCGTGTGGAGCGGCAACGCCCGCGTCAAGCGCTGAACCCCGTTCCCGCGCGGGAACGGATCGATGGAGATCCCATAAAAGTAAAGATAAAGGAGTAGAGCAATGAAAGCGGATATCGGCCTGATCGGCCTTGCGGTCATGGGAGAGAACCTGGTCATGAACATGGAGTCCAAGGGCTTTACGGTCGCGGTGTACAACCGAACCACGTCCAAGGTTAGGAACTTTGTGGAGGGGCGCGCCAAGGGGCTCAACATCATCGGGACCTACTCGCTCGAGGAGCTGGTGGCCAACCTGAAGAAGCCCCGCCGCGTGATGATGATGGTCAAGGCCGGCGCGGCGGTGGATCAGCTGATCGACACGTTGATCCCGCTGCTCGAGCCGGGGGACATCCTCATCGACGGCGGCAACAGCCATTTCCCGGATACGATCCGCAGGACGCAGTATGTGGAGTCCAAGGGCCTGCTGTACATCGGCACCGGCGTGTCCGGCGGCGAGGAGGGCGCGCTCAAGGGCCCGTCCATGATGCCCGGCGGCTCCCCGGCGGCGTGGCCGCATGTGAAGGATGTGTTCCAGGCCATCTGCGCCAAGGTGGAGGATGGCTCCCCCTGCTGCGAGTGGGTGGGCGAGAACGGCGCCGGGCATTTCGTCAAGATGGTGCACAACGGCATTGAGTACGGCGACATGCAGCTCATCTGCGAGGCGTACCAGCTCATGCGCGACGGCCTCGGCATGACGCCGGACGAGATGCACGAGGTGTTCAAGGCGTGGAACGAGACCGAGCTGGACAGCTATCTCATCGAGATCACGCGCGACATCCTTGCCTACAAGGACACGGACGGGAAGCCCATCGTGGACAAGATCCTCGACACCGCGGGCCAGAAGGGGACCGGCAAGTGGACGGGCATCGCCGCGCTGGACGAAGGCGTGCCGCTCACGCTCATCGGCGAGGCCGTGTTTGCGCGCTGCCTGTCCGCCATGAAGGAGGAGCGCGTGGAGGCCGCCAAGGCGTTCCCGAAGGCGGATATGCGCATCGCCTGCGCCGATCGCGCCGCGTTCATCGAGGATATCCGCAAGGCGCTTTACGCCTCGAAGATCATCTCGTATGCGCAGGGCTACACGCTCATGCGCGCCGCCGCCAAGACGTACGGCTGGAACCTGAACTACGGCGGCATCGCGCTCATGTGGCGCGGCGGCTGCATCATCCGCTCGGTGTTCCTCGGCAAGATCAAGGAGGCGTACGACAAGGACCCGCAACTGCAGAACCTGCTGCTCGACGAGTATTTCGGCAACACGATCCGCAGCCTCGTCCCCGCGTGGCGCAACGTGGTGGCGGAGGCGGTCCGGCACGGCGTGCCGATGCCGGCGTTCTCCTCGGCGCTGGCGTATTTTGACGGATATACGACCGAGAAGCTGCCCGCCAATCTGCTGCAGGCGCAGCGCGACTATTTCGGCGCGCACACCTATGAGCGGCTGGACGCGCCGCGCGGCGAGTTCTTCCACACGAACTGGACGGGCCATGGCGGCAGCACCTCCGCCTCGACCTATACCGCGTAATCGGCTGTAACGCGCGCCCCTGCCCGCGGACGGGCGGGGGCGCGGCGCCGTACTTTGCCCACATCGGTCGGGCAGGACAGAAAGAAAGGACGTTCGCTATGGAACTGTTTTATCGCGCAGCGACCGAGGACGGATTGAGCCGCGAGGAGATCCGCGCGGCGCTCGTGCGCTCGCTTGAGGGGCGCAAGCCCAGAAAAGCATTGCTGATCCCGCCGGATTATACGCGCTACCATTCCAATGCCGGCTATATTACCAACGTCTATTACCACCTGCTCACGGAGGCAGGGTGCGCGGTGGACGTGCTGCCCGCGCTCGGGACGCATGTGCCCGTCACCGAGGCGGAGGCGGCCGATATGTTCGGCGACATTCCGTTTGAAAAGTTCATCCCGCACAACTGGCGCACCGACGTGGTGCGGCTTGGCGAGGTGCCGGCCGGCTATCTCTCCGAGATCACGGAGGGGCTGTGGACGGACCCCGTCAGCGTGGAGATCAACCGCCGCGTCATGGACCCTTCGTACGAGCTGATCCTGTCGATCGGCCAGGTCGTACCGCACGAGGTCATCGGCATGGCCAACCACGCGAAGAACCTGTTTGTCGGCGTGGGCGGCAGCGACATGATCAACAAAAGCCACATGGTCGGCGCCGTCTACGGCATGGAGCGCATGATGGGCCGTGACCATACGCCCGTGCGCAAGATCCTCGACTATGCGCTCGCGCATTACCTGTCCGAGCGGCCGGTCCTGTTCGCGTTGACGGTCACGACCGCCCCGGGTGGTAACATCCGCACGCACGGCCTGTTCCTTGGCGATACGCGCCGCGTGCTCGAGGAGGCTGTCGCGCTGGCGCAGCAGAAGAACATCGATTTTGTCGAGACGGGCATCAAAAAGTGCATCGTCTATCTCGATCCGAAGGAGTTCCACACCACCTGGCTCGGCAACAAGTCCGTCTATCGTACGCGCATGGCCATCGCCGACGGCGGCGAACTGATCGTGCTCGCGCCGGGCGTGAACCACTTCGGAGAGGACCCGGTGATCGACCGGCTCATCCGCAAGTATGGTTATTGCGGCCGCCTGCGCGTGCTGGAGTATTTCCGCGCACCCGAGTGTCAGGACCTGCGCGACAATATGGGCGCCGCCGCGCACCTGATTCACGGCTCTTCCGACGGGCGGTTCTCCATCACCTATGCCGTCCGGCCGCACATCACGCGCGAGGAAATCGAGGGCGTACACTTCAACTGGGCGGACTACGATGAGATGGCGGCCCGGTACAACCCGGATGCGCTCAGCTACGGCTACAACATCCTGCCCGACGGCGAAGAGGTCTACTTCATCCCGAACCCGGCGCTCGGCCTGTGGATTGACCGCTCCCGCTTCGAGGGCTGACCCCGTTCCCGACTTGCCGCCCCGGCCTGACCGCCGCGGGCGGTTTTTTATGCACGGCGGCGTGGCGCGGGCAGTTTTTATGCGCGGCTGCGGGGCGCGGATGGGCGAGCCGGCGTGGCGCAGGCGGTTGCCCCAGGAATTTATTGAAAAATAAAAAAGATTTATTGACAAACAATAAAACACGTGCTATGATTTCGGGAAGAAAGGGGCGTGTATGGTTTGAAAAAGGACTGGTTGAACGAATTGGTCAAGGCGTTGATCCTCGTAGGCATGGCGGCGGGGCTGGCGTTCTCGTACCTGGCGCTGCGGGAGATGGGCGCTGCGGTGGATGCGCTTTCGATGGAGCGGTACGGCACGCATGCGCTGACGGTGCTGACCGTTGCGCTGGGCGTGCTGTTCGTGGCCGGGGCGATCGTGATCGGCGTGACGCTGTTCGGCATGATGCGCTCGCTCGGGCGCGACCCGTTTGTGGAGGGCAACGTGCGCGCGCTGCGGCGCATGGGCTTTGTGGCGCTGGGCATGGCGGCGTGCTGCCTGTTGCTGGTGCTGCTGCCGGCCAATACCATTCTTGCGCAGTTTGTCGGCGCGGCGGTCGCGCTGTGCGGGTTGTTCTCGCTGGTGCTCTCGCGCGTGTTCGCGCGGGCGGTCGCCTACAAGGAAGAGAACGATCTGACCGTGTGAGGAGGCGCGCCGTGATCCGTGTGAATCTTGATGTGATGATGGCAAAGCGGCACGTCTCGCTCGGCGAGCTGGCCGCCCGGGTGGATATCACGCTGGCCAACCTGTCCATCCTGAAGAATAACAAGTGCCGGGCTATCCGGTTTACGACGCTGGATGCCATCTGCCGCGCGCTGGATTGCCAGCCGTCCGACCTGCTCGAATACGTGCCGGACGCGGCGCAGCAGGAGGGCTGAGCGCCGGCGGGTCTGCCGGCGGACGTCGGGGCAAAGGAGGAGACCATGGAGGAGCGAAGAAAAATGCGTTGTGCGCCGCCGGCCGGCGGTGCGCAGACAGGGCCGTTTTCGGAGGCGGAGAAGACGGCGCCGCTGCCGCCCGTGCCGGGCGCGCAACCGATATACGGCGCGGCCGAAAAGCGGCTGGTTCTGGCGGCGCTGGCGCTTGGCGCGGCGTGCCGCGCGATACCGCTTGCGGAGGCGCTGTGGTCCTACAGCGCATTCTGGGCGGCGTTCACGCTCGTTTTCCTCGTCTGGCAATGGCCGCGCGCGCGGCGCAACGCCACGGCGTGGCTCGTGCTCGGCGCGGCGGCGGCGCTGCTGGTGCTGCTGCCGTATCAGGCGGAGCTGGATTACATGGGCTGGATGATGTTTCCCGGCCTGCTGGCAATCCCGTGCACACTGATGCTGTACGCGGTGTTCGTGCTGTACGACGTTCCGGCCGGGCGCGAGGGCATGGCGGTGCTCGGGCTGATCTACGGTTTTTTTGTGCTGCCGTTTTCATCGATCGGGCGCTTTTTCGGCGCGGTGCAGGCGGTGCTGCGGGGCAGGGACGGGCGGCTTGGCGGTGCGCTCCGGCCGGTGCTGATCGGCCTGCTGGCAGGGGTCCCGCTGCTGCTGCTGGTGCTCACGCTGCTGCGGCGGGCGGACGCGCGCATGGATGCGCTGCTGTGCGCCCTGCTCGACGGCGTTCAAGTCGGCGCCTGCCTGCGCACGCTGGCGATTGTGTTGGCGGTGGCGCTGCCGGTCTATTCCTTCCTGTATGGCGGCCGGCACCGCCTGCCGCCGCTCGGGCCGTTGCCGGACGCGGTTTGGAGCGCGACCACGCTCCTTGTGGCCATGGCGCTGCCGCTGCTGGCGTATGCGCTGTTTCTCGGGCTGCAGTTCTCATACCTGTTCGGCGGCGTGTTGCCGCAGGCGTATACCTATTCGGAGTACGCCAACGCAGGGTTTCGGGAGCTGGTCGCCGTATCGCTCATCAACTTTACGCTGCTCGCGCTCTCGGTGCGCTACGGCGCGCAAACCGGGGTGTTGCGGCTGTGCGAGTGGCTGTTGCTGCTCTCAACCGCGCTGCTGCTCGCCTCTGCGGTGCTTCGGCTGCTGCTCTACGTCGGCGCTTACGGGCTGACGATGCGGCGCATCCTGTCGCTGTGGCTGATGGCGTATCTGGCGGTGCTCACGGCGCTCACGGCGGTGCGGCTGGTCAAGACACGGTTGCCGCTGACGCGGGTCATGGGCGTCGCGCTGCTGTACTGGTACGCGGCGCTGTATCTACCCGACTGGGCGGCGCTGATCGGCCGCTACAACGCGGCGCTGCATGGATAGGAGGTTGAGACGCATGAAGCGGCGGGTTTGGATCTTGCTTGCGCTGCTGCTGGCCTGCGCGCTGCCGGCCGGTTGCGCCGCGTCGCCGGAACGGCGGATCGGCCGCGCGCTGGGCGTTTCCCTGCCGGCGGCGACGGCCGTGTCGTATACGGACGACCATGGCGGCTTTCATGGCGACGGCACGGTCGTGGCCACGCTGGTTTTTTCGGAAGCGGATGGCGCCGCGCTCGCCGCGGCGCTGGCGGAGGCGCCGGGCTGGCGGCCGCTGCCGCTGACGGAGAACGTCCGGCGGCTGTTTGACGGCTGCCTGCCGGACGGGGCGGGGGAACGTCCGCTGGCCGTGACGGATGGATGGTGGTACGTGCTGGACCGCCACAGCCAAAGCGACGATCCGTTTTCGGATGCGGCGCTGTTCGACCGGTATTCCTTCAACGTTACGGTCGCGGTATACGACCGGGCCGCAAACACCCTGTACTATTTCGAGCTGGATACCTGAGCGGGCGGGGGCGGGGAACGGCCCCTTCCCGCCGCGCCGCGCCCGGTGCATTGACGGCGGGGCCAGTTCCGGGTATGATATAGAATACGATGAAAAAGCGCGAATGGCGGGGAGGTGCGGCGTATGATCCGCGAACTGGTGCCGAAGTATTATCTTGAACAGAATAACAACTGTGCCGAGGCGCTGCTGCGCGCGGCGGACGAGGCGCTGTCGCTCGGGCTGCCGCCGGAGTCGTTTCGGCTGGTGGCCGGGTTTGGCGGCGGCTTTGGCTGTGGGCGGACGTGCGGGGCGGTGTGCAGTGCGGTCGCGGTGCTGTCCCACCTGATGGTGGGGCCATGCGCGCATGAGACGCCGGGCTTTCGCAAGGCGTGCGCCGACTGCGTTGCGGCGCTCAGGGAAAAGCTTGGCGCCGTGGAATGCCGCGAGATCGCGCCGCGGCTCAAATCCCGCGAGACGCGCTGCCTGACCACGGTCGAGCTGGCGGCCGATGCGTTGGAGGCGGCGCTCAAGCAACAGGGCCTGCTGTAAGGGCCGGAAACAGATGTCGTTTGCGGGGCGGCGGTTTCGCCGCTCCCTGTGCGCACCCAAAAGTTCACAATTCGTCCCCCAAATAATTGCAACCATTTCCGAAAAATCACAGTCTATTTAGTAAGTGGGGAATTACAGGGAGAGGAGTTTGCCAGGGATGGTTGGCCCGAGCGACGCCGATTGGTTTTGCGAGCAGGTCGAACAGCTCAAGCCCGCGATGTTTCGCGTGGCCTATGCGATCCTGCATTGTGAGGCCGACTGCGAGGATGCAGCGGCTTCCGCGGTGTTGCGCGCTTTCCGCTATCTCGGGTCGCTGCAAAACCGGGACGGGTTCCGCTCCTGGATGCTGCGCATCCTGAAAAACGAGTGCTTCAGCATCCGACGAAAGCGAATGCTGTTCGATCCGTTGCAGGATACCGAGGCGGTCGAGCCGCCGATGCCGGATCTGGATCTGCAACTGGCGTTTCGGCAACTGCCCGCGAACACCCGGCTCGCGTTGACGCTCTTCTATTATGAGGGGTACGGCGTCCAGGAGATCGCACAGATCGTGGGCGAGCCGACGGGGACGATCAAGAGCAGGCTCGCGCGCGGACGCGAGCAGCTCAGACATAAGCTGGAGAAAGGAGGTCGGTGGGCATGAAAAACGGGAAGCCGGACCCCGAGACAAACCTGGAAGGGCTGTTTCCGTCGATGCCCGGTTCCTTTGCCAACCGGGTGGACGATGCGCTCAACGAGGTGCGCGGCGGCCGGGTGCGCCGGCGCCGCATCAGACCGAGCGTGGCGGCGGCGTACGTATGCGCGGCTTCGTTTGCGGCCCTGTTTGTGGCTGCGCTGATCGTGCCCACGCTGCGGGACAGGGCGCGCAGGGACGATCACCGGGTGATCTGCGCGGTGCAGCCGTCCCCGGCAGCGGCCATGGATACGTTTGCGGCCATTCGCGCCGCAATCGAGGCGCAGGTTAGGTGCGACGGCATGGCGGTCTCCGTCGTCGACCTCAGCGTAAGCTGCAGGGAGCGGACGTACCTGGTATATGCATCCGTATCCCTGTTGGGGGAGGACGGCGCGCCGTGTGAAACGCGCACGCTGCAAATCGAAATGGTGGGAGAGGACGGCGCTTTCCGCATCCTTGAGCTGGAACCGGTCGAGACGGAGCCAACGCTCTCCCCGACCCCGGAACCTCCCCCCGTCACCGCCACCCCTGTCCCGACTTTGGGCGAGCCGGCCGTTTCGGATGACGCGCCGCCGACGCAGCAGGCGCAGACGACCGCCCGCAAACGGTATGATACCGCCGCCGAGCAGGCGCTGCGGGCATACTATGACATTCGCATGGGGGTCCGCTCCGGCGGCGCCGCTTCGGAGTTTGTCGTTCCGGCGCTCACAACCGAGCAGACCATGCTCTGGTTCCATGAAATGGAGCTCTGGCAGACGCTGTATGACGGCGGCGCGCTTGCGCAGAACGCCTATGTGCTCACGGACTGTACGGGCGGGGAGCCGGTTTCCGTTGATTACGGGTATCTCCGCATCGACTATACCTGCCGGGTGGAGGCCGCCTGCGGCTGTACGATGGAGGAGACGTATGCGCTTACGTTCAACCCGCAGTCGGGCCAGATCGTGGGCGTAGAGCCGTTGCAGGACAACCCCTGCTATGCTCTGCTCCGGACGTATGCCGACGCCGCGCTGGCGGATGGCATGACGCGCGAGGAGGCCGCCCGGCACGCCTACTCCACGGTTACGACGCGCCTGCTGCGGGACAACGGCCTGACGCTGTTGTACGCGGATGCGGACGGCGGCGCATCGCCCATGCTGCTGGCGGCGGGGGAGGCGGTTTCCCTTCTCCCGGTTGATCGGCTGGACGGGGACGGGCGGATTGCGGACGAGCTCCGCGCGGCCATCGATGCGTCCCGGATGGGCTGGATCGCGCCGGATCAGCTGTCCAACCTCAATCCCTTTGCGCTCGGCGGCACGATCGTCGAGGACGGCTTTGCGGTTTACCGGCTCGATGACGGCGCATCCGAGCCGGCCTGTATCGGCGATTTGGAGACGGTCTGCGCGTGGTTAAACAACGACAGGGGAAGCGGCAATCGCTATGCGGTTGCAATCCGGCTGCTGCCGATGGATGTGTGCGCCATGCGCCCGTACGGCAGCGATGCGCCGCATCCCACCCCGGAACCGACCGTCACGCCGGAAGCAATCCCCGTCACCGAGGCGACGGAGCGCGCGCCCGGCGCGCAGGACGGGACGATCCTGCTGGCCATCGGCGTGACCGCATAGCGCTCGTGGATGCTCACCAACGCTCGGCGACGACGGCCGTTGCGCCCGGCGCGGCGGCGTCCTCGGGCGCCGTTCCGCACAGCGCGGCGAACCAGGCCGAGCGGCCGGAGGCGCTTTGCAGGCGGGCGAACAGCGCATAGCCGGCCATGCCCCCCAGGGCATTGAGCAGCACGTCGTCAACGTCCGCGCAGCGCCCGATGAAGTATTGCGCGGTTTCAACGGCCAGCGTCAGGCAGAGGCACGCGAGCGCGGTGGCGGGGAAGCGCCGCAGCCGCCGAAAGGCGACCGGCAGCAGCGCCCCGAACGGCAGGAACATCACGATGTTGAGCAGCAGCTGCGCGGCCATGTGCGCCGGCCCCATCGTATAGGGATTTGCCACCCAGGCAAACGGCAGGAGGTTCAGCACGCGCGCCACGCGCGAAAGGTCGCCGGGCAGGCCCGTCCACAGGATCGTCACGTAGAACAGCATGAGGAAAGCGCCCGTGAGCGTATACAGCGCCGCATGCCGCACAAGCGGCAGGCGGCGTCCTTCCGCCCAAAGCCCCACGGCATAGGGGCTGTAGCAGAGCAGCGCCATGGCGGCGGCCGTCGGCAGGGCGGATAACACGCTGGTCAACATGGCAGGCACCTCCTGTTTGGGATGCTCCCATGATACCAGCCGCTTTTGTACGCGCCATGAAAGAACTCTTAAGATCCGGCAAAGAATCTGTGACGAATTTGTCACCTGCCGTCGGGACTTGCGGCAGCGGTGCGGTTGGGCTAAAATAGGGGTACACCCCGCCGGGAGGCACGCCTCCCGCCCTGTTCGGAGGCGCCCGATGCTCATTGCAGACCTGCACATCCATTCCGCCTATTCCCGCGCGACCAGCCGCGCCTGCGACGCGCCCAACCTCGATCTGTGGGCCCGGCGCAAGGGCATCGGCCTCGTCGGTACGGGCGATTTTACGCATCCCGCCTGGCGGCAGGCGTTGCGCGAGGCGCTGGAACCGGCCGGCGACGGGCTGTACGCGCTCCGGCGCGAGCTGCGCCTGCCGGACGGTACCGCCGGGCCGGACGGGGCGGACGCGCCCGTTCGCTTTGTCGTGACCGGCGAAATCAGCAGCATCTACAAGCGGGACGGTCGCACGCGCAAGGTACACAACCTGATCCTGCTGCCCGGGCTCGACGAGGCGGACGCCCTTGCCGCCCGGCTGGAGCGCATCGGCAACATCCGCTCCGACGGGCGCCCGATCCTCGGCCTTGACAGCCGCGACCTGCTGGAGATCACGCTCGACACGTGCCCGGCGGCCGTCTTCATCCCCGCGCACATCTGGACGCCGCACTTTTCGCTCTTTGGCGCCTTTTCGGGCTTCGATACGATTGAGGCGTGTTTCGGCGACCTGGCCGGCGAGATCCACGCGCTCGAGACCGGCCTCTCGTCCGATCCGCCGATGAACTGGCGCGTCTCTGCGCTCGACCGCTTTACGCTCGTTTCCAACTCCGACGCCCATTCTCCCGCGCGCCTTGGCCGCGAAGCCAACCTGCTGGATGTGCCGCCCGCCTATCCGGCGCTCCGGGCGGCCCTGGAGACCGGCGACGGCTTTGCGGGCACCATCGAGTTTTTTCCCGAGGAGGGCAAGTACCATCTGGACGGGCACCGCGCCTGCGGCGTGCGGCTGACCCCGGCCGAAACGGAACGGCTCGGCGGCCGCTGCCCGGTCTGCGGCGGGCGCGTGACCGTCGGGGTGGAACACCGGGTAGAGGCGCTGGCCGACCGCCCGGCCGGCGCGCGGCCCGGGCGGGCAAAGCCGTTTGAGCGGCTCGTGCCGCTGCCGGAGGTCATCGCCGCTTCCATCGGCGCGTCGGTGACGGCCAGGGGCGTGCAGCAGCGGTATGAGCGGCTGCTCGGCACGCTCGGCAACGAGTTTTACATCTTGCGCGAAGCGGCCGTGGAGAACATTGCGCGCGCGGCCGGGCCGTGCGTGGCGGAGGGCGTGCGCCGCCTGCGGGAGGGGCGGGTGGAGCGGTTGGCCGGGTACGATGGGGAATACGGCGTGATCCGCCTGTTCGACGAGGCCGAGCGCGCGGCGCTAAGCGGCCAGGCGGCGCTGTTCGCCATGCCGGCGGCGCAACCGGCTGTAAAGCCTGCCCGGCCGGTGAAAGCCGCTGTCAAAGCGGCGCCGGAACCGTGTTTCCAGACGACGGCGCAGCGGCCGGCGTTTGTGCCGGATGATGCGCAGCTGCGCGCCGTGCGGGCGGAAGAGCCTGCCGTCGCCGTGCTCGCGGGTCCGGGCGCGGGCAAGACCGGTACGCTTGTGGCGCGCATCTCCTATCTGGTGGAGACGCGGGGGGTCGATCCGGGCCATATCACGGCGGTTACGTTTACGAACCTGGCGGCGGCGGAACTGCGGGAGCGTCTGCGGGCGCGCCTTGGCGCGGCGGCGGAGCGGATCACGGTGGGGACGTTCCACGCCGTCTGCCTGGAGCTGCTCGACCGGCGCCCTCTGCTTGCGGCGGAGGAAGCGGCGGCGCTCATGGCCAGCGCGGCGCGGGAAGCGGGCCTCCCGTTCGACGCGCAGCGTACCGCCGAAGCCGTCTCCCGCGTGCGGTGTGGCGGCGTTGCGGCCACGCCGGACGAGGCCGCGCTTGCAGCGGCGTATACGGCGGCGCTCGCCGCGTGCGGGGCGCGCGATCTGGATGGTTTGCTGCTCGACGCGCTGGCGCTGCCCGGCGCGCCGCCGGCGCGCTTTGCGCATCTGCTGGTGGACGAGTTTCAGGACGTGAACGAGGTGCAGCGCCGCCTTGTCCGCAAATGGAGCGCCGGCGGGGAGAGCCTGTTCGTCATCGGCGACCCCGATCAGTCGATCTACGGTTTTCGCGGCGCAAGCGCCCGCTGCTTTGCCGAGCTGGCGGAGGCCGTGCCGTTGACCACGCTTCCGCTTGGGCGCAGCTACCGCGCCACGCCGGAGATTCTTTCGGCGGCGCTTGCGGTAATCGCGCACAACCCCGGCGGCGCGCGCCGCCTGGAGGCGGCGCGTCAATCGGGCGCGCCGGCGCGCCTCGTCCGCATGGACGGGCCGCTCGGCGAGGGCGTCTGGATCGCAAAGGAGATTGCGCGCCTGGCCGGCGGCGTGGATATGAACAGCGCGGCGTCGACGGTCGCCCGCCCGTTTTCGGACATGGCGGTGCTGTGCCGCACGCGGCGGCAGTTGGCGCGCATCGAGGAATGCCTGCGCCATGACGGCATCCCGTGCGTGGTTTCCGGCCGTGACGACGCGCTTTGCGACGAGGCGGTGCAGCGCTCGCTTGCGCTGTTCCGCTGGCTGTTGTCGCCGGACGCGCCCGGGACGCTCGCCGCCTGCCTGACGCAGACCTATGGCGTGTCCCCGCCGGCGTCGGAGGCCCTGTGCCAATGCGTGACGGCCCGGATTGCGGCCGGCGTTGCGCCCGCCGACGCGCTCGCTGACGCGGCATGTCCGCCGGCGTTTGCGGCCGATGCGGCGCTGCTTGGCCCGCTTGTCGCGCGGGAGCCGCCCCGCCGCCTGCTCGAACGGTATGCCGCCGCGCCCGGCCGTGTGGCCGCCGCGCACCGCGATGCGTTCGACCGGTTGACCGGCATGGCCGCGTACCATGCGCGCATGGCGGACTTCCTGCGCATGCTGGCGCTCGGCGAGGAGGCCGACCTGCGGCGCGCCGCCGGCAAGGCGTACGCCTCCGGCGCGGTACGGCTGATGACGCTGCACGGCAGCAAGGGGCTGGAGTTTCCGGTCGTCTTTCTGGCCGGGTTGCAGCAGGAGCAGATGCCGTTGACGCGCGACGGCGTATGCGCGGATTGGGAGGAGGAGCGAAGGCTGCTCTATGTGGGCATGACGCGCGCGGTGGACGAGCTGATTCTCTGCGCGCCGGAGCCGCCGTCGCCGTTTCTTGCGGAGCTTCCGCCCTCCGTCGCCTGCGAGCGGGCGCATGTCCGCCTTGCCGACAGCCGGCAGTTGCGCCTGTTCTGAAACGGCGGGCGGCCGCGCCCGACAGGAACAAAAAAGCCCCCGATCGGGGGCTTTCCGTTTTTTGGTTTTGCGCGGGTGGGACGCTGCTCAGGCGAACGCATCGTAAATGGCGCGCACGGCGGCCTCAAAATCGCCGCTTTCGACCCCGACGATGATGTTCATTTCCGACGAACCCTGGTCGATCATGCGCACGTTGATGCCGGCCTCGTAGAGCGCGTTGAACAGTTTGGCGGCGGTACCGATGCTGCGCACCATGCCCTTGCCCACGGTGGCGATGAGCGCCATGTTCGATTGCAGTTCCACGGTCTTCGGGTTGCAGTCGCGCCGGATCTCGCGCAGGACGGTCTCAAGGTGCTCCTTGAGCTTGTTGTCCGCGATGACCAGCGACATGGTGTCGATGCCGGAGGGGACGTGTTCAAACGAGATGTTGTAGCGGTCGAGCACGCGCAGCAGGCGATAGCCAAAGCCGATCTCGTTGTGCATGTTGTCCTTGAACACGGTGATGACCGTGAACCCGGTGCGGCCGGCCACGCCCGTAAGCACGCCCTCGCGCCGGTAATATTGCAGGTAGCTGTCCGGCACAACCATGGTGCCGGGTTCGTCGGGTGCGTTGGTGTTGCGCACGTTGATGGGGATATGCGCCTTGCGCACGGGGAAGATGGAATCCTCATGCAGCACGGTCGCGCCCATGTAGGAGAGCTCGCGCAGCTCGGAATACGTGACGGTGCGGATGACCTTCGGGTCCTTGACGATGCGCGGGTCCGCCATCAGGAAGCCGGACACGTCCGTCCAGTTTTCGTACACGTCGGCGTGGACGGCGCGCGCGACGATTGCGCCGGTGATATCCGACCCGCCGCGCGAGAACGTCTTGATGCTGCCGTCGCGCTTGCGGCCGTAAAAGCCGGGGATGACCAGCCGCGTGCGCCCTTCGAGCCGTTGCGTCCATTTTTGCGTGGTCTCGTCGTCGTACGTGCCGTCGGAATGGAAGCAGATCAGCTCTGCCGCGTCCATGAATTCAAAGCCCAGGTAGTCGGCCAGCAGCAGCGCGTTGAGGTATTCGCCGCGGCTGGCGATGTAGTCCTCGCTCGCGCCGTTTTCAAGGTTCTTGCGCACGGCGTTGAGCTCCGCTTCGATGTGCGTGGACAGCCCGAGCGCCCGCTCGATCTCGACATATCGTTCGGCGATGGTGTCAAACGTGTCGTAAAACGGTACGCCCTCGGCCTGTTGCGCGTGGCACAGGTACAGCAGGTCCGTGATCTTGTCGTCGCCCGGGAACCGCTTGCCCGGCGCGGACGGCACCGCAAACTGACGCGCTTTGTCCGCTTCGATAATGGCGCGCACCTTGGCAAACTGTGTGGCGTCCGCCATGGAGCTGCCGCCGAATTTGGTCATCTTGATCGCCATATTGGTTTCTGTCTCTCCCGTCCCCTTGATATTGCCGTGCCGCTATCTTGCGATCTGTCGGCACTCCATGTAGTAGCGCTTTTCATTGGCCTCGCCCATGGAGAAGGTCTTGCGCGGCAGCGCGCCGTCGAACACGACGGTCGGGAACAGCTGCGATTTCTCCATGGCCGGCAACAGGAAGCCGACCGTGTTCTCGCGCGCGGCCAGCGAGCGCACCACGTCGTCGCCGTGGATATAATCGACCGACGCGCCCGACGTTTCCGCCAGCAACGCGTCGATGGCGTTCTGCAGCGTGCCCACGGCCAACTGCTGCGCCGGCTCGCGCACGAGGAACGCGCCCTGCCCGCCCCGGAAGAAGAACGGCAGCGCATGGCCCTGCTCTACGGCCATGGCGGCGGGGCCGTCGGCTTCAAACCAGCGCGTCTCTACGCCGCCGCCGTTCTGCTCGGCGAGCTTGGCGGCAAGGCGCTCCACGGCCTGCCGGCCGTCCATGCCGAAGAGGACGCGGTGGATGGGCTCGAATACGATGCCCTCGTCGTGGACGTTCTCCACCTCTACGAGAGCAAAGCGCGCCGCATGCGTGCGCCGGATTCCCGGCTTGAGCGTGGCCTTGATGCGCTCCCAGTTGGCCTTGGCGGTGGCAAAGCTGTGGTTGCCGTCGCCCATGGCGAACAGCAGCGGCGCCTGGTCGCCGTACTTTTCGCGGAAGGCGGCCGGATCGGTCAGCGCGGCCAGCGCCTGCAACACGCCGCGGATCATTTCGCTGTCGGAGACGAGGCGGCCCTCGATGTGCCCGCCGCCGAGCATGAGGTCGGTATCGTAGAGCAGCTCCATCTCGTCCGCCCGCGCCGCAAGTGGTTCGATGACTGTGCGGCCCGGATCGTCAATGAGCACGAGGATGTGCGGCAGTTCCAGCTTGGCGCCTTCGCGGATGCGCAGGCGGGGCGGGATGCGCGATTCGATCGTCCCCTCCGTGGCGCGGATGAGCGTGGTCGATCCCTTACGATAATCATATTGCTCGAGATCGAGCGCCATGACCAGCCCGCGGCGCGTCCGCCCGGCAACCGTGCGCCGGACCAGTACGAAGCCCTGCTCGTGCTTTTTGAGCACGCCGTGGCGCAGATAGCCCGCCATATTCGTGCGGATCGCATCAATGCGCTGCGCCTCGTCCGGCGCGCCGAGATACGCCTCCGGCAGGATCAGATCGAGCGTGGTGGGCGCGCCGTCCGTCAGGCGTCGCACCTCCTCCCAGTATTCGGGCTGGGACGTATACTGGTCGCATGCGACGACCGCCCACTTTTCAAAATCCGTCCCCTTCGGGGGGAGCATGATGTTCGGAACGAGTACGCCGACGTTGTTCTGATACCGATCCATGCGGTTAACCTCCCAAAACTCCCCGGCAGATGCCGGTGTATTTCCTTATTATATCCATGCGGCGGTTCCTCTGCAAGAAAAACATGCGGGGATTGTTCCGCCGGGCTATGGCAGCACGTATGGCAGCACGGCGACGGTCACGGCGCACACCGTGAGCGCCGCGCCCGCAATGCGCGAACTGTTGATGTACAGGTCCGACGGCTCGTCCGCATAGTAGGACTTCCATCGTTCGGCAAAGCGCCAGAACAGCGCCGGCCTGAGCGCGAGGAACAGCCCGACGCCCGCCAACACCACGGCCAGGACCCATGTAATGATCATTGCGGCAGCCCCCTTTCCGTGCGCAGAGGATGGTTTGAAGTTCATTTTACCATGCGCCGCCCGCCCTTGGCAACGCCGTGCGCGCAAATCGCCGCGCAGGATACGAAAATTCGTCTACCAAAGCACCGCAGGGGACAAAACTGTGGTATACTGCTATCATGAAGAAGCCGTGCCGCCGCCCAATCGTATCGATTTTGCTTGCGCTGCTGCTCCTTGCCCTCGCCGCCGGCTGCGCGCCGGCGCACGTGGGGCCGGAGGCAAACGGCGGGGAGACGGCCGTGCCAGTGCTGGTGCAGCCGCTCGCAACGCCGACGGCCACCCCAGCGCCGACGCCCACGCCCGCGCCCGACCCGCTGCGGCCGCCCGAGGGGGCGTATACCATCGCCTGGCTGTCCGACACGCAGCACTACAGCCGGAAGTATCCCGCCCTGTTCCGCGACCAGACGCGCTTTTTGCAGGAGAACGCCGAGCGGCTGTCCCTCGTCTATGTGGTCCACACCGGCGATCTGGTACACAACCGGGACGACGCGCGGCAGTGGGCCGTGGCGGACGAGGCGATGCGGACGCTTGACGAGATCCCGTACGGCGTCTGCGCGGGCAACCACGACGTGGGCACCAGCCTCCGCGATTGCGATTACACCGTTTACGGGACCTACTTTGGCGAGGCGCGCATGGCGGGCAAGCCGTGGTACGGCGGCAGCTATGAGAACAACCGCGGACACTTTGACCTGATCGATGTGGGGGATACCGGCTTCCTGTTCGTCTACATGGGCTATCATATCGATGAGGCCGCCGTTGACTGGCTCAACGCGACGTTTGCCGCCTACCCGGACCGCATCGGCGCGCTGTGCGTACACAGCTATTTCAACCACGACTGCACGCTGACCGATCAGGGCGAGCTGCTCTATGACGGCGTGGTGGCCCGCAACCCGAACCTGTACCTCGTGCTCTGCGGGCACCGGTACAACAGCGCCTGCGTGCCGGCGACCTTTGACGACGACGGCGACGGCGCGGCCGAGCGCACCGTGCTCCAGATGATTTGCAACTACCAGGCCGCCGGGCAGACCGGCGGGGACGGGTATCTGCGCCTGATGCAGGTGGACGAGGCCGCCGGGGTCATCCATATCCTTTCGTACTCTCCGTTGCGCGACGATTTTGTCTATTACGACACGCCGGAACACCGCGAGGAGAACCATTCGTTCGATCCCGCCGGCGAGCAGGGGGACGTGCCCATCCCGTGGCTGTAGGGGGAACGCCGGCTGATCTTGGCTGATCTTGCAGGCGTTTCGCGTATTCCGTCTCTCCCGCGGCTGTGGGGCGGCGCCGCGGCGCCGCCCATGGAGCGGATCGAACCGGCGCCCATCCCGTGGCTGTGGGGCGGGGATGCCGGTTGATCTTGCAGGCGTTTCGCGTATTCCGTCTCTCCCGCGGCTGTGGGGCGCAAAGCCCCGCGCATTCGCATGGAAATCGCCCCGTACAAAAAAATCCATATAAAATATATGATTTTTGCTTGACAAACCCCGTCAATGATGGTAGATTATCTGCATTATCAGGGTTTGGCGTCGAGCCGACCCGGTTTGCAGAAAGGAGACGCACGGAAATGGCGCAGCCGAACGGGAATGCAAAGACCTGTGAACGGGCGTTCGCTTTCTGCGGCGCGGCCTGTTGCGCCGCCGCTTCCGTTGCTTTTGTCGCGCCCGGCAGCCGTCTGTTGGGCGTTTCCCTTATTTTGGGCGTATTTGCCGGCCTGGTCCGCCGTGTCGCGGTACTGTCGGGCATCCGCATTATTCCGGCGCTTGTGCGCCGAACGCCCGCTTTTTGAACCGGCCTGCCGGATGGCAATCACATCGGCGCCGTTCAAGAGCGGAGCCGATGTTTTTGTATAAATGAGGAAATCGAATCATGGAGGAAACGAAAATGAAGAAGATCATCAGTCTGATCGTTGCCGCCCTGCTGGCGGCAAGCTGCTTCGCGTTTGCCGCCTGCTCGCAGGAGCCTGCCGGCGACGCCGACCAGCCGGGCGACGCCAATGCGTCCGGCGACGGCGAAGCGCTCAAGATCGGCCTTCTGGCGCCGCTCACCGGCGAGGTTGCCGAGTATGGCGTGGCCGTGGCCAACGGCGTGCGCCTCTATGTGGAGGAGTACAATGCTGCCGGCGGCATGAACGGCAAGCAGATCGAGCTGGTCGAGTATGACGAAGAGGGCGATTCCGCCAAGGCCGTCACCGGCTACAACTCGCTTGTGGATCAGGGCGTCGCCGCCATCATCGGCGACGTGACCACCGGCCCCACCATCGCGGTCGTTGTGGAATCGCAGGCGGACAACATGCCCATGATCACCGCTTCCGCCACGGCGGCTGCCGTTACGGTCGATCCGGATTCCGGCGCGGTGTATGAGAACATGTTCCGCTCCTGCTTCATCGATCCGTTCCAGGGCGAGAAGATGGCGACGTTCGCCTATGACGAGCTGGGCGCCAAGACCGCTGCCATCCTCTTTAATACCGGCATCGACTACTCCGTCGGTCTGACCGACTCGTTCAAGGAGAAGGCGGCCGAGCTGGGTCTCGAGATCGTTGCGGAAGAGAGCTATGCCGACGGTGCGGTGGACTTCATGAGCCAGCTCACGACCATCGCGTCCAAGAACCCCGACGTGCTGTTCGTCCCTGACTATTACAGCGTCGTCGCGCTCGTCGCCACGCAGGCCAACGCTGCCGGCGTGACCGCCACGATGCTCGGCGCCGACGGCTGGGATACGGTTCTCTCGGTTGTCGAGGATGCTTCGCTGCTCGAGGGTGCGTACTACTGCGCCGGCTACTCGAAGAACGACACGACCGAGGCCGTGCAGACGTTCATCGCCGCGTACGAGGCCAAGTATGACAGCGCGCCGAACATGTTCGCCGCGCAGGCGTACGACGCCGCCGCGATCCTGTTTGCCGCGCTGGAGAAGGTTGACAGCAGCCTGACCGTCGGCAGCGACGAATACAAGCAGGCCGTCATCGACGCGCTCAACGCCACCGACATGGAGTGCGTGACCGGCCACGTGACCTACGACGAGTTCAACAATCCGGAGAAGAGCGCCGCGATCATCCAGATCAAGGACGGCGCAGAGGCCTTCTGGGGCAAGTACTGAGCAACGCGCCGCCCGCCCGGCCGAGCGCCGGGCGGACGGCGGATCGGAACGACCGCCGCGACAGCGCGGGCCGGGCTATGCCCGTCCCGCGCCGCGGCATATCCGAAATGACCACACCGGTTTTGCGCTCTGCCTGCTGCGGCGGGGCGCGCAGGGAAAGGATGGGAGTCCCCGCATGCTGATTCTATCGCAGTTCATCAACGGGTTACAGCTCGGCAGCATCTACGCGCTTGTGGCGCTCGGGTACAGCATGGTATACGGCATCATCATGCTGCTCAACTTTGCGCACGGCGACGTCATCATGATCGGCGGCTACATCGCGCTGCTGACCATTGCCGCCGGCATACACCCGGCGTTGGCCGTGCTGCTGACGATCATCGGTTGCGTGGCGCTGTCGGTCGTCATCGAGGAGGTGGCGTACCGGCCGCTCCGCTCTGCGCCGCGCATCTCGCTGCTGATCACGGCCATCGGCGTTTCGCTGCTGCTGCAAAATCTCGCCCAGCTCATCTGGACGGCCAACACGCGCTCGTTCCCGGCGACGAAGATCATCCCGTCGGTCACGTATCAGCTGGGCTCGCTGTCCATCAGCCTGAGCGCGATCGTCACGATCGTGGTGTCGGTCGTCTCGATGGTGGCGCTCACGTTCCTCGTGCAGAAGACCCGCATGGGCAAGGCCATGCGCGCCGTCTCCGAGGACACCGGCGCCGCGCAGCTCATGGGCATCAACATCAACAATACCATCACCTTTACGTTCGCCATCGGTTCGGCGCTGGCGGGCATCGGCGCGGTGCTGTACTGCTGCCGGTATCCGATCGTGAACCCGACCATCGGCTCCCTGCTGGGCCTCAAGGCATTCGTGGCGGCGGTGCTCGGCGGCATCGGCTCCATCCCCGGCGCGATGATCGGGGGACTGGCCATCGGCTTTGCGGAGGTCATCGTGACGGCGATCGGCCTTTCGGACTGGACGGACGCGGTGGTGTTCGCCGTACTCATCGTCGTGCTGCTGGTGCGGCCCACGGGCTTCCTTGGCCGCAGCATGACGGAAAAGGTTTGAGGGAGGTGCGCGCATGAACGAAAAGTATCGCCGCATCCCCATGCCGGTCCGCTATGCAATCAACACGGTGCTGCTCGTCGGGCTGCTGTTCGTCGGCAACGCGATCATGTCCTCGGGGCTGACCAGCCGCGCGCAGAATTCCGTGATCCTGCAGGTAGGCATCTATGTCATCCTCGCCGTGTCGCTCAACATTGCGACCGGCTATCTCGGCCAGCTCCCGCTCGGGCACGCCGGGTTCATGGCCGTGGGCGCGTACGCGGGCGCAATCTTCTGGAAAGGTCCCGGCGCGGCGATGCCGGACGGGCTTTCGCTCGTGCTCGGGCTGCTGTTCGCCGGGGCGGCCGCCGCCATCACCGGCGTGGTGATCGGCATTCCTGCGCTGCGCCTCAAGGGCGACTACCTCGCCATCATCACGCTCGGCTTTGGCGAGATCATCCGCGTGTGCATCATCAATTTGCCGGACCTGACCGGCGGCACGCCCGGCCTCATGAGCATTCCGAAGTATTCGACCTTCCCGGTCGTCTACATTACGATGGTGCTCTCGTGCCTGCTCATCCACATGATGATGAAATCGCGGCACGGCCGTGCGATCCTCTCCATCCGGGAGAACGAGATTGCCGCCGAGGCGTGCGGCATTCACGTGACGTACTACAAGGTGCTCGCCTTTGCGGTGTCGGCGTTCTTCGCCGGGGTCGCGGGGGCGCTGTATGCGGGCTATCAGGGCCTGCTCGTGCCCGGCAGCTTCAACTTCATGGCGTCGATCAACATTCTCGTCATGGTCGTGCTGGGCGGCATGGGCTCCATGATCGGCTCCATTTTCGCCGCCGCGGTGCTCACGGCGCTGCCGCTGGCGCTGCAGGCGTTCAACACGTACCGCATGGTGGTCTATTCGGTGCTGCTCATCGTGGTGATGATCTTCAAGCCGTCGGGCCTGTTCGGGCAGTACGATTTCTCGTTTACGGGGTTGCTCGAAAAGCTCCTCAATCTGCGCACGGTGCTTGCAAAGCGCAGGGCGGAAAAGGCGGGTGACGCATAATGGATAATCTGATTCCCGTTCCGAGCCGGGGCATGGTGCCGGCGCGCGACGTCGACAAGGTCCCGATCCTCGACATCCACCATCTCGGCATCGACTTTGGCGGCCTGCACGCGGTGGAGGACTTTACGCTTGTCGTCGGCCGCACGGAGATCGCCGGGCTCATCGGCCCGAACGGCGCCGGTAAGACGACCGTGTTCAATCTCATCACCAACGTGTACCAGCCTTCGCGCGGCGTGATCCTGCTCGACGGCGTGGATACCAAGGGCAAGTCCACCTACCAGATCAACCGCATGGGCATCGCCCGCACGTTCCAGAACATCCGCCTGTTCAAGGGGCTGAGCGTGGAGGACAATGTGAAGGTGGGGCTGCACAACGCCATGAGCTACAGCCTGGGCAGCGCGCTCACCCGCCTGCCCTCCTACTGGAAGGCCGAGAAGCGCGCGCACGAGCGGGCGCTTGAACTGCTCTCCATCTTCGAAATGCAGGACCTGGCGGACCTGAAGGCCGGCGCGCTCCCCTACGGCGCGCAGCGGCGGCTGGAGATCGTCCGCGCGCTGGCGACGGGGCCGAAACTCCTGCTGCTCGACGAGCCGGCCGCCGGCATGAATCCTTCCGAAACGGCGGAGCTGATGGCCAACATCTGCCGCATCCGCGACCTGTTCCAGATCGCCGTCATGCTCATCGAGCACGATATGTCGCTCGTCATGGGCATCTGCGAGGGCATCGCGGTGCTCAACTACGGCAAGATCATCGCCAAGGGCACCCCCGCGCAGATCAAGAACGATCCGCTCGTGATCGAAGCGTACCTCGGCAAACGGGAGGAGGCGACGACATGCTGAACGTGCAGGGGATCAACGTATATTACGGCAACATCCACGCGATCAAGGACGTGTCGTTCCACGTGGAGGCCGGGGAGATCGTCACGCTCATCGGCGCCAACGGCGCGGGCAAGAGCACCACGCTCAAGACCATCTCGGGCCTGTTGCGCACGCGGACCGGCGAGATCACGTTCGACGGCCAGGATATCCGCACCACGGCCCCGCACCGCATCGTCGGGATGGGGTTGGCGCACGTGCCGGAGGGCCGCCGCGTGTTTCTCAGCATGACGGTGGAGGAGAACCTGGAGATGGGCGCGTTTACGCGTCCGGTGTTGGGGGTATCGGCCTCGCTTGCGGATGTGTATCAACGGTTCCCCCGCCTGCAGGAGCGCCGGCGCCAGGTGGCCGGCACGCTCTCCGGCGGCGAGCAACAGATGCTGGCCATGGGGCGCGCGCTCATGTCGCGCCCGCGGCTGCTCATGCTCGACGAACCGTCGATGGGGCTTGCGCCCATCCTTGTGGAACAGGTGTTCGACATCATCCGCGAGCTGCACGAGGCGGGCACCACCATCCTGCTGGTGGAGCAGAACGCGCGCATGGCGCTCTCCATTGCGGATCGCGGCTACGTGCTCGAAACGGGCAGCGTCGTGCTCGAGGGGACCGGCGCGGAGCTCATGCAGAGCGACGCGGTCAAGAAGGCATATCTTGGCGGTTGACCGGTCCGGCCGGGCGCGCGGCGCCCTGTGGGACATCCCTTTGCAGGATGCGCCGTCCACACGTCTTGTGGGCGGCGTTTTTGTTGCGCTTTGCCGTGCGGCGCCGCCTGAATCGGCACGGCAAAATATTTTTTCCGATCTGACGAAACCAAAATCGTTCCCAAACGGTCTATATTGGTGCAAGGCCTTGCATCCTGAAAGCGAAGGGAGGCGCACCCCATGCCTGCGGACGATCCATACTTTGATCGCGTGTACGCGGACAGCTATCCGTTGCTGCTGCGCTACGCCCTGCTGCGGCTGTCAAACCCGTTCGATGCTGAGGACGCGCTGCAAAACGTCTATCTGCGCTTTCTCAAACGCCTCGCCCGCCGTGGGCATGCGGATATCGGCGAACCGGGCGCGTTTCTGTTGCGGATGCTGCGCAACGAGATCGCCGCACATTACGCATCCCGTGCCGCCCGACAGGCGCACGAGAGCGCGCTTGACGAAGCGTATCTGCCCGTCGACGAGCCGGACTTTGCGCTGCGCGCGGCCACAAGGGAGGAGGCGGAGGCGGTCTATGCCGCCGCAAGGGCGCTCCCGGGGGAGTGCTATCGCGTCTTTGTGCTCTACTATGGGTTTGAGATGTCCGTGGAGGAGATCGCCGCCGCGCTGCACATCGGCCGCGAGGCGGTGAAGGGCAGGCTGTTCCGCGCCCGCCGCAGCATCCGCGCCCAACTGACACAGGGACCAGTCCCACCAACGGACCGGAAAGGAGAGATCACCCGATGAAGGAACGGGAGTATTATCATGATGTCCTGCAGCAGACGCTGCTCAGCGGCGACGCGCTTCGGCAGCGCCTGCGCGCCGACGCCCTCGATGCCGAAAGGGCGTTGCCGCGACAAAGGCGCGGCCGTGGCCGCCCGCGCATCGCGCGGCTGGCCGGTTACGCCGCCGCCGCGCTGGTGCTGTGCTTCGGCACGGCGATGAGCATCCCCACCGCGCGCGCCGCCATTTTACAGGTGTTGCATCCGGCGGTGGATACGGGCGAATACCTGTCCACCCCCGCGCAGGAGCGGGCGGAGGGGACCGCGATCGAGGAGGCGGTCGAACCGATCGAAGCGGGCAGCTACACCGTCGTGGTCGCACAGGCGGCGGACGATGGTTGGCGGGCCTGGGCAGAGCGGTTGACGCTCACGCTTGGAGAACTGCTTTATGACGGCGAAACGCTCCACCTTTCGGGCACGCTCGCGGGCAATACTGCGGATTTCATCCGCCCCGAAAGCGAATATCTGCGCGCGGAGGCCGATGAGGGCACGGTGCTGGCCCCGCTGGACGATATGATCGTGGGCGATTGCAGCTTTTCGGCCGGCGGCGCGCCGGCAAAGCGGCTCGGCCTCAGCATTCTGGATGCCGAATATGCCGTGGCGCTTGACCGGACGGACTATGACGGGGCCGTTGCGGCGGGATCGCTTCCCGTCCTGATGAGTCTGCCGGTCGGACCGGGGCTGACCGGGGAGCAGACGCTCTCGCTCGAAATCCTGTTCTTCGATATGCGCTCGCTTCGGCAGTCCGGCGAGGAAGCGGCGCCGCTGGCCACGCTGCGCGTCGAGGGGTTGACGTTCGACGCCACCGCCGGCTCGGCCGCCGTCGAAGCGTTGCCGCTGCCCGCGCCGGTGGCGATGACCGGCAGCGCGGTGGTCTTTATGGGCGCGGAGCAGGTCGAGGGCGATACGGCGCTCGTCGGGAACGAGCTGTTGCCGCTCGAAGGCGCCACGCTTTCGCTGATCTCCCTGCGGCAGACGCTTGCGGGGCTGGAGATGGAGGTCTGCCTGCGGTTGCCGGCCGGTTGGACGCACGAACAGTGCGTGCGGTTTTCCCGCCAGGTGGATGCGGAGTTCCTGCTGGACGGCGAGAACGCGGGACAGGGGTACGACCGCATCACCTTCTCGCCGGTGGAGGGGAACGAGGTCCGCTTCGCGCTGGCGATCGGGCTGACGGCGCAGGAATGGGATGCGCTCCATTCCCTCGACCTGCTGCTCGTGTATCGGGAGGCGTGCGCCTACGGCGGCGTGGAACTGCCGCAAAACGGCTGGGCGCGCGTGCCGTACCGCGACGGCAGCGTGGATGCTGCGTATGAGGCGCGCCGCTTTGCGGATTGTCCGCTGTCCCTCCTGGGATAGGCCCCGCCGACGCAAAGAAAGCCGGCGTTCCAAACGGAACGCCGGCTTCGTCCTTTTGGAGATGGCGGCGCGGACGCCTTTTACAGCACGACCTCCAGCAGCTCCTCCGGGTCGTCGATGAGGCAGGTCGCCCCCGCGGCGATCAGCTCCGCGCGCGGCCGGAATCCCCATGTGACCGATATGCACGGCAGCCCGGCGTTTTTGGCAAACGCCACGTCCACCTCGGAATCGCCCGCATAGATCGCGTCCCGGGGCGCTACGCCCAGATAGTCGAGCACAAAGTTGAGCGGGTCGGGGGCAGGCTTCTTTTCAAATTTCTCCATCATGCCGAGCACCATGGAGAACGTATCCCGCGGGAACAGCGCGTTCACCACGTGCATGGCGTGGCGATGCGGCTTGTTCGTTACCACCGCGAGCGTTACGCCAGCCGCCCGCAGGCGCGACAGCGTGCGCAGGATGCCCTCGTATGGGCGGGAGGTGTCGCAGCAGTGCTGCGCATAGTAGGCGTCGCAATCGGCATAGACCTGCTGCCAGCGCGCCTCGCGCACCGCTTCCGGCACGGCCATGCGGCACATCCAGGCCACGCTGTGGCCCACCAGATACAGCACGTCGTGCACGGCGAGCGTGGGAAGGCCGTTTTTGTCGAGTGCGTAGTTCAAACTCCCGGCCAGATCGCCGATGGTGTCCACCAGCGTGCCGTCCAGGTCGAAGGCGCAGAGCTTGTACATTCCAATTCCTCCTTGCGGGTGCGGGGCCGGCCCCGCGGCGATCAAACGTTCAGCAGCAGCCCGAACATGCCCGCCACCGCGAGCACCAGCCCGAGCGCGGCAGCTGCGGGCAGCTTTTCCTTATGGAAGAGCCGGGCAAAGAGCATCATCAGCGGGAAAGCGCAGCAGGCGATGGGCAACAGATAGGTGCTGTCGCCATGCAGCGCCGTCGCCGCGTCGCACAGCCAGGCCAGCCCGGTCGCCAGGCCGGAGAGCAGCAGATAGAGATAGTCCTCGAACTGCAGCTTTTTGAGGCCTTTAAGCGTGCCGCCGGCCGCTGCCAGCACAAGCAGCAGCACCGCCGCCACGAGCGATTCAAGGAGCGCCTGCACGCTGTCGGTCACATCGCCGAGCAGCCGCGCATCGACCAGTTGCAGCGCCGTCGCGGCCATGAGCGCGAAAAAGGCGAACAGCAGCCAACGGTAGCCCCGGCCCCTCTGCTGGCGGCTCTCCATCAACACGGTACCCAGCAGCAGCAGCACGAGACAGCAAAGCCGCCAGATGCCGATGCTGCCGCCAAAGAACAGCGCCGTCGCACCCACGGCGGCGGCCGCCGCAAGGTTATGGATGGGCATGACGCGATTGACCCCGCCGGTGGACAGCGCCGTGAACAGGCACAGCCAGAGCAGCGCGCGAAGCATCCCCGCCAGCAGCAGCCAGAGCAGCGTCGCGTTGCCGATGTCGCGCACCTGTTCCAGCGTGCCGACGATGGCGGCCGTCGCAAGCGCAAACAGGAACGCCATCGCCGCGTACAGCGCCGCAGCGACGGCCGGGGCGGCGCGGCGCACGCCGGTCTTCATGAGGCTTGGCAGCATGCCGCCGAGCACCGCGGAGGCGCAGGCGTATAAAATCCATTCGCTCATCGCGTTTCCCCCGTTTCGACGGAATACATTCAGTATATCACAGCTTTTGCGGGCCGGAAAGTCCGCTGTGCGATTTTCCCGGCGCGCGGGTGTTTTTTGCGGAAAACGGCAGGAACCCGCTTTACAATCGCCAACCGCTCTGATACAATGTGCCACGGAAATACGCATCCCTCCGACGCGATGAAAAAATTTTTTCCAACCCTGCGATAAATCGCGCCGCCCGTGCGTGTATTGGATGAAAAGGAGAGCGGAAGGTATGGAACTGACCCCACAGTACGACCGGCAGAGTGAAATCGAATCCCTGCTGATGCGCCTTGCAGAAGGAGACGGCGGCGCCATGGAGCCGCTGTACACGGCCATTCGGCCGGGTGTTTACGCATATGCGCTGACGATCACGCGCAGCGTGCAGGACGCGGAGGACGTGCTGCAGGACACGTTCCTGCGCATCTGTGAGGCCGTCGGCCGCTATCGCCCCAACGGGCGGCCCATGCCGTGGGTGCTCACGATCACGAAGAATCTCGCTCTGACGAAGCTGCGCGAGCACGGCAGGGCCGACATGCTCCCCTATGAGGACTGGGAGCAGCTCACGGCGCACCTGCCGCGCGTCACCGCCGAGGACCGTCTCGTGCTGTACGGGGCGCTGTACCGGCTGACCGCAGCGGAGCGGCAGATCATCGCGCTGCACGTCGTCAGCGGGTTTCTGCACCGCGAATGCGCGGCCATGCTGCGATTGCCGCTTTCCACGGTCCTCTCCAAGTACAACCGGGCAATCAGGAAGCTCAAACAGGCATTAGAGGAGGCATAACCCCATGAAACAGGAACGCAACCAGAAACAAGTTGAAGAAAAGATCCGCACGGCCGTCGATCATGCGGCGCCGGTCTATTCCGAGGAGCTGCGCGAGCGTGCGGCACGCCTGACCGCCACGCCGCAGAAGCCGCAGCGCCGCCGCAGGCCGCATGCGCTTGTCGCCGCCGTGGCCGCCATCGCCGCCTGTGCGGTGCTGGCCGTCGGCGTGCTGGGCATCGTTCGTGCCAACGCCGCCCCGCAGGGCACGGCGGTCGTCGTGTTCGACGTGAACCCGAGCATTCAGCTCACCATCGATCAGGACGAGCGCGTCATCAGCGTTGCGGCTCGCAATGAGGATGCGGCGCGCCTGCTCGACGGCATGGACCTCTCCGGCGTGCAGCTCAACGTCGCCGTCAACGCGCTGATCGGCTCGCTGCTCAAGAACGGCTACATCAACGAGTTGGCCAACTCCATCCTCATCTCCGTGGAGGGGGACGACCAGCAGAGCGCGGCAGCGCTGCAGCAACGGCTCTCTGCTGAGATCGACGCGCTGCTGGCCGGGTTCGGCATCGAGGGCGCGATCCTCTCGCAGACGCTCGCGGCCGACGACAGCATCGATACGCTGGCGGCCACCTACGACATCTCGCGCGGCAAGGCGGCGCTGATCCAGGAGTTGCTTGCCCAGAACACGACGCTGCGCGCCGAGGATCTTGCCGGCCTGACGATCAATGCGCTGAGCCTGCTGCTGGCTGAACCGCAGACGGACAATATCTCCCGCACCGGCACCGCCAGCGACGGCAGCTACATCGGTACGGAAGCGGCCACCACCGCGGCGCTGGCCCACGCGGGCGTTTCGCAGGCGGATGCGCAGCGGCTGACCGTCGAGATGGACGTGGAGGACGGGCGCATGGTCTATGAGGTCGAGTTCTATGCCAGCGACCTCGAGTACGAATACGACGTGGACGCCGTGAGCGGCGAGATCGTCAAGTTCTCGAGCGAGGGCCGGTATAACGCGGCGCAGGGCGGAACGGCAACCGGCACGGATATCGGCCGGGATGCGGCGCTCGCGGCGGCGCTGGCCCATGCGGGGCTGAAGGAAGCGGATGTGACGGGCGTGCGCGTGGAGAGCGACCGCGAGGATGGGCGCACCATCTATGAGATCGACTTCTACGCCGGCAACGTCGAATACGACTACGATATCGACGCGGCAACCGGCAAGGTGATCGAATACTCCAAGGAGACCAAGGGCGGCACGACCGGCAATACGACCGGCAGTACGACTGGCACGGACATCGGGGCGAGCAAGGCGAAAAGCACCGCACTGAGCCATGCGGGCGTGTCCTCCAGCGATGCGTACGACATGAAGGCCGAGCGCGACCGCGACAACGGCGTGACGGTCTATGAGGTGGAATTCAAGGCGGGCGGCTATGAGTACGAATACGAGATCAACGCCTCCACGGGCGAGATCCTCGGCCACAGCCGCGAATACGACGACTGAGCGGTTCCCTCCGCAGCGGAAGGCCGTCCCCTTTGGGGGACGGCCTTCCGTTTTTGGGCGGTTTTCGGCGCTGCGGGCGCCCCTGAAACGGCGGTCGCCCGTATGCGGGGGAGAAACGGGCGGGGCGCCGGGATCATCCCGGCGCCCCGCCCGTCGCAGCGCGCCTGCAGGCGCGCTTACCGCACGATCAGTTGATTCCCGTCGTAATCGACCGTCAGGCGCGTGTCGGGCGCCGGGTCGTTTTGCAGGATGTAGCGCGCCAGGAGCGATTCCACATGCGACTGCAAAAACCGCTTGAGCGGACGCGCGCCGTACACCGGGTCGCTGCCGGCCTCGATGATGTACGCCTTGGCGGCCTCCGTGACCGTGATGGAGAGTTGCCTTGCGGCAAGGCGCTTCTGCAGTTCCTTCACGAGCAGGTCCACGATGGCGGAAAGGTTTTCGCGCGTGAGCGGCCTGTAGAACACGATCTCGTCGAGCCGGTTCAGGAACTCCGGCCGGAACTGCGTCTTGAGCAGCTGCTGCACGGCGCTGCGCGCCTGCTCGCTGATCTCGCCGTTTTCGCCGATGCCGCCGAGGATCACGTCGGAGCCGAGGTTGCTCGTGAGGATGATGATGCTGTTCTTGAAATCCACCGTGCGGCCCTGCCCGTCGGTGATGCGGCCGTCGTCGAGCACCTGCAGCAGCACGTTGAGCACGTCCGGATGCGCTTTCTCCACCTCATCGAACAGGATGACCGCATATGGCTTGCGGCGCACGGCTTCGGTCAACTGGCCGCCCTCGTCGTAGCCGACATAACCCGGCGGGGCGCCGATGAGGCGGGACACGGCATATTTCTCCATGTACTCCGACATATCGATGCGCACCATCGCGCGCTCGTCGTCGAACAGCGCCTGCGCCAGCGCCTTGGCCAGCTCCGTCTTGCCCACGCCCGTGGGGCCGAGGAACAGGAACGAGCCGATGGGCCGGTTGGGGTCCTGGATGCCTGCGCGCGAGCGCAGGATGGCGTCGCACACGCGCTCGACCGCCTCGTCCTGCCCGACTACGCGCTCGTGCAGGATGCTGTCCAGCCGCAGCAGTTTTTCGCGCTCGCCCTCCATGAGCCGCGCCACCGGGATTCCCGTCCAGCGGGCGACGATGCGGGCGATCTCCTCCTCCGTCACGCGGTCGCGCAGGTACCGGCTGCCGTGCAGCTTTTCCTCGGCCTTCTTCTCCTCCTCCTCCAGCTCCTTCTGCAGCTGGGGCAGGCGGCCGTATTTGAGCTCTGCGGCACGGTTGAGGTCATAGGCGCTCTGCGCGCGCTCGATCTCCGCGCTTGTGCGCTCGATCTCCTCGCGCAGGTTCTGCACGCGGCCGATGTCCTGTTTTTCGTTCTCCCATTTGGCCTTCATTTCGCCGAATTCGGCGCGCAGGTCGGCCAACTCCTTCTGGAGCTCCTCCAGGTGTTCGCGCGAGAGCTTGTCGGTCTCCTTCTTGAGCGCCGCCTCCTCGATCTCCAGCTGCATGATCTTTCTCGAAATATCGTCCAGCTCGGTGGGCATGGAGTCCATCTCGGTCTTGATCAGCGCGCACGCCTCATCCACAAGGTCAATCGCCTTGTCCGGCAGAAACCGGTCGGAGATATAGCGATTCGACAGCGTGGCTGCCGCGATGAGCGCCTGATCCTGGATCTTAACGCCGTGAAACACCTCGTAGCGCTCCTTGAGGCCGCGCAGGATGGAAACCGTATCCTCCACCGTCGGTTCGGCCACCATCACCGGCTGGAAGCGGCGCTCGAGCGCCGCGTCCTTCTCGATGTACTGGCGGTACTCGTTCAGCGTGGTCGCGCCGATGCAGTGCAGCTCGCCGCGGGCAAGCATCGGTTTGAGCAGGTTGCCGGCGTCCATGGCGCCCTCGGTCTTGCCGGCGCCGACGATGGTGTGCAGCTCGTCGATGAACAGGATGATCCGGCCATCCGACGCCTTGATTTCGTTGAGCACGGCCTTCAGCCGCTCCTCAAACTCCCCGCGGAACTTCGCGCCTGCGACCAGTGCGCCCATGTCGAGCGCAAAGAGCTGCCGGTCCTTCAGGTTATCCGGCACGTCGCCGCGCACGATGCGCAGCGCCAGCCCCTCCGCGATGGCCGTCTTGCCGACGCCCGGCTCACCGATGAGGCAGGGGTTGTTCTTCGTCTTGCGCGAAAGGATGCGGATGACGTTGCGGATCTCGTCGTCGCGGCCGATGACCGGATCGAGCTTCTGGTTGCGCGCCAGCTCCACAAGGTCCTGCCCATACTTTTTGAGCACGTCGTAGGTGCTTTCCGGATTATCGGATTGCACGCGCGCATTGCCGCGCACGCGCTGCAACTGCTCGAGGAAGGCCTTTTCCGTCACGCCGAACGTCTGAAACAGCTTTTTCGTCTCGGCCGACGGCTTTTCCAGCAGCCCCAGGAACAGATGCTCCACGGAAACGTAGGCGTCGTCCATCTTCTCGGCGCGCTTTTCGGCGGCGGTCAGCGCCGCATCCAGCTCGCGCGAGAGGTAGACGTTCTCCGCGGCAGCGCCGCTCACGACCGGCAGGCGCGATACGGCCTGTTCGCATGCGGCGGTCATCGCCCGCACGTCCAGGCCCATGCCGCCAAGCAGGCTGCCGATCAGCCCGTCGGGCTGGGCGAGCAGGGCGTGCAGCAGATGCTCCTGCCGCACCTCTGCGTTGCCGTGTTCCACGGACAGGCCGTGCGCCGCCTGTACCGCTTCGATGCTTTTTTGCGTCAGTTTCTGTACGTTCATGGTCTCCAACCCCCTTGTGTTGCGTCAAACGACGAACCGCCGACCGCCGAGGTATTCGGCGTACAGCCGCCGGATGAGTGTCACGGCGCGTTGCGGGTCGTCCAGGTTTGCAAAATAGGTCTTGAGCGAGCGGTCGAACAGGTCGATGTACGCGGCGATCGCTTCGCCGACGGCCTCGTTGTCCGCATCGCCCGTGCCGCCGCGCAACACGAGCGTGCGCAGGAATCGCCCGTCCTCCACGGTGCTTTCGGTGCGCCCGAGATATGCCTCCTCCACGCGCACCCAGAGCTTGAAGAACTGCAGCAGATACAGCAGCAGCGTGCTGTTCTGGCTGCGCAGCGAGACGCGCAGCTCGCCCAGCAACGGCTTGCGGTTGCGGTACAGCTCCACGCTGTACCGGATCGTCGGGTTGTACTTGTATGCAAGCGCGCTGCGGAACGAGAACATCGATTCCGACGGCTGCAGCAGCACCTGGAACGTATTGCTCCCGGCGAGCTGCTGCTCCACGGCGGAAAAGATCTCGCGCATGCGCTTCTCCGGCGTCGTATAGGATACGTACTCCGCCAGGATCTGGTTGATCATGTTGGACCGGCTGGTGTTCATTTCATAGGCCACGCGGTCGATCTGCTCCACCACATCGTCGAGCAACACCAGCGAGTACACGCTCTTGTTCATGCCGTTCTCCCCTCGCTTCCTGCCAATATTTTAGCATATGGAGCATAATTTGCAAGCGAAATTATATAACAGTAACATCAATTTTGCAAAAAGGACAAAATTGCGCTATGGTAAAGGGGGCCAGAGAGCTTCCGCCCATAGCATGACGCACGAAAGGGGACGCTATGCACTGCGATTTTGACGAGATCATCGACCGCGCCGGCACCAATTCCATCAAGTTTGAGGCGTTTCGAGAGGGGCGTCCCGGCCTGCCGGCGGATACGATCCCCATGTGGATTGCGGATATGGATTTTGCCTGTCCGCCGCCGGTTCTCGACGCCATGCGGAGGCGGCTCGAGCGGCGCATCCTCGGCTACAGCGCGATCCTGGACCCGGCCTATGGCCGTGCGGTCGCCGGCTGGATGGAGCGCCGCTTCGGCTGGCGGGCGGACCCTGCGCAGTTGGTGACCAGCAGCGGCATCGTCACCGCCGTGGAGCAGAGCGTCGCGCGGCTGACAAAGCCGGGCGACGGCGTGCTGATGTTCACGCCGACCTATCGGCCGTTCCTGACCGCCGCGGCGGAGCAGGGGCGACGGCCGGTGTTCTGCCGCCTGCGGAAGGACGGCGGGCGGTATACCGTGGATTTTGAGGCGCTTGAGCGCCTTGCGGCGGCGCCCGACGTCACGTTGCTGCTGCTTTGCAGCCCGCACAATCCGACCGGCCGCGTTTGGACGGAAGCGGAGCTGCGGCGTATCGGCGAGATCTGCTTTTCAAACGGCGTGTTCGTCGTGAGCGATGAAATCCACGCCGACTTGACGCGCATCGGCGTGCGCCACATCCCGTTGCAGATGCTCTTCCCGCTGGAGAAGCGGCTGATCACCTGTACGGCCCCGAGCAAGACCTTCAACATGGCGGGCAACCAGCTTGCCAACCTGTTTCTCCCGGACCCGGCCATCCGCGACGAATGGCGGCGCACGGCCTGCTGCGGGCATCCCACGCCGCTGGCCATCGACGCGGTGATCGCCGCCTACGACGAGTGCGAGGACTGGTTGGAGCAGTTGCGCGCCTATCTGGATGAGAATTTCCGCCTGGCGGAGCGGACGCTGGCGCAGCGGCTGCCCGGCGCGCGTTACGCCGCGCCCGAGGGCACGTATCTGATGTGGTTCGACGCCTCCTTTACCGGCCTGGACGAGGCGGCTCTGCGCGCGCGCATGGAGGCCGCCGGGCTGTGCGTGGAGTATGCATCGGATTTTGCGGATAACGCGGACGGGTGCATGCGCATCAACATCGCCTGCCCGCGCAGCGTGCTGCGCGATGCGCTCGGACGCCTCGTGCATGCGCTTGCATGAGCGGGCCGGTCTATGCGCCGCTGCTCTCGGCCGTCGGCGCGACGTTTGTCCGCGAACCGCTCCGGCGCGGGGTCGGCACGGTGCTCTACGGCAGCGGGGGCAGCGTGCTGCTGCGCTACCGGCCGGATGCGCTGATGCTCTATACCGTCGATGCGGCGGATGCGCGGCGCGCGCTTGACGGCGTAGCCGCCTGCGCGCTGCTCACGACCAACGACCGCACCGTGGCGGAATACGCCCGGACGCGGTTTTCCCTTGCGGGGTATGGCGACTGCCATTTTGTCGTGTATGAGCGGCGCACGCCGCCGGCCGTCCCGCAGCGGCTGGAGATCCGGCCGCCGGATGTGGCGGCCATGCGGCTGATTCGGGAGAACTATGCGCTGGCCTCCGACGGGGAGCTCGCGGCGGTCCGGGCGCGGGGCGACCTGTTGTGCGGATACTGGAAAAACGAGATGGCCGGCTTTGTCGGCCGCCATCTCGAGGGAAGCCTGGGCATGCTGTTCGTGTTTCCCGCCTTCCGGCGGCAGGGGTTTGCGGAGGAGCTGGAGGCGCGCGCCGTCGCGCGCTGCCTTGCGGCGGGCGATACGCCCTATGCGGATATCTTTTCCGACAACGCCGCCTCGCTCGCGCTTCAGAAAAAGCTCGGCTTCACGGTACGGGAGGACATGCGGAGCTACTGGGTACACTGAGCGGGGGCGCGTTCCGGGACGAGCGCCGTGACGCCGACGGGCCGGATGCTTACGCGATGGCAGCAGCCCCGGCCGAACGTCTGCGCCATGTACGCGCAGTAATCCTCCGCCTGCGCAACGGGAAGGAGCGTCTGGATCGTGCCGGCAAAGCCGCCGCCGTGGACGCGCGTCGCCCAGCGACCGTCCCCGACCCCGGCGGAGACAAAGAAGCGGTCCGTGAGCGCGAGGGCGAGGGCAAGGCTCCGTTCGCCCGGGTCTGTCGGGCAGACGTTTTGCAGCAGTTCAAATGACGAGCGGCCCGAAGCGCGCGCAAGCGCGAGTACTTGCGCCGCATCCCCGCCGCACAGCGCCGCCGCCATGGCGTCCACACGGGCGTTTTCATCGAAAAAGTGCAGCGCGCGCAGCAGCGCCAGATCCGGCACACGGCCGCGCAGCGCAGGCAGCGCGGCAGAAAAGGCCGCCGGGTCCACCTCGCCCAACACCTCCGCGCCCAGCGCATGCGCTACAAGGCGCATGTCGCGCGGGATTGCCGCATAGGAAGCCGTCAGGCCGGCATGGCTTCCGCCGGTCTCCACGAGGATGACCGCAAGGCCGCAGCGCGCAAAATCCGCATCGAGGCGTTCCACCTGCGGCGCCTGCGCCTGCGCAAAATCGATCTTCACCAACCCGCCCACTGCGCTGGACAGCTGGTCCATCAGGCCGCTCGGCTTGCCGAAGTATTCGTTCTCCGCGGATTGCGCCGCCCGTGCCAGCGCAAGGGGCGGCACGGGACGGCCGGCGCACGCCGCCAGGCAGGCGCCGAACAGCACGCCGCACGCAGCCGAGGACGAGAGCCCGGCCCCGCCCGGCACGTCGGAACACATTACGGCGTTGAACCCCGCCACCGGGCCGCTGCGCGCCAGCCAGGCCGCCGTGCCGCGCAGCAGCGCGGCGGGGCTGTTTTTTTCCTCCGGCGCCGGGCCGAGCTGCGCAAGCGACAGCGCGACGGGCGCATATCCTTCCGACTCGAGCGCAACGCGCATCGTTCCGTTCGGCGCGGCAACGGCCACACAGTCAGCCGCCACCGCCGCCGCGAGCACACGCCCGCGCTGATGGTCGGTATGATTGCCGCACAACTCCGTGCGGCCGGGCGCGGACAGGAGGAACGCCTTTTGCGCGCCGTCAAAGCGCGCGGCAAAGCGGTCGAGCAGCGCCGCATAGCGCGCGCGCTGCCGCTCCGTATCCGCAGCGCCATACAGCCGCGCGAGCGCGCCGTCGAGCGCGCCGCCGTCGAGCAGCGCCCTCCATTCCTTCACGGTTGGCAACACGCGCATCCCCCTCTCCGCCGGCGATGCCGGCCCTGCCCAGAGTATACCATACGCCCGGCAGGAAAGAAACCTTTGTGTTTTGACCGTCGTTCGTGTATACTGAATACCCGTAGGCGTTATGCCGCAGGAAAGGAGAGCCTTCCATGCGAAAGGACGGTAAGCGCGTGCGCGGTGCGGACGCGATGTATACGCTGATCCCCTATATCATGAAGCACCGCTATGATGCGATGAACATGATCGAGGTGGATATCCCCATCGCCGCCATGCAGGCCTATCTCAACCGCAAGCGCAACGAGGGCGTTACCATGTCGCATCTGGGCGTCGTGCTGGCCGGTTACCTGCGCACCGTGGCGGAATTTCCCCTGCTCAATCGTTTTGTGGTGAACAAGCGCATCTATGCGCGCAACGAGTTTCCCGTCGCCATGGTGGTCCTCAAACCGGGCGAGACGGAGGGCACCATGTCCAAAATGCGCTTTGAGCCGGGCGACGATATCTTTACCGTGCACCGGAAAATGAACGAATATATCGAAAAAAACCGGCAGGCGGGCGACACCAACGCCACGGACGACCTCATGCGCCGGCTGCTCAGCGTACCGGGGCTGGCCAATGTGGGCGCCGGGCTGTTCAAACTGCTCGACCGCTACGGCCTGCTGCCCAAGAGCCTGATCGACGCGAGCCCGTTCCATGCGAGCCTCGTCATTACAAACCTGGCGAGCATCCGCACCAACCATATCTTCCACCACCTGTACGAGTTCGGCACCTCCAGCGTGTTCATCGCCCTCGGCAACATGCGCGAGGTCGCGCGCCGCACGCGCGACGGCATTTCGTTTGAGCGTTGCCTGCCCATGGGCGTCGTGACCGACGAGCGCATCTGTTCCGGCAGCTATTTTGCACGCGCTTTCCGTCGGTTTCGCCAGTACCTGCTCGACCCGTCGTTGCTCGAGGGTCCGCCCGCCTTGGTCAACTCCGACGGCTGACAGACGGGACGTTCGTCCTTTTTCAAGGAGGGGCGTCTTTTTTCTTTGGACGGCCAAGGGGCGCGCCGGAAGCGGGGAATCGTGCCGGAAAGACAGGGGAAGCGGGCGTGCGCGCCCGCTCCTTCTTTCCTCCGTGGACTTTCTTTTGGTTCTTTTCTTTCCGGAAAGAAAAGAACGGGAAAGAAAAAACAAGGCGCGTCCCCTTTGGCAGCCCCTTCACCGGATGACGCGCGCACGCCGCAGCGCGCGGCAGAGCAGCCATGCGCCCGCAGCGCTGGCAGCATCCTTTATGAGATATGGGGCGCTGACCGCGAGGAACGCGGCGCCCGGCCCCATGTGTCCGACCACGCAAAACCAGGCCGTGCCAAGCGCATGGCAGGCGGCGATGGCCGAAAGCGAGAGCAGTACGCAGCGCAACCGCCCGGGGCGCGCCGCTGCCAGCGCAAACAGCGCGCACATGGGTACAAATCCGACCAGAAAGCCGCCGGTGGGCCCGGCCAGCGTCCCCACGCCGGCGCCGAACCCGGCATAGACCGGCGCGCCGGCCAGGCCGAGCAACAGGTATGCGGCGGCGCTGAGCAGCGCAAAGCGGGGCCGCTGGCAATAGCCCGCCAGCGCGAACGCGAAGGTTTGCAACGTCACCGGCACGCCGGTCGGCATGGGCACGGCGATCTGCGAGAGCGCCGCCATGAGCGCCGTACAGAGCGCCGCGCGCAGCAGCGCGGCGGAGCCGTCGCGCAGGCCGTCGGCCCCGCCATGGGGCGACCGATCCGGACGGGCGTTCACTGCAAACCCCGCACGCTTACCTCGCCGGAGGAGAGCGTCTCCCGCGTGCCGTCGGCGTATTGTACGACGAGACCTGCGTGGTCGTCGATGGAAAGCGCGCGCGCCGGTTGCGGGCCAGCCTGGCGCAGCACCTCGATTTCGCGCCCGACGAGGAACGAGCGACGCCGGTATCCGTCCAGAAAGCCGGTATCCGGCAGGCGGCGATACGCTTCGAAAAACCGGTTCCATACGTCCGCCGCAAACCGTCCCATCGCATCGCCCGGCGGCGGAGCATCGAACAGCGCGCCGGCAACGTCCCGGAGCTCGACCGGGAACCCGCCCGCAGGCGGCGCCAGATTGACGCCGATGCCTACGATTGCGTACGACAACGCGCCCGATTCGCAGTCAAGGGCCGCTTCAGTCAGGATGCCGGAGACCTTTTTCCCATCCAGATACACGTCGTTGACCCACTTGATACCGGCCGGGCGGTCGCAGACGGCCTCAACGGCCTCCGCCACCGACACGGCGGCCAGCGAGGTCATCAACGCCGCATCCTGCGCCGACAGGCGCGGCCGGAGCAGAGCGCTCATGTACAGACCGCCGCCCGGCGGCGAAAAGAAACGGCGCCCACGCCTGCCGCGGCCGGCCGTCTGCGCCGTGGCAACGATCAGCAAGCCCTCGGCCTCGCCCGCCTCCGCCGCCTGCCGCGCCAGCGTATTGGTGGAGTCCACCTCGCCGCACATGCGCACGCGCATCCCCGGCGTGCGCAGATGTTGCTCGATGCTCGGCGCCGACAGCAGCCGGCATTCGCTGGAGAGCGCGTAGCCGCAGTTGGATCTTGCTTCAATCGCATAGCCGGCCTGTCGCAGCGCGCCGATTGCTTTCCATACCGCGCTGCGGCTGACCGACAGCCGCGCTGCGAGCGCCGCGCCGGAGACGTATGCGCCCCGGTGCTGTTCCAATGCCCGCAGCACCGCATCGCGCACGTTGCTTCGTTCCGGTTCCATCGCTTTTCCTCCTTCCGGTCCCGTACCCTTCCGCCGGCCGCCCGCACGCGCAGGCGGCCGTATGACGTTTTGGCGCGTTCACGCAGCTTTTGCCCGCACGTGGCGCCTGACGGCTTTGCGCTTCCGCGCGTGAACGAATCGCCGCCGGCGGTTTTGCGCCCGGCGAGACCATGTCCGCCGCGTCATGCCCACCCTGTCCGGGCCGGTGCGCCTGGCAGCCCCCGCCATGTTTCTGCGGCGTGCGGGGAAATCCGGTCCATTCGCAAAGGATGTTTTTACTATTGTAGCATGGCGACCGGGCAAACGTCAACCAAATACAATAATATGGTTGACAATCCGCCGAAACGACGGCCGGAACGCAGGAAAAACGGCGACCGGAAAGCGGGCTGCGGCGCGAAGGATCGAGGTCGCAACGATTGTACTGGAAAAACGGCGACCGGAAAGCGGGCTGCGACGCGAAGGATCGAGGTCGCAACGATTGTACTGGGAAAACGGCGACCGGAAAGCGGGGCAGCGGCGCGCGCGACCGGAACGGCGTCCCCGGACGTCTGCCGTTCGGCCCATACTCGTTTCGATCCCGGCTTTCACCGGGGCGTATGTCGCAAACGAGCGGGGAAGTAGCCGGACGTCCACCACGGGAGCGCGACGATCCCGACGGGAGGGGGCAGCCCTTGAGACAGGACCTCCCCTTCGGGAGCGCGATGCGGCCGTGGAAGGACAAAATGCCGCCGGGGACGGTTGGCCGGAACGGCGCTTCCGCTCGGGAGGATACAGGCGCCAAGGGGCGCGCCATGCCCCGCACGGGTGGCTTGGGCAAAACCGCAGGCGACAGGCGGCGCGGACTGTCCCGGGCGGCGACCTTGACAGCGCCAGGAATTTTGATTATGCTCATTTGTATCGCCATTTTGCAGCGGGCCCGCCGTTCGACGCGGGTGCTGCCGAAGGGATGTGAGCGCGCCATGCGCATCAAGCTGGCCCATCGCCGACTGCCGGATTATACGCGGGGCGAGGAGCTGTTCAACATGATCTCCCATATCGTAGGCGGCGCGTTTGCCATCCTTTCGCTCGCGCTGTGCGTGGTGCGCGGCGTGCAGCGGGGCAGCGCGGTGACGATCGTATCCGGCGCGGTGTACGGGTTCTGTATGCTGTTGATGTACAGCATGTCCAGCATCTATCACGGCCTGCGACCGCCGCTGGCCAAAAAGGTGCTGCAGGTGCTGGATCACTGCGCCATTTATTTCATGATCGCCGGCACGTATGCGCCGATCCTGCTCGTGGCGGTGCGCCCGCTGTACCCGGCGCTGGCGTGGTCGGCGTTCGGCGTGGAGTGGGGCCTGACCGCGCTGGCGGTGACGCTGACGGCGATCGACCTGCGGCAATACCGCGTGTTCTCGATGGTATGCTATATCGTGATGGGCTGGGGCGTTGCCGCCTTTTTCCCGCAGGCGGCGCGGGCGATGACGGAGACGGGCTTTTACCTGCTGCTGGCGGGCGGCGTCTGCTATACGGCGGGCGCCGTGCTGTACGGCGTCGGTTCCAAGCGCCGGTACTTTCATTGTGCGTTCCATGTGTTTGTGCTGGCGGGCAGCGTGCTGCATTTTCTGGCCGTTTATCTGTATGCGCTGTGAGAAACGGTTTTGGAAAAACGGTGGATAACTCTTGACATGACGGCGCACGTTTAGCATAATATGCACTGTGCAAGCCCGGGCAGGCGCTGCCGGCGGCGAACCGGCGCACGCAATCCCATATCCGTTCGCCTTGCAGGGCGTTGCCCGGCGGGCGGACACACCGCATGACTTGAGGGAGACTGGTTGCTATGGCATTGAGAAAGTGCCCCAAATGTGAATTGAACTATATCCGCGACGGCGAAGAATACTGCAACGTGTGCCTGCGCGCGATGAAGAACGGCCGCATTCAGACGGAGACGGTCGTCGAGGAGGAGACGCTCTGCAGCGAATGCGGAGAGGCGCCGGCCGTCCGCGGCTACGACCTGTGCGAGGCCTGCCTGCGCGAACAGAAGCGGCAGGCGGAGCTGGAGAGCGCGGGCGCACTCGACGATGAATTCGAGGACGTCGACGAGGAGGAAGAGGATTAACCGGAAACGGGGGAGGCGGCATGCGCGTTTTTGCCATCGGCGATCTGCATTTGTCCTTTGGCGCGGATAAGCCCATGGACATCTTCGGCGAGGCATGGCGCGACCACGCGCCGCGGCTGGCCGCCGCATGGCGCGCCGCCGTCGGCGGGGACGACCTCGTCCTGATCCCCGGGGACATCAGCTGGGCCCTCCATCTGGAGGAGGCGGCGCCGGACTTGGCGTTCATCGGCGGGTTGCCCGGCCGCAAGCTCCTGCTGCGGGGAAACCACGACTACTGGTGGAGTTCGCTGACGAAGGTGCGCAGCGCGCTGCCGCCGTCGGTGCGGGCGTTGCAGAACGACGCGCTCGCCGTGGGCGGGGTTGTCGTGGGGGGGACGCGTGGCTGGTCGCTGCCGGGGGCGGACGGCGCACAGAGCGAGACGGACGCGCGCATCTACCGCCGGGAGCTGGTGCGGCTGGAGCTGTCGCTCTCGCGCATGGGGGATGGCCGCCGCATCGTCATGCTGCACTACCCGCCGCTCGATCCACAGCGCATGGATACGGAGGTGACGGCGCTGCTGGAACGCTATGGCGTGGAGATTGCCGTCTACGCGCATCTGCACGGGCGCGCGCATCGCGGCGCGTTCGTGGGGATGCACAACGGCGTCCGGTATGCGCTCGCTTCGGCGGATTATCTGGATTTTGCGCCCTTGCTGCTGTGCGAAAGCGCGGCATAGAAACAACGGCGGGCGGCTGAAAAGCCGCCCGCCGTTTCCGTTTTACCGGTTGTTTCAGAGGGATTTGAGCAGGCCCGTGGCCTCGTTGAACTCGTCGATGAGCACGTCGATGTCCTTGGCCTGGTCGTGCATATCGGTCCAGTAATGCTCGTCGTACCACTGCCGGTTGATCTCCTCGTAGGTCTTGCCCTGCTGCTCGACCCAGGTGTAGTACTTGAGGTTGTGGACGCGCTTGCGTGCCTGATAGGTCAGCTCTTCCATCACGTCGGTGCGCACGCCGCGCAGATGCTCGGCGTAGTCGGCGGCGGCCATGCATGCGGTGTAAGCGCCGTCGGCCTCCTCGAGCTCGGCGATGCGGCTCTGATACATGACGGCGGAATCCGTGCCGACGGTGGCGATCACGTCGTGCTCGGTAAGCTCGTAATATTTGGCCATCTTGATGCAGCACAGCAGGTTTGCAATGCCCGAGATGCCCAGCAGCGGGAGCTTCTGCACGAAGTCGCCCGGGACGCCCACCTCGTCGGTGAGGTACTGCCAGCCCACCGGGTCGTTGAACAGGCGCAGCAGTTTCTGGCTGTCCTCGTCGTCGATGTCGATGACCATGTCGGTGTTCTTGATGTTATGGATCCACGGCACATGCTTGTCGCCGATGCCCTCGATGCGGTGGCCGCCAAAGCCGTTCTCCAGCAGCGTGGGGCACTGGAGCGCCTCGCCCACGGCGAGCTTGGCGTGCGGATACTGCTCCTTGAGGTAGTCGCCCGCGCTCATGGTGCCGGCCGAACCGGAGGTGAAGCAGGCGCCGGCGAACCGGTCGCCCTCGCCACGGACGGCCTCGAACGCATCCTGGATGGCCTTGCCCGTGACCTGATAGTGCCAGAGGGCGTTGCCCATCTCTTCAAACTGGTTGAAGATAACCACGTCCTTGCGCGTGCGGCGCAGCTCCCACGTCTTGTCGAAGATCTCCTTGACGTTGGATTCGCAGCCGGGCGTGGCGATGACTTCGCCGGCAATGTTGGAAAGCCACTCGAAGCGTTCGCGGCTCATCTCGGCCGGCAGGATGGCGATGGAATCGCAGGCAAGCAGCTTGGAGTTGAAGGCGCCGCCGCGGCAGTAGTTGCCGGTGGAGGGCCAGACGGCCTTGTGATAGGTCGGGTCAAACTGCCCGGTGACCAGGCGCGGCACGAGGCAGCCGAACGAAGCGCCGACCTTGTGGCAGCCGGTGGGGAACCATTTGCCGGTGAGCAGGATGATGCGCGCCTTGACGCCGGTGAGTTCGTGCGGGATCTCGATGAAGTTGACGCCGCCGAAGACGCCGCCGCTTTCCTTGGGCTCGTTGCGCCAGGTGATGCGGAACAGGTTGAGGGGATTGAGGTCCCAAAGCCCCACATCGCGGAGCCGGGCCTTGATCTTATCCGGAATCAGGTCGGGATTGCGCATTTGCGCGAACGTCGGGATGATGATGCCCTTTGCACGCGCGCGCTCCACGCTGCGCTGCAGGCTGTCACGGTGGATGGTCAGATCGATCATTTGCTCAGCTCCCCTTCACGGTATTATCGATTTGGAATCCAAATGGAATCCAGTTAAGCATACACTGTTTTTGACGATTTGTAAACAGGAAAAATAAAAATATTTTTTGCTTTCTAAAAAATTTTTAGCTAACCGAAAAGTTTTGCGGGAACAGCGCCTTTTCGCCGCCCGACGCATACAGCGCGAGCAGCATGTCGATCGACTCGCCATAGCTTTTGACGCCGCTAACCTGGGCATTGTGCTTGAGGTAGCCGTCATTCATGTCGGTGGCGATTTCCTGTGCCGGGCCCTCAAACGCGTCCCAGTAGGCGTTGTAATCGGCGAGGTCGCGCCGCATCCCGTCGGAGTAACGCGCGTCCACGATGGCATAGTATCGTTCCGCATCCGCGCCGTGCAGCGCGTTGCCGCAGCGGATGAGCGCGAGCATGACGGCGGAATAGCGGATGGCCGGTTCCGGCGCGCGCATGCAGGCGAGGAAGGCGGTAAACTCCGCCTCGTCCTCGGAGGCAAGGCCGAGCTGGTGCGCCATCTCGTGCGCGGCGGCGTGTAACAGCAGCAGCGGCGGCTGGTCGACGTTCACATTCGCTTCGGCCGTCAGGCCGATGTAGATGCCGCTGATCCCGAGGCGGCTGAGCCCGGTCGACCAGGTCACGCGCTTGACGCGCGTGACGGTGCCGGCAAACGTATCGTCTGCGGCGGCCAGCGCGGCATAGGCTGCCGGGAGCTGGGCGAACTGCGCCTCCGTATCCGCGGTGAACACGCCGTCGCCGTCCTCTTCGACTTCTTCGCGCAGCGCGACGGCGTGCGCAGCCAGCAGGTCGGTGAGCGCGGCCAGCTCGTCCACGCTGCGCGCTTCGACCGGCAGGCCCATGCGCGTGGAGAGCGGCTCGCGGAAGTACAGCAGCCCCCACGTGGCGTAGAACAGGTTCCACAGCGCGCCGGCGGTGATGCCGAGCGACAGCAGGAGCGACAAAAACCGGTGCAACGGCAGGCGGCGCAGCAGCGCGCGCACGCCCTGCACCACGAGCAGAAGCGGCACGCCGAGCACGAGCGCATACAGCAGCCATTCTGCAAGGGAGAATCGGAACCAGCCCGTGAGCGTGGCGAGCGCGTCCCGGATGACGGGGTAGACGGCGGCGGCGTACCACTCCACCCAGGCCGTCCTTCCGGCGAACAGTTGGGGCACCAGCAGCCCGAGCGGCAGGAGCAGCAGCAGCGGCAGGCGCAGCAGCAGGGAGCGGTAGGGTTTTGACAGGCGGCGGCGTTCCATCATAAAAACAGGATACCACAAAACCGGCGGATGTGGTATGATGGTTGCAGTTTTGGGAGGGGGTTTTTTCGTGGAGGTCGGCGTTTCCACCGCGAGCTACTTCAACCGCATGCTCATCGAGGACACGGTGCGCGATATCGGCGCGCACGGCGTGCCCCTTGCGGAGCTGTTCCTCAACACCTTTTCCGAGTATGACCCGGCGTTTACGGAGCTGCTGGCGGCGCGCCTTGCGGAATCGGGCGTGACCGCATACAGCGTCCACCCGATGAGCACGCAGTTCGAACCGCAACTCTTTTCGATCCATCCGCGCCAGCGTGCCGACGCGATGCGGCTGTTCGAGCGCGTGTTGCAGGCGGGCAGGCGGCTGGGCGCGCGATGCTATGTGATGCATGGGGCGGCGACGCTCTCCGGCGCGGCGAAAAACCTGGAGATCGAGCGTATCGCGCCCGTATTCGCAGACCTGAGCGACATGGCGGCGGACTATGGGCTGGCGCTGGCGCTGGAGAACGTCAGCTACTGCGTGTTCTGCTCGCCGGAGTACGGCCTGCTGCTGCGCGAGCGCACGGGCGACCGGCTGCACTACACGCTCGACGTCAAGCAGGCCGTGCGCAGCGGGCATGACCCGCTCCGCTATATCGAGGCGGTGGGCGACCGGCTTGTGAACGTCCATCTGTGCGACTATGAGAAAGTGGGGGAGGGTCGGTTCCGGTGGCGGATGCCGGGGCAGGGCGCGTGCGATTTTGCCGCCCTCAGGCAGGCGCTTTGCGCGCACGGATATGCCGGCCCCGCCTTTTTGGAGGTATACAGCGACATGTATGCCGGCATCGACGACCTGTACGCCTGCCTGGCGTTCTGCGCCGCGCAGCTGGAGGAGCCTACTGCGGGCGGTACTGCTCGATGAGCGCGCCCGCCCAGTCCGCGGGCGGCGATTCGATGAGCACGAACGGCGTGCCCTCCATGCTCCCGTCGTCCGGGAACAGGTAGACCCGCGGCCCGTTGCGCGCCTGGCCGGGGTACAGCGCCACATGGAATAGCGCATAGGCGTAATATCCCTCGCAATAGGCGATCACCGTGACCTCCCGCCAGGGCGCATCCTCCGCCCCGATCCGCACCCGCGTCGCCTGCGGCACATCGATCCGACCGGTGCGGCCGTCCGTCCCGGTGGGGAAGCCTTCTCCCAGCTCCGCGATGACGACCGTCGCGCCGGCAAGGGGCGTTTCGGTACGGCCGTCGACAACCTGTACGTCGAGCGCGCAGGCTCCACCCGCCCCGGCGCGCAGGACGAGCAGCACGGCGGCGAGCGCGCAGGCGGGCAGCAGCCCAAGGATCGCTTTGCGCATGAACATCACCCGATTCAGTCTATGCCTGTTCTTCTCCCGGTTTGCGTGGTATAATGGCGGTGTCTGGCAGGAGTTGACAGGATTACGACCCGATAACAGGAGGTTTTCCGGATGAAACGATACGAGGAGGCGGCCTGGCGCGACGCGATGCGCCTCGATGTGGATTACAACAACATGATGGAAGCGCGTCTGGGCGCGCGCGGCATTGCCGACGCGGAGCTGGAGGCGCTGGCGCCCCGGCTGGAACGGGCGGCGGATGCGCTCGCCGGCAGCCGGGCGGCCATGCCGTGGCGGGATCTGCCGTACAGCCAGGAGGATGTGGTGGCTCGCATCGAGGCCGTGGCGGCACAGGTGCGCGCACGGTTCGACGCGTTCGTCGTGCTCGGCATCGGCGGCAGCGCGCTCGGGCCCATTGCGGTGCATCAGGCGCTCTGCCACCTGCGCTACAACGAGCTGCCGAAGGCGAAGCGCGGCGGCCCGCGGCTGTATGTGGAGGACAACGTGGACCCGGAGCGCATGGCCGCGCTGCTCGACGTGATCGATGTGGAGAGGACGATGTTCAACGTCGTCACCAAGTCCGGCGGCACGTCGGAAACCATGTCGCAACTGCTGATCGTGACGGAGCTGCTGCGCGAGCGGCTGGGCGGCGACCTGGCCTCGCACGTCATCGCCACGACCGACGAGCGCAGGGGAAACCTCATCAGGATCGCAAAGCGCGAGGGGCTGACGACGTTCTTCGTGCCGGACGGCGTGGGCGGCCGCTTTTCGGAGCTGTGCCCGGTCGGGCTGCTGGCGGCGGCGGTGTGCGGCGTGGACGTGCGCGAGCTGCTCGCCGGCGCGGCCTATATGGATGAACGCTGCAGCGGGCGCGACGTGCGGCGCAATCCCGCCGCCATGCTTGCGGGGCTCAAGTACCTCGCCATGGGGCGCGGTTGCAACGTCAGCGTGCTCATGCCGTACGCCGATTCGCTCAAATATATGGCCGACTGGTACGCCCAGCTCTGGGCGGAATCCCTCGGCAAGCGGTTCGGGCGCGACGGCAGCGTCGTGCATGCGGGGCAGACGCCCGTAAAGGCGCTCGGCGTGACGGATCAGCATTCGCAGGTGCAGTTGTATACCGAGGGCCCGTTCGACAAGGTCATCGGGTTCCTGGGCGTGAAGCAATACCGGGCGTCCGTCCCCATCGGGCGCGGGTATGCGGATATCCCGGACGTATCGTTCCTCTCCGGCCATACGCTGGAGGAGCTGATCCATGCCGAGCAGTCGGCCACGGCCTACGCCGTGATGAAGAGCGGGCATCTTTCGTATACGATCACGCTGCCGGAGGTCAACGCCTTTACGGTGGGCGAGCTGCTGTATCTGCTCGAGGTGACCACAGCCTTTGCCGGCGAGCTGCTGGATATCAACGCGTTTGACCAGCCCGGGGTGGAGGAGGGCAAGAACGCCACCTACGCGCTGCTGGGCAAGCCCGGGTATGCGGAGAAGCGCGCCGAGCTGCAGGCCCAGCCCAAGCCGGACCCGCGCTATCTGGTATGATCACGGCGACCGTCCGCGCGCTGACCGAAATGGACCGGCCTGCCGCGCTTGCCCTGTGGCAGGCGCGGTTTTTCGACAGCGCGCCGTTCTGCGCCTGGTATTTTTCGGAACGGTTTGACCCGGCGCTCTCGGCCGGCGCGTTTTCGGGGGAGGGCCGCCTTTTGAGCATGGCGCTCGGCCGGCGGGTGCGGCTGGAGGCCGGTACGGAACGGGCCGATGCGGTTCTCGTCGCCGGCGTATCCACCCGCGAGGGGTTTGAGCGGCAGGGCCTCATGCGCCGTACCATGGCGCAGGTCGGGGTGCTTGCGGCCCGGGCGGGTGCGTCGCTGCTGGTGCTGCGCCCGGTCGATCCGGCGATCTATCTGCCGCTGGGGTTTCAGCCCTATTCGGCGGCGCGCCTTGCGCCCGGCACGGGCCGGGCCGTGCGCGCGCCGCTGCCCGCCGGGCGGACCGATCCGGCGGCGCTGGCGGATTGCTATGCGGCCGCCACGGGGCGGCTTTCCGCCCGCCAGCGCCGGACGGCGGCGGACATGGCCGCGCGCCTGCGGGAGGTGGAAAGCGACGGCGGGGGCTGCGTCGCGCTCACGGACGGGGCCTGCGTGCGCGCCTATGCGCTGCTCGAATCGCCGGGCGGGGACGCCGTCGAAGCGGCGGCGCGCACGGCGGCGGACTATGCGGCGCTGCTCGACGCGCTGGAAAAGGATTGCCTTGCGCTGCTGCCGCCCGACGCCCCGACGGGCGCCGTGGTGCCGCATGCGATGGCCAGGGCGCTCGCCCCTGCCGCCGCGTTCGACCGCGGGGCGGCCGCCGCGCGTTTTTTGCCGGAGGAATACTGAACCGCCGCACAAACCCGGGCGGCGTCACAAACAAACGACCATACGGCGGGCGCTGCGCCCGCGAGGAAAGGAGATCCCCATGGCGCTCGATACCTCAAAACAGCTTCGCAACCTGACGATGTACTCCATCTTTGTGCGCAATTACAGCGAGGAGGGCACCTTTGATGCCGTCCGCCGCGACCTCGAGCGCATCCGGGCGCTGGGGGTCGATCTGCTGTGGTTTCTGCCGATCCATCCCATTGGGCGCGCTGGCCGCAAGGGGACGCTCGGCTCCCCCTATGCCATCGCGGATTATCGTGCCGTGGACCCGGCCTACGGCACGCTGGCCGACTTTGAGCGGCTCGTGGAGGAGGCGCACCGGCTGGGCATGAAGTGCCTCATCGACGTGGTGTACAACCATACCGCGCCGGATTCCTGGCTGGCGCAACACCACCCGGAGTGGTTCTACCGCCGGCCCGACGGCGCGTTTGGCAACCGCATTGGGGATTGGACGGATGTGATCGACCTCGACTATGCAAACGAAGGGCTCTGGGCGTACCAGATCGAAACGCTCCGGCAATGGGCGGCGATCGTGGACGGTTTCCGCTGCGATGTGGCGCCGCTCGTGCCGCTTTCCTTCTGGCTGCGGGCCCGCGAAGCGGTGGAGGCCGTGCGGCCGGGCTGTCTGTGGCTGGCGGAAACGGTCGAGCCGCCGTTTATTACGGCCAATCGCGCGGCGGGCATCCCCGCGTTTTCGGATGGCGAGGCCTATCGCGCGTTCGACCTGTGCTATGAGTACGACGTGTATCAGGACATGGTGCGCTACCTGCTTGGCGAAGGCAGCCTTGCGGCCTATGCGGAGGCGCTCAACCGGCAGGAGAGCCTCTATCCCGATAACTATGTGAAGCTCCGCTTTCTTGAGAATCACGACCGCCCGCGCGCCCATTTTCTGATCCCGGATGAGCGTGCATTGCGCAACTGGACGGCGTTCCTGTACCTGCAAAAGGGGCTGACGCTTCTTTACGCGGGACAGGAATTCGCGTGTACGCACCGGCCGGATCTGTTTGAAAAGGACGTCGTATCCCGCGCGGGCGGCGAGGCGCTCTGCGGGTTGATGCAGAGGCTTGCCCGCATCAGGAAGGACCCGCGCATGACCGACAGCAGCTATACGGTGCGCGCATTGCCGGGCGACGCGCTGGTCTGCGCGCATCGCGGCGCGGCCGGCGCGCTGGTCGGGGTGTTCAGCCTGCGCGGGGCGCCCGTCGTAGCCGAGACCGGCCTGCCGGACGGGTTCTACGAAAACCGCATCGACGGCAGCACGGTGGAGGTCTATGAGGGGCGGCTGCGCTGCGCGGGCGAACCCGTGATCGTCGGCTGTTGAACCGGCCGGGACAGGAACGGCGCGGGGCTGCCGGCGGTCGGCCGGCGGCCCTTTTGTACGCTGCGGGCATGGCAAAGGCGCGCCCGGCAGGGCGCGCCTTTGGCCGCCGACTGGCGGAAGCGTTATGCCTCCTCGGAAAACTGGTCCTTGCCGACGCCGCAGAGCGGGCAGACGTAATCCTCCGGCAGGTCCGCAAAGCGCGTGCCGGGCGCAATCCCATTGTCAGGGTCGCCCTGCGCCTCGTCGTACACGTAACCGCAAACATCGCAGACGTATCTTTTCATGGCCTTTCTCCTTTCGTCGATTCTCGCCGTTCTCAGGGCAGCGGTTCAAAGTCCTCCGCCCCGTGCTTGCAGATCGGGCAGATGAAGTCCGGCGGCAGCGTGTCGCCCTCGTAGACGTAACCGCAGATCTTGCAGACGAAGCCCTTCTTCTTTTCCGGGGCCGGTTTGGGCTGGGGCTTGATGTGCGCGTGATAATAGGCGTAGGTCACCGGTTCGGCGGGCGAAAGCACGGCCGCCTCGGTGAGTTCCGCGGTGAACACGGTGTGCGTCTCGTACTCCTGCTCCGCGATGACGCGCGCCGAGAGGAACGCGCAGGCATACCGGTCCAGATAGAGCAGGCCGTTGGCGCTGCGCGCCGCGTGCGGGAAGTCCGCAAACTTGTCCACGTCCCGACCGCTCTGGAAGCCGAAGTGCCGGAACAGCTTGAACGGCGCTTCCGTCGAGAGGATGGACACGTTGAACGTTCCGGAACACCGGATCAGGTCGTGCGTGTAATTCGCGCGGTTGACCGCGATGGTGATGCGCTGCGGGTTGCTCGTGATCTGCGTGACGGTGTTGATGATGCAGCCGTTGTCCCGGTTCCCGGCCCCGTCGCGCGCGGTCAGCACAAACAGGCCGTACTGCAGGCGGAACAGCGCGCTCGCGTCGATCTTCTGTGCGCTTGCGGGGGCGGGGCGCGGCATGTCGGCCGCGATGGCGTCGGCCAGCGCGTCGAGCGCGCCGGCCTGCTCCGCCTTGAGCCGGGAGCGGATCGTGAGCGGCTCGCCGATCAGGCGCATGTTCTTCATGCCGTCGATGAGCCCGCGCATCAGACCGCCGGCCGTCGGCGCCCACGAGCCGTTCTCGATCAACGCCACGCTTCGGTTCTGCAGGTTGTGGGCCGCCAGATCGTGCAGCACGGTCTCCATGTTGCAGAAAATGCCGGCGTTGTACGTCGTGGATGCGAACACGAGATGGCTGCAGCGAAACGCCTCCGCGACGATCACCGACGGGTGCGTGACGGACACGTCGTACATCGCAACCTTCTTCACGCCGCGCTCGGTCAGGCGGCAGGCCAGCGCATTGGCGGCGGCCTCCGTGCCGCCGTATACGGAGGCGTAGGCGATCAGCACCGCGTTCTCCTCCGGCGTATAGGTGCTCCACCGGTCGTACTTTTCGACGATGCCGTCGATGCCGCAGCGCCATACCGGCCCGTGCAGCGGGCAGATCATGTCGATGTCGAGCGCCGCCGCTTTTTTGAGGAGCGCTTGCACCTGCGCGCCGTACTTGCCGACGATGTTCGTATAGTAGCGCCGCGCATCCTCCATCCAGTCGCGCGCAAACGCCACCTCGTCGGCAAAGACGCAGCCGGGCATGGCGCCGAACGTGCCGAACGCATCCGCCGAGAACAGCGTATGCGAAACCGTGTCGTATGTGACCATGGCCTCGGGCCAGTGTACCATCGGCGCCATGGCGAACGCGAGGGTGTGGCGGCCGGTGCAGAGCGTGTCGCCTTCGCGCACGAGCAATGCGCCCTCGGCCAGCGCGGGGTGGAAGAACTGGCCGATCATCGTCGCCGCCTTGGCGTTGCATACGAGCCTGGCGCCGGGATAGCGGCGGAGCGTTTCCTCCAGCGTGGCGCAATGGTCCGGCTCCATGTGGTTGACCACAAGATAGTCGAGCGGCCGGCCGTCGAGCGCATGGGCGAGGTTTTCAAAGAACTGCCCGCCCACGGCTGCGTCCACCGTATCGAGCAGCACGGTTTTTTCGTCCAGCAGCACGTACGCGTTGTACGAAACGCCGCGGGGGATGGGGAATACGTTTTCGAACAGGGCGAGCCGGCGGTCGTTGCCGCCAACCCAGATCAGATCGTCTTGCAGCTTGCGGGTGCAGTGCATGTGTTGGATCTCCTTCCTTACAGATACTGGTTTCGGATGCCGGCTCGCAGCGTTGCAGGAGGGCGGGATGCGCCGGGTTGCCAACGCGGCGGCGGAAAGCTATAATGACGGCGAAGGGGGGATGCGCTTCAGTTGCACCAGCCGCCGTCGCAGCGGAGCACCTGCCCGGTGATGAACCGGCTTTCCTCCAGCGCGAGGAACGCGACCGCCGCAGCCACGTCCTCCGGCGCGCCCGGCACGCCGAGCGGCGTCTCCTGCCGGATGGCGGCCCGATCGGCTTCGGACAGGGCGGCGTTCATCTCCGTTTCGATGTAGCCGGGCGCGACGCAGTTGACGCGAACGCCCGATGGGGCGACCTCCTTGGCAAGCGCGCGGGTGAGGCCGATCAACGCCGCCTTGGAGGCGGAGTACGGCGTTTCGCACGAGCCGCCGACGACGCCCCAGACCGAGGAAATGTTGACGATGCTGCCGCGCTGCCGGCGCACCATATCCGGCAACGCCGCCCGGCAGCACAGGAACGCGCCCCGCACGTTGACCGCGAACAGGCGGTCCCAGTCGGCCGTGGAGCAGTCGGTCAGAAGCTGCTGCGGTAGCGCGACGCCCGCGTTGTTCACGAGCACGTCCACCGGCCCGAACCGCTCGCGCACGGCGGCGAACAGGCGGGCAACCGCCGCCTCGTCCGCGACGTCGCCCTGCGCCGCCATGACGGAGCAACCCTCCGCCGCGAGCGCGGCGCACAGCGCCTCCGTTTCGGCCCGGCGGGTCAGGCAGTGCAGCGCCACGCGGTGCCCCGCGCGGGCAAACCGCTCCGCGATGGCGCGACCGATGCCGCGGGACGAGCCGGTGACCAGTACCGTCTGTTTCATGCGCTGCCTCCCCGGGGAAAGTATCCTTCTTTTTTAGTATAACACGCCTGCGCGGCGCTGGAAAGGAGAACCTTGTCCATCATGCACATCGGCTGCCATCTGTCCCCCTCGAACGGCTATCTTGCCATGGGGCGCGACGCGCTCTCCATCGGCGCGGATACGTTCCAGTTCTTTACGCGCAACCCGCGCGGCAGCCGCGCAAAGGCCATTGACCCGGCGGATGCGGCGGCGCTTGACGCGCTGCAGCGCGAACACGGCTTTGCGCCCACGGTGGCGCATGCGCCATATACGCTCAACCCCTGTTCGGCGGATGCGCGCGTGCGCGAGTTTGCGCAGATGACCATGGCGGATGACCTTGCGCGCCTGTCGGCGCTGCCCTGCGGGCTGTACAACCTCCATCCGGGCAGCCATACCGGGCAGGGAGCCGCAACGGGCATGCGTCTGAGCGGGACACTGCTCCGGCAGGCGCTCTCCGCCTCCGCAACGACGGATGTCGCGCTGCTTGTGGAAACCATGGCCGGGCAGGGCAGCGAGATCGGCAGCACGTTCGAGCAGATCGCCGCGATCCTGGATGCGGCGGGCGGCGACGCGCGGCTCGGCGTATGCCTCGATACGTGCCACGTCTTTGCCGCCGGATACGATATCGCAAACGATCTGGACGGCGTGCTCGCCCGGTTTGACCGGGTCGTGGGCCTCGGCCGCCTGCGCGCCGTCCATCTCAACGACAGCCTGCAACCGCTCGGCAGCCGCCGCGACCGGCACGCCCGCATCGGCGAGGGGCATATCGGCCTTGCGGCGCTGCTGGCCGTGACGCGGCATCCGGCGCTCTGCTGCCTGCCGTTCATTCTGGAAACGCCGCAGGAGGGGATTGCCGGTTATGCAAACGAGATCGCGCTGCTGCGCGGGGCGGGGGAGGATCGAGGATGAGCGGCTGGCAGGACTGCCTGCGCCGGCAGGCGGCGGCGCACCCGGCGATGGCGCCGCAGGATGCGGCCAAGCTCTGCCATCAGGCGGCGTTCGGCCCGGCGCACCTGCTGGATGATCCGGCGCGCGCCCGGCAGGCGCTCGGGGAGGAGTTTTCGCGTTGCACCGGCGCGCCCGGCGCGCCCGTGTTTGAACCGCTGTCCGACGCGTACTGCCGCTGCGATATCGCCGCGTGGAAGGGACGCGGCCTGCCGGCGGACTGGTTGTGGGGCATGTTCGCCCATACGGCGGCGGAGGGTCCCCCCGCCGGCGGCACGGCGGTCCACGCCGCCTGCCTTGCGGCGGTGGAGACGCTGGCCGAAGCCGGAGAACTGCCCTTTTCCGCGGCGGCATGGCGCGCCTTCCGCCGGGAAACGCCGCCGGCCGGCGTACCGCGGCACAGCGAAACGTATCGCCTGCGCGAGCGGCCGGCCTATCGCGTCGTCGATGCGCTCTATGCGCCGCTGTTGCCCGTTCTGGAGACGCTTGCCGCGCTGCCGTCCCATTCCGGCGCGCGCGTCATCGCCATCGACGGCCGGGCGGCGGCGGGCAAGAGCACGGCGGCCGGACTGCTGGCGGCGGCGCTCGGCGCGGGCGTGGCGCATATGGATGACTTTTTTCTGCCGCCGGCGTTGCGCACGCCCGAACGGCTGGCCGAGCCGGGCGGAAACGTACACTATGAGCGCTTTGCCGCCGAGGTGCTGCCGCATCTCGCAGGCGGCGGCGGATTCCGCTACCGCCGCTTCGACTGCACTGCCATGGCGTTTGGCGCGCTGCGGGACGTGCCCGCCGGCGCGTGGCGCATCGTCGAGGGCGCGTACAGCCACCATCCGCGCCTGGGGGCGTACGCGGATCTGCGCGCGTTTTTCGACGTTTCGCCCGATGAACAGCGGCGGCGCATCCTTGCGCGCGACGGCGCAGCCGCGTGGGAATCGTTTGCGGCGCGCTGGATTCCGATGGAGGAACGGTATCTCGCGGCGTTTGCCGTGCGCGAACACGCGCACGTTGTGGTTGCTGCGGGCGGCTGAGACCAGGCGCCACGTCGCTTTGCCCACGTTCCCTTTCGCTCCGCTCTCGGTTTCGACGCTTTTTTCGGGGAATTTGCAGGGACGGAGCGACAAACAGAGGGGCGGCCATGCATGCCGCTTCTCCTGCTTTCCGGATTTCTTTTGAATGAAGCGACGGAACAGGATTGGACGATTTCCGAGGCTTTTGCGTCGGGAAATTTGCAGGGCCGGAACGACAGCAAAGGGGCGGCCGCGTATGTCGCTCCTCTTATTTTCTGAATTTCCCTGAATGATCTCGGCGGAAAACGCGCAACAACGGGCGCGATCCCCCTATCGCCGCAGCAGGGCGCGGCGCGCGCGATGATCCGGCAGCATGGCGGCGACGCATGCGTGAAACGCCGGACCGTGGTTTTTGTGGAGGATGTGGGCAAGCTCGTGCACCACCACATAGTCCACGGCCTCCCGCGGGTACTGCATCAGATAGAGGGAGAAGCACAGCCCATTTTGCGGGCTGCAGCTGCCAAAGCGCGTGCGCGCGGCGGTGATGCGCACCGAGGCGGGAGAAACGCCCATCCTTGCGGCGAAGCGGCGCACCCGTTCCGGCAGGATGCGCGCGGCCTCCTCCCGCAGGGCCCGTACCTGTTCGGGCGAAGGCTCCGGATGCAGCGCCAGCCGCTGCGCCTGGCGTGCCTGCGCGCGTTCGATCCATTCGCGTTTTTGCGATACAAACCGCTCGATCTGCGCGTCGGTTGCCGGCAGCGGCGCGCGCACGAGCACGGTTCCGTCGCGCAACACCTCTACGGCGATGGTCTTGCGCCCCGTTCGGCGCACGGCGTACGACATCGCTGCGATGGACATGGGTCAGAGCGCGCTGCCGCCGAGATATACGCGGCGCAGGGAAAGATCCGGCGCGCACACCACGAAATCCGCCTTGCGGCCGACGGCGATGGCCCCGGCCTCGCACTCGGCATGCACGGCGCGCGCCGGGTTAAAGGTGGCGGCGCGCACGGCGTCCTCGACGGGAATGCCGAAGCGGACGAGGTTCTGCACGTTCTGCAACAGGTTGGAGGCGGCGCCCGCGATGGTGCCGTTTGAGAGGCGGGCGATGCCGCCGGAGAGGAACACGGGCTGATCGCCGAGGTGATAGGCGCCGTCCGGCATGCCGCACACGGAGAGCGCGTCGCTGATGAGACAGATGCGCGAGGCGCCGAACAGCCGGAAGGCGGCGCGCACGGCGCTCTCGTGCACGTGCAGGCCGTCGCCAATCAGTTCCGCACAGACGGCCGGGTTTTCGGCGGCCGCGCCGATCACGCCCGGCTCGCGGTGCAGCAGGGGCGGCATGGCGTTGAACAGGTGCGTCACATGCGTCGCGCCGGCGTCGAAGGCGGCGCGCGCCTGCTCGTACCCGGCGGCGGTGTGCGCCACCGAGACCGTGCCGATCGCCTTAGCTTCCCCGATGAAGGACAGCGCGCCGGGCAACTCCGGCGCCACGTCGATCAGCCGCACCAGATCCCCGCAACCGTCGCACAACCGGCGCAGCAGCGCGATGTCCGGCTCGCGCAGGTGCGCCGGATTCTGCGCGCCGCATTTGGCGGCGGAGAAAAACGGCCCCTCCATGTGGATGCCCAGCAACCGCGCCGTGCCGGGCGGCGGCGCCTGTACAAACCGCCGCGCCGTTGCAAACGCGGCCTGCAGCGCCGGCTCCGGCAGCGTCATGGACGTGGGGCAGAACGAGGTAACGCCGTTTTTCGCCAGATAGGCAGCCATCCGGCGCAGCCCGTCGTCGTTCGCGTCGGAGAAATCCACGCCGGAATTGCCGTGCGTATGGATATCCACAAGGCCGGGCAGCACATACGCTCCGGCCAGGTCCACCGCGTCGCCAGCCGGGTCGCCGATGGCGGCAAACCGGCCGTTTTCCACGCAAAACCCGGTGTAATGGAAACGAAAATCATCCAGATAGACGAGCGCGTTGCGATACAGCGTCATGATTCGCCTCCCAAGATTCGAATGGTTGTCTCATTATACCATAAGCCGCTGCGGCGCACTACTCCCGGCCGCACGCTGCGGGCGTGGAGCGGCGCCATCCCGTTGTGGCGGGACGGCGTGGAGGGCCGCACACTGCGGCCGCCCCCGTGGCGGAGGACGCGCGGCCGGGGGCGGAAAACGGCCGGGGGGCGTTGCCCAACCCGGCCGGCGGCAGCGCCGCAGGGATCATTGCAGGTTCAGTTTTTTGCGCATCAGATATTCCGCCGTCAGGAAGAACACGGTGGCAAAAGCGGCATAGATGGCGGTCTGCCACCAGAGCGCCCCGCTGAACGAGTTGACCAGAGCCGTCTCCATCGCGGCCGCTTGCGGATACAGCGAGAAGGAGAAGACGTTGGCGATCAGCACCGGGATGCTGAACACGGCGTTGACGATGCCGATGACGAAGGCGATGACAATGTAAAAACCGATCGCAATGGCGACCCGGTGCCTGCGACCGATGGCGCAGCCAATGGTCAGCGCAAGGTAGAGCTGCAGCAGCGCCGACAGCACGGCGAAGAGCGCATACAGCACAAACGGCGCCACAAGCCTCCACGCTTCCTGCGGGAACTCCAGCGAGAGGATTTCACCGATGACCCGGTATGGCTCCGGGTTGAACAGCGTGTCCGGCGACGTGCCGCACGTCAGGAAGAACAGGACGGACAGCAGCACGACGAAAAAGCTGATCAGTTCCCATACGAAACCGGCGAGCACCTTGGACCAGAGCAGCGAGGCCGGCGAGACCGGCAGCGTGTGCGTCAGGTACCCTTCGTCGCAAAACAGGTTGCGGTAGAAATGGCGGCAGATGAAGAACAGCACAAGCAGGAAGGACGCGCCGATCCCGAGGACGGTCAGAATCTGCATCATGCTGAACACGGCGAACAGAGCCGGGTTGCTCAAGGCGCTTTCGTACGACGCCCGGCCGATGCGGATCTCGATGGCTGTCACCATGGTCGCCAGGACGGAGAGACCGACCACCCCGAGCTGCACCCAGGCCAGCGACTTGGCGAGGGCGCGCATATCGTGTTTGAACAGCTTGCCTAACATCTGAACACCTCCCGGAACAGCTCGTCGATGGACTTGCCCTGCTCCTGCCGAATGTTGTCCACCGAGTTGTACATTACGATCTGCCCGTTTTGCAGGAAGATCACTTCGTCGAGCACCTTTTCCACATCATAGATCAGATGCGTGGAGATGAGCACCGTCGCATCCTCGTGGAAGTTGCCGACGATCGTGCTGAGGATGAAGTCGCGCGCGGCCGGGTCTACGCCGCCGATCGGCTCGTCGAGCAGGTACAGCGCGGCGCGCCGGGCCATGACCAGCACGAGCTGCACCTTTTCGCGCGTGCCCTTGGACAGGGTGCGCATGCGCGCGTCGGGCGACACCTGCAGCGCCGCCAGCATCTGTTCGGCGCGCGGGCGGTCAAAATCGGCATAAAAGTCGCAGAAATAGTCCAGGCACTCCGCTACCCGCATCCCCATCGAAAGATAGGTGCGCTCCGGCAGGAACGAAACGAGCGCCTTGGTCTGCTGCCCCACGGGCATCCCCGCGATGCGGATGATGCCGTCGGTGGGCTCGAGCAGCCCCGCCAGCAGCTTGAGCAGCGTGGTCTTGCCGCTGCCGTTGGGGCCGAGCAACCCCACGATTTTGCCGCGCGGCAGGCCGAGATTTACGTCGTGCAGCGCGCGCGTATACCCGTACGCTTTGCTCAAATGGTCACAGGTCATTATGGTTTCCAATGGCTTCCCCTCCCTCTTTGTCTTCGTGTTCCAATGTTCGCTTCAGCAGTGCGGCCGCCTGCTCTGCGGTAAAGCCAAGGCGCCGCATATCCGAAAGAAACCGCTGGACGCAATCGCCCGCCTCGCGTGCGCGCGCCAGCTCGATCTGCGCGGATTCCTGCGTGACGTACCAGCCGCTGCCGCGCGTGGCGGATACCAGTCCCTGCGCTTCCAGTTCGCACAGCGAGCGCTGGACCGTGTTCGGGTTGACCGTGTATTGTTCGGCAAACTCCCGCACGCTCGGCAGCCGCTCGCCCGGCGCATACAGGCCGGACAGGATTCCTTCGGCAACATGCTGCGCAAACTGCAGATAAATCGGTCGGTCCGACGCAAACCGTATCGCCATGCCATCGCTCCTTTCCGTATCAAATTGTTAATACAATTTTAGCGCCCCGGCCAGGTTCTGTCAAGGTGTATTTATAATTTAATACAATTTTAAGAAATGCTTTAGGAAATGTACCGCCCGCCGCCCGCCCGGCCCGCGCTTTGGCGGGCGCGGGCGTTGCGCTTTTGGCCCTTATTTCACGGAGAAAGCGGGAACCCGCCCTGCCGTCAGTCCAGCGGCGTGAGCGAGCCGCCGCCGGGCAGGGCGTGCGTCTCTCCGCCGAGCCAGGCGTTGGTCGCGATGGCGGCGTCGTAGTACACGGTGAAGCCGTTGCTTTCGATGTTTTGCAGCGCCGCATCCGTGTCGGCAAGCGCCATGAGGAAGGAATCGCCCGTGACGAACCAGTGGCTCGTTGCGTCAAGGGTGAACGTGACCGGCAGGCGCGACTCGACGGGCAGGCTGCCGGTGTAGGAGCTGTTGTTCTGCAGCGTAAGCGTGAGCGCCGCATCCGCGCCGCACAGCAGCGTGCCGGAGAGCGACTGGTAATCGCACAGCAGCGCGAGCGTGCCCCCGTCGACGCGCAGCAGGGCGCCGCCGGACGGGAGTTCGAGCGCCACGCCGACGAGGGAGAGCGAGGCGTCGCTTACGGCGCGCAGCAGCGCATCGCCGGAGGCGGCGGCCAGCGAACCGCCCTCCATCCGGAGGGTGGCGCCGCCGCCGAGCGTCAGGCCGGCGCCGATCATCGTGCAGTTGGTCAGCGTGGCGCTGGCGCCGTCAAGCGACAGGCACGCATCCGAAGACGCCTTGCAGCGCGTGCCGGCGGCCGTGAGCGAAGCGCCGCCGCGTACCAGCAGGCCCGGCGAGCCCGCGCCGTCGGCGAGCACCTCGGCGCTTTCGAGCGCGACCGAGGCGCCGTCCGAGGCCACGACGCCGGGCGAATCGTCGCCGGCGGTGGACAGCAGGCCGCCGGTGAGCGTGGCCGAGGAGCCTTCGCCGGAAACGAACACGCCGGCGGCGCCCAGCCCGTTGGTGACGAGCAGCGCGTCCTCCAGCGCGGCGCTGCCAAGGCTGCACACGGTTATGGCGGCGTTGTACCCGTAGGCGAGCGCATCGGCCGCATCGCCGGTATCGCCGGTCTTGTCGATCTGTATGGAGGTGCCTGTGAGCGTGCCGCCGCACACGAGGACGGCGGCTTCATCGGCGAGGGAACTGTCATAGCTGCCGCTTTCGAGCGTTTCCGCCCCACCCTCTATCAGGTACGCGCCGGTGAGCAGGGACAGCGGATCTGCCTCCTGCCGGGCCGTGGGCGACGGGGTTGGCGACGGGGTGGCGACGGGCGCCGGATTGCGGACGCAGCCGCACAGCGACAGCAGCAGAGCGGCTGCGGCGGCAAGCATTCTTCTCATGCGGCAAAGCACTTCCTTTCATGCAGAAGGATGGACATGATATCAGTATGGCGGGTGGATGTGACAGGGGCATGACAAGGCTTTGAATGTTTCATGAACCCTTGCGCGCCACCGGCCGTTTTTCGCGGCGGGTGACGGCCCGGCCGCAAAATGTCAAAATAATGCCGCAAGAAAAACACGAATTGGCAACGTTCACCGTTTGCACAAACGGGTGACAGCCATTATACTATATACAGGGATGCGGCTGCCGATATGGCCGCGTCTCGAAGGAGTGATACACATGACGTTGGAAAAATCGAGGGTTCCGGTCGTGCCGCTGCGCGGGCTTGCCGTGCTGCCGGGCGAGGTAATCCATTGCGACATAGGAAGAAAGAAAACGCTCAGCGCCATCGAACAGGCGCTCTCGTCCGACGGGCTGGCCATGTTCTGCGCGCAGGCGGACCCCAAGCTGGTGGACGTACAGCCGGCGGACTTTGCGTCCGTCGGCACGGTATGCCGTATCCGGCAGGTGTTCCGCATCCAGGGCGATACGATCCGGCTGCTCGTGACGGGCGTGGCGCGCGCGCGCATCGAGGAGATGGTGCAGTCGTCCCCGTGTTTCCTTGCGGAGGTTTCGTATCCGGCCGAGCATGAGCCGGAGGACGCGATGGCCGAGGCGCTGCGCCGCAGCCTGGGGGCGGCGTTCAGCGCGTTTGCGGAGATGCAGAACCGCCTGACCACCGAACAGCGCGACAACGTGCTGCAAACGCAGGGCTTCGGCGCGTTTACCGACGCGATCGGCCGGAATGTCGCCGTGCGGCTGGAGGACAAACAGGCGCTGCTGGAGGAGCCGGACGCGGAGGTGCGGGCGTTGTCGCTGCTCACGCTCATCCGTAAGGAAATGGAGATCATGCAGATGGAGCGCCGCATCGCCGGCAAGGTCAAGGAAGCGGTGGAGCAGAACCAGCGCGAGTTCGTGCTGCGCGAGCAGTTGCGGGCCGTGCAGGAGGAGCTTGGCGGCGAGGAGGACGATGCGGCGGAGTATCGTGCCCGCATGGAGCAGAAGGCGCTGCCGGAGACGGTGCGCGCCAAACTGGAGAAGGAGATCGACCGGCTGGCCGCCCTGCCGCGCGGGTCGCACGAACAGCCGATGGCGCAGGCGTATATCGAGTGCATTCTCGATCTGCCGTGGACCGAGCGTACGGAGGACAATCTCGACCTTGCCAACGCGCGCGCCGTGCTCGACGCAGATCATTACGGCATGGAGCCGATCAAGAAGCGGATTCTTGAGATGCTGGCCGTCCAGAAGCTGACGGGCAACCCGCAGGGGCAGATCCTGTGCCTGGTCGGCCCGCCGGGCGTCGGCAAGACATCCATTGCATCTGCCATTGCAAAGGCCATGGGGCGGCGGTTCGTGCGCATGAGCCTTGGCGGCGTGCGCGACGAGGCGGAGATTCGCGGCCACCGGCGCACGTACATCGGCGCGCAGCCGGGGCGGGTGATCGCGGCCATGCGGCAGGCGGGAACGGTCAACCCGTTGCTGCTGTTCGACGAGATCGACAAGCTCGCCTATGACATCCACGGCGATCCGTCGGCAGCCATGCTCGAAGTGCTCGACAGCGCGCAGAACAACACCTTTACCGACCATTTCCTGGAATTGCCGTACGACCTGTCGCAGTGCCTGCTCATGACCACGGCCAACGACGCGGATCACATTCCCGGGCCGTTGCGCGACCGCATGGAGATGATCGAGGTGCCGAGCTACCTGTTCGACGAGAAGATGGAGATTGCCAGAAGGCATCTGCTGCCGCGGCAGATGGAGAAAAACGGGCTCAAGCGCAGCAATCTGCGCGTGGACGACCGGTGCCTGGCGCGGCTGATCGAGGGGTATACCCGCGAGGCCGGCGTGCGCCAGCTCGAGCGCGTGCTCGGCAGCGTGTGCCGCAAGGCCGCCTGCGAGGTGGTCGACGGGCGGCAGCGCGTGCAGCTTTCGCTCTCGCGCATCACCGAGTGGCTGGGGCCGGTCAAGTACCGGCGCGAGCCGGCTGCGGCGGGGGCGCGCATTGGCGCGGTGACGGGACTGGCCTGGACGCCCGTTGGCGGCGAGACGCTGGAGATCGAGGTCAGCGTCATGCCCGGCAAGGGGAACCTGCAGCTCACCGGGCAGCTCGGCGACGTGATGCAGGAGAGCGCCAGGGCGGCGCTGACCTATGTGCGCGCCCATGCGGCGGCGCTCGGCATCGAGCCGGACTGCTTTGACAAGATCGATGTGCACATCCATGTGCCGGAGGGAGCGGTGCCAAAGGACGGCCCCTCCGCCGGCATTGCGATGATGACGGCGCTTGCGTCCGCGCTTTCGGGCGTGCCGGTGCGCGCCGGCGTGGCCATGACCGGCGAGATCACCCTGCGCGGCCATGTGCTGCCCATCGGCGGCCTGCGTGAAAAGCTATTGGCGGCCGTACGCGCGGACATTCCGACCGTGCTGCTGCCCGCCAAAAACCGCGAAAGCCTGCACGATGTGCCGCAGACGGTGCTCGACGCGCTGGAGATCGTGTTTGTGGACGAAGCGAGCGACGTGCTGGCGCACGCGCTGGCGCAGCCGCCGGTGCAGGAGGGCGCCGCCGTGCTGCAGGGCGAGGAGGCCGGGCATGCAGCCGTTTGCCATTAAACAGGCGACGTTTCTGACAAGCGTGGGGGCGGGTACGCCGTATCCGCCCCCCGCCTGCTGCGAGATCGCCGTGGTGGGCAAGAGCAATGTCGGCAAATCGAGCCTCATCAACAGCCTCTGCAACAACCATAAACTCGCCCGGACGTCGCAAACGCCGGGCAAAACGCGGTTGATCAACTTCTTCCTGCTCAACCGCTCGTTTCATCTCGTCGATCTGCCGGGCTATGGCTTTGCCCGCGCGAGCCGGGAGGAGCGGCGCAGCTGGGGCGAGCTGATCGAGACGTATCTGGGCAGCGGCCGGGTCACGCACCTGTTTTTGCTGCTCGACATCCGCCATGCGCCCACGGAGGAGGACCGGCAGATGTTCCGGTGGCTGCTCTATTATGGCGTACCGTTCACGCTTGTGGCGACCAAGTCGGACAAGCTCGCCAGATCCCACCGCCAGCAGGCGGCCAACGCAGCGGCCAAGGCGCTGGGCGCGCCGCCGTATGCCGTGCCGTTTTCCGCGGAGACGGGGGAGGGCCGGGCCGCGCTGACGGAGCGCATCGGCCAGATCCTCGCGGATTGCCGGGCCGACCCGTAACGCATCGTTGCCCGGCTGCAGGGGGCGACCCGTCCCGCCCGGCCCGGCCGCGCGGGCACGCCGCACAGCCCCTGAGGGTAAACACGTTCCCCTCGACCGCCATTTCCTGCGGGAGAGCCGCCCGGCCGCGCGGGAGCGGCCGTTGCGTGCGGGTACGCCGTGTCCGCCTGTGCGGCATGCCGCCGGCACACGGGATGGCAGTCACCATCCGAATCGGTTTCACCGCGTCCGGAGGGATGCGCCGCCGCCCGGGGCTGGCAGGACCCCTTCGGGCAGGCCGGGCACGCCGCACAGCCCCTGAGGGTAAACACGCTCCCCTCGACCGCCATTTTTTTGCGGAGAGCCGCCCGGCTGCGGGGGGCGCTGCCCCGGCCATGCGACGTCCGGCGTTTTGGAGCGGTGGCAACAGGGCGGGAAAGCAGGCGCCCCTGTTCGCCGCGTCTTCAAGCCAAATGATACGACCGAAAAAGCAGGGATTGGGGCCTATCGCCGTGCATGGCGGAATTTTTCTTGACATATGCTATGGAAGCATGCTATAATACCCTTTGCACATCCGTTCTGGGTGTCTGCGTCGCGGGGTAGAGCAGTCGGTAGCTCGTCGGGCTCATAACCCGGAGGTCGGAGGTTCAAGTCCTCCCCCCGCAACCAAAAATCCCGGATGCGTCAGCGTCCGGGATTTCACTTATTCCCTCTTACCTCTTCACTATTCACTCAAAACAGTTCCCATCCGGGATTTTTGGAGGGAATAAGTTATAGTGAATAGGGAAGAGGTATTTTTGTCTAACCCTCTGCCCAATGCGCTTGACCCAAACGCTGACCCATACGGGAGTTTGGAGCGGTTAGGGGCGGAGAGTTTCGGAAAGTTCCCTCCCGGCATCAATCTCAATGATACTTTCTGCACTACTATTTACTCCGGGGGTATAGCCATTTTTCTTTCTCTGT